>WSYB01000016.1 GCA_009773645.1 Geobacteraceae bacterium
GCGGGACGTTCTTGTCTATTTTTCTATTGCCGGCACTCCAAGGGACGGAGGGGCATTCTATTTTTCTATTGCTCCGCTTGCTTGGCTGAAACTGCCAAGAGCCTTCCTGATTTCTTTTCGCTTTTCATCTGCTTATCTCCTGCTTGACAACACACATCGACAAGTGTATCGTTTTACGAAATCAAGATCGATCAGGGGTGTGGTATGGAAGCAGTGAAAATTTCCCCGAAATTTCAGGTTGTCATTCCCCGTGAGGTACGGGAAAAGCTGCACCTGGTGGCCGGCCAGCGGATGCAGGTGGTAGCCTACGGCAACCGGATAGAGCTTATCCCGGAGAGGGAGATCGCCGATATGCGCGGGTTTTTGAAGGGGATTGATACTACCGTCGAGCGGGAACCGGACCGCGTATGAATGTAGTGGATTCTTCCGCCTGGCTGGAATTTTTCGCGGACGGACCGAATGCAGGGGAATTCGCCCCTCCCCTCGCTGACCGGGCTTCACTCATTGTCCCGACTATTACCGTCTATGAAGTGTTCAAGGTGGTCTGCCGCCAGCATGGAGAAGATGCCGCCTTGCAGGCGGCAGCCCTTATGCAGCAGGGAAGGCTGGTGGAGCTGTCGCCGTCCCTGGCAATGATCGCTGCACGCATCAGCCTGGAGCTGACGCTTCCCATGGCCGACAGCATCATCCTTGCGACGACACGACTTCATGATGCGATCCTGTGGACCCAGGATGAACATTTCCGAACCCTCCCCGGCGTGCAGTATTTCCCCAAACAGTAACCGCGCGAGCGTCGGCTTTTTACGGGAATATCGATCCTACGGTTTGGTGCCCGCCATGCCGTTCTTGCCGGTCACAAAAGCCGGTTTGAATATGGAGATGAGGACGAGGAAGAGAAGTACCGCTGTCTGTACGAACCCGAACACGACTCCCAGGTGATAGGCGCGGAAATAGCCGTTGTCATCAAAAACCGCCAGACGGTCCATGCCGGTTATGGTGGAGAGTTCTTTGAGCCAGGGACCGAGGAACAGTGCACCGAAGGCTATGGCGGCAAGGGTCACCGCCCACTTGACGATGATCCAGCGATGCTTGGTCAGCCCCCAGTTGGTGAGCAGGCAGATCAGCGCGCCGCTTGTGAACGTCCCGATTGCCGCCGGCTTGATGAGGTAATCGTCGATGGATTTTATGGCGTGGTTGTATGCAAACAATTCATCGCCGTTGCTGGTCTGCTTGTCGTTGTAAAGCAGGACGAGAACTGCCAGCCCTCCGCCTATCCACACGCACACGGAAAAAATGTGCACACACTTTAGAAACATCCGCACCGACTGATTTGCCTGAATATGCATGGGAACCCCCTCTTTGGCGATTTTTTCTGTGCCATTCCAATCGGTGCAAGTGGCGTTCCTGTATACGGAGCTGTTTGTCATGCCTGTAATGCCGCTGATATAAGGCTTCCCGTTTTTAACGGCGATTGCGGGGGCGTGAAAATGTGCCAGCGGTGGCACTTGTGTGCCATTGGCGGCACAAGGCCTCGGGCTCTTCCTTGCCGATATCTGGTCAAGGGCCAGCATTTCCGAACCCTCCCCGGCGTGCGGTATTTCCCAAAACAGTAACCGCGCGATCTCGCCAAATGAATATCTGGGCTGCGTAGAAATAGCCGTCGCTCCCTTTGACTACCCCCACGCCGGTCGAGTCGAACTCCCTGCTCATGATGTTGGCGCGGTGGGTTTTACTCCTAAGCCATCCCTTGACCATTTCCTCGTCAATTCTCTCGTAGCCGAAGGCCCTGGCAACGTTTTCCCCGATTTCCCGCCATCCGGTGATTTTCGCATCTTTCAACCGCGCTTTCAGGTCCCGCCCACGGCTGTCCACATGGCCCATGTACCCGTTTTCGGCCATATCACGGCTCTGGGCACGGGCCAGTTTCTGTAAATCGGCGCTTTGCTTTAATGGATTTAGTCCGTTTGTCTGCCGCACGCGGTTGATTCCTTCAAAGATTCCCTGTTCCAGTTCAGCTGTGGATTTGTTGTCCCTCTGCGATGCACTCTGCGCTACGGGAGCGGCGCATGTCTGCTGTATCGAGAGCAGAAGGAAGAGAACGACGAATATATGTTTCTGGACCATGGAGCACCTCTTGGGCGTGATTTTACCGGTTTCTGTCGAAAGTGTCACCAATTTTGCCGCGTTGCCGGACGTGTCACTATGAGTCCGTAACTTATCGTGGTAATAACTGTTGACACTTTAGTCATAAAAGCGTTACAAACGTCGTTCACTCTGACGCCGGGTCCCCGGAGAGAGAACGAAAGTTTCCTGCGGCTGGGGCAGTCAGAGGGGCGTAAGGCTCGCTCAGGTCAACTTGTGGGGGATGGCTGAGAAGCTGGTGGGAAGGGATGGTAATGGGAAGCAGTTCTATTGAGGGAGTATACGTATGATCATCAGGAAGTTGTCGGCAGGAGATACTATCGAGGCACGTTGCACACGCTGCCGTAAAGTATTGAATCATACCATTGTGGCCATGGTAGGGGAGCGGGTGGTACGGGTCGAGTGCAACACCTGCAGAGG
The DNA here is from genome assembly GCA_009773645.1 of Geobacteraceae bacterium. Classification (GTDB taxonomy): domain Bacteria; phylum Desulfobacterota; class Desulfuromonadia; order Geobacterales; family Geobacteraceae; genus WSYB01. The sequence continues at coordinate 2,563 of WSYB01000016.1, forward strand.
GGTGCACAATTACCATGGTACAGGGGAAACCAAGGCGCCGGTTGCCGGCACCTCCATTCGGAAAACGGAGCTTGCTCCCCGCAAGTCCAAAAAGGAGCCGGGGGCCGCTGACCGGGAAGAGTGGGAGTCTCTCCGCCCGACTATGGAGAAAGAGCGGGCCATTGCATATGACATGAATGGGGTTTACCGGGCACATGATCTGGTGGAGCACCCCGTTTTCGGGCTCGGCGTGGTGACGCGCGTGGTCGGCCCGAGTAAGGTAGAGGTTCTCTTTCAGGGGGGGAAGAAACTGCTCCGTTGTCGTTAGCTCACGCTTCAGGCATGGAGGCTCGCGAGCACTGGCGATTACGGCTATTGACGGGGCGAGCCACGACCCATGGCGGGAGAGTACGGTAGTTTCTGTGAGGGGATGGAGGGTACATGACCGAGGCTGACGGGAAGTGCATCTGCTGTGAAGGGAAGTCGGGGAAGGCCTGCCCGGTCTGCGGGGAGAGGGAGCTGCCTGGTTACTGGTGCGAGGTGTGCGGGCAGGCCGTGTCGGAGAAGCGCTGCCCGCTCTGCGGTCTCAAGGCGCGGAAGATGCGGGGGAAGGCGGGAGAGGGGAAAGCGCGTGAATGTGGCCGATGCGGTCGCCCACCAGTCGAATCGGAATGAGGGGATTTGAAGGGATTTGGGGTTCGGAAAAGTGCGGACTCATCCAGAGAAAAACGAGGGACGTAAGGCCCTGCGGAATTTTTGTCCGCCGCTGTCGTATCGCTTTTTGTGCTATAATAAAAGCAAGAAAGGGGGGTTTGGTCATGACAACCTATGCGGGAAAAACGATCACGACGGAATCGCCGGAAGATCGCTGCGATACCAAGGTCTGGAGCGGCGAGTGCCAGCATGGCGACTACGCGACCAGCGGCGAGAAGTACCTTTGTACGTTGTGCGGGACGATCCGCAACCTCGATCACGAGGTACACCACGAGATTTTTCCTCACGTCAGCGGCGATACGGACAACCTCAGCTGACGGCAGAAAGGGAACGTCGGGGGGAGTGGATTGCAACGTCAACAGAATAAACACCGGCACGAACGAAAAGGGGGATCGGTTATCCGACCCCCTTTGTTACTGAGGGAGGGGCGCAATAATTGAAATTGACATTCATATTTACCGGTGATACTATTCAAATAGGAACGATAGAGAGAGTTTTCCCGAAGGGAGGGTTGAGTTATGAGAGGCGGTAGTTTGAACGACAAGATGTGTGCACTTGACGATGTTTCCAGAGCCCATAGTCTGGCTGAAAAGCCGAGTGTCGTCTGTGGCCGGTGCGGTGCGAAGGCCCATGAACCTGTGAACGTCTGCGACCCGGTTCAGATGCCGGAAGCCGGCTACATGGGCGATTAGTTGAACGTCAAAGAAAAGGGGGAGAGAGGCCTGCATTTGCAGGCCTTTTCCGTTGGGGAATATCTGCGACGGAAGGAGTTGTGTTAATAATCCGGTTCCTGTCCCCAGGTGTCCTTCATGGTGATACGATACAGGGCGTTTATGCCGTTCACTTCGTAAAGTATTTTGTCCACTTCTTCCGCTGTCAAGCCGATTTTCGGGCGTACTCCCATCCAGTGGGTAGTTTCTCCGGAAGGCGTTTCGATGGGGCGGGGAAGCGGAGGGCCGGGCAAATACTTCTTATTCATAAAAAGCGCTGCCTCATACTGACGCGGCCGCTTTACGATCCTGACTTCTATCTCTGCTCCCGTGCGCTGTAAAAGTTTCTCGACGATCAGGTCCTGGACTTCCATATCTTTCGGCACATCAATAAATTCAGACATTGCCCCCCCCTTCACCCGAATATCTTCCTGAAAAGCCCCTTCCTGTTCGACTCCCTTTTCTCCTGTATCTGATCGAGACCCTTGCGAGCGCTCATCTCTTTCGGGTTGATCCGCAATGCCTTCTGGAACTCCCCTTCCGCCAAGGCATCGCGCCCCTCGTCGAGGAGCATCCACCCCCTGAAAGCGAAGGCCTCGGCTGTTTTCTCGATCATGAGCGATTTGCCCAGCAGGGTTCTCGCCTTATCCTGGGCAGCCTTGGAATCCCTGTGCGCCGGGTTCTTGCAGATTGCCCACGCAAGGTATGCGCAATGCAATGCATTTTCCGGCTCCAGCGTATAGGCGTCCTGAAAGGCCTTCTCCGCATTCTCGAACTCCCCCATTTCGAGAAAAACGTTTCCCGACTGGAACTGGATCTTCGTTTGGAGCTTTTCGTCCTGTTTGCCGTCAAGCCCGACCGTGTCGGAGTGGAGCATTTCATCGTAGCGCTCTTTGGCCACCACGTTTGAGAGGGTGTTGTAGGCGTGGGCATAAACGGAGAGGACCTCTTGGGCCGTTTCCTGGGCGGATCCGGAAAGCTCCATGAATTTCTCCGGAGAGTACTGCCGGCTTTTGGTGAAATATGCCTCTTTCAATGCATTAAAATTGAACGCACCCTGAGTGAGGCCGAAGAGTTCATAATAGTTTTTATCCTTCACAAAGGCAAAGTCGCGCTGGACGGTTTGCTCAAAATCTATCTCGTCATTTGACAGCGGGGCTCCCAAACTCTTGTCACCGACCGCCATCTCAACGTTTAAGGAAACATCTGCCACCAGATCCTCAAAGCCCGGCGACATGTCTTCTCCGACTGCCGGTTCCTCCAGGGGGCGGTTAAAGAGGCATTTCTGCGGGAAGTCCGGCACGGCCTCAGCCGCCGGCTCGCCATGCAGGGCGATCATGTCCAGGGAGAAGAGGAAATGGACGAATGCGGCGGCCCCCTTTTCCGAGGCGCAGGGGGCGATGATCTCGTTTACGGACCTCTCCCCGTTTATCCGCCCCATAAGCTCGATATCCTCGGTGCGCATGGCCGTCAGGTTGGCGCGCCGGAAAAACAGACCGGTGCGGGCAGGGTAATGGGCGCCGTACCGTGCAATGAATTCATGAGTGCGTGATTCGGTGGCATTGATGCCGGCCGCCTCATAGAGCAGGGACGGCAGCGAAAGCGGAATCAGCGGAACTTCCGCATCATCGGCCCCCTCGATAAATTCACCTCCGGCATTGAGCGCCAGCGCGTCCATGAGGAGCTTGGCAAGAAACAGGCGGGATTCCTCCATGAGTTCATGGTAGCCGAGCAGACCGGCCTGGGTGATGAACAGGCGATCTTCGCCGTATTCGACGATGAGGTTCTTATCGACTGCCCTGATCTTGCTTCTGGCAACGAGAAACGAGGGGAATTCCTCCCTTCCCCGCGAATGGAATGAAAAGGGCTCTCCTTTGAAGAAGGAGACGGGGGGGCCTTTAGCCAAATGGAGGAGTCCGCTTTTTCTGTTGTTGTATATATCTGTAATCTGCTGCAGAAGAGGCGGCGGCCCTTTTCGGGCCGCCACTTCTTCAAGGATCGACTGGACGGCCTGGAGTAAGGCCTGCTGGGTGAAGGGTTTTTCCAGATAGTGTTTTACCCCCAGCCTGCGGACCGCTGAGGCGAACTTATCGCCTTTGTAGACGCCGGTCATGATGATTACCGGAAGAGCTGCCCATTTGGGGGATTGGCGGAGTTTTTGCAGAATTTCAATCCCGCTCATCCCGGGAAGCCTGAGGTCGAGAAGGAGCAGGTCTATATCCGTGGAGGCAAGAATCTGCATCGCATCGGTGCCGGTTTTTGCCGCCAGAACGTCGAATCCCTTGGCGGCAAGAAACTTTTGCAGCATCTGCGAAAGCGGTTCGTTATCTTCTGCCAGTAAGAGCCGGACGATCATCATGATACCCCGCGAGGGTTTCGGAGGTTTTGATACCTGAGGTCGCGGACGACCTGAGATATGTCTGAACCGCTTTATTGTGCTGTTCCAGGGTGGCGGAAAAATAATGGGTGCCGTCCCTTTTCGCCACAAAATAGAGGTAGTCGGTCTTGGCCGGGTTGAGGACCGCCTCGATTGCCTGGCTTCCAGGGTTGCCGATGGGACCGGGGGGAAGACCGCTGATCAGGTAAGTATTATAGGGGGTATGGCGCAAGATATCCTGCTTTGAAACGGTACCCGCAAACGCCCTGACGCCGTAAACGGCAGTCGGGTCGCTCTGGAGCCGCATCCCCTTTTTCAGTCGGTTGTGGAATACCGAGGCAATCAGCGGCCGTTCCGAAGGTTCTCTTGCCTCCTTTTCTATCATGGAGGCGAGAGTGATGACTACATGCCGGGACATGCCGGCGGCCTTCAGCCGGGGGGCAAATTTCTGTTCACAGACTTTTTCAAACTGCTCAACCGTCTGCCGGATGAAGTCCGCCTCACTCATTTTCGGGGTTATGTCATAGGTGCACGGGTAGAGGTATCCTTCCACGCTTTTTGCGGTGATCGCCAGCTCTTTCAGGAGGGTGGGGTTTGTGCACTGCTTCAGGAAGGCCGCTTTTTTGAACAGTCCTCGCCCCTCCAGCAGGTCTCCGATCTGAAAGACGGAATATCCCTCCGGGACCGCAAACCTCTGGGCATAGATCTCGCCTGCCACCATCCTGCGCAGTACCTCTCCCGGTTTCAAGCCGTCGTGGAACCGGTATGTTCCCGCCTTCAGTTTCCCGTCGTCGCCGTGGAGCCTGGCGTACAGCATGAAGAGTCCGGCACTGGAGATGATCCGCTTGTTTTCCAGTTCATCGGCGATCTTTTTCAGGGAATAACCATGCTCGAAGTCAAAGAGCTGTACGGTTTTGCCGGGGCCCGGAGCTATCGTCAGAAACCTGCTCAAGCGGACCAGCGGCACAAGTATGAGGATAAAAACGACCGAGATCACCAGCCGCGTATGTTTGCTCCGGAAAGAGAATTTCATGGGAATTGTTGTGCCATACGTTTCAGAGAGTCCAAGATTAACCAGATACCCGTTAAAATGTATTTCGGCAAAATTTGTCAGGCCTTAAATTTGCTTTCCGTGCCGGCGCGCAACCGCTGGATATTCTCCCGGTGTTTATAGATGACGAACGCCGCTATCACCAGGGTCATGGCGATGATAAGCGGCTTTCCGTCCAGAGCGGCAACAATAAGCGGCATCGCCGCCGCAGCGGTTATGGAGGCAAGGGATACGTAGCGCCACTTCCACAGGACAAGCGCAAAGACCGCCAGCGCAACCAGTACCGACATTGGACAGGTCCCGAGAAATACCCCCATCGCGGTGGCGACCCCTTTCCCCCCTTTAAATCCGAGAAAAACGGTGTAGACATGGCCGATAAAGGCTGCGATGCCGATAGCCGCTATCCAGGGAACGGTAAAACCGAGCCCTTTCGCCACGAGGACCGGCACGAGCCCTTTCAAGCAGTCACCCCCGAGGGTCATGACTCCCACCTTCCGTCCCAGGGTCCGGTAGACATTGGTCGCACCGATATTACCGCTGCCGGTCGTCCTGATATCGACCCCCCCGAAGGCCTTGGCCAGCAACAGGCCGGTAGGTATCGATCCGAACAGATAGGCGAGCGGCAGCAAAATTATCTCTTTAAGCAATTCCTACTCCATGAGTGATTAATTAAAACCTCGCGAATCGTACACTATTTCGGCGCAAACTGCAAGAATAGAGCCGCTGCCGGGGGTAAGAACCCTTGGTCAGAAGAATTTTTTTTCCTTCGTTTTAGTCCCCGTCATCACCACGACTGCCGTGATCAGAAACGCCACATCCCGTAGCAGTGCCGTCCAGGCCGAGGTCTTTTCCCCCCCCTGCCTGAAGCAACCGCAGTCGATGTCGAGCCCCCGGATAATAGTGGAGGCCAGGGCCGCCATGAAGACGATGTTGAGCGCAATTATCAGGGAAACCGCGGCCTTCACCCGATAGCCTGCGATCAGCAACAGGCCGCAGAGCGCCTCCACCCACGGCAGGATCGACGCCACAAGGTAGTTGCCGAAGTAGGGGAGGATTTTGTACGCGGCCAAGCTTCCGGCGAATACGGTCGGCGCAGCAATCTTTGTGATCCCCGCATAGAGGAAAACCCCGCCCAGCAAAAGTCGCAGGACAGTCGTCATCAGCTCTTTCGTGCCGTACCTCACGGCTTCCCTCCCTCCACCGGATAACCTGCATCCTTCCATTCGGGATACCCTCCTTCAAAGACAAAGACGGTCCGGTAACCTGCCAGCAGCAGTTTTTTTCCCAAGTCCATGCTGTCGTGGCAGTCGTAGCCGTTGCAGTACACTACCAGGAGGGTTGTCTGCGGGACTTTGGCCTTGAATTGCGGAAGTTTCACCTCCGTCTCCCCCAGGGGAAGCGATAGTGCCCCTATAATATGGCTGGCGGCAAAGGCGGTCCCGTCCCTGGCATCAACGAAAACCGCCTCTTTTCTATCATAAAACTCCTTTACCTGCATGAGGCCGGCGGGGAGGGGAACTCCGCCCTGGGCAACCGGGGCGTTCCGGGTGGGAGAGGTAGCTGTCGCTTTTCCCGTCCAGGCGTTGTAGAGAAGCTGATGGTTCCAGGCAAATCCCAGAACGGCAGCCAGGAGGCAGATCAGGGCCATTTCGACGAGTAACGATTTGTTGAAGAGACGCATGGCGCTTTCTCGCAGTTTTAAGGCTGTTTCCGTAGGGGCAGGTTCTGTGTCTGCCCCGTAAGGGCACCCGCAAGGGGTGCCCCTACGGTTGTGCTTTATATTACAACTTTTTCCCGATCTTTTTCAGCAGGAGCGAATTGGCCACCACCGACACCGATGAAAAAGCCATGGCCAGCCCGGCGAATTCGGGCTTGAGGGTGATGCCCAGCGGGTAGTAAAGGGCGCCGGCAGCGATGGGGATGCCGAGAACGTTGTAGAAGAGGGCCCAGAAGAGGTTCTGTTTGACCTTGGCCAGGGTGGCCTTCCCCAGTTTGATGGCACGCACCACGTCCATCAGGTCGTCGCGCACCAGGACCACGTCGCCGGTCTCTTTGGCCACATCGGCGCCGCTGCCGATGGCGATGCCGACATCAGCCTGGGCCAGCGCCGGGGCATCGTTGATTCCGTCTCCCGCCATCCCGACATAGAGCCCTCTTTGCTGGTAATCCTTTACTACCTGCTGCTTCCGGTCGGGAAGAACTTCGGCCTCGAAGCCGTCCACCCCGGCCTGTCCGGCGATTACAGCCGCCACCTCCCGGTGGTCGCCGGTGATCATGAATACGGAGATCCCTACCTTCTTCAATTCTGCCACGGCCCGCGCCGAGTTCTCCTTGAGAAGGTCGGCAAGGGCGGCTATGCCCATGAGCCGCTCTCCTGCGGCGACGTAGATGAGTGATTTCCCCTCACCGGCCAGTCGCGACGCTTCTTTTGCCAGGGAGGCGATGGATATCCCCGCCTCCTCCATGAGTCGGGCGTTCCCCGCCAGGACCCGCGCACCGTTGTAAGTACAGGATATGCCGAATCCCCCTTTTTCCCGGTAATCGGTGACAGGTCCGGGCCTGATCCCTTTTGCCACGGCGCCGTGGACTGCAGCCTCGGCCAGAGGGTGTGAAGAGTGGGATTCGGCGGAGGCCAGGAGTTCGAGAAACCGTCCTTCATCGACTCCCGGAGCGGCGACCGTGTCGGTCAGCACCGGCTCCCCCTTCGTCAGGGTGCCGGTCTTGTCGAGGAGGAGCGCCTGGATCCGGGAGATGTTTTCCAGCACCGAACCGCGCTTGATGAGGATGCCGCGGCTTAGCCCCACCCCGCTTCCCACCATGATGGCGGTAGGTGTCGCAAGCCCCATGGCGCAGGGGCAGGCGATGACCACCACGGCAATGGCGAGCTTGAAGGCGAAGAGAAACTCCTGGTGCATCCCGAAATACCAGAGGGCGAAGGTGGCGGCCGAAAGAGCGACCACCACCGGCACGAATACGCCGGAAACCCGGTCGGCGAAGCGCTGGATCGGCGCCTTGTCCGCCTGGGCCTCCTGCACCATCCGGACGATCTGGGCCAGTAGGGATTCTTCTCCAATCCGGCTCGCCCGCACCGTGAGGAGGCCGCTCCTGTTGATGGTGGCGCCGGTAACGTCGTCCCCCACCCCCTTTTCCACCGGGAGCGACTCACCGGTCACCATGGACTCATCGACGCTTGAGCTCCCCGCTACCACCTCGCCGTCCATGGGAACGGTCTCGCCGGGACGGACCAGCACCAGGTCCCCGACCTTGACCTGCGAGGCGGGGACCTCTTTTTCTTTCCCCTCAACGAGGAGCCGCGCCTTGTCCGCCTGGAGCCGGAGGAGCTTTTTCAGCGCCTCTCCCGCCCTGCCCCGAGCCCGCGCCTCCAGATACTTGCCGAGGCGGATGAAGGCGATGAGCATTGCCGAGGTTTCGAAGAAGACTTCGGCATGCCCGCCAAGGAGGCCGAAAAAGGCGAAGAGGGAATAGAAGTAGGCGGCCGAGGTGCCTAAGGCCACCAGCACGTCCATGTTGGCGCTCTTGTTTTTGAGGGCGTGATACGAGCCGGAGTAGAAGGTGAGCCCGGCCGAAAACTGTACTGCGGTGGCCAGCACGAGATTCATCCACCCGACCGCCGGGTTATGGTGCAGGGTCATTGTGGCCATGATCGGCAGGGAGGCGGCGAGGCTGAATATGAACCAGGTGCGCTGGGTCTTGAGCCGCGCCGAGTCCTCCTCGGTTTCCTCTTCCATCGGCTGGTAACCGGCATCGTTCACCAACGTGAAGATGTCGGCCTTGCCGATCCGGGCCGGGTCATACTTGACATAGACCGACTCCTGGGCCAGGTTGACCACCGCTACGGAAACGGCAGGGGAGGAGAGGAGTTTCTTCTCCAGGGTGGTTACGCAGGAGGCGCAATGGAGCCCTCGTACGCCGAAGCGGAGCTCGCCGGCGGAGGACAGGGCACGGATGCCGTAGCCGAGTTCCCTGACCCGCGCCTCAATCCGTGCATGATCGATGCGCGATTCGTCGTACCTGACCGACAGTTCTTCCGTGGCAAAGTTGACCGAGGCCTTCTCTATCCCGTCGGCTTCCCCGACCCCCTTTTCGATGCGGGCGGCGCAGTTTGCGCACGACATGCCGGTTATTTTAAAGCTCGTCTGCTTCATTCCCTTCCCTTTGGGTCAGAGCCTCCCGTATTTCGTCGGCGCAGAGCTTCACGACCGCGGCAAAGGGAACCGCCAGAACGATCCCCCAGAACCCCATGAACTCCCCAAGGGCCATGACCGAAAATATCACCGCAAGGGGGTTGAGCCTCAGAGTTCCCCTCATGACGAGCGGTTTGATCAGGTTTCCTTCGATGACTATGTTGATCAGAAAATATACGGCGCAGACCTTGGGAATTATCAGGAGATCGCCGCTCTTGGCGTAACCGATAAATGCGGGAGGGATAACCGAGAAGACCGCTCCCGCAAAGGGGACTATCGTCGCGAAGCCGGCAAACATGCCGTTCAGGATCGGGAATTCGATGTCAAGGAGGGCAAGGGCTGCCGAGCAGAGAATCCCGACGATGGTGCAGTCGAGGATCATCGCGAGGATGAACCGCTCAAGGGTCCTGTTGATCCGCCATCCCAGTTCCTTCAGGGCGTCTCTGAGGGGGGCGGGGGAGATTTTCATGAGGATATCCTTGAATTCCTCTTTGTAATAGAGCATGAAAAAGACGAGGATCGGGGCGAGTGTCAGGTCGAAGAGGGCGAACAGCATCCCCTTTATCCGTTCGTACCCCTTGCCGGAGACCTCGGCGACGAGTTTGTTCATGGATTCCTGGGTCTTCGCCATGATCCATGCCAGGTCTTCGGCGCTGTAGTAAGGGAGAAGTTCCTGTTTCCAGGCATCGAGGGCTCCCTTTATGCTCTGGACGTAGTGGGGGAGTGACGAGACGAGGGCGTCCATCTGGTGCCCCACATAGGGGATCAGGACAAACGACGCGATCATGGCGCCTAAGGCGAGTATGCCGTAGAGGAAGGTGATGGAAAGTGCCCGGGAGAACCCTCTCTTTTCAAGGTATTTGAGGGGGGGATTGAGAAGGTAAGCCAGGGCCAGGGAGGTGAGGAGGGCAGAGAAGGTATGGCGCAGGAAGTAGCTGGAAAATATTGCGACGGCAAATAACGCCATCAGAAAGTGGTACATCCTCGCCCTGGAATGTCCGGGTTCCATTATCGGGCCTTCCCGGCAAAGTCGCCGCGGTGGAGATGCTCCAGGAATATCATGACTGCGGCAGCTATGGGGATGGCGAGGAGAATGCCCCAAAAACCCATCAGTTCGCCAAAAGCCATGACAAAGATGATGGTAATGAGGGGGTTTAAGTCCATCGCCTCTTTAAACACGAGTGGTTTGATAACGTATCCTTCGACGAAATAGATAACCGAGAAGGCGGCGATGACCTTGATCAATGCGATGCCGCTCTGGAACTTGACATAGGCGAAGAAGAGCGCCGGCAGCATGGCCAGGATGACGCCTATGAAGGGGAGAATCGAAGCAAGTCCGGCAAAAATGCCGTTTAAGACAGCATAGTCGATGTCCAGATAAAAAAGGGCGCCCGTGGAGAGAACCGCCACTATGGCCGAAACGATGAGCTGCCCCCGGATGTAACCGCCGACGCTTTTGTTTATCTCCCGCCCCAGTTCCACAATCCTTTCCCGGCGCCCTTCGGGAAGCCAGGCCGCGATACCGTCCTTTATATCCTTTTTGTAGAAGAGCATGAAAAATACCAGAATGGGAGCAAGAATAAGGTTGAACAGGTTGAAGACCACGCTGGCGGCTGCCGCGTAAACCCCGGCGCCGACCCTGCCCAAGAGCTTGTCCATCTGACCGGTAATCGTCTCGAACAACCAGCGCCATTCATCGTTGACATAGGCCGGCGCCGTGCGCAGTTTCCACGACAGGGCCAGATCTTTCCCCTTTTGCAGATAGACCGGCAGCCCATGAATAAACGCTTCCCAGCGGAGATTCAGAAAGGGGACGAAGAAGGCCAGGAAAAAGAACGCAAAGACGGCGAGGAATGAGTAGAGAATGATTAGGCCGTAGATGCGGCGGATCTTGCGCCTCTCCAGAAAGACCAGGAAGGGGTCCAGGAGATAGGCGAGCACAAAGGAGAGAAGAAAGCAGGAAACCGTGTGCTGCAAGGCGTAACCGGCGGCCAAAACGGCGGCCGTCAACAGCAGGGCTGGAACGAGTCTGTTTGAAGCCGGTTGATGTGGTGCCATGAGTTCCTCTAGGGCCGGGCCTGCACGGTGCGTGTCCAAAGTGGTCTATCGTTAAGTGGTTGAATAGTTGACTCGACAGGTTTAATACGTTTCGCCTGCAGGGAAAATGTCATGCTCTTCCAGCCAGCGCCGTATCCGGTCGGCGGTCATATCTTCCTTCAGGGCCGTCAGTCTCTCCATTTCATCCGGATAGAACGACAGAATTTCATCCAGCCGGCCGTACGGGCGCTTCCCCGTAAAAGACTTTTCGAGCATGTTTTTCAGTTTGCTGTTCGTCACCCCTTTGATAAACTCGTGGAGCAGAAGCCTTTCCTGCTCATAATCAAATCCGGGGATCTGAATAAACTGGTCGCTGTTGGCATTCACCTCTTCCCAGAACTCTTCGTCCTCGTAGTCGTCCGGGACAAAAAAAATCTCGCCCGTTAACCTGTCCAGAAAGTAAACAATATCCGGGTCGGCGTTCTCAAAGGCATCTATGAGGTCGTCCCAGACTATCTCCATGTCCCGCATTACACCCATCAAAAACCCCTTAAGACAGGTTAGAGGTAGAGAAAAAGCGGATTATCTTTACCTTTACCTCTACCTTTACCTGTTTCTCATTGCCTTTACCTTTACCTGATTTTCATATATAGTGCCGCTATGCGCAAGGTATTTATCGCCGATGCCCACCTGAGAAACCCAGGGGATGAGAACTACCGTATCCTGCTCGACTTTCTGGCCGGCTTGGAAGGGAGCACGGACACCCTCTTCATCCTGGGGGACCTTTTCGAATTCTGGATAGGGTATCGCAACGTCCCCTTTCACCACTATATCCCCGTGCTGGACCAGCTCCGGCGTCTCCGGGAACATGGTGTGGATATCGTTTATTTTGAAGGAAACCACGACTTTCACATGGGCCCTTTTTTTGAAGAGACCCTGCAGGCGCGGGTGTTTAGCGGGCCGGCAATTTTCAGCCTGGATGGGAAGCAGGTTTATCTCTGCCATGGCGACCAGATGAACCGCAAAGATCACACTTACCGGCTGCTGCGGTTCATGCTGCACAGCCCGCTCACCAGAGCTCTTACTCTCATCGTACCTCCCGCGGTCGCCTCGTTGATTGCAGTCTGGATGGGGGGGAAGAGCAGGAAGAGCCACAAGGAACGGCGGGTCAAGTGGGATTATATGAAAATCGTGAAAGATTTCGCCGCCGCCCGGTTTGCAGCCGGATGTGATGTGGTCGTTACCGGCCATTTCCATATCCCGTTTATCGAGAGGTCGGGCGAAGGCCCGAAGCGGGTCCTCCTCTCACTCGGGGACTGGATCACCCATTTCTCTTACGGAGAGTGGGTTGACGGGGAAATCTCGTTAAAAACGTACCGGTAAAACGGCAGACACACGGGTTTGCCCCTACATATCGAACAAGCGTAAATACTTCTCCACCCGTTCCCCCATGGTCGGCGCGGCTATGCTCAGGCATATTTCATCCGGGCGGTAGCCCCGGCAGACGGCAGGTCTCTCATCATAGATGGCGCACTGCATGGTGTCCGTAAGATGGGCGCATCGAACCCCCAGCGGCTTTCCCATGGCCGTAATGTCCGGCGCCGTGCAGCATGTGCCGCATCTCAGGCATTCCATCACAATGCCTTTCCCGATCCCCGATCCCCGATCCCGCCTTATTTAAAGAACGCCTCCAGCGCCTGTTCTCCCACCAAAGTCGCTTTGATGCGCCATTTGTCCTGATTGATTACCAGGGCTGCCAGGGCTATCTGTGGATCATTTGCCGGGGCGTAAGCGGCAAACCAGCTGTAGTGGCCGGCCGGGTCCTTCCCGTCTATGGAGCCGGTTTTGGCGGCGATGCTTATCGAAGCCAGCTTGGGTCTGCCGCGGCGGTCATGAAACACCTTCCTGGAAGTGCCCGAGCTTACGGTGGTTGTCAACATCCTGGCTAGCTGGCCGGCGGTTTCCGGAGAAACCAGGCGTCGCACCGGTTGGGGATTATCCGTAAACACCGTTTCACCCTTGACGTTTATTATCTCCTGAGCCAGCACCGGCTGCATCATGACGCCGCTATTGGCGATGGCCGCCATGATGGAGGCGGCATGAAGGGGAGATATTTTTACTTCGCGGCAAAGACCGGCTCCCATCAACTTCAACTCGGTGTCGTTCTGGGGCGTTACAGCCCTGCTCGGTGTTGTTGGGGAACCGGGAAAAAGGATTTGGTTGAAGCCGAACCGTTCCACACAGGAGACGATGGGATCTCTGCCGACCACGTCACTGGCAAGCCGGCCGAAAACAGGATTTACCGATTTTCCCATGGCGGTGGAAAGCGCCATCTGCTGGTTACGGCCTCGCGGATTTACGTCCCAGTATCGCGGATTTTCCGAAGTGAGTCTTCCCCTGAAGGCAAATACCGTGTCGGGGGTAACCTTGTTCTGTTCAAGGGCTGCTGCCGCCGTGATAATCTTGAAGAGCGAAGCCATGGGATACAGATTATAAAAAGAGCGCTGCTCCCAGGACGGATCCATGGAAGAGTGTCCGGCCATGGCCAGTATTCTGCCGGTTTTCGGCTCAATGGCAATGAAGACTCCATACGGAACCTTGTAATCCTCCATGACCTTTGTTACCCGCTGCTGCAGTTCCTTGTCAATTGCATAGACGATGGTTCCCCCGTCCGGCAGGGGAGCCGTGAGGCGGTTTCCGTCAAATCGGGATGCATGCAGGGACTGGGCCGCCAATTGGAAAGACTGGCCGGTATCGAGCTCACTGTAAGGTTTTATCTCTTTTGCCGGCTGCGAAGCGTTCTTGTTGACACTGGATATGGCATTTTTGGCGGATATGAGGAGGTTGAAAATCGGGTACAGGGCCAATACCGTGGCCAGAATGGGGAGGATGAGCCGCAAGCGGCTTCGGGTCGGTTTTGACTCGATGAGGTCTTTGTAGGCATTCAGGGAGGAATGCCTACGCCCCGTCAAGAATTTAAAACGCTGCTTTTTAGTTGTGATGTGTTTGATATCCCGCATGGCCTGTTATCTTTATGATCCCGGTTCGCCTGTGAATATACATCCCTGTGAACCTCATCGTCGCATGTTGGTTCAAGCTTGAATGCAAGCCGGAATAGGAAGCATTTTTCGGCCAATATATGCTAATCGCCGCTCTTTGTCAACGCCGGGACCGGCGGGAAAAGGATAAAGCGAAACTAATTGCCGCTGTCGCCGGAGCCGGCCTCGGCGGGGGAGGATTTGACCACAAGGTCTTTCAACGTCATGCCGCCCAGGGCCGATGCTCCACAGTCATCAAGCCGTCCCAGCAGTTCCTGCAACACCTCCTCCCCCCTGGTGATCTTTGTGATCTTGCAGCTGCCGCCGTAATTTTTCAAGGTTGCAAGCACATCCTTAATGAAAACATGCTCCAGCTCACGGGCCGGCTGATACGTCGGGTTTTCTCCGGCGGTTTCCACCACGTAGCCGGCATCGGCCAGTTGCTCAAGGAGTTCCCGCACCATGCGTACCGGGACATCCAGTTCAGCGGCCAGCCGTTCCGAATCCCATGCCGGTCGTTCATAAAAAAAGGCTTCGCCTATTTCCAGCAGAATGGCCAGCGTCAGCAGCTCTTTTGCGCCATGGCTGATGGAAGGGCTGCGCACTTCGCGCCGAAAGGTCCTTATATTCTGGTGGGCGTAGACCACTTCCACACCGAACAGCACAACGAGCCAGCTGGTATAGATCCAGACCATGAAGATGGGGAGTACCGACAGGGTTCCATAGATGGCGTTATATTTGCTGACCCCCACCTGGAAATGGATATAGCCCCACTGGGCGGCCTGCCAGGCGGTTCCGGCCAGAATGCCGCCGATCAGCGCCGATTTGAACCTGACCTTGGTGTTGGGGATGAAAATGTAGAGAAAAACCAGGGCCACCCAGATACTCAGATAGGGAACCAACCGGAACAGGAACAGCAGCAGATCACCGAGATAGGAAGTTTTCATGATCCATTGCGTCAGGGCCTGGCTTTGCAGGCTGGTGGTTATGCTGATGGCGGCCAGGATAAGAATGGGGGCGCTGACCGCGACACTGAGGTAATCGCTGAACTTGCGGTAGAGTGAGCGGGTCTCTCTTACCCCCCAGATGGCGTTGAAGGCTTCCTCGATATTGTCGAGAAGGGTTATGACCGTGACAATGAGGGCGACCAGGCCGATGGCCCCCAACGAAGCCATGTTGGTGTTGTTTATGTAGGAAATTACATTGTCGACGATCTCCTGGGAGCCGGCCGCCATCTGCTCCAGAATGAGCGGCTCGATCCTGTTGTGCACTCCCAGCCCTTTCAGCACGGCAAAGGTGATGGCAAAAAAGGGCACAAGCGACAGGATTGAGGTGAAGGAGAGGGCAGAGGCGCGCAGCAGGCACTGGTCATCCCAGAAATCCTTCACGACCAGCGCCATGATCTGGAGATACTTAACCCCGTAGCGCCTGACGCCGCGGTAAGACTCCGGTTCCATCTCCCAGAGGGTGGTGGAGAAGAATTCGACAAGGCTCCTTTTTTTGATGTCCCCGTTGGTCATGGTTTTCGTAAGGGCGAACGGCGTTCGCCCTGTCCCTAACCTGTGCTATAATTCGCTGTTCTTTTGGCCATGATTACCAGGGCGCATGCCATGCGCCATTACAAAAAAGGGGCGCACGACGGTGCACCCCTTCTGTTTTCGTGAGCGATCAATCGCCTACATTTCCTTGTATTTCTCTTTTTCGCGATCCATGGCTTCTTTGCCGGCTTCTATGGCCGAGGTGATAATGGATTTTTTCTCCATGACCAGCTCCTTGCCGTCTTCAATGGTGGATTTGATCTTGTCCTGGGCCTCGCTGGCATATTCCTTGATTTTGTCCACCGCGTCATCAGTCAGGTCCTTTATCTTTGCCCGCAGCTCCGGCCCCGTTTTCGGCGCATAGAGAAGGGCCAGACCCGCACCGACCGCCGCACCCGCCAGGAATGACAGAAACACCGTCCCTGCGCTTACTCCTCTTTCGTCATCTGCCATAACCATTACCCCCTTTTCTTTGATAATCTCTCGAGAACAAATTTGCCGGCAACCTTTGCGCCGGTCATCCAGATGGAAGACTGGGCCAGAACGCCGGCCACGGCTCCCACAATGTTGTTTATGGTCCGCAGGTTCCGTCCCGTGTCACCCAGGGCCTCCATAAAGGAGTGGACCTCTTCCACTTTGTCGGCCGCCCCCCCGGCCAGTACCTTCAGGTCGGTCAGCGTTTCGTGCAGATCACGCAACACCGGTTTCAGTTCCGTTTCCGTCTGGTCAATGAACTCCCTTAGCGCAGTCGCAGTCTTTTTGACCTCCGTGATGGCGGGTATCATGACTAAGGCCAGTACCACCAGGGTGATCGCCGCTACGGCAGCGGAAATGCCAACTATCATAACCATCCGAGAGCTCCCTTCAAAGTTGCAAAGTAGGAAAAGTATAAAATAAATTAAAAATATTGCAACTTAATGTTGTTCTGCTTCTTAAAAAGTTGTCAGGTTGCAGTCTGGCGGCCGGTCGTTGCCGGGAACTGCACGGATGAGAATAGCATGGGTTGACGGCCCTTGCGCCTCAGGCCATCGCGATGCGACAGGCAATTTGCGGAATAATATGGATCCGAAACAGACAAAGCAGCATCGGGAAGCTCACTGCCGACGGGCGGTTCCCCGTTTGAAAGGTTGGGGCACCCTTCGCGGGTCAGGTACCTAATTTGAAAAAGGATTTGACATCATTAAATAAATATATTAAACAAATACGCAAAATTAAAGACCATGTTCGGAATACCACCTGCCCCTTCTGTTTATTCATTCCCGAAGTTTTGCATGGACTCTTATTTTAAATTAAGTCCTGTTTTTTCTTCCACGCACTTAATTAAATAACTCCTGGATTCCCCCCAAGTTGGATGAGTATATAAACTGGTTTTGGTAGCCCGGCTATAATCCAAGGAGGATCAGTGATGCTGCATTTTTGGTCGTGCCTTCCTAACCGTAGGTCCCCGGCGATGACTGTTTGTCCCAGGCCGTCAATTGCCCGGCTAATACTGATGCTTTTTGCACGGTTCGCCAAAGATTTCCATCCTTTCCCCATTAGATGTCTTTTCCTGTTGTTGGCTTTCCTGCAGGTTCAACCCCTTTTCGCCGGCGAATTCGACTACCTGCACGAACATCCCGGCAAGATGTCCGCAACCGTAACCGGCTCGCACATCCAACTGAAAAAGGGGGAAGCTGCCCCCTACAAGCGCAATTTCGAGAGGCTACGCGACCTGCTGGCAAAACAGCCGGTATTCAAGGCGCCCCGGGGGGTGGACATTGTCGGCTACTTCCGGCCGAACGATTATCAGCCGAAAACAAATAAAGTACCGATCCCAGGATTTGGCTACCTGCGGTTCCATTTCTTCTTCAACGACCACAAGACCGGCAAGCCGGTCCATTTCTGCTGCCCCACCGATGAAATGTCCGTTTACATCAACGATCCGGAAAAGGGGCTCGAAGCCTGCACGGTGCCAGGTTCGCCGACCAGGGTGTTTTGTGCGCCGACACAGCTGGAGGAACTTGCCGGTTTTCCGGTCTACCGGTTCAACGGCATGGATGCCATCGTGCTGAGCCGGAGCAAGGTGCCGGTCTGGATCCCGCTGACCCGTGAGGAATATGTCAAGGCGTGGCTTGCCACCTGGCAGAAGCAGGCTGCTGACAGCCCGGCCATGGACACCATAACGCCGCAGATCCTGCGGAACCATCAGGCGGCGCTGGACGCCATGACGCCGGAAGAGCGGCGGATGCAGGCGCGCCAGCTGGACTGGGACCCGTTCCAGCCGACCCTGGCGCCGGTGGGGAGCAGCGAGGGCCGGGCGCTGATGAAAGTCAACCCGGCGTGGTTCGACCCCAAACTTCCCCGCTCTGCGTTTCAGCTGATCACCATCACCTTCAGCTATTCCGGCACCGTGAAAGATGACGCCCCGGGGCCGACCGAGTTCGGCGATATCGCCCCGTTCCGGGTCTGGCAGGCGTTGCGCGAGTCGGACTGGCAAACGATCAGAGGGGCGTTGACGGATAAGTAACTTGAAAAAAACGTTCTACCGGAGGGTACCCATGAAAAAAATTCTGGTGGTAACCGTCAGCCTCATCTGGGCAGCAACGAGCTATGGCAGCGATCTGGGGGACGGGGCCGCAGGGCAAAGCTCCTGGGTAGGCAAGTCCCCGGACTATTTCCTCAGTATGCTCCCCGCTCCTCCCGGCAACGGTTGCCCGGGCAAGGATGACGAAATCAAGTCGTTTACTGAAAAATTCTTGCCAGCCCGGAAGGAACTGTCGGCTGAGATCGGCAAACGGCAACGGGCACTGAAAAAGTGGAATGAGCAGAACAGCAGGAAGATGATGGAGAACGCGGTGGACATGCCCGGTTTTGACGGGAAGAGCCAGGCCGAGATGAAGAAGATGTCCAAGGCCGAGCGGAAGAAGATGGCTGAAAAGATGATGCAGGACAAGTTCGGGGTTTCCATGGATGATCTGAAGGCCCAGAAAAAGGCAAACAAGGAAAAGAAGACCATGGCCAACGTGGACTTCGCCAAGACCATGGCCGGCGAGCTGCAGGCGAACGACCTGATGAAGTCGAAGGGGGAGCGGGAGGCCGACAAGCAGAAGATTGCCGATGTCGGGAAGCTGGCGAAGGCGCAGAACGAACTGGCGCCGCAGCTTTATCGCGCCGCTACCGGCAAAGCGGTAACCAAACTCGAGGAACTGGACAAGGATCAATTCGCGAAGAATATGCGGGAGATGATCTACAACGAACAGGACGCACTGGCGGCTATGCTGGGTCAGCCCTATAAACGCCCCAAGGATGTGGACTACAGCAAGATCATAGACGTGCTCAAAAGCCAGGGAAAGCTCGAGATTGGCTACGAGAGTGTGTCTGACAGCACAAATCTGGCGGAGGAGCTGGACGCGCTGCCACAAACGACACCGCATGAAACCGCTGACAAGTCGTCCTGTCAGGAGAAGGAAGACCAATGCAGCAGGATTCACGTCGCGAAGATGAGCTACTGCAATTACATGGCCCCAAAACTGCAGAAGATCCTCACTGAGTGGCGGAGCACGCTGTTAACCTCCCAGAGCCGCTACCTGGAGCTCGACCGGATTGTCAGCGAACTGCAGCAGGCCCAGACCGGCATCGGGCTCCCCGATGCCATGCGCGGTCTCTCCGGCCTGGACGCAATCCAGAGGTATGCGGCTGTTCTGGGGTCTGCCTATGGGTACAATCCGGGTGAAGACCACTGTAAGGACCTCTTCTGCGGCGGCGAGCAGCCCGGGGCAGGGAGTCAGTCCAATTGACATGGACAGCTGCCCGCATAGGCCGGCTCCCCTGCATCGGAACGCTGCTCCTCATGGTCGCGCTCCTGCTCCCAGCGTTCGTCGCGGCAGCCGACCCGCCGCTTCCCACCGACCCGATTGCCATCCGCAATAAGTTGCGGAAGCTGCGGAAAAAATCCGCTGACAACAACCCCACGGTGCGCGCCCGCATTGACGCCCTCATGAAGCAGTTGCAGAAACTGCAGGCACAGCGGGATGCCGCCGAATCCCAGGCCCGGGGCGAGGCACGGCCTGACGAGGAAGAAGACAAGGCTGTATCAACTCGTGAGAAGATGTGGGAGAAGGTGGGGGATGCGGCTACCCAGGGGAAAGGAGCGAAACTCGACCTGGCGGAGCCGGTTCGCAAGAAAGTTGCACAGGAGTATGAGGAGGATAGGGACAAGAGCATCAAAAACCCGGCGTTCTACCGGGAAGTCACCGTTCTGGTCATCGATCTTTCGCGTAAAGAGTCTCAGGCTCTGATCGAAGTGATGGACAAGTTCACCGGCATCAAAACGCTGATTATAACCGGGGGAATGTACGGCGCGCCGGTTAATTTGCCGCATATTCTGGACAAAGCGAAGAAGATGCCCTTGACCGAGCTGTGCATTTTCAACTTCCGAGGATTCCTCACGGCTCTGCCTGAATCGATCGGTACCTTCTCCGGTCTGACCAGGCTTTCGGTGTTCAATAACAACATCAAAAAACTCCCGTCATCCGTCGGCAAGATGCGGCAGTTGAAGATTCTCCATATCGATATGAACCCAATAGCCTCACTCCTGCCGACTGTTGAGGGATTGGTTTTGCTTGAGGAACTCGGAGTGGGAAAAACCGATATCAGCGCGGGGGAGCAGCAACAGCTAGCGAGGCTGCTGCCGAACTGCAGGATTGTGACCCAATGAAAAGACTACTCTGTCAATTGATCATGACGTTTGTCCTGGTGCCGAATGTTGGAGCCTATCAAAGCGACGCGGTATTTATTCAGGAATTGCCTAAAAGAAATAATTCCGAGGCAGTAACCCTGGGGTGGATGGCCTCCGGCTCTCTCTCGAAAAAGCTGGTCAAGAATTTCCCCTGTCTGCATATAACAACCACCAGTGATAAGACCGCATTGGTTGAATTTATGAGGAAGCAGCAGTTGGTCGGTTCCGGTACGGACCAGGAACTGGCAGCCGCAATGGATACATTCGGGAAGAGTACCGATGCTAAATATCTGGTCAACCTGTCTACCTACTATGACCCGATGGTGGGGTATCGCCTTGATGCCTTGGCCTGGATGAGTGGCGAGAAAAGCGCGGAACCGTTTTTTTCTGACGGAGAGACCTCGCTTACCTATGAAGGCATTTTGAAGGGAGCGGAGAGTCTTGCTGAACAGTTGGTTGTTGCATTTGTGAAAAAATCATCCAAACAACGGCCAAATAATGAAGTATGCCCGTTCAAGGGGCGGGTCGATGTGATGGCAATTACCAGTCGCAAAGAACCAAAGGACCCTGTCGAGAACAAATTCATAAGCTACTGCAACGGTCAGGATGTGCCAGGGAAGACATTTGACAGCTTTACGGTTGAAGGGAAGCAATTCTGGAAACTGAATCGCCTCGGGAACCCGGATACTGAGGGGACCATGGAATACACATTGACGGAAACAACCCTGAAGGAAGAGGTTGACGGGTGCCATACCTGCAAATCGGGGCGCAATGGTCATTGGGAGTACAAGGATGAATTGATAAAAAGGAGCGTTGCTGAAGGTTTGGATACCAGCACAGTTAAAGACGGGAAGTCTGACAACAAAGATGCGACCATAAATCTTCATTTTTCGAATAACGGAACCTATTCCATAAATGTGAAGGCGGTTTCAAAGGAAGGGTATACCAAGACCACTCATACCAAAACCGCTGTGGGCACGTGCGATTTGATCAATGAAAAACCTAAATTTGATCCTGAAAAATTCACCATTGCCTTGGAGCAAAGATTCGAGGGGTTTGCGGGGACTCCGTTCGACAAGAAACTTACCGGGAAAAGGACAATTAAGCTGCCTAGGAAGGATAACGATGAAGAGTGGGAATTAACCATCGATTTCGATCTCGAACGGCCATAAAACCTATTTGTGTACAAGGAGGAAACTATGAGGACAACACTGATTTTCGGGGGGATATTGCTGTTTACGGCAACAACCATCTGCCAGGCCGGCTGGCTGGAGAATACCCTGGATAATGCGGGCAAACGGCTCGGCAACCGGGCGGTGAACGATGCCGGCAACAGCGCCTATGACGCTGCTAAGGGAGGACTAAAAGGCACTGCCAAGGGTGATAAGGACAAATCACCGAAACAATCTCCCGAATCCAGACAATCGGGGCAAAAGGAGTCAAACCCTCAAGAGGTCAAGGCTGACATAGCCTCACCACCAACCGGCAACCTTTCCATCGAAGAGGCGGAAACCGTATTGACCAAGTTCGACTTCATACCTGGAAACAAGATGATCTTCTTTGACGACTTCAGCGACACCGAGGTGGGGGAATTCCCGCGCAAATGGACCCTGGAGGGGCCAAAGGTCGGCAACAATAATACTGTGGATGTGGTTGAGTTCCAGGGTAAGCGTTTTCTCCGCTCTGTGCCGGGGGCAAAGAATCAGGCCCCGGCCACCCAGTATATCCGGCTGGATCAGAAGGGCGATTTCCCGGAGAAATTCACCATCGAGTTCGACGCGGTATTTTCGTCCATCAACAACTCCCCGGTGTACTTCGTTGGCTATAAAGTCCTGCTGGTCCCGGCCGACAAGAAGATCGACATCTTCAAGAAGAACAGCCCGAACGCCCTGCTCATCTCGGGACAGGACAACATGTCCGCCAATACCACGACAAAAGTGCAGCTGAACGACGGCAAGGTTCACCATGTGGCCATCAGCGTCAACGGTACCTTTGTCAAGGCCTATATCGACAACCAGCGGGTCATCAACGATCCGGACGGGATCAAGCGGCCGATCAAGCAGATCGGCCTGCAGATGCTTACCCCGAACAACTTCAAGTCGGACAAGCTGCTGTTCACCAACTTCCGCCTGGCTGACGGCGGGAAGGATATCAAGTCCGCCCTCGACACCGACGGGAAGATCATCACCCATGGCATCCTCTTCGACACCGGCAAGGACAAGCTGAAGGCAGAGTCGCTACCGACACTGAAGATGATCCTCGGGCTTTTGAACGACGATCCGGAGTTGAAGTTTTCCATCGAGGGGCACACCGACAATCAGGGGAACAAGGGGATCAATCAGCCGCTGTCGGAATACCGGGCCGCGGCGGTCAAGGGCTGGCTGGAGGGAAAAGGGATCGAATCAGCCCGGCTGAAAACGGCGGGATTTGGCGATTCCAAACCGATAGACAGCAACAAAACCCTGGAAGGGCGGGCCAACAACCGGCGGGTGGAGTTCGTCAAGTTCTGATCAGGGGGTACTGTTCTCCAATAACATAAAAAGAGCCGCTCCCTGCGTGGGGAGCGGCTCTTGCTGACAGTTACGTTGGTGTTTGTCGGTTACTTCTTTTCGTCGGCTTTCTTTTGCTCCTCTTTCTTCTCTATCTTTTTCCCCTTCTTCGCATCTTTGGATGGTTCTTTTTTTTCCTCTTTCTGTTCCGCCGGTTCCGTTGTCGTGCTGTCATCGGCTTTTACGTGCGGGGCCTTGGGGGCGTTGCTCGACTTCTTGGGCGGGGCCTTGGGCACCTTCGGCTCAGCCGCCAGGGCGACACCTGCAAACGCTACCACCACAAACAACGAACAGAGCACGGCATACAATCTTTTCATAAATCTCCCTCCTTAAACATGAAATAATACTGCAAATTATCGCATTCTAAGACTAGCTACTCCCTAAGTCAAGACAACAAAACACAATATGTTAAGTATCTCAATGATTAAAGAGGGTGCCCTCCAAATTTCAAAGGGGCGAGACTGCTTTCCCCAGGATTATAGTTTCTTCCTTATTTTCTTTGCCGGTTTTTTCCCATCCTGTTTCAGGTGCATCATCATCTTCATTTTCTGAAACTGTTCGTACAGAGGGCGCCGCAAGGGGCGTCCGGAGAAGGGTTTTGAGGATTGATAACCTTCCTCATCATGATCTGACGCAAAAAAACCCGCAAATGGCGGGCTTTTTTGTCTCTTGCTGATACGAACGGGCTCCTCTTAGAGTCCCCCACCGTGCAACTCCGCGTGAAGCGCAACGGAACTCTGTTGATCCTGGTAGAGTATCACGTTGACCCGGTCCTGGTCCCGGCCGAACTCGAAGTTGAGGTTGTGCTCATAGGCCATCCGGGCCACCGGCTCCAGTTGCCCCACATCCCGAAGCCTGAAGAGAATCCGGTTCCCCTTTCCAAGATAGTCGAGGAAGCTGGTCGATACCTCGAATTCAATCGGGCCCCATTCCCGGGTCAGATCAGCCACGCCCATTTCCGTACCGCTTATGGAAAATTCACTCAGGATGAAACGCCGGGGGAGAAAGCGCCCTGCTTCCGACGAACTGGGCGGTTCCGTCAGTTGAGCCTCCGCCGACTCGAGAGGCGCAGCCGAGATCACCATGCCTGCCGCGACGGTGGCATTGCTGAACCGGTCGATGAGGATGAAGCTGCCGGTTTCCCGGTTCTGCAGGTATGGGTCAAAGGCAACCGGGCGGTCCAGTTCCAGACGGACCACGCCGATTTCGTTGAGCCCCAGGGCCGGCACCTGTTTCTGTTCCAGGGTATTGACGTCCACCGCATACTGTACACGAGTGACCCGGCCGGGGGTCACGGCAGTGGCAGTCTTTACCAGGTAGATCTTTCCCGGCTGCAGGGCTTCGTCTTGAAGCCAGACCAGGTGCGCTTCCGGGTGCCGGGAAAGACGCGGCGGAGCATCGGTCGCTGCCAGCATATCACCCCGGCTGATATCGATCTCGTCGGTCAGGGTCAGGGTCACCGCCTGGCCGGCCACCGCCTCCGGCAGATCGCCGTTCATGGTCACGATCCGGGCCACCCGGCTGGTGCGGCCGGACGAGGCGACCTGCAGTTCGTCGCCCGGCCGGATGGTGCCCGCGGCGATGGTGCCGCAGAAACCGCGGAAATCGAGATGGGGGCGGTTGACCCACTGGACCGGAAACCGGAACGGCTGTTTTCTGGTGTCATCCTCCACCCGAACGGTCTCCAGATAGTTCAACAGGGCGGGGCCATGATACCAGGGGGTGTTGTCGCTTGCTTCGATGATGTTGTCGCCATTCAGGGCCGAGATCGGGATGGCGGTAATAGAGGCGAACCCCAGCGGGGCGGCGAACTGTTCGTAATCGCGCAGGATGGACTCGAACCGTTGTTGGTCAAAGTCGACCAGGTCCATCTTGTTGATCGCCAGCACTACATGACGGATACCCACCAGGGAGACCAGATAGCTGTGGCGGCGGGTCTGGGTCAAGAGCCCCTTGCGGGCGTCAACCAGGATCACGGCCACCTGGGCTGTAGAGGCGCCGGTGACCATGTTGCGGGTGTACTGCTCGTGACCGGGGGTATCGGCGACGATGAACTTGCGCCGGTCGGTGGAGAAGAAGCGGTAGGCCACGTCGATGGTGATCCCCTGTTCCCGCTCCGCCTGTAGACCATCCAGAAGAAGGGCATAGTCTATGGCGCCCCCCTGGGTGCCGACTTTCTTAGAGTCCACCTCCAGTGCCGCCAGCTGATCCTCGAAGATCATCTTGGAATCCCAGAGGAGTCGGCCAATCAGGGTGCTCTTGCCGTCATCGACGCTGCCGCAGGTGATGAAACGGAGCAGCGACTTCTCTTCCTGGCTCTTGAGGTAGGCGAGGATATCTTTTTCTATCAGTTCGGATTGGTGTGCCATAATAAAACCTCGGCTAAGGGCAAAAGGCTAAAGGCTGAGGGGAGAAGATCAAAGGCTTTTGAAGTTCCTTTAGCCTTTAGCCCTTCGCCTTCAGCCTGCCGTTAAAAATATCCTTCCTGCTTCTTCTTCTCCATCGACCCGGCCTGGTCGTGGTCGATCAGCCGCCCCTGGCGCTCAGAGGTACGGGTCAGCAGCATCTCCTGGATGATCTTGGGGAGGGTGTCGGCCGTCGATTCCACGGCGCCGGTGAGAGGGTAGCACCCCAGGGTGCGGAACCGGACCGATTTGTGCTGCACCTGCTCGCCCGGTTCGAGTACCAGGCGCTCGTCGTCCACCATGATAAGCATGCCGTCCCGCTCCACCACCGGCCGGACAGCGGCATAGTAAAGCGGCACGATCGGGATCTGCTGCAGGTGAATGTACTGCCAGACGTCCAACTCGGTCCAGTTGGAGAGCGGGAAGACCCGGATGCTCTCCCCCGGTTTGATCCGGGTATTGTAGAGGTTCCACAACTCAGGGCGCTGGTTCTTGGGGTCCCAGCGGTGGTGGGCACTGCGAAAGGAAAAGATCCGCTCCTTGGCCCTGGATTTCTCCTCGTCCCGGCGTGCTCCGCCAAAAGCGGCGTCGAACTTGTATTTATCCAGCGCCTGCTTCAGCCCCTCGGTCTTCATGATGTCGGTGTAGAGCGCCGAGCCGTGGGTAAAGGGGGAAACACCCCGGCTCACTCCCTCCACGTTGACGTGCACGATCAGGTCGAGACCGCATTCGGCTGCCATCCGGTCACGGAACTGGATCATCTCGCGGAATTTCCAGGTAGTGTCGACGTGCAGCAGGGGAAATGGCGGCGGTGCCGGATAGAAGGCCTTGCGTGCCAGGTGCAGCATGACCGCCGAGTCCTTGCCGATGGAATAGAGCATCACCGGGTTGGCGAATTCAGCCACCACTTCGCGGATGATGTGGATGCTTTCGGCTTCAAGCTGTTGTAAATGGGTCAAGTTGGGTGACACACGTTTCTCCTTGGGCACTCGTTGAGACTGCGGTACTTCGTTGGAATTGGCAAAGGGCGAAGGGCTAAGGGCGAAAGGAAAGGCTTAAACCTTTAGCCTTTTGCCCTTTGCCTTTTGCCGCGGGCTTCACCGACGGTGCAGCCCGCATTCCTTGTGCTCCGGGTTCTCCCACCACCATCTCCCCGTCCGGGGATGCTCGCCGGGAGCGACGGGGCGCGTGCAGGGGGCGCAGCCGATGGAGGGGTAGCCCTCCTTGTGGAGGCGGTTGGTGGGAATCCGTCTCGCCTTCGCATAGTCCCACACCTGCTCCTCCGTCCACTCCAGCAGCGGGTTGATCTTGAGGATGCCGCCGTTCACCTCGTCCAGTTCGATGGGGGTAAGGTCGGTTCTCGTGACGCTCTGTTCCCGCCTGAGGCCGGTTATCCAGCCAGCCAGCCCTTTCAGCGCCCGTCCGAGCGGCTCCACCTTGCGGATATGGCAGCATTCGTGGCGGTTTTTCAGAGATTCGCGGAAGGAGAAGAGCCCCTTTTCCCGCTCCAGCTTCTCCACCGCCTCGCGCTGCGGAAAGTACCAGTCGATTTTTACCCGGTAGCGATCAGCGACGGCGTCCGCCACCTCGTACGTCTCCTCGTTGAGTCTTCCGGTGTCCAGGGCGAAGACACCGATTTCAAGGCCAAGCGTGCGGGCCATGTCGATGATCACCACGTCCTCAACGGAGAAGGAACAGGCGAGCGCTACCTTCCCCTGCGCCGATTCAACCCCCCTTTTCAGGATATCCTGGGGGGTGGCGTTGTCGGAGATTGCGGGAATGTGTACCATGAAATATTCTCCTGTAGGGGCAACCCTATGTGGTTGCCCTGTCTTCGGGCGGCCACATGGGGCCGCCCCTACATATCATTAGATATTCAATCCCAAAAGCGGCCAGACGAACACCACCGACCCCAGAAACAGCACCCACGAAATGGTCATTATTACAACGCCCGATATGATGATGTCCCGGCTCCTTAAGTAGCCGGAGGCGTAGGCGATGGCGGTGGCCGGAGTCCCCATGGGGAGACAGTACGCCAGACCCGCCGGGAGGGCTATGGAAAGGGTCATCACCTTGGGGTCCATGCCGATGCTCGTCGCCAACCCCATGCCGATGGGCATGAGGATTGCCACCACCGCCGCGTGGCTGATGCACTCGGTGAGGAGAATCGATACAAGTGAAATAACGGCGATGGCAGCGAGGGGAGAGTGTGAAAAAACGCCCAGTCCCTTCTTCACCAGCCAGAGAGCGGCACCGGTCTTTTCCAGGGCGCTGGCCAAGGCTATCGACCCTCCGTACATGAGGATGATCCCCCAGTTGACATACTCTTCTATCTTCTGCCAGGAGACGACCCGGAACGTGAAGAGGACTGCCGTTCCCAATACGGCGATGGCGGCCAGTCCCGCCTTTTCCCCGAAGATGATCCAGCAGCCGATGGTGACAATCATCACCGCCGCCGTGATCAACTCGTCATACCCGATCTTGCCGGTCTCCAGGCGCTTCCGGTTGAGGAATTTCAGCCCCTCGTCCACGTTCTCCAGATCGGGTGGGAAGAACCGCACAAGAAGGAGAAAGCCGATTACCAGGAGCGGCAGGACGATCATACAGGAGGCTGTGGTCCATTCCAGGAAGCCGAAGGTGAGACCGGTGTTCTCCCGGAGCATCCCCGCCGCCAGGGGAGCCCTTGCACCTCCCAGGAAGGTGGCAATTCCTCCGATGATGCACCCCCAGGCGATAGCCATGAAGAGGAGCTGGCCGTAGCGGCTGGTCCCCTTCTCCAGCCGCAATGCCGCGGCAATTTCCGCCACCACGGGGAACATCATGGCGGCGACGGCATGCTCGCTCATGACGAAGGAGAGGAACGCCGAGAGGAGGAACACCGTCAGTGCCAGCCGCGTCGGAGTCTTGCCGAAGCGCGCCAGCATCGCCCGCGCCAACCGCGCCGACAGGCCGGTTCCGGTCATTGCGGCCGCCAGGATGAAGGCGCCGAGGATGAAAAACACCGCCTCGTTGCCGAACAGTGAATAGGTCTTCTTGGCGTCCATGATTCCCAGGAGCGGCAGCATTACCATGGAGAGCAGGGCGGTGACCGCGATCGGGAGAAGCCCCGATACCCAGAGAAAGATGGTGGCGCCGAACAGGACTAAGGCATGATACCCGGCGGCGGAGAGCCCCGCCGGCGGTGCAAGCCTGAAAAGAACCAGCAGCAGGATCAGAAAGCCGGCAATCACCTGGTAGCGGGCGGTGCGGTCCACTACTATCAGCCACAACGGCCGGGTGTCAATCTTGAGCGGCTTGTCGAACTGAGCCTGCTCCATCATAACCCCGCCGACTCGAATGATTCCTCGATCTGCCGAACCCGCAGGTTCCTCCTGAGATCTGAGGCTGCCAGCAGTTTCCGGTCGTACACCTTTTCAATAAAGCCCCTCAGTACCCCTTTCCTGGCGTGCGCTGCCAGCGGCGTGATAAGGTCAAGCAACGGCAGAAGCGGTTTGATGGACACTTTACGTTTGCGCCACCCTTCCGCCAGATGTTCGAAGATTGCTCCCATTTCATCGGCCGGGTAGTGGACGGCTCTGGCCGATACCTCCACCAGCGGGACTATGCCGGCCGCCAGAAGTGTATCTATCCCGCTGACTGTCGAACAGGAAGGTTCTTCGCCGGCCGCCAGGGTTGAAGTCACCGACCACCTGGGGAAGACGGTGCGGGCATATTCAAGGGCCTTGAGCCGTTCTTCCTTTTCCAGCCCCCGCTCCCTTGCAAGCCCCTGATCGAAGACCCTGAGGGGAATGTCGAGGATGTCGACCCCGGCGGCGTAAGCGCGCTCGATGATGTAGGGGGGCGCAGGATAATCGATCCTTCCGAAGATGTGTGCGTTGAAGTTCTTCTTGACCAGCCTGGCAAGCTCTTCTCCGCAATGGAAGTTGTTCAGGTCGGAGAAACTAAGGCAAAACAGCTCGGCCGGCGCCTGACAATAGCTGTCAAAGAGCGATTCGAGGGTCTCCTTTGCCGGGAGCTCCCCTCCGATAAAAAAGATTTTGTCTGCACGGCGGAGTTCGGTCAAGGTCCCGTGTTTTACTGGTGAGGCAATCAGGTTACGGAGTTTTTGCTTGTCTACGGTCATGGGTGATTCAGGATCGAGGTTCGAGGTACGAGGACCGAGGTTCATAACCCCCATTCCTCGCTCCTTGCTCCTCGCGCCTCGCTCCTTTCAGTCCTCCACCTTCTCAATGGTGAGGACGTAATATCCGTCGCTCTCTTTGAGCCCCAACAGCTTGTGCCCTTCACCCTTGAGGCTTTTCGGCACGTTTTTGACCGCCTCGCCGTCATCGAGGAGGAACTCCACCACCTCGCCGGCATCGACCATCTCCAGTGCCAGTTTGGCCTTTACAAAATTTGTCGGGCAGCAGACGCCGCGCAGATCTACAGTTTGCATGATTACCTCGGATGTCTTGTAGGGGCGAATCTTGTATTCGCCCGAATTTTGTTCCCGCCTGGGAATTGGGCGATCACGAGGATCGCCCCTACTTCCCCACCTGCGTCGCGATCACCTGCGGGGGAATG
The DNA here is from genome assembly GCA_009773645.1 of Geobacteraceae bacterium. Lineage (GTDB taxonomy): Bacteria > Desulfobacterota > Desulfuromonadia > Geobacterales > Geobacteraceae > WSYB01. The sequence continues at coordinate 32,446 of WSYB01000016.1, forward strand.
GTTTTTCCCACCACATATTCGGGGAATCCCCCCCGCAGTCGGGAGAGGAGGGAATCGGGTCCTTCCTTGATGATGATGTCGCCGATCCTGACCCGGCCCGCTCCTTCGGCCTTCTCCTTGTACCAGGCGAGGACGCAGGCGATGAAATCAACCACCCGTTCTTCCGGGAGGAAGGTGGCGAAGAGGGTGCCGACGAGGGGGTGCCTTCCCCATTTCCCGCCGATTCGGACCGTGTACCCCTTCTTGACGGTCTTCCAGGCTTCGGAGGGGCAGACCTTGACGCAGTCACCACAGTAATTGCAGTTGTCCGGGGAAAAGACGAGTTTTCCGTCCTCTCCCATTTTGATGGCCCCCTCGGTGCACGACTTGGCGCAGAGACCGCAGCTGATGCATGCATCGCCGTCAAGTTCCGGCCAGATCGCCCCCTGGAAACCGACGTCGTTAGTGGCAGATTTGGGGCAGTCGAAGGGGCAGCCGGCAAAGCCGACTTTGAACTTGTGGTGGCCGGTCTCGGTACCGAACAGCTTCCGGTCCACTTCAAGGGCTGACCTCTGAGTGTCCACCAGGCCATTGGGATTGTACTCGCAGCCGCCGCAGGCGGTCGGAACCCTGACCCGTGCGCCGCAGGAAGCGACCTTCTGGTCTCCTTCCCCCAACTCCGCGACCACGGCATCAAAGCTCTTAAAGTTGATGTTGATCAACTCGATGGATTGCCGCACAGAAAGATGGACAAATTCCCCTCCGTATTTTTCTGCAACCTCGGCTATTTTCTTCAGGCGAGATACCGGCATTCGGCCGCCGGGCACTCGCAGCCGGACTGTGAAGAGGTCTTTGCCGCGTTCCTTGATGAAACCGCCTGCCTTAAGGTTGTTGAAATCTATGCTGGTTTTTTTTACATCCTCGGACATTTTTGGCTCTCCGTTATGTGGCAATTCCTGATAAAGCAAGTATATTTAATGCAACCAATTAAGTCAAGAAATATGTGTTAGAAATAGTCCAGTAATTAAGTAGAGAATAGGGGTATCCCTTTATAGTATCTCTACTGCTTCCGGCTCAACCTGATTGCCGCTGATTTTAAACGACCTCAGCACGGGATTGTTCGGTTCAGCCAGTGAAACGATGATATAGGAGACATTGGGGGTAAGCGCCAGACGGATATCCTCTTCAGAGGGACGTGCCGGCGTTTCCGGGTGGGAATGGTAGATGACCGACATCTCCAGGCCTTTTGCCCGGAGGTCCTTCACTACGGTGAACTGCTCGCGGGGGTCCATCATGAAGTGCTCGTTGCTCGCATCGGTGTTGGTCATGGGGTAGATCTCCGACACGACGCCGTCCAGGCCGCCGAGGATTCCGCACACCTCCAGGGGAAAACCTTTTTTGGCGTGGGCGATGATGTCGTCATAGATGTTTTGGGGTATTTTAATCATCGAGATTTTTCCTTTTAACCGGCGAAAGGAGCGGCGGGCTAAGGGCAAATGGCTCAAGGCTAAGGGTAACTGAAAAAACCCTTTGCCTTTCGCCCTTAACCTTTTGCCTCGCCTATTTCGCAGACGTTCAGCGCTTCCAGTTCATCCTTGAGCTCGGTTATGGTTGGGTTATCCCCGCAGATGGGGCATTTGGGTTTTTTCCTGATGGGGACTTCCCGGAACTTCATGCGCAGCGCATTGTAGGTGAGAAGCCTGTCGATCAGCAGGTCGCCGGCTCCAAGAAGGAATTTTATCGCCTCCGTGGCCTGGATGGTGCCGATGACTCCCGGCAGGACCCCGATCACCCCGGCCCGTGAGCAGGTGGGGATGGCGTCCTTGGGGGGTGGGGTAGGGAAGATGCAACGGTAGCAGGCCGACTCACCGGGCTTGACGGTAATGGTCTGGCCGTCGAACTGGAGGATGCCGCCGTGGGAATACGGTTTTCCGGTCAGGACGCAGGCGTCGTTGATCAGGAACTTGGCGGCAAAGTTGTCGGTGCCGTCGATGACAAAGTCGTAATCCTTGATGATATCGGTTATGTTGTCGGCGTTTACCCAGGTCTCGTAGGTGTTTATCCGCACTTCCGGGTTCATGGCCGTCATCTTTTCCTTGGCTGAAAATACCTTCGGCACCCCGATATCCTTGGTGTGATGCGCTATCTGGCGCTGAAGGTTTGACAGGTCCACGCAGTCGGCATCGGCAATGCCGATCGTGCCGATCCCTGCTGCCGCCAGGTAGAGGGCAATGGGGGAGCCGAGGCCGCCTGCGCCGATGATCATCACCTTGCCGTCAAAAAGCTTCTTCTGCCCCTTGCCGCCCACTTCCTTCAGCATAATGTGACGGGAATAGCGCTCGATCTGTTCCTCACTGAACATTAGTTACCTCCGCCCATGAAATACAGAAACTCCACAGTGTCGCCGTTCCTGACCACGGTTGATTCAAAGTTGTCCCGTTCCAGTATCTCGCCGTTCAGTTCCACCGTGACATATTCGGGTTGCGCTACCTTCAGCTCGTCTAAGAGAGCGGTGATGTTCAGCGTCTCTTTCCTGTCAATTGTCGCGGGTTTGCCGTTCACTGTCAAATTCATTTTGGGGTTCTCCTTTTACGATTTGTTTCGAGCACGATGGTTATGAAGCCGGCAGGGTCTCAACCCGTCGGGTCTAAATATTATCCAGGGCTTCTGCAAAGTCGTCAATAATATCGTCAATATCCTCGATACCGACAGAGACGCGGACCAGTTCTTCGGTAACCCCCATGAGGGCCTTCTCTTCCGGACCGAAGTCGCTGCAGATGGTGCTGGCGGGGTGGATAACCAGAGTCTTGGCGTCTCCGATATTGGCCAGATTCTTGGCCAGCTTGACGCCGTTGATGAACCGGAAGGCGGCACTTTTGTCCGCTAGGCCGAAAGTAAGAAGGCCGCTATATTTCCCCTTGTAAAGCCTTTTTGCCACTCCATGGTGGGGAGAATCCTCCAGGCCCGGGTAGTTTACCCATTTCACCTTGTCATGCCCTTTGAGAAAACGGGCAAGCTGCATGGCGTTTTCGCAGTGGCGGTCCATGCGAAGCGCCAGGGTTTCGATTCCCTCGGTGAGGAGAAAAGAGTTCATGGGGGCGGGGCAGGCGCCGAAGTCCTTATGTATCAGCTTTCGGGCACGGGCGGTGAAGGCGAAGTTGCGGTATTTCTTGGCAAACGGCTCGAAATGGGGGAATTTTCCGCTCCCCCAATCGAAACTCCCCATGTCGATGATAGCCCCGCCTATGGCGCTTCCGGTGCCGTTGATGAACTTGCTTGTGGAGTGGATTACGATGTCTGCACCGAGCTCCGTCCCCCTGGCCAGATAGGGGGTGGTGACGGTGGCGTCCACCATGAGGGGGACTCCTGCCTCTTGTGCCGCGGCAGCAATCGCCGGGATGTCGGGAACATCCAGCTTCGGGTTGCCGATGGTTTCCACGAAGATGAGTCGGGTCTGTTCGGTTATGCCGTTTCTCACGGCAGTAATATCTGTCGGGTCGACAAACTTTGCCCTTATCCCGTAATTGGCCAGGGTGTCGCGAAACAGGGAAAAGGTGCCGCCAAAAAGGGATGAAGAGGCGAGGATTTCGTCGCCACTCCTGACGATTGTCATGACGGCTGTGGTGATGGCAGCCATACCGGATGCTGTAGCGATTGCGGCAATTCCTCCCTCCAGGAGCGCCAGTCGTTTCTCCAGGCTCTCCGTGGTGGGGTTGCCGATCCGGGTGTATACCTGCCCAACCTTTCTCCCCCGGAAGATGTCTTCCAGGTCTTCCGCGGTGTGGTGGGCAAAGGAAGATGATTGTACAACAGGGACTGTCGTGGCCCCGGCCGGCCCCGCTTCCAGTCCGCCGTGAATCAACAATGTGTCGAACCTTAATTTACGTGCCTTGATAGTCATGCGGTTTTTTCTCCTCTCGGTAAACAGAAAACCCCATCTCGTTTGAGATGGGGCTTCTATACTTCAAAGGAGACTGCATCCTTTTTTTCTGTCGGCACCCACCCCATCTTTGCCTGGTAAGTTGGCAGGATTTAGCACCTGGCATTCGCTTCCGCGAATCGGTTGCTGTGGTTTCGCAGGGCCTTTCCCTCCACCACTCTCGATAAAGCAGGACTTTCTGTGTATTTAATTGTTGAGTTAATCTATACAATATTTGTCAAAATTATGTCAAGTAATAAAATGGATAAGTTTAGTAAAATTGTCAGAAATCCTGGCCGCAAAAAAAAGGCCAATATGGAAGTTTACCGGTACAAAAAAAGGACCCAAAACATATGGGTCCCTTTTTTCAATCACCGTCGAAATGTGCGGGTTCAGGCAGCGGATGCCTGGGCTATGAGGGGGGTCAACGCGGCCTTCAACTTTTTCAGCGCACCTTCCTCGATCTGGCGCACCCTTTCCCTGGAAATGGAGAAATGGTCTGCAATTTCCTGCAGGGTCTCGGGCTCGTCGGCGGTCACCCGCTGCTCAATTACATACCGTTCCTTTTCATTGAGTCCTATGAGCGCCTGGGCGATTTCCCGACGCAGAATGGCGTTTTCCTGGACCTCGGCCAGCATCTCTTCCTGGTTTTGCCGATCATCGGCCAAGTTGTCCAAGAGGGTAAAACCTTCACCGTCAACCACTTCTGCATCAAGGGAGAAGTCGCCGCGCATGCGCTGCCCCATTTCTTCGACTTCAGCCTCTTTAACGTCAAGATGTGTTGCGGTAATCTGAACATCATCATCGCCAAGCATGTTTCTGATGGCGTTTTTCGCCTGGTTCAACTTGAAAAAGAGCTTTCTCTGGGCCTGGGTGGTCCCTATTTTCAGCAGACTCCAGGCCGAGATGATATGATTCTGGATGTACGCGCGAATCCACCAGACGGCGTACGAGATGAGACGGAATCCCTTGTAAGGGTTGAATTTGCGCACCGCCATCATGAGCCCCACGTTCCCTTCCTGGATGAGGTCGAGCATCTTCATGCCGTAAGCCCGGTATTCCGCGGCAACCTTCACCACGAAGCGGAGGTTTGAGGTAATAAGCGCATGGGCGGCCTCCAGATCCTTCTTCTCGTAAAACTTTACGGCAAGACGATATTCCTCTTCCGCGGAGAGGGTGGGAAAGCGTCGTATTTCGGCAAGATAAACGTTAAGGCTGTCTGCAACGACGGGCAGAGTCATGGCCATCTGAAACTTCCTCCTTGACCGGCGTCTAAAAAAATTAGCACTCGGGGGTCCCGAGTGCTAGTAATTTAACAACGGATAAAAAAAAATTCAAGTGGGTAAAACAAATTATTTTTGCTGGTACATCAGGACGGTCATTTCAGGCCGCCTGGGGGAATAGGCAAATGTTATTCTGGAGTTTCCGTCTTCCCATACATAGGTGATCATATGGGGAGCGGCCGACCGGTCCATGACTCCCTCGCCGTAAGACTTTTTGTGCTTGGCCAGGAGGTTTTCAATGCCGGTCTTTTTCACATAGGCAGCGTTGAAGGTGACGGAAACCGCATTCAGCCCGCTCTCTTTAAATCCAAAGGTGCGCTGACTCATCTCTCTGTTTGGTTTGACCTGCTTGTAAATGACCTGGTCGCCAAGTTTTCCCAGATTTCCATTGCGATATTTATTCATCACCTTGTGCAGGTCCGTTCCCCACTTCATGCCGGCATAGCCCGCAAAAAGCCCGGCGGGGAATGCTGCAGTGGCGCTTACCAGAAGCGTTGCAAGGATTATGGAAATGGCAAAAGACTTTTTCATGCCGGCTCCTTTGGCAATTTATATGCATATCCCGAAAGATACGCGGTAATAGGGAAGAAGTCAAGGCATACCGATGTGGCTGCGAAGCGGAAAAATCCTTGCCCGCTGCATGGTTATGTGATAAATGATTATACTATTCATCCCGGCGCCCTGCACCGAAAACGGAGGTTTCAGCAGATGGAAATGGAAATCAAAGTGGTTCCTCTTCCGGAGGAAAAAAAGAAGGCCAAATACACCGATGAGTCCAAACTCGGTTTTGGCAGGATATTTACCGACCGGATGCTCCTGGCCGATTGGAAGGCGGGTCAGGGATGGGGGGATGCCCGCATTGAGCCCTATGCTCCTTTTGTCCTCGATCCCGCATGCCTGGTGTTTCACTATGCCCAGGAGATATTCGAGGGACTCAAGGCCTATAAATGGAAAGACGGAACCATTGCCCTGTTCCGGCCGGAGATGAACGCTCGGCGCTTCAATCATTCCGCAGTAAGGATGTGTATGCCGGAGGTGCCTGAAGAGCTCTTTCTCAAGGGGATAGAAGAGTTGGTACGACTTGAGATGGATTGGGTTCCCGGCTCAGAGGGGACGTCCATGTACATCCGTCCCACCATGATCGCGGTTGAGCCGGTGCTGGGTGTTAAGCCTTCAGACTGCTTCTGTTTCTATGTCATTCTTTCGCCAGTCGGCGCTTATTACCCCGCAGGGTTTAATCCGATAAACATACTGGTCGAGGACCAGTATGTCCGGGCAGTTGCCGGAGGCACCGGTGAAGCCAAGACCGGTGCCAATTATGCCGCTTCTTTGAAAGCCGCCCTGGAAGCTAAAAAGAAGGGATTCGACCAGGTACTCTGGCTGGACGGGGTCCATAAACGCTTCGTCGAAGAAGTAGGGGCCATGAACATGCTGTTCGCCTATGGAGACAGGGTAGTGACCGCCCCGTTAACCGGTTCCATCCTGAACGGCATTACCCGTGATTCCGTCATCAAACTCGCCGATTCTCTCGGCTTCAAGGTGGAAGAGCGCCAGATCGATGTTAATGAGCTTCTGCTCGACATAAATGCAGGTAAGGTGACGGAAGCCTTCGGCAGCGGCACAGCTGCTGTTATCACCCCTGTTGGATCTCTCAGTTACAAGGGGGAAACCATCCCCGTGGGTAATGGCGGCGTGGGCAGATTGACCCGGAAGCTCTACGATACCCTGACCGGTATCCAGTACGGGAAAATCGCGGATACCTTCGGCTGGATGCGAAAAATCGCCTAGGAGTCATAAATAGTTTCCATCCGGAAACTCCGGATGCGATGGGTGACATGAAGCAGCAAGCCAATATCAACAAACTCTGCATTTCCTGCCGCAGGCCCTGCAAACAGCCGTCAACCGTGGTTGTCGCCTCCTGCCCCCGTTACTACCTGGGTCCTAAAATTAAGAGATCCCAGTGGAAACAGATGGAACTTCCCTGGTAGACCGCTTCCTTCACCGCCTTTCCCAAAGCCCTTTTTGCTGCTTGTCCTGCTGGACTTTCTTCTGTTCCGAAGCGGAGGATGGGTTTACGACCGCTTTCGCCACTATCGTTTTATTCTGCTGCGTTGCCAGCTCTTCCTGCTGTTGATACGCCGTCCATTCGACATTTATCGCCTCAACCTGCAGTTCTTTGACCGCTGCCCTGCCGATAATTTGCAGCTCGCTGCACCCGGTGAGACTCAAAATTGCCAGAGACATAAGAAGTATCCTTGTCATGACGCGCCTCCCGTAAATTTGTCATTGTTGCCTTCATTAAGTACGATTTCCGTGCCAAGTAACTTTAATATGTAAAGCATTGGAATGACTGGGATATTCCATTGCAAGGCTTTCCCGTGCTGGCCTAATAATGAACAACCGGCAACCGCAGTCGCTGCCAAACTGCTAATTTAATTGAGCTTGTTAGGGATTGCACAGGGGACGTCAAGCGTGAACAGCAGGGAGAGTGGCTGGGTCGACTCAGCATATTTTTTGATTTCCGGCTGAGCCTTGACACGGGTTATGAGCGTGTCTATTCTTTGGTTAAGAACCTGAAAAAGGAGCGCTTTCCATGATAAGACCGGAAAAAATGACGATAAAAACCCAGGAGGCCTTGGCGGCGGCCCAGGAAGCCGCATCAAGGCTGGGAAATGCGGCTGTGGAACCTGAACATCTCCTTCTGGCCTTGTTGGAGCAGGAAGGTGGTCTGGCAGCCCCGCTTTTACAGAAGATAGGGGCAAATCCGGATTTCATCAGGAGCAAGGTGGAATCCGCCCTGAAGAAGCTGCCTCAGGCGAGCGGTGCCGCTATGCAGCCCACCCTTTCCCGCTCCCTCTACCAGCTCCTGGAGAATGCCCAGAAAGAGGCAGACGCCATGAAGGATGAGTTTGTCTCAACCGAGCACCTCCTTTTGGTCATGGCGGCGGATAAGGGGAGTGGAGCGGCCGGTATCCTGGCTGACAACGGGGTGACCCGTGGGGCGATTCTTGCGGCTTTAAAGGAGGTGAGAGGCGATGAGCGGATCACCGACCAGGCCCCTGAGGATAAGTACCAGGCCCTGGCCAAATATGCCCGCGACCTCACCGATCTGGCCCGCCAGGGGAAGCTTGACCCGGTGATAGGTCGGGACGAGGAGATCCGCCGGGTAATCCAGGTTCTCTCCCGCCGTACCAAGAACAATCCGGTGCTGATAGGGGAGCCGGGGGTGGGGAAAACCGCCATCGTGGAGGGGCTGGCCCAGCGGATCATTTCCGGGGATGTTCCGGAAACCCTTAAGGAAAAGCGGCTGGTGGCCCTGGACATGGGGGCGCTCATCGCCGGGGCCAAGTACCGAGGCGAGTTCGAGGACCGGCTCAAAGCGGTGATCAAGGAGGTTACCAAGTCCGAGGGGAAGATCATCCTCTTCATCGACGAACTCCATACCCTGGTGGGGGCCGGGGCCGCGGAGGGGGCCATGGACGCCTCCAACATGCTGAAACCCGCATTGGCACGGGGGGAGCTCCACTGCATCGGTGCAACCACTCTTAATGAGTACCGTAAGTATATCGAGAAGGACGCGGCCCTGGAGCGCCGTTTCCAGCAGGTTTATACCGGGGAACCGTCAGTGGAGGACACCATAGCCATCCTGCGTGGTCTCAAGGAAAAATATGAAACCTTTCACGGCACCCGTATCAAGGACAGCGCCATCATTGCCGCGGCGACCCTGTCCGACCGTTACATCACCGACCGTTTTCTTCCTGACAAGGCCATTGACCTGATTGACGAGGCGGCTTCCCGGCTTCGGATCGAGATCGACTCCATGCCGACGGAGATCGACGAGGTGGAGAGAAAGATCATCCAACTGGAGATCGAGAAACAGGCGCTCTTGCGGGAGCAGGACCCCCATGCTCAGGAGCGGCTGAAAAAGCTCTCCGACGAGCTGGAAGGGCTAAAGGCAGAATCCGCTGAACTAAAAGCCCACTGGCTGAAAGAAAAGGAGATTATTGGGGCGCTCAGGGATTTGAAACAGCGGTTGGAGGAGAAAAAAGAGGAGGCCAGGCGCACCGAACGGGAGGGGAATCTGGCCCGTACGGCCGAAATCCGCTACGGTGATATTCCTGCCATTGAGAAGGAGATGGCAGAGAAAAACCGGCAGCTCGTGGAGATACAGAAAGAGGGGAAGATGCTTCCCGAAGAGGTGGACGGTGACATGATCGCCGAAATAGTCGCCAAGTGGACCGGCATTCCCGTCTCTCGCATGCTGGAGGGTGAGTCGGAAAAGCTGATCAGGATGGAGGAACGGCTCAAGACACGGGTGGTGGGACAGGACGACGCGCTGGTGCTGGTGGCCAATGCGGTCCGTCGGGCGAGGTCGGGGCTTTCCGACCCGAACCGTCCCATTGGCTCCTTTATCTTCCTGGGTCCCACCGGGGTCGGAAAGACCGAGACCGCCCGTGCCCTGGCAGAGTTCCTGTTTGATGACGACCAGGCCATTGTCCGGATCGACATGAGCGAGTATCAGGAAAAGCACACCGTGGCCAGGCTCATCGGCGCTCCTCCCGGCTATGTGGGGTACGAAGAGGGGGGGCAGCTAACCGAGGCGATCAGACGTCGCCCGTACAGCATCGTTCTTTTCGACGAGATCGAGAAGGCCCACCCCGAGGTGTTCAACGTTCTTCTGCAGGTGCTGGACGATGGCCGGCTCACCGACGGCCAGGGACGGACCGTGGATTTTCGCAACACGGTGATCATCATGACAAGCAACCTCGGCTCCCAGTGGATCCAGCAGTACGGCGTCAGCGACTACGCCAGGATGCGGACCATGGTTATGGAAACCCTCAAAGAGAATTTCAAGCCTGAGTTTCTGAACCGGGTGGACGAGATCGTCATCTACCACGCCCTGCCGCTGGAACAGATCAAGAAGATCGTCGATATTCAGGTGAAAGGTCTGCAGGCACGTCTGGCCGACCGTCACATTAATCTTGAGGTCAGCGACAAGGCCCGTGAGTTTCTGGCCAGGGAAGGGTATGATCCCGCCTACGGCGCAAGGCCTTTGAAACGGACCTTACAGCGTAAGGTGCAGGATCCCCTGGCGCTCATGCTTTTGGAAGGAAAATTTGCGGAAGGGGATACGGTGCTGGTGGACCTTGCCATGAGCGGCGATACACTGGTGATAAAAAAGAAGTAACCAGGTAAGGCCATAAGTAAAGGGGCATACTCCACAGGCATGCCCCTTTATTTGATTGTTTATGCGGCGAAAGAGCGTTGTGCCGCCTTATTTCGCTTGCTCTTTGGACTGCAGCACAAAGGCAAACAGCTCTCTGCACATTTGCAGCCGTTTCCGGTAAACCTTTCTCGGAGTTTCTTCCAGCGATTCAATGACCGGCTTCAACTTGTCACATCTCTCAATAAGCGATTGCAGTTCCGCTTTTGACAGGGACATGGAGTCATCAGTCCTTGAGCAGATATCCGCTATCTCTTTTCTCCATGGCTCTTCCGCACAGGCCGGCTGCACGATATTGAACCCGGCGGTGCGCTCCCATTTGGCGGCAGGACCTGTCCCATATGGTGAAGTGGAGGGTGTCGCAACTACCGTAAATAGTCCCGTCAGTAATGTGAATAAGATTCTTATGAACGCCATATGATCACCCTTCGGCTATGGATGACATCTTTTGCAGTCATTCATGGGAAATGCCACATTTAAATGGCAGGTACCGCAAAAGTCACCCCGTAGAATATACGACATCGAAAAATGCTTGGTGGTTTTCTTTTTTATATTAAAAATATCCGGATGGCAACTGTTGCAGTCCAGCCACTCGGTGTGGGCCTTGTGGGGAAAGATCGCGGGAGAGATCATCGCCATTTCCGCTTCAAGCATCAGAGTTTTGTCAAAAGGAATGTCCTGAGGCTTCGATTTGAGGTGATTTGCCGGGGAGATCAATTTTCTTCTCAACGCTTCTACCCAGTCTATGCCGTTGCCGAATTCCGTTCTCGGAAAAGGAGCTTTTGAAAACAGGGAATAGTTATCCCGCCCGGAACCTATGTCGCCGGTGTGGCACTTGTCACAGTTGCCGTTGGGTCTGAAAGCGATCTTTCCGTTGTGGCAGGAGCCGCAAAATTTCCCCCGTCTGTTGGTTGCTTCCGATATCTCGGTAGTATTCACCTTCATGTACCTTCATGTTAAATTCAAGTTCGGAATGGCATACCCGGCATGTGTATTTCATTCTGTGCTGCCAATGGGAAAATGAAACCGGTTTTACACCATTTCTCGTCGATGTCCGGTCGATGAGGATGTTTCCATACTCTTCAAACGGTGCGACGGGGGGCAGATTAAAGTAAGCGACCCCCCGCGACGGCGAAGAGAAGAGCACTACCGGCAACAGCAACGCAATCTTTAATATTAAAGGGGCTTTGTATGGCATCTTTGGCAATCGATCTGAGGGAACGCAACAGTGTCATGGCATACACCGCAATATTTCCTGTCGAACAGTTCTATCATTGAGTATTTGGTCGCCCCTTTTTTGACTCCGACGAATATTTCCGGATGACACAATTCGCAACCGTTCCAGACGGTATGCTTTTTGTGGGAAAAGATGATGTCCGGCATCCCCTCAATTTTCGAGCCTATGTAAAAGTCCTTTTGCGCGGCCATGGGAGCCCGTTTTATGGACACTCCCTCAAGAAAATCGACAGGTTTTATCAACCCCGTTTCTTCGGCCTTTTCCCAGTCTATACCATTGCCAAACCGCTCTTTTGGGAGTCTTTCGGCAAATTTGTAAAAATCAGTCTCTTTCGTTGGATTCGGGGCGGCAGCGTGACATCGCTCACATCTTTTGACGTCACCCTTGGTAAATTCCTTGGAGCAGGCCGCAAACACCCTTCTCCCTTCAAATGACATTTTATCGTTATGGCATGTACCACAGAAATAACCCCTCATATTGTCGGCGGCCTTTATCTGGGTTTCTCCGGTTTTCATGGAAAAACCGATATCCACATGGCAGAGGCGGCAGGTGAATTTTCCCCTGTGCGTCCAATGGTCAAACTCAACCGGGGCGATTCCGACTTTTGTGGCATAATTATTTAGCGTAACCTTGCCGTATTCATGAGGTTTCGGCCGCTTTTTTTTCACCCCCCCTTGGGCAAAGCACAAACCTGCCAGAGAAACAATCAGTAAAATTATAAATAGTAATTTTTTCATATCCCCCTCCTATTGAATAACTCGGTAGTGAGATATAGTAAGATAGATGAATTCTATGTGTCAATGTTAATAATTAAGCTTGAACAAATTAATTTTTATCCATGTATGTTAACTGTTGGTCCACTTTCGTGGAATAACTGAATGCATCGATCTGTACGTTGACAGTGACGCTCTTCTGTCAGACGGCTATATGTGGTGGCCCTCTTTGCTGTCGTATGGGATGAAAAGGATTTTTTCACTTGATTTATCCGCCGATTTGTTTTAGATAAAAAACCCCCTCCATATCAAGACGGTCTTCGGGAAATCCATGATGAAAATGTTGAAACTCAAAGCCCCCGCCAAGGTTAACTACCGGCTCGACGTCCTGCGCAGGCGGCCGGACGGCTACCATGAGCTGCGCATGGTTATGCAGCGCATCGATCTGTGTGATGATATCGATATTGCCATTTCAGACCGGCCCGGCATCCGGGTGACATGCGGCCGGGCCGGGGTTCCGGACGGGCCCGGAAATATTGCCTGGCGGGCGGCCGATGCTCTGCTGAAGCTTTCCGGGCAAACAGTGGGGATCGATATCGCCATTGCCAAGAATATTCCTGTAGCTGCCGGACTTGGCGGCGGAAGCAGCGACAGTGCCACGGTCCTGATGGGGGTCAATGAACTGCTCGATCTTGGACTTTCCCAGGAGCGGCTGATGGAGGTCGGCGTAACGCTGGGAGCAGACGTACCCTTCTTCATTTTCAAAAAAACAGCCTTGGCAGAAGGGATCGGAGAGAAGCTTGCCGCCATTGGCGAAATCCCGGCGGTCTGGTTGGTGCTGGTCAATCCCAATATCCACGTTTCCACCGCATGGGTCTATCAAAATTTGCAATTGACAGCCGGGAAAGATGACTATATAATGCCCTGCTTCTACAGGAGTGCTGCAGATATATGCGCCATCCTCTCCAATGACCTTGAAGCTGTCACTATCCGGCGTTTTCCGGTGATCCAGGAAATCAAGGAGCGGCTCCTTTTCGCGGGAGCCGGCGGAGCTCTCATGTCCGGCAGCGGCCCTACGGTTTTCGGGGTTTTTGCTGAAGAGTCGCAGGCGAGACGAGCCGCAGCGGAACTTTCCCGTGAAAACGAATGGTTCGTGACGGCAGTTAAGACATTGTAAAACCGGGAAGCGGGAACCGGGAAGCGGGAACCGGCTTGTGAAAAATACGGTTCCCGCTTCCCGGTTCCCGGATTTATTGGGGCGTCGCCAAGCGGTAAGGCACCGGATTTTGATTCCGGCATTCCCAGGTTCGATCCCTGGCGCCCCAGCCAAATTCCCAGCTTCGTTTATTCAGTATCGAATTAAGTGGCCGACTATTAAAAATGTTAAAAAGGTAATTTGCATCTATGGAAAACAAGATCAGGGTGTTCAGCGGTAATTCCAACGAGAATCTGGCCGAAAGAATCTGTGCCAGCCTTGGCGTTCCGCTGGGTAATGCCAAGGTTAAAAACTTTTCCGACGGCGAAATCATGGTGGAAATCGGGGAGAACGTCCGTGGCCGTGACACTTACGTGGTGCAGTCAACCTGTTTCCCCACCAATAACAACCTGATGGAACTCCTGATCATGATGGACGCGCTGAAGAGGGCATCCGCCGCCACGATTACCGCAGTGATCCCCTATTACGGCTATGCCCGGCAGGACCGCAAGGTTGCGCCGCGCACCCCGATAACCTCGAAACTGGTGGCCGACCTGATCACCACCGCGGGGGCCGACCGGGTGGTTACGATAGACCTTCATGCGGGACAGATCCAGGGCTTTTTCAATATCCCGGTGGACAACCTGTACGCGGCGCCGGTCATCCTGGAGCACCTGAAAAAGCGTTTCCCCCATAACAATATTGTCATGGTTTCTCCCGATGCAGGAGGTACCGAGCGTGCCAGGGCATTTGCCAAGCGTCTGGGGTGCACCCTGGCCATTATCGACAAGCGCCGCACCGGTCCGAATGTGGCCGAAGTAATGCACCTGGTCGGCGATGTCAGAGACAAGACGGCGATCATTCTCGATGATATGATCGATACCGCGGGAACCCTGACCCAGGCGGCCAATGCACTCAAGGAGTTCGGCGCCAAGTCCATTTATGCCTGCGCCACCCATGGTGTCCTTTCGGGGCCGGCCATCGACCGGATCAACGAATCAGCCATCGAAGAGGTGGTCATTACCGACACTATTCCCATCGGAGAAAAAATCGGCAGAACCGCGAAAATCAAGGTGCTTTCCGTTGCGGAACTCCTTGCTGAAGCCATCAGGCGCATTCACGAGGATGAATCGGTCAGTTCGCTGTTTGTATAGATCGCCAGAATATAGTTGACATCGGAGGATGTATGGAACAGAAAGTATTAAGCGTTGAGACCAGGGATAAGACCGGTAAGGGCATCTGCAGGCAGCTCAGGAGGGATGGATTCATCCCGGCCGTTGTTTACGGTAAGGGGATGGATCCTGTTCCCGTAACGATCAAACCCAAAGAGCTCGCCGCAGCCATTGCGGGCGAGGGGGGGCAGAATAACCTCATCACCCTGAAAGGGGGAGGTGCTCTGGACGGCAATACGGTGATTGTCGCGGATGTCAACAGAGACCCGCTAAAAGGAAGCTTACGCCACGTTGATCTCCATAAGATCAGTCTCACCGATAAGGTCCGGGTCGATGTGTCGCTCAATCTTGTCGGCATTGCTGCAGGGGTGAAGGAAGGGGGACTGCTCGACGTTGCCATGCACACCGTTGAAGTGGAGTGCCTTCCCACCCAGATTCCCGAACATATTGACGTGGATATTGCCGGCCTCACCATCGGTCATTCCATCCATGTTGGCGACCTGCAACTGCCTGCCGGGATCAAGGTGCTGGATGACCCGCGGGCTTCCGTGGTCAGCGTGCTCGGGAAGGCCAGGGAAGAGGAAGCTTCTGCTGCAGCGCAACCGGCCTAGCCGTTGTAAAGGCCGGGTGATTTATGGCCACAAAATTGTTTGTGGGGCTGGGGAATCCCGGCTCGAAATACCTATGGACCCGCCACAACGCGGGTTTCATGGTTTTGGACAGGCTGTCGCATCTTGCCGGGATTCCTATTACCAGAAAGAGCTTTTCAGGTTTATCCGGTGAAGGGCGTTTTCAGGGGGAGCGCCTGCTCCTCCTCAAACCCCAGACCTTCATGAATCTCTCCGGTCGTTCCGTCAGCGAAGCGCTTCATTTCCACAAACTTTCACTTTCAGACCTCATTGTTATCCATGATGACCTGGATATCCCTTTTGGCCGGGTAAAATTGAAGGAAGGGGGCGGCGGGCATGGGGGCCACAACGGGCTCCGCTCCCTGGTTCAAGAGCTCGGCAGCGGCCAGTTTTTAAGGGTGCGTGTGGGAATAGGCCGGCCATTGCATGGCGATGCCGCCAACTATGTGCTGAGCAACTTCACCCAGGAAGAGATAAACGAACTCCCCCGTCTGCTTGACGGGATCGTTGATGCTCTGGAACTCCTTGTCCGGGAAGGTCTCCCCAAGGCCATGAGCCTTTACAACAACAGGGCGCTCCTGGCTGAGTAGCAAATCCGTGAAGGGTGAAGGGTGAAAGGTTCACACCCCCGGTTGTCACAGGGTGATTCGCTGAGACACACCGCCGGGAGTCAATTTAAGAAGGAAGAATATAATATGGGTTTCAACTGCGGTATTGTCGGGCTTCCCAATGTGGGGAAGTCCACCATCTTTAATGCACTCACCTCTGCCGGGGCAGAGTCGGCCAACTATCCGTTCTGCACCATCGACCCCAACGTGGGGATCGTCCAGGTGCCTGACGGACGGATGAATAAGCTGGCGGAACTGGTCAAACCCGAGAGAATAATCCCGACCACCATCGAGTTTCTCGATATTGCCGGACTGGTCAAGGGGGCGAGCCAGGGGGAGGGATTGGGAAATCAATTCCTGGGACATATCCGTTCGGTTGACGCCATTGTCCACGTGGTGCGCTGTTTTGACGACGAAAACGTCGTGCATGTCAGCGGCAGCATCGATCCGGTTCGGGATGTGGAAATAATCCAGACGGAGCTTGCCCTGGCCGACCTGGACAGTGTGGAGAAAAAGCTGCTGCGGGTGGGAAAGCTCCTCAAAACCGGCGAGAAAACGCTGAAGGAAGAGGCCGACTTTTATGCCCGGCTGAAGAGCGCTTTGGAACAGGGAAAGCCGGCACGGTGCCTCGCGGAGAATGACGATGAGCGTCTCATGTTGCGCGATCTCAACCTGTTGACCGACAAGCCGGTCCTCTATGTGGCCAATGTGGCAGAGGACGACCTGAACGGGGAGCATCCCTTTGTGGCGCAGGTGCGGGAACTGGCGGAGAGGGAAGGGTCGAAGCTCGTTATCATCTGCGGCCGGATTGAAGCGGAGATCGCCGAACTGGAGGGGGAAGAGAAACAGGCCTTCCTGTCCGAGATGGGGCTGGCCGAATCGGGGCTGGACCAGTTGATCAGGTGCGGTTACGAGCTTTTGGGGCTCATCACCTATTGTACCGCCGGTAAAAAGGAAGTCCGTGCCTGGACCATCACCAAAGGGACCAAGGCGCCGCAGGCGGCCGGCGTCATCCATTCCGATTTTGAAAAGGGGTTCATCCGTGCCGAGGTGATCGCCTATGGGGATTACACTACCGCAGGGGGAGAGGCGGGTGCCCGGGAGAAGGGGCTTATGCGGCTCGAGGGGAAGGAGTATGTGGTGCAAGACGGGGATGTCATACACTTCCGCTTCAACGTGTAAAAGAAGCGCGGCTTTTTCCCAATCTCTGCGTTGATCTTCGGGATTCCTTGTGCGACGTACTTATCAGTACGCCTCCGCGTCATCCCTCGATCGCCTTGACCTTGAAAAAAAATCCACGCTTCTATAAAAAGCTTGATGTTTTTTGCTTGCTTATGGAGCTTTTTGCTGTGCCGTAGTGATAACATCATAAAAAACCTTGAAAAATAAAGAAAAATATAGTATTAGTTCCAGTTCCCAAAGAGCGGCCATTTTGGCCGTATCTCCTTGCTCCGGGTTGGACCGGGGCTAAATAACCGTGAGGAGGAAGTAATTATGAGGATGTATGAGACGATTTTCATCGTCCAGCCCGACCTTGGAGATGAGGACCTCAAAGGGCTCTCAGCCAAGGTACAGGAAGTCATTGCCGGAGGAAAAGGCAACTTCAAAAAGCTGGAAGACTGGGGGGTGAGAAAACTTGCCTACCCGATCAGCAAATTTACCCGTGGCCGTTATTATTACCTTCGCTTCGATGCCGACGCTGCCCTGATTGCGGAGCTGGAGAGGCGCTTCAGGCTGGACGACAGGGTGGTCAGGTACCAGAGCGTCAAGCTTGAGAAAGAGACTGCACCCTCTGCTGCTGCGCCGGTTGTGGAAGTCGAAGAAACGGTGGCAGCTGAGACTGAAGAGTCAGCGGCCGAAAGCGAATAAATTAACGGAGGATTCAGATACATGAGTGACGAAAGAACACCACAGAGAAGCACTGCTCCCAGAAAAAAGAGGCCCTTCCAGCGCAGGAAAGTATGCCGTTTCTGCGCCGATAAGCAGGTATCCATTGATTATAAAGATCCCCGCACCTTGCGCTACTTTATCAGCGAGAGGGGGAAAATCATCCCGAGAAGGATCTCCGGCAATTGTTCGAAGCATCAGCGGGAGATAACCGAGGCCATCAAGCGGGCCAGAAACATTGCGCTGCTGCCGATTGCCAGCGCGCATGTCATGCCGTAACGGGTAAGAGTGCCGATGAATTTTCCCGGCAAAGGGATCCCGCTCGACATCATCAAGGGTAGCATTGCAACGCTGACGCTTTTTCTCGCCTACATCTCATTCCCGCTGGTGGGATTGCTCCCCGGTGTTTTTGCACCGCTGCCGTGCATGTACTACACCCTGAAAAGCGGGAAACTCGTCGGCTCCGCCATTGTGGCAATTGTCGCGGTGGTTCTGGCGATCGTTGTGGACCCTGAGACCACGGCCCTTTATCTGTTACAATGCGGCATAATTTCGTTGTCGCTGCCGCTGTTTCTGGCAAAGGGGAGGGGTGCGGCACGAGCCATTGCATATGCCGTTACGCTGAACATCGCCGTTATCCTTGTTCTGGCCGCAGTCTACGGGTTATCCCAAGGGGTGGACCTGGACAGGCAGGTGCTGAAAGGGGTTGAGACCAGCATCTCTCAGACGACGCTCCTCTACGAAAAAAAGGGGCTCAAGGGAGATGAACTGAAACTTCTGCAGCAGGGGATGAAGCAGGCCGGAGTCGTGATCGCCCGCATTTATCCGGCTCTTCTGGTCGTAAGCTTCGGCATTATTGCCGGTTTCAACCTGCTGGTGCTGAAGAGGGTTTCCGCACGGCTCCCCGAACCTCTGCCGGTCGGTGACTTCAAGCTGTTCAAGAACCCGGAGCAGCTGGTCTGGGTGGTGATAGCTGCCGGCTTTGCCATGCTGATCGATAACACGGGGGTTGCCAGGGCGGCCCTGAATGTCCTGGTTGTGACCCTTTTCATGTACTTCTTGCAGGGAATGGCCGTCGTTATTCACTTTTTCACCAGACTTGCGGTACCGACCTTTGTCCGGGTAATATTTTACATCCTTCTCATTGCGCAGCCATATATGACGGTAGCGGTGGCGGCGCTGGGAATATTCGACTTATGGGGGAATTTCCGCACCCCAAAACAACGTGAAAACCTGTAAATCAGGCTAGGAGGAGAGACACATGAAGGTAATTCTCAAAGAAAACATCGACACCCTCGGCCATATCGGCGACATCGTCAAGGTGGCTCCCGGTTATGCCAGGAATTATCTGCTCCCCAAGGGGCTGGCCATCGAGGCGACCACCAAGAACGCCAAGGCCCTTGAACATGCCAAGCGCCAGATGGAGTACAAGAAGAACAAGGTGCTGGAGCAGGCCAAACAGCTGGCCGCCAGGATCGAAGGGCTTACCTTTGCTCTGGCCCGTCAGGCAGGCGAGGAAGGGAAGCTGTTCGGTTCCGTAACCAACATGGAGCTGGCCGAGCATTTGAAGGCGCAGGGAATCGAGATCGACCGGAAGAAGATCATGTTGGCCGAACCGATCAAGCACGTCGGGGAGTTCACCGCTGCAATCAAACTCCACCCCGAGGTAAGCGCCACCCTGAAGGTGAGCGTCACCAAGTCGGAGTAATCTCTGTAAAATGTTGTTCATCAAGGCTTGATGCGAATAGAAAAGGCGGCGCGGGTAATTGACCCTGCCGCCTTTTTTGTTTTACTGTTTACTTGGGCGCCCTATGCGGTAAGATTGCAGTGGAGGGAAAGCAGATGCGCAACAAAACGGACTGGCTGGGGATGATCATCGTGGCGCTCCTTTTGAACGGCTGCGCCTTCATCAACGTGGAAATGATGCGGCCGGTGAGCCCCCTTCAGGAGCGGGTCGTTGAGGGTGAAGGGCGGCCGAAGGTGCTGATGCTGGACATTTCCGGGTTTATTTCTGAGAAAGAAAAGTCCGGCGGGCCTTTCCAGGTTACCCCTTCGATAGTGTCCACCTTAAAGGAAGCCCTGCAGAAGGCGGAGAAGGATGAAGACATTGCCGGCGTCATCGTCAGGATCAATTCCCCCGGCGGGACGGTGACCGCAAGCGACATCATTCATCACGAGCTCCTCAACTTCAAGTCCCGTAAAAAAGTTCCGGTGTATGCCTGCATTGTGGGGATTGGCGCTTCCGGCGGCTACTACGTGGCGACGGCGGCCGATGAGATTATCGTCCATCCGACCGCGATCACCGGCAGCATCGGGGTGCTGGTGATGCGGTTCAATGTGGAAGGGCTTCTGGCAAAGGTCGGCGTGTCCGAGCAGACCATCAAGTCGGGCGACAAAAAGGATATCATGTCGCCGTTCAGGCCTGCCACCCCCGAAGAGCAGCAGATCATGCAGACGATCATCAACAGGCTGTACGGCAGGTTTGTGGACGTGGTCCAGGCCCGGAGCAAAAATACGCTCGACCGGAAACAGATTGAATTATTGGCCGACGGCCGCATCTATACGGCGGATCAGGCCCTGGATGCAAAACTCATCGACCGGATCGGCTATCTGGACGATGCCGTCGCCACCATGAAGAAGGCGCTCGGCATCGAGCAGGCGAGGGTCGTCAGCTATTATCGGCCGGGGGGATACAAGGGGACCATCTATTCCGGCGCGCCCGTCGACGGGCCGCAGATTGTCAATCTCGTGAACATCAACGCCGACGGCCTGGAGCTCCTGTCGGGGATGGAATTCATGTACCTGTGGAGGCAGTAAATTCCGGAACCAGTATTTATCACTGACATAAAACACCACAACAAACAAAAGCGTTTAACAGGATAGACAGGATGGACAGGATTTGAAATCTTTTGGTTTTATCCTGTATATCCTGTACATCCATGTTAATTCTGTTTTTTTGATTTAATCGTACTATTTCTGGCATTGCCTGCAGAAATAGGTTGCCCTTCCCCCCTGGCGCGCCTGCTGAATAGGGGCGCCGCAGGACGGGCACGGTTCGCCGCTCCGGCCGTAGACATTGAGCCGCAGTGCGAAATAGCCTGGCTTTTCCTCCCCCAAGCTGAAATCGCGTATGGAGGTCCCTCCTTCGGCGATGGATGCAAGAAGGACCTCCCTGACGGCGTCGGCCAAGAGTTCGCACTGGGGACGGGACAGCCGTCCGGCGGCCTTTGCCGGATGTATGCCGGCGCGGAACAGGGCCTCGTTCGCGTAAATATTTCCCACTCCGGCCACGATACGGCTGTTCATGATGAACTGCTTGGCCGCAACCAGCCTGCTGCGGCTTTTCCGGTAGAGGCAAGCCCCGTCGAAACCCTTTTCCAAAGGCTCCGGTCCGAGCCCGGCAAGCAGAGGGTGCTGCATGGGGTCGCTGTCGGTCCAGAGCGCCAGTCCGAAACGGCGGGGGTCGTTGAAGCGCAGGGAGAGCCCGCCTGAGAGGACGATATCCAGGTGGTCGTGTTTTTCCGGCGGTGTGTCGGCCGGAACGATGCGCAGATGGCCGGACATCCCCAGGTGGAGGATGACCGTTCCCTTGTCGCAGCGCAAGAGGAGGTATTTGCCGCGCCGCTCCACGGCACGGACGGTCCGGCCGGGGAGTTTGGCGGTGAGTTCGGGGGGGATCGGTCGGCGCAGAGAGGCCGCGCGCACGATGACTCGCTCCACGCGTTTCCCCGTTACATAAGGCGCAATATAGCGCCGGGTTGTCTCGACTTCCGGCAGTTCGGGCATCTCAGAGTCAAATCCTTTTTGTGAATCCCCCAATAATAAGGGGACAAGTTTCAATTGCCGAAAATATGTCCGTCCCCTTTTTCTGTCTTTAACTGACTTTGGGGGGCATTGACAGTGGTTTTTCCATGTTCACCGTTCACAGTTCACATTCACCGTATTTAAGGCCATTTTGGGTTTGGGCAAGGGCCGCTCGGGTCAGCTTTGGGCTGATGGTAAAAGACCGCATTTACACATCTAACGTCTCACTTCATACGAACGTTGCGATGCCTTCCGTTTTATGATACTAGATACCCATGGGCAAACAAGGAGATCTCTTGCAATTCTGACCCCCCCACGGCCCTAGAAGGAGATAGATTTATGGCAATTGCACTTGAAAAACGGCTGGAAACGCTGATCAGCGACGTCCATGCGATCCAGAAGGAGCTGATTCTTGCGAAAACGCAACGGCTGAAACGCTCCAAGCGGCGCGTGGAAACATGGACGGTCCTTGCCGAGAAGGTCTCGTCGCAATGGGATTCCGTTTCTGCCGTTGACGAGATCAGGGCGCAAAGGGAAAAGACATGGTGAAAGCGGTTACGGTGGACAGTTCCATTATCATTTCCTCGCTTCTGCCCGCCGAAAAGCGCCATGAGGAGGCCCGATCAATCTGGGACAAGGTGCTGGCTGGCGATTACGCTGCTGTCATGCCCTATTCCGTGTTGGTAGAGGTGGTCGCTGCCATCAGGCGCAGAACCGGCTCGGAACTCCTTGCGAATGAAATGCAGAAGACCCTGGAAGGGATGGAGACCGTTTCCTTTGTCATGCTGGACGGCCGTTCGGCAGCCGGGGCATGCCGTATTGCCGCCAAAACCGGGCTTCGGGGGATGGACGCCCTTGTTGTACAGGTTGCAAAGGAGTACAAAGCTGAGTTGCTGACATTTGATGAAGAGATGCGGCAAAAGGCCACCGTAGTTCTGTAGGGTAGGGATAAAAAGGGTTTTGTAAACTGTCAATGTGTAGACGCGACACCGAAAGAAAGACATGTAGACGCGACACCGAAAGAAAGACAATGACTAATCCCGTCTGTCCGGAAACGGGTACACCGATGTATCGCGGGGTGCGCCCCATGACTCTTTCCTACAAAGGGAAGAGCATTACTTTCGATATGCCTGGTTGGTATTGTGACCAATCAGAGGAGAGTATGCACACCGGTGAAGATATGAAGGTTTCCGACCGGATGTTGAATCTCCTCAAGGCCCGAAGCGAAGGGCTGCTTGAGCCGGAGGAAATTCGTCGTATCCGCAAAAAACTTCGTCTCTCACAGGAAGCGGCAGGTCGCTTGATCGGCGGTGGCCCGCGGGCTTTCCAGAAATACGAAAGCGGCGACCTGTCGCCTAGCCGTGCTGTCAGCAGCGCTCTTGTCTTGCTGGATCATGACCCGGAGGCGTTGTCAGTGCTCAAGGCACACAGTAAAGCTGCTTAAGCGTCTAAAAGTGGCCGCTGGTTGCTTGGGAAGGTACGGTAGACCGCCATCTACCAATCGCTTTCCGCAGCATAAACGCGGCTCCATAAGGGAAACCGGCGACTTCGATAATTCCTTCGCTCCGTAGGCGTAGCCTGCGATGGCGGTTGTTCGAGCGAACCTGGACACTTGTTTCCATTGCCGGAGTCCTTCGTTTCTTCAAAGTGGCGGTTCAGGAGGGGTGAGGAGTGGGGTCAGACAATAATAAGGGGACAAGTTTCAATTGCCGAAGATGCCCATTGCGGCATCCCCGCAATTTTCCTGGCCAAAAATCCTTGACACGGATGGTGAGAAACTGTAAGCTTACGCGTCTAACTCATTGTATCTAGTATGTTTTTTCAGTCTCGTCAAACTCGTTTTATACTAAGTAAAAAGTGCGATGTTAATTCAATCAACGGAGGTACCGTCTTGACCTTCCAGGATTTGATCCTCTCACTCCAGGGGTACTGGGCGAAACAGGGGTGCGTGATACAGCAGCCCTACGATGTGGAAAAGGGGGCCGGCACCTTCAATCCCGCCACGTTTCTGCGCGTATTGGGGCCTGAGCCATGGAACGTGGCCTATGTGGAGCCTTCCCGCAGACCCACGGACGGCCGCTACGGGGAAAACCCCAACCGCCTCCAGCACTACTACCAGTTTCAGGTCATCATGAAGCCCTCCCCCATGGAGATACTCGATCTCTATCTCGACTCCCTCAGGGCGTTCGGCATAAATCCCAACCAGCACGATATCCGCTTCGTGGAAGACGACTGGGAATCCCCGACCCTTGGCGCCTGGGGATTGGGATGGGAGGTCTGGCTGGACGGCATGGAGGTCACCCAGTTCACCTATTTCCAGCAGGCCGGCGGCATCGATCTCAAGCCGGTTTCCGCCGAGATCACCTATGGCTGCGAGCGGATCGCCCAATACCTCCAGGGGGTGGATAGTATCTATGACCTGGAATGGGTAAAAGGGATTAAGTACGGCGACATCCATCACGAGAGCGAGGTGGAGTTTTCCACGTACAACTTCGAAGAGGCGGATGTGGAGATGCTGTTGCAGCTGTTCACCATGTACGAGAAGGAATGCGTGAGGCTGGCGGAGAAGGGGCTGGTCCTCCCCGCCTATGATTACGTGATGAAGTGCTCCCATGCATTCAACCTTCTGGACGCGCGGGGCGCCATTTCCGTAACCGAACGCGCCTCCTACATCGGCCGGGTGAGGAACGTGGCCCGGCTCTGTGCCGAGGGGTATTTGCAGCTTCGCGAGCGGCTCGGCTTTCCATTGTTAAAGCCGTGATTCGGAAACTTAAATCCGGGACTCGGGATCCGGGATCCGGGATCCGGAAAGGCCTTTACGCTTCCCGCTTCCCGCTTCCCGAAAGGATTTTACCATGAGCAAGGAATTATTTCTCGAAATAGGGACCGAGGAGATCCCCGCCGGTTTTCTCCCCAGGGCGATGGCCGACATGGAAGCGCTGATCACGAAGGAGCTGGAGAATGCCCGGCTTGCCTGCGGCGGAGTGAGGACCCTCGCCACGCCGCGCCGCCTGGCGCTGGTGGTGAAAGATATACCCGCCGTCCAGCCCGACGCGGAGATCACCGCCATGGGACCGGCGAAAAATATCGCCTTTGATGGTGACGGCAGGCCGACCAGGGCCGCCGAAGGTTTTGCCCGGGGACAGGGAGTGGACGTCTCCGCTCTGCAGGTGGTCAGTACGGAAAAGGGGGAGTACGTAGCGGCTGTTAAAAGAGAGACCGGCAGGCCGACCCATGAGCTCCTTGCCGAAATCCTTCCCAGGCTCATCAGCAATATCCCGTTTAAAAAATCGATGCGCTGGGGCGATCTGGAGGCCCGGTTTGCCCGCCCGGTGCATTGGCTCGTGGCGCTGTTCGACGGCGTCGTGGTGCCGTTTGCCTTCGGCAATATAGAGAGCGGTTCAGTCTCCCGCGGCCACCGCTTCATGGCCGACCAGCCGTTTCCCGTACGCGACTTCGCCCACTATCTCGACGAGTGCGAGCGCCATTTCGTGATTCCCGACCCGGAAAGGCGCAAGGAGATCATACGCCGCGAGATCCACAGGGTGGCCAAAACCGCCGGGGGGCACCTTCTCCCCGACGAAGAGCTCCTCGAACAGGTCTCCTTCCTCGTCGAGTACCCGAGCGCGGTCCACGGCACCTTCTCCCCGGAGTTCCTCAAGGTGCCGCGGGAGGTGCTCATTACGTCCATGCGCAGCCACCAGCGGTACTTCTCCATCGTCGATGAGAACGGCAAGCTTCTCCCCGGCTTCATCACCATCAACAACACCCTGACGGAGGACCCCTCCGTGGTGGTGAAGGGGAACGAGCGGGTGCTCCGCGCCCGCCTCTCCGATGCGCGCTTCTTCTTCGAGGAAGACCGGAAAGTGCCGCTGGACAAGCGGGTGGAAGCCCTGAAAAGCGTGGTCTACCAAGCGAAGCTAGGCACCTCCCATGAAAAGATGGGGCGCTTCAAGGCGTTGGCGGAGTCGCTGGCCGGAGAACTCAACCCCTCTGTCAAGGAGAAGGTTTCCCGCGCGGCCTGGCTCTGCAAGGCGGACCTAGTAACCGGCATGGTCGGCGAGTTTCCCGAGGTTCAGGGGATCATGGGGCGCGAATACGCCCTGCTGCAAGGAGAGGACCCGGAGGTGGCGTCGGCCATTGCCGAGCACTACCTCCCCACCCAGGCGGGGGGGGAACTTCCCACCTCCGACATCGGCGCCTTTGTCTCTATTGCCGACAAACTCGACACCATCTGCGGCTGCTTCGGGGTGGGGCTCATCCCGACCGGCACCGCCGACCCCTATGCTCTGCGCCGCTGTGCCCTGGGGATCATCAATATCATTCTCCATAAGGGATATCCCGTCTCCCTCAAGGCCGTCATCAACCACGCCCTCGAACTGCTGGCAAACAAGCTGACCCGGAAGCGGGAAGACGTGTTTGCCGATGTCATGGGTTTCTTCGAGGGACGCTTTGTCAACCTCATGGCCGGGCGTTTCCCTTCTGACGTGGTGGATGCCGTCGTGGCTGTTTCCTTTGATAACCTGAATGGCACGGCAACAAAGATCGCTGCCCTGGCCGAGTTCAAGAACAGACCCGATTTTGAGCCGCTTGCTGTGGCCTTCAAGCGGGTCTGCAACATCGTCAAGGAGCCCGTGGTGACACCGGTCGATGCCGATCTTTTTCAGGACAGTGCGGAAAAGGAACTGGCTGATGCCTACCAAGCCGTTAACAGCACCGTGGAGAGCAAGGTTGCCGAAGGGAATTACCTGGCGGCCCTCACGGAGATCGCCACACTAAAAGGAGCGATAGACACCTTCTTCGATAAGGTCATGGTCATGGCGGAAGACGAACGGGTGAAAAACAACCGGCTGGCCCTGTTACAACAGATACGGGGCCTCTTCAGAGACATCGCGGACTTTGCCAAAATAGCCGCCTAGCCGAAAGGCAGGCGGCTATTTTCTTGTTTTAATCTGACTAAAACGGCCTTGAGCAAGACTAAACGACTTTTAATCCGGCTTAACAGTTTTTGACCTAAAATAAAAAACGGGATCGAGAAAAGATCCAGCTGCAAGGCTTGCGAATTCCGAGGAGTGAGACGTAGCTGAAAGCTACGTTGCAGCGACGAGGGATGAGTGTAACGCAGCAGATGGACTTTTATCGATTCCGACAATAAAAGAGGAGGAGTGCCATGGCTGCAAAGTATGTCTACTTCTTCGGCGCCGGCAAGGCCGAAGGGAACGCGGAAATGAAAAACCTGCTGGGGGGAAAGGGGGCCAACCTGGCTGAAATGACCAGTATCGGACTCCCCGTACCTGCCGGATTTACGATTACCACCGAGGTTTGTACCGAGTTTTACAAGAACGAACGTAACTATCCGGCCGGCCTCAAGGAAGAGGTGGAAGCGAACCTCCGGAAGGTCGAGGAACTCATGGGGAAAAAATTCGGCGACCCCGAGAATCCGCTCCTCGTGTCGGTCCGCTCCGGCGCCAGGGCCTCCATGCCCGGCATGATGGATACCATCCTGAACCTGGGATTGAATGACACCACCGTTCAGGGGATCATCAGGCAGAGCAAGGACGAGCGCTTTGCCTACGACGCCTACCGCCGCTTTGTGCAGATGTATTCCGATGTGGTGATGGGGATGCACAAGGATGTTCTCGAACATCTCCTGGAGAACAAGAAGGAGGAGAAGGGGGTTCATCTCGACACCGACCTGACCGCGGCGGACTGGAAGGAACTGGTGGGGCAATTCAAGGCGAATATTCGGGAAACCCTGGGGAAGGATTTCCCGGAAGACCCTCATGAACAGCTGTGGGGGGCCATCGGGGCGGTCTTCGGCTCCTGGATGAATCCGCGCGCCATTACCTACCGCAAGCTCACCAATATCCCGGCCGAATGGGGGACTGCGGTCAACGTCCAGTCCATGGTCTTCGGCAACATGGGTAATGACTGCGCCACCGGCGTTGCCTTTACCCGCGACCCGTCCACCGGTGAGAACTATTTCTACGGCGAGTACCTGGTGAATGCCCAGGGGGAGGACGTGGTGGCAGGCATCCGCACCCCCCAGCCGATCAACAAGTCGCAGAAAAACGAATGCTCCCTCCCTTCCATGGAGGAAGTGCTTCCCGAGTGCTACCAGCAGCTCGTTCAGATCCGCGGCATCCTGGAAAGGCATTACAAGGACATGCAGGATATCGAGTTCACCATCGAGAAGGGCAAGCTCTACATGCTCCAGACGAGAAACGGCAAGCGGACCGCCAATGCGGCCATAAAGGTCGCCGTGGACATGGTGAAAGAGGGGTTGATCGACGAGAAGACCGCAGTGTTGCGCGTGGCTCCGTCCCAGTTGGACCAGCTGCTCCACCCTTCCCTCGACCCGAAGGCCAAGAAGAAGGTGATTGCCAAGGGGCTTCCTGCCTCTCCCGGCGCGGCCAGCGGGGAGGTGGTGTTTACCGCGGACGAGGCGGAGGCCGCCGCCAAGATAGGCCTCAAGGTGATCCTGGTCCGGGTGGAGACCTCCCCCGAGGATATCCACGGCATGCATGCGGCCCAGGGAATTTTGACCGCCCGTGGCGGGATGACTTCCCATGCGGCGGTCGTTGAGCGCGGCATGGGGAAATGCTGCGTGGCCGGGTGCGGCGATGTCAAGGTTAACTATGCCGCAGAGCAGTTTGCCGCCAACAACGGCGTGGTGGTGAAGAAGGGGGACGTGATCACCCTGGACGGCTCCACCGGCGAGGTGATGCTCGGAGAGGTGGCGACGGTGCCGCCGCAGCTCACCGGTGATTTCGGCATCCTCATGGGGTGGGTGGACACGTTCAGGAAGCTCAAGGTCCGGACCAACGCCGATACCCCCAATGACTCCCGCGTGGCACGGGAATTCGGCGCCGAAGGGATCGGACTGTGCCGCACCGAGCACATGTTCTTCGAGGCCGACCGGATCGCCGCTGTTCGGGAGATGATCCTGGCCGAGGACCTGGAAGGGCGCCAAAAG
The DNA here is from genome assembly GCA_009773645.1 of Geobacteraceae bacterium. GTDB lineage: Bacteria > Desulfobacterota > Desulfuromonadia > Geobacterales > Geobacteraceae > WSYB01. The sequence goes on from WSYB01000016.1 coordinate 61,072, forward strand.
GCGCTGGCCAAGATTCTCCCCATGCAGAAGGGTGATTTTATCGGCATTTTCCGCGAGATGAAGGGTCTTCCCGTCACCATCAGGCTCCTCGACCCGCCGCTTCACGAATTCCTCCCCCAGGAGGAGAAGGATATAGAGGCGCTGGCCAAGACCATGGGGGTTTCTCCGCAGGCACTGAGAAACAAGGTGGAGTTCCTCCACGAATTCAACCCGATGCTCGGCCACCGCGGCTGCCGCCTCGGGCTGACGTACCCGGAAATTTACGAGATGCAGGTGCGGGCCATCATGGAAGCGGCCTGTGAACTGATCAAAAACGAGGGCTTCACCATTGTGCCGGAAATCATGATCCCGCTCGTGGCGGTTGTTGAAGAGCTGAAAAAGTTGCGGGAAAACACCGTCAAAGTCTGCGAAGAAGTGATAGCCGGCTACGGGGTGAAGATAGAGTACCTGATCGGCACCATGATCGAACTCCCCCGTGCCGCCCTCACTGCCGACGCGATTGCCACGGAGGCGGATTTCTTCTCCTTCGGCACCAACGACCTGACCCAGACCACCTTCGGCCTCTCCCGCGACGATTCGGGCAAGTTCCTCCCCTTCTACGTGGAGAGCGGTCTTTTGCCCGAAGACCCGTTTGTCTCCCTGGACCAGGATGGGGTCGGCCTCCTTGTCAGGATGGGATGCGAAAAAGGACGTTCCACCCGTCCCGACATCAAGCTCGGCATCTGTGGCGAACACGGCGGCGACCCCTCGTCGGTCATCTTCTGCCACAAAGTGGGGCTCGACTATGTTTCCTGTTCGCCGTTCCGTGTTCCCATAGCCCGTTTGGCCGCGGCCCATGCGGCGCTGGGGGAGAAGTAAAAATGTTTTGCGCCACTCACCTGCTTAACCGTTTCTAAAATTATCGGCTTGACACGCTCCGGGGAAAGGTGTAAATACGGGACAAAGTTTGTATACGGATTTACAGCGGGCTCCGGAGTCGGCCCTTCATATGGACACGTTACAGGAGGGAGCAGGAAATGGCGCAAGGTGTGGTGAAATGGTTTAACGACAGCAAGGGATTCGGGTTCATCGAGCAGGAAAACGGCGCGGATGTGTTCGTGCACTTTTCCTCCATAACCGGGGATGGGTTTAAATCCCTTGCGGAGGGACAGGCGGTAACGTTTGATGTGGTTCAGGGCGCCAAAGGGTTGCAGGCGGCCAATGTAACGAAACTGTAAAGATGATGGGAAGAGACGAAGCCCCGGTAACCCCGGGGCTTTTTTATTTTGCAGGAGGGGAGCCATGAGGAAGACTGTAGCGATAATGCTGGTACTGGCGGCGCTTATTACGGGGGGGTGCGCCGGGGACAAGGGGAAGGAGCTGTTTGAGACGGCCCAGTTCGAGGAGAAGCAGGGGAACCGCCCCCACGCAGTCCAACTCTACGCGGAGATCGTGAAGAAGTATCCCGGCAGCGAGCTCGCCAAAAAGGCGGAGGAACGGCTTTCCGTCTTGAAAGGCGGTGAGAAGTGAGAAGCAAGTAGAGGATGCCCCATGCTGAACTATGTTGAACCGGTCTTCCGTCCCCCCAGTGAGGCGCGCAGCCTCATTTTCCAGATCACCATCGGCTGTTCCCAGAACCACTGCGCCTTCTGCGGCATGTACAAGGGGAAGCGGTTCCGCATCAGGCCGGTGGCGGAGGTTATTGCCGAGATCGACTCCATTGCGGCCCGCTTCCGTCACCATGTGGACCGGGTCTTCCTGGCGGACGGCGATGCCCTCGTCTACCCCTTTGAAGGTCTCGTGCAGATACTTGACCGGCTGGCCGCGGCCTTTCCCAACCTCACACGGGTCGGCTCCTATGCCTCACCCAAAAGCCTCACCACCAAAAGCCTAGACGATCTGGGGGTTCTTAGGGATAAAAAGCTGCGGATAGTGTACTTCGGCCTGGAATCGGGGGACGATGTAACTTTGAAAGCCGTGAATAAAGGATTCACTGCTGCGGAGATGGCGACAGAGGCTGCCAAGGCGCGCAAGGCGGGGATGAAGCTCTCGGTCACCGCCATCCTGGGGCTTGCCGGAAGGGAGCGCACTCTTGAGCATGCCCGTGAGACCGCCTCCTGGGTAAACGGGGTGAACCCGGAATACTTCTCCCTGTTAACCCTTTTCCATCGCCACAATGACGGCTTTATCCGCACCTTGAGCCAGTGCACGCGGGGGGAGCTCCTCCTCGAAGCGCGGGAGATGGTGGTCCATCTACACCCAGGCAGGACCATCCTCCGCAGCAACCACGTTTCCAACTTTTTGAACCTTGCCGGGAGCTATCCCAAGGACCGGGAGCGGCTCGTTGCCGATGTTGATGCGGCGATTGCCCATGCGCGGCGGATTCCCGGTTACTGGGACGATGTGCCGGTCTATGAGGAGGAGTATTATTGAATAACGCCCTAAGGGGAAGTCTACGGGGTCATGTTTGACATTTAAACATTAAGACAGCCAAGCGGCGCGAAGGTTGGAAAAAACGGCGAAGGAGATGAAACCGGTGGCGGAAAAGGCCCGCATGCTTCTGACGAATCTTCAAATGTCAAACATGACCCTCTGTAGTTCTTCCATGCTTCTGACGAATCTTCAAATGTCAAACATGACCCTCTGTAGTTCTTCAAGAGTGGTGATAACGTTTTGTTAAGCAGCGCGTACACGTTTTCTGCTTTGCGGTAGCAGTTTAATGAGTCCCCGCAGGGCAGAGTTGACGGTCTTCGAGTCTGGGAAATAGTTCCTGACATCTTCGTCAAGTAAAATGGCTCCCTTTTCGGGAATGAACTTATGAATTATAGTCGTTCCATCTTCATGATGCACCTTGACAGTGTATCCTTTATTGCTGGCAACATGGTGTTTGCCGCGGATCCCTCCGGAGAAGTCGACCGGTTTGATTTCATCGGTATTAATTGCCTTCTTCATATACCTTCCTTTCCATTGGCAGGGCCTGGCGAGAGCTGATGATTCTAATGCGGGAAGCCCTCTCTGTATAGGATACCACAAGTAGCCTGCCCTGATCCGATATTCCTATATCGAGGAAACGATACTCTGTTTCCGAGTGAGTCGGGTCAGTGACAGTTATCGATAGGGGGTCGCGGAAAATCGACACGGCCTCATCAAAACTGACACCGTGTTTCTTGAAGTTGACGCGAGCTTTTTTCTCGTCCAGAAATACGCACACGCCCTCGGCTGCCGTCTGGAGTTACGGTTGGTCAAAGAAACGAAAGCTCGAAACGTTGAAGGTCGAACCAGTCGCTCAACTCGGACCACCAAAAAGCAGGCGGCCGGTTAGCTCCATACCCGTTTTACCAAACAGGAGACATACCATGTCAAAGGATAACAATGTTGAAATCACCCCGCGCATGCAGGCATACATCGATCAGAGCGCCAAATACCTGTCTGAGCGCGACAACTACATCCGCGAAGTGGTGAAGAAGTGGCGATTCGATACCATTGCGGTCCATGGGCTCTACACGGTACGTGACGCCATCGAGGACTATCAGGGGGCGATCATCGAACCCATCTTCATGAGCACTGCCCAGGCCTACCGGGACTCGGACGAGATGGCCGCCGCACTCGCCTACAAGATCCCCACCTGGGCCTATTCACGCATCGCCAACCCATCCACCTATTACTACGAATGGACCCTGGCGCTCCTGGAAGGATACGGCTTCGACGGGGAAACTTCCTGCTGCTCCACTTCCTCGGGGATGTCCGCCATCATGACGGCCGTGCAGCCGTTCCTGAAGGTCCACAATGACGTGTGCGAACCGCGGAACATCGTCGCGACCGCCCAGTGTTACGGAGGGACATTCCAGCAGTTCACGGTTCGTCTCATGCAGGAGCGGGGGATCGAAGTCCGCTGGGTACTGGACGCCACCAACCTCGATGAATGGGGGTCAAAAATCGACGGCAACACGCGTCTGTTGTATGGGGAGCTCCCCAGCAACCCGCAGCAGGGCTTCTTTGATGTCAAAGAAGTTGCGGATCTGGCCCACAGTCACAACATCCCGCTCATCTGCGACTCCACCGTGGCGACGCCGGCACTTTTGCGCCCCATCTGCCACGGCGCGGACATCGTCGTGCAATCCGCCACCAAGACCCTCACGAGCAGCGGTTTCGGCGTCTGCGGGGCGGTCATCGCCCGCAAGAACCTGGTGACCAACATCGACGACGACCAGTTGAAAACCGACTTCTCGCTCTGCGTCAAGTACCTGCAGAACCGTGATTTCGGTCCGAACCTCCACCCGATGCAGGCCGTCATGACGCTGAACGACATGCGGACGTTGCGCTCCAAGATGGACCTCATGAGCCGCAGCACCATGGCGGTGGCTCAGTTTCTCGAGAAGCACCCGATGATCGAAAGCGTTCAATACCTGGGGCTCCCCGACCATCCCCTCCATGATCTGGCCAGCAGGTACATGTGGCTGGTGGATGCGGAACACGATGAGCAGTACGGCAAGCCGGTCAACCGGTATGGTCATCTGATGTCGTTCTGTGTCAGGGGAGGGGCAGAAAAGGCCCGTCTCTTCTTCGACGGTCTGCAGCGCATATGGAGGGCGACCGATCTGGGGCGCATCAAGAGCGTGGCCACCATTCCCGCGATATCCACCCATCAACAGCAGGGAGAGGGGGGGCGGGCATTGGCGAACATTCCTCCGAACATGGTTCGCCTCTGTGTGGGGGCCGAACATCCGGCGGATATCATCGCCGACCTTGATCAGGCGCTGCACAAAGCCAGATAGCTTCCATCCGGAAACTCCGGATGAGACGGCCTCCCCCTGGCGGACAAGCCGATATATGCACAATCAATCGATTTCTCCGTTGAAATTCCTTCATAAAGCCCGTATTATTCCTGCCATGAGAAAAGCAGGCAAACATTACAGGGGACGGGGTGTTTCGGCTCAACGATCGTTTTCGCGCCGGCTCGGCGCCGCAAAAACACGTGATCCTCATGGCGCTTCTGAGGCATGCACGATGACGGATGCCCAAGAACAGGAACTGATTGACGTCGGCTTGAAGAGAATCCGGCACTTGCGCATGGGGCTCTGGGTGATCGTGATAGTTTTTGTTCCTCTGGTTTATCTTCTTGTATCAATGAACGTGCCGGAAGCGGTTGTCATGGCTATCGGCGTAGCCTGGGTGTGCTTCGGGGTCATAATTGAGCTGATGCTTGGATTTTTCCGTTGTCCGGCCTGTAATAAATATTTTCATGTACGTGGAATGCGTGGCAATGTGTTGGTAAGCAAAATATTCACAAAGAAATGCATGAATTGCGGCATTCAGTTAAAGCAGCATGGCTTTAGGCACTGAGGAGATGTGCAAGATGACAGATACCCCGGAACAAGAACGAATAAACGCGGGCCTTAAGAGAATCCGAACCTTTCGCAAATCGCTCGGAGTGATCGTGCTGGGTTTTATCCCCGTGGTGTATCTCCTTTACCTGCTGGAATTGGATGAGTGGCTTTTCATGTCCCTTGGCGTTGCCTGGGTGTGCCTGGGGGTCGTCATTGAGCTGGTTATCGGCTTTTCCCGCTGTCCGGCCTGTCGCGGCTATTTTCATGTGCGAGGGATGACGGGTAATATTTTCGCAAGAAAGTGCATGAATTGCGGCGTTCCGTTAAAGCCGCAAGTATGAGGCTTCCACCGGCCCGCTGCGTTTGTGATTGGCTGGTAAATATTCAAGGCCGCTCTTCTGTCGGGGGAGCGGCCTTTTTATGTCCGCTACCGGACCTTTCCGCTCTGCCGGTCGAGCCAATAACCGGTGAGAATGGCCATGAGGGAGACCATGAGGCCGAAGTACAGGGGTGGGAACCTGATGCCGGCGACACCGGCAATGATTACGGCAGCCGGGGCGGCCCCGCCGTGAGGTGCGCTCTTTGAGGAAAATCGCAGCCAGAAGCGGCAGGCAGAGGGTCGCACCCCTGAGCCCCATGGAGAGGAAGCTCCACCGCATGATGGCCGAATGGAGGTTGAAGAGGAGTATTCCCATGGCGGCGAGAAGGACCCCCATGGTGATGAGTCTCGTCACGGCCAGCTCGGTTTTCCCATCCATTCTGAGCTTGGAGAGGATATCGACCTTGAGGGTCGTGCCGACACCCAGGGTAAGCCCCGAGGCGGTTCCCACCGCTGCGATGAGAAGGGCGGCAAAGGCGATGCCGGAAAGCATGGGAGGGAAGTGCTCAATGAGAAAGGCCGGCAGCGCCCGGGCGCTGTCAATCCGGGGATGGGTGTAGCGCATGAAGAGCCCGACCGAAATCCCCAGAATTCCCAGGGGAGGGATCAGGACCGCGCTGATGAGGGCTCCCCGCCGGGCAATGCTCTCATTCCGGGCCGAGAACACGGCCTGCAGATAGGTCTGGGTGGAGACAACACCCACCAGCATGGAGACGAGGTCGGATACCCCTTCCTTGACGCCGTAACCGAAGGGGCTGAACCAGGGGTACGCCGGGAAGACGCTGCGCATACCCTCCCATCCGCCGGTCAGGGAAAAGGCCGTCACTCCAGCGGTTACCATGGTAAGGTAGAGGAGGAACAGCTTGAACAGTCCCAGCATACCGGCGCTTTGCATCCCGCCGCAAAGGGTAAAAAGAGCGACCAGTGCCGAGGAGAGGATGGCGCCGTAGAGGATGGGGAGATCGAAGAGGGTGGCAAGGATGGCGCCGCAAGCCAGAAGCTGCGCCACGATATGAACAAACATCCCTGCCGCCGAGAAAAGACTTGCACAGATCCGTGCCCGTTCACCATGGTAGCGGGAGATGAACTGCGGTATGGTTTCCACCATCCCCCGCCGCAGTGCGGGCGCCAGCGCCAGTCCCAGGAAAAGGCAGGCGAGTCCTGACCCCAGAGTAAACCACCATGCTGACAGCCCATAGAGAAAGGCCAGCTGCACCGTGCCGACCGTGGAAGCCCCGCCTACCAGGGTCCCCATGATACTCCCTGCAACGTTCCAGCTTCCCGCCTTCCTCCCGGCCAGGGAAAAGTCGTAGGCCGAGCGGACTTTCCGCGAGCCGCCCGCGGCCAGGGCCAGCATGGCGATGATGGTTGCGAAGAACGCGGCGATGAAAAGCGGTGAGCCGGTGGTCATGGATAAAGGCCTTCGGGAGCGCGGGCGTCCATCATCCGATTGCGCTCACGCTTTGAAGGAGCTCGTCCAACCCGATACCCTGCCGGATCAGTTTGCCGAAGGCTCCCCTTTTCTCCAGGCGGTAGAGATCAAACAGAGCGCGGCGCTCTCCGCCCTCCTCCTTTACGAGCTTTATCGTTACTATTCCCATTTCGGCCAACTGGGGCTGGGAGCAGGAGTTGGGGCAACCGGCAATGGCCCACGAAAGCCGGGATCCTTCCGGTCCCATGACTTTGAGAATGTCCCGTGCAATGTCGCGTGTCGGGGCAAGGCCCATGCGGCATTCGTGGTTTCCCGGGCAGATGCGGAAGCCAACCTGCTCTTCCGACGGGCCGCCGCATAATCCCATTCCGGCCAGGGCCTGTGTTGCCTCGATGGCGCTTGCATCCTCCGTGAGGAAGAGAGCGACGTTCTGCTCCGGGGTAAGGGCCATGAAGCCTGCGGCATGCCGTGCGGCTAGCTCCGCAAGCCGGCGCAGTGTGCCGACCTTCAGTTCGCCGGCAAAAATCCGTGCCTCCACCCGCTCCGGACGTCCAGCGGCCGTTTGAGGTGTCAGACGCTTTTGAAACCCATCGGAAATTACCAGGACCTCCTCCCGGCCGATCTCCTCCCGCAGAAGCTTCCGGAACGCCTCCTGGCCGATCTCCTTCAGGAGATGTTTGAGGCGCTTTCCCTTCGGGGTGTGTTGCTTGTAAACCCGCACGAGCGCTTCGACAAGAAGGATGATCCGCTCCTCGGGGACCCGCTCCTCCAGGAGAAAGCCCGGCACCGGCTCCCGTCCCAGCCCCCCGGCAGCCCAGACGTCGTAGCGTGCGCTCTCCCCGTCCGTCTCCACGAGGACGAGACCAGCGTCCTGAATCAGGTGTCTGGCCCCTTCGTAACCGGCATCCACGCCGATCTTGAACTTTTTGGGAAGATTCTCGAAGTGGGGGTTCTGGGTGAAGTGGTGGTGGAGCTTACGGGCGAGTACCTGCACCCGGGGGAAGTCGTCAGAAAACTGGGTGCTGCACGAGACCCCGCGCACAGCTCCGCCGCAGGCCCCCCGCGAGGTGAGGCCGACCGCCTGGAGCATGCGCGCCGCCTCGGCGAGGTCCCCTTCCTTCAGCCAGTGGAACTCGATGCTGGTGCGGGTGGTGAGGTGGATGCCTCCCCCCGCAAAGCGCTCCGCAATCTCGCAGACCTTAAGAGCCTGCTCGGAGGAGAGGACCCCCCCGGGAACCTTTACCCGCAACATGAAGTATCCCGGCTGTCTCTGTTCGTATACCCCTTCGATGCGTACTTTTTGCGGATCAACTGTCATGGTTCGCCTCGATATTTTTGAGTGTCTCCGTCTCCGTGTCCGGCAGTTACCGGTCACATAAAGCCCCGCGGTTCTTTCTTGTCTTCATCCATGCGTACCTCCATGCAGATATTGCCGGGAAAGCCCCTTTCCGTAACGAAGCCGTATTATACACAAATCGGTGTGCCGGTAAATGATTTCTGAAGGAGCGTATATTTCCTGTTTCTGGGTCGGCCGTTAAGAAAAATACCGCATGGCAAAGAAATATTAAATCATTTTGTTATTATTTGATTCAAGTCAATGATTTGTGGAGAGGGTTGCATTAGTTTAGGGCATCTTTGGGGAAATGAAGAATATCAGGGAAAGGAGAGTAGATATGTGGAAAAAGAGGTTGGCTTTGCTGGTGGCAGCGGGTGGGGCGGTACTGGCCATGTCGTTTCCGGCTCTTTCGACGGCGGCCAAGGGGAAGCCGAAGGCTTTGGCAAAGGGTGACGGCAGAGAGACATGTTACGGCTGCCATGAGGAGGTGAAGGCCCTCAAGGAAGGGTCGAAACATGCCAAGCTCGCCTGCGATCTCTGCCACCAGAAGCTCAAGGAGCATCTGGGCGACAGTGACGTCAAGCCGGTCACTCTCATTGAGCAGTCGCTGTGCGGCAAATGCCACAAGGATGTGTATGAGAGTTTCTACAAGGTGAACTACGAGTCCCAGGCACGGAAAGAGAAGGGGGTGCCCACCGGCCGCTCACCCATGATGGACAAGCTCCTCGCTCCCTATGGCTTCACTTTTGAGCACAACGAGCCTCGCGGCCACGCCTTCATGGTGATCGACCAGTTCGCCGTCGACCGCTTTGCCGGAGGTCGCTTCCAGTTCAAGAAGCGGTGGTCAGGGGTCGACTCCACCGGCAAGGTGTGGGACGTCCTCGAGGACACCGGCAAGACCCTCCCCGAGACCGCCAAGGCGGGGAACCCGACCTGCATCCAGTGCAAGTCGAGCGACCATATCCTCAAGTGGAAGTACATGGGGGAAACGGACCCGAAGGCCAAGTGGGACCGGACTTCCGATCCCATCGCGGTAGCGAGGGACACCCAGAACGCGGTTGGTTGCATTCACTGCCACGACCCCCACGGTGCCCAGCCGCGCATAGTGCGCGACGCCCTGATCAAGGCCATCGACACAGACGGGGCAAAGATGTTCGCGGGTAATAACGGCAAGACAGACCTGAAGGTGATGGATTTCCGGGGTTTCCGCAAGATCGGCGTCATGCAGAAGAGCGACTCCCGCATGATGTGTGCCCAGTGCCACGTCGAGTACGCCTGTGGCGCGGGTTCCCAGTTCGACGACGGCAAGAAGGTCGGCTACGACGACCGGCGGACCAACCACTTCCCGCTCACGGGACCTAAGGATATCCTCGAACACTACAAGAAGAGCCAGAACTTCTTCGACTTCAGGCACGCGGTGACCGGGGCGCGGCTCGTGAAGCTCCAGCACCCGGAAAACGAGACCTACTTCGGCAGCGTCCACGACAAGGCCGGGGTGAAGTGCAACGATTGCCACATGCCGGTGATGAAAAACAGGCAGGGGAAGACCTTCACCTCCCACATGGTCATCAAGCCGAAGGACCACGTGAAGGAGGCGTGCCTTCGCTGCCATTCCAAGTACACGGTCGAGAAGCTCTCCTACCAGCTCCAGGCGATCCAGAACTACACCAAGGGGAAGATGCGCAAGGCCGAATACTGGCTGGGAGAGCTGATCGACACTTACGCCGAGGCCAAGCGTTTCGGCGTGGACGAGACTATCCTTGTCAAGGCCCGTGAGAAGCACGAAGAGGCCCATGTGCTGTGGGAGTGGTGGACCGCCGAGAACAGCGACGGTTTCCACAACCCGGACCTGGCCCGGGACACCCTCACCGCTTCCATTTCAGCCTCCAAGGAGGCGGTAGCGCTATTGAACAAGGCGATCGAGGAGAAGGGTAAAAAGTAGGGGGGAGTGTTGCTCCCGGACTCGCAGATTCGACACAAAAAAGGCCCGTACCGTTCATGACGGCTCGGGCCTTTCTCCTGGTGCAGAAAAGAAAAAGGCAGCGGTCAGCCACGAATGAACGCGAATGAGATTGACTTTTCAGGATTCGCTATTTGCTGCCGATACGTAAGAATGGGCTGTGCCACATGGGCCGGCATTGTGAAAAAAAATTAAGTTGACAGCCGATAATAAAGTATCTACCTGAAAAGACTAAATTCTGTTATCATGACCCTTTGTCGTCTGAAGGGAGGGGTCGGTGGGCACTGCACTTCGCATTTTAATAGTTGAGGATTCGGTTGATGATGCCGAACTCCTCCTGTGGGAGCTGAGAAGGGGAGGGTACGAACCGGTCTGGGAACGGGTCGAGACCGCAGAAGCCATGATGGCGGCGCTTGAGAACCGAGAGTGGGATATCGTCATTGCCGATTACGTAATGCCCAAGTTTACCGGGCTGGCCGCGCTCGAACTGCTGCAGAGTGAGGGGCTTGATCTGCCGTTTATCATCGTGTCCGGGAAGGTTGGCGAAGACGCCGCGGTAGAAGCCATGAGAGCGGGAGCCCATGACTATCTCGTCAAGGGGCATATGGCCAGGCTTGTCCCTGCCGTTAAAAGGGAGTTGAGCGAGTACCGCATTCGGCTGGAACGAAAGCAGGCGGAAGCGGAACTCTATCTGCTGAAAAAAGCCATTGAGACCATGCCCATAGGGGTCACGATTACCGACATAAAGGGGATAATCATCTATACGAATCCTGCTGAGGCGGTTATGCACGGTTACTCGGTGGAAGAACTGACAGGCCGGGATGCGAGGATTCTCGCCCCGCCGGACACCTGGAAGAAAGGCCCGCCACGGCTGAAAGCGATGAAAGGCCTGATTCGGGAGAGCGTCAATATCAGGAAGGACGGGAGTGCTTTCCCCGTTTACCTGATTTCCAACGTCGTTCGGGACGTGGGGGGGGAACCCATAGCCATCATCTCCACCTGCGAAGATATCACCGAGCGGAAGCGGTTTGAAGAGACGTTACGGAAGCAGCTTGCCGCCATGGAAAGCTCCATGGACGGCATGGCTATTCTGGACAAAAAAGGGAATTATGTCTATGTAAACCATGCCCATGCCGAAATCTTCGGCTACGACTCCCCTGACGAACTTGTCGGCAAAAACTGGCGGGTCCTTTATGAAGAGGGCGAAAGCAGAAAGATTGAGCATGAAATTATGTCTCTCCTCAGGTTAGAGGGGAAATGGCGGGGGGAAGCGGTCGGGAAAAGGCGTGACGGGACAACGTTCCCCCAGGAAATTTCGCTCACCGTGATTGAAGAAGGTGGGATCATCTGTGTTGTCCGTGACATAACCGAGCGCAAGGCGACGGAAGAAAAACTGATGTATATGAGTACCCATGACCCCCTTACCGGCTTTTACAATCGCGCATATTTTGAAGAAGAGATGGACCGGCTGGAACGGAGCAGACTGTTTCCGGTCAGCATCGTGATGGCTGATTTGGACGGCTTGAAGGAAATTAACGATACCCATGGGCATGCGGCAGGGGACAAACTGCTGCAGGAGGCGGCAAAAGTGCTGTACTCCGTATTCCGTGCAGAAGACATGGTGGCGAGGATTGGCGGTGACGAGTTTGTCGTACTTTTACCCGAGGCCGGCGCCGCAGTCGTTGAAAACGCCCTGAAGCGCATCAGAGAAACCCTTGAGGACGCTTCCCGCTCCCTTGAGGGGATACCTCTCAGCCTCTCTCTGGGAACCGCCACTGCCGAAGACAGCGGCAAGCTGCTGGAGGCAATGAAACTGGCCGACGAGCGTATGTATCAGGACAAACTTTCAAGAAACGGCCGGATATCCGGCAAAATGGCAGGTCTTGATGGAGATGTAAAAGAAGAGGCGCTTCGTCTCGGCAGTACCGGAAAATGAAAGCCATTATACCACGGTATTAGAGCCCGCCGATGATTTTCCAGCCCCCGTGCTCCTTTTTAAGCAGGATATGTTCTTTCCCTTCCAGACTCAGGTCTTTCCCTTTAGTGGTGACCCGTAAGACATAGTCGCCGGATATTGTCGCCCTGTCTCCCTTTATATCCACCCGAGGATCAGAGAAGCGGTAGTCGAGCCGGTCGAAGGCATTGAAGGTCGCTTCCAGCTCCGCCTTTTTAGCCGCGAGATTTTTTCCCTTGTCCTGGTAATCGCCGGAGAGGAGGGAGATATAAAGGGCGATGTCTTTGCTGTTAAGGGCCTGCTGGCGTTTCACGGCCACGGCCGTGACCGCCTGCCGGTCGGCTTCGGAACCGCCGCAGCCGGCAATAATCAGGATGAGCAGGCAGAAGACAGCACGCTTCAATAGTATTTTCCCATGAATTTTCTGGCTTCATCGACGTACTTGCTGGAGCCGTATTCACTGGAAAGGCGGTTGAATACGTCCCGTCCCTTGGTTTTTTCCCCTGCCAGGATATAGGCTTCTCCCAGATAGAGGAGGGTCTCGTCATGGACCGGCGACTTGGGGTAGTTGGCCAGGGACTCCTCCAATCGCTTGATGGCGGCCCGATATTTTTCGCTGCGCAGATAAAACCTTCCCACGTAGATCTCATACTGGACCTGCTTCATCCGGCAGACTTCCAGCTTATCCTTGACGTCGGCGGCGTATTCCGCGTATTCCGAAGAGGGATACTGTCTGAGGAAGTTTTCGAATACAGTGACCGCGTTTTTTACCGGCGTCTGATCGGTGTCAATCCCGGTAATCTGGTTGTAATAGCAGAGACCAAGCCGGTACAGGGCGTAGGGCGCTTTTTCATTGGAGGGATGGAGCTTGCGGAAATCCTCGTAGGACGCTGCCGCCTCTATGTAGCTGCCGCTTTCGAACTGGGCGTCGGCGATTTTCAATTCGGCCATGGCGGTAAGCTGCGGCGAGAAGTAGCTTTCCTTCACCTTTTTCCACTGGGCGATGGCGTCTTCATAGTGCTTTTCGGCGTAGAACTCCTCACCTTCCTTGAAGTAGGTCTCTGCGCTCTTGGTAGGAGGCATAGTTGCAGCGCAGCCGGCGAGGAGGAGCAGGGAAAGGGAGAAGAAGAGGTAAAAAAATGTTCGCAAGGACATGTCTCCTTTGTTTTATCTGATACGAAATTAGTGGAAACGGGTTTTATTGTCAATGCAAAGTTGTGCATGCAAAGTTGGCAGGTAAAAGGAAACCCCGATTTTATATCGAACACGGAGGTCAAGACTTTCCGGGCCGATGCAGCCGCACGGGAAGCGCTTCTTCCTTCAGGCCGGTGGCCTTTGCCATCATGTTGAAATGCCGGTCGTTGTGCAGGAGAACGCAGGAATGCTCCAGCGCAATGGCTGCGATCAAGGTGTCGGCAAGCGGAACGTTTATCCCTTTTTGCCGGAGGGAATAGCCTGTTTTCCAGGCACGCTCCCAGACCTTGGCGTCCATTTCCAAGCGGGGCAGAGCGGCAAAATCGTTATGAAGGGTCTCGTAGCTTTTTTCCGAACGTGCGCCGCGCAAGATTTCCATGATGATTATATCCGCCGTCATCACCCTGTCCGCCATGATAAGAGGGACGATCCGGTCGCGCACGGCCGGGTCGTCGCCCCGCAGATAGTGGACCCATACCGTTGTATCGGCCAGGAATATATCACTCTTCATCGCGCCTGAACTCCTCGACCTCTTCAACCGTCAGATCGACGAGCCCGCTGCCATAGAGCTTGGCCAGGTGTTCCTGGCGCTTGTGCCGCACGAATTCTTTGAGGGAGAGATTGATGATCTCCTTCTTGGTCTTGGCCGGGGAGAGTTTTTTCGCCTCCTCGAACAACTTGTCGTCAATGGCAATTGTCGCCCTCATATGACACCTCCTGATAACACATATTATTGGCAAATAATGTGTATGTCAAGAGCACAAAAGTTTCTTTCCTCAAATAAGCCGGCCCGCTCCCGCGGGCTGGCTTATTTACAACTCTGCGTATCAGCAAGAATTAACAATAGAGCATATCAGGGGGGATCCCGTACAGAAACAGCGAAAGGGCCTCCCGTTACGGAAGGCCCTTCTGTTCAGAAGCTATGAAGTGTGATGAAGACCTGAAGCACTAATTCACCGTCGGCGTGGTGAGCGAGATAGTTGCCGTCCCGGCACCCACGGGATCAAATCTGAAGTTCGGGGTGAGATGGTTGGTGCACAGGTATGGTCACCCCGAGAGTTAACTTGTGGCCAGGGCCTGCATCCGTGGGTAAAAGAAAGGGGCCCCTTTCAGAGCCCCCTTTTCCCGCACCGACATTTATTCTTGGTCATGGATTAACTGTCACGGTCTGGGTAGCCCCTGCCAGGCTGATGTAACCCGGAGCATGCTAGATAAAGTAAAGAATCTCGACAAAAATGTTCCTTGTGGGATTTCCTGCATTTTGTAACCTGTTGAAATAATGAAGGCTTTTGTTAGTGCAAGAAATTCCGAAGTCATGTCGGGTTCCTTTACAGTCTTGATTTTGGGGAAAGCGCATGGGAAGCTTGTGTCGATATATATAACCGATGGGAACTTACAGATGTATTACGGATTCGGAGAAAAATGAAGGGTGTTCTGAAGGATGATGCAAACTCGGCTTAGATTTACTCAAAATATTGAGTAAATTTACTCAACGTACTGAGTAAATTTAGAAGGAGCTACAGGACGCGGGAAACACCACCACTCTTGCCCACTACCTGGAACTCCTGGAGGCGTTCGCAAAAGCTTTCAAGCCGCAACAAAAGTTCCTGGTCGGCGGCCAGGGGATTCCGCTGGAAGAATACTTCCAGACCCCCGTCAGGCGCTATGTGGAGACAAAGTAGCGGGTAATGCGGGCTTAGCCCCCGATTTTATTTGGGGAGCGGCAATTGGCGGCAATTCAAATCTGGAGCGGCTTTAGCCGTGATTGACAGGCCGAAACGGCAGGGGGAGCCGGTAGGCTCCCCCTGTTTCCAGTATGGGAAAATTTTCTATGTTCCGAAACGGACAAAAGTGCCTCTGCTACGGCAGCGGCGGCGTGCTTTGGCCATAGTAATTATCTCCCCAGCAGGCGACGCTGCCGTCGCCCTTCACGCCGCAGGTATGATTACCACCCACGCTCACCTGGGTGAAGGTGCCGGCAGGCGGCGTACTTTGGCCCCTGCCATTAATTCCCCAGCAGGCGACGCTGCCGTCGCCCTTCACGCCGCAGGTATGATTACCACCCGCGCTCACCTGGGTGAAGGTGCCGGCAGGCGGCGTGCTTTGGCCAGTGTAATTTTCTCCCCAGCAGGCGACGCTGCCGTCGTTCCATAGCCATTCCATCCCCAGCAGGCGACGCTGCCGTCGCTCTTCACGCCGCAGGTATGTTTACTACCCGCGTTCACCTGGGTGAAGGTGCCGGCAGGCGGCGTGCTTTGGCCAGTGTAATTTTCTCCCCAGCAGGCGACGCTGCCGTCGTTCTTCACGCCGCAGTTATGATAACCCCCCGCGCTCACCTGGGTGAAGGTGCCGGTAGGCGGCGTGCTTTCGCCACTGCCATTATCTCCCCAGCAGGCGACGCTGCCGTCGCTCTTCACGCCGCAGTTATGATTTTTTCCACCCGCGCTCACCTGGATGAGACGGGGTATCATCGCCCGGATCGAGGTGAGCAAGGCGTCGACCTGCGCTTTGGTGTAATACGCAGTCAGGTCGGGCACGGGACCGGCAGGACCCTGCGGCCCCTGAGGTCCTGTTGCTCCCGTTGCCCCTGCCGGTCCGACAGGCCCCTGCGGCCCCTGGTCGCCTTTGGCTGCCAACAGTTCCCATGAATCCGGGTCACTGGGCGGGCCGAACTTTAATTCCAGGCACTTTTCGGCTCTGCAGCGCCAGGTTGATCCGCCAAAGGTTACAACCTCGTTCAATTGATAGTGCATCTCCTGGTTCCAGGCGCCGCGCGCCACCAGCCCCGGATCGCCTTTGGGACCTTGTGGCCCTGCGGGACCAACCGGACCTTGCACGCCTTGTAATCCTTGCGGGCCGGTCAACCCCTGCGGCCCTGCAAGGCCCGTATCACCTTTCGGTCCCTGCGGACCAACTTGACCTTGTGGCCCCGTATCGCCTTTGTCACCCTTCAGACCCTGCGGTCCAGTTGGACCAGTCGTGCCCGTGTCGCCTTTCGGCCCTTGAGGCCCTTGTAGCCCCGGATCACCTTTGTCACCCTTCAGCCCTTGCGGGCCGGCCGGCCCGACGATGCTGTTGCCCGGATCACCCGTGTCCCCCTTCGGTCCCTGCGGGCCGGGGACACCCGGCACGTCGCTGGTGGCGCTGAAGAGGGCGTACGGCACCACGGCCAGCTTATCGCGGGTGCCGAGCACCTGGCCGTTTGCCTCCACCTGCACCCAGAGCTGCTGGTTGAAGTCGGCCGGAAGGAGTGGATTAACGTCTCCCAGGTAGGTGCTGACCAGCCGGGTGGTGCTTGTGACCGGGATGTTTTTGATCTCTATCCACTTCTGGGTGCCGCTCCCCAGGGCATCACTGTCCCACAGGGTGTAGGTGAATGTGACGTTGGTCGTTGTGGTGCTGCTGGTTGGCGCCGCGGTCAGCTTCTTCTGGTAGAAGAGCTTGGCATCCACCAGTGCGGCTCCGGCGACCGCCGTCCAGGCGAGCAGCAGCAGGGCGGCTATTGTCGATATGAAAGACTTTTTCATTTTCCCCTCCTTGATCAATATTTGTTTCATTCTGAGTTATGCCGACACTCAGTTCTGTCGGCGCTGCACAATTCTCCGATAGCCAGTCAATCCGGCCAGCCCGACGCCGAGGAGCAGGAATGTCCCCGGCTCTGGAACCGGCGCAGTGGAAGGCTCATTGAAGGGGACTGTCGTGTAGGTGAATGCCTGGTCGCCACTGGTCGTTACTTCATCGGCAAGAGGTCCGAAGTCGGAGAGTAACCATGCGAAGCTTACCGCAACACCACTCTGGGAGCTGCCGGGGGCAATCGCCTGACCGGGATCAGCGAAACCGTAGAACGCCCCGTTTTGCGGCCCCGCCGAATCGCTCCACGGGCTGGCAGCATACGAGCTTCCCCATCCGGCTGGCAGAGGGTCAACCTGCAACGCATCGTAGAGCCCGTAGGCGAAATCGACACTGAAGCTGTCGATGGCCTGCCCGATAAGGTCGTTGGTAATTGTGTAGTTGTACTGCCAGTTGCCGCTCCCTAAGTCTGCCACTGTCCACGAGAGCGACGGGGTCGCCAGGGCAGTGCCGCTGGCGCCCAGGCACGTTGCGAGAAAAACGATCGCCAGGATAATCCTTTTCATTGTTGCCTCCTCCCATCTTTGGTAAATGCGGTTCAAACCTTGAGCAAAGTTTAGCTGTCAGGCGCTAAGCGCCTAAGCAGGCCTTTACTCATATCTCTTTCCTCCGTTGCGATTTGTTGCGCTTCTTGTCATGTTCCGGACCCGGATTTCTGACTACCCCTCCATCGCCACCGGTGTCGCTCCTTTGCTGCGAATTGAGGATACCCCAAAGCTCTTCAAAGTTCGTGAAGCCCCGCTTTTCCTCAATCCCTACTACTTCAACCAACCCCACCAGGCGCTTGGGATTGTTCTTCTCGTACCGATAGATCCGCACGATGTAGTCGTCTGCCATGACGATCCTCCTTTGCTGGAAATATGCGCAACGGCAAAACTGTGCCTGTCAGATATAACCGATGGGAACTTACAGATATCTTACGGATTCGGGGAAAAATGAAGGAAACGGGGATGGGGGGAAACGGGGAAGCGGGGAACTTCGGCTTACTGCCGGTCTGCTATCGCCTTGTAAATGGCCCTGGTTCTGGCCGAAGGCGTAACACTCAGGACGGCGGCAAGGGTGGTGCGGCAGCGCTCATAGACCTTCAATGCCTCGGCCTGGTTACCCAGGTGTTGATGGCAGACCATGAGCTTCTGGTAGAATTCTTCTGCCAGGTCGTCCGTCTCCAGCCCTTTCCGGTAACATTCCGCCGCCTTGCGCCACTTGCCGGTCCCCTCCAGGGACTCTCCCAGTTTTCCGATAAGGTGGAGGAACCTGCTCCGCAGACGTTCCCGCCGGGAGATCGCCCATGGCTCTCCGGCATCTCCTGCCAGGAAGCTGCCTTGATAGAGGGCCATTGCCTTTTCAGCCGGTCGGATGAGGTTCGCCGGCTTGTTGTCAGCCGTGTTCCCATTCAGGATGGCTTCAACCTCACCGCACAGCCTTTCGAACGCCCAGGCGTCCACCCAGCAGAGCCGGGGATTGAGGGTGATTTTCCCGTCGCTCATCAGTATTGCACGGTCGTCGCCGATCAGTTTACGCAAACGGTGCAGATTGGTGTTGAAAGCGGTGCGCAGTGCAGATGTTTCCGAATCGGGCCAGAGGTGGTCGGAGAGCTGCTCCTCGCTTACTTCCCTCCCGCCGAGGGCTATCAATGCCTTCAGCAGGGCAAGCGGCTTCTGCTGGACCTTACCTGAAAAGCTGACCGGCTCACCGGCTATCACCAGTGCAAACCGGCGCAGGGTGTAGATCTTCAGCGGCCAGGGCCAGTTCTCCAACTCTACCGGAGGCTTTTCCGGGACCAGACTGCGCTTGCGGATAAGGCCTTGTACATATTCCACCTCAATGTCGGCTTCGAGGGCTTTTACGCAGAGTCCGGCCATAACGTCCGGCCTCCACCACCAGAACATGTTGGCGTACCCCTGTTGCCGCCCCAGCGCCATTCCCCGGCGCAGGAACGAAAGTCCTGCGGGCTCATCTCCACTATCCAGGGCGAACTGGGCCGAGGCCAACAGCCACATGAATTCCAGGCTGAGACTCCCCGACCGACCGATGAGCTCACCGGCATGGGCGAGGCATGCGGCGGCTTTTTCGCGCTCACCTGCTTCCTGGAGCGCCTCTGCCAACTGGAGGCGGGATTTCATTTCAGAAAGCGGTATTCCGGATTTTTCGGCAATCTGTAAGGAGGCTTCTGCGTGGGCGACGGCGCGGCGAGCCTGGCCCGCGATTAGATCATGCCAGCAGGAGAGTTGCAGGTAGTGACAAAGGCCGAAGCCGCGGGTGCTTTCCACTTTTGCTTCCATTTTCCCGAGGAATTCGGCGGCCATCTCCGTATTGCCATTGTTGAGGGCCGCATAAACCCCATGGGAGGGGATGAAATGGTCCCAGACATGCACCCCGCTGGCTTCGGCGGTTTCCAGGGCTTCCGTTGTCAAGCGAAGGGAGAGGTCATGGTCCGCCGTTGACCAATTGAAGAACACTGCCTGCGCCATTTTCAGCGTGATCGCCAGCAGTGGCGAAGCGGCGGGGGATCCGGCCGATTTTGCCAGTTCGTCGACGACCATGCCGCAGCGGGCCACGTCCCCACGCCAGAGGAAGTAGCTCATCGCGTTCATGCAGGTCACCTGGCGGAGTTGGAGATCCGTGCTCTGCTTCGACAGGGACAATGACCTCTCCACCCATTTGCCGATGGCGGGATGGGTGGGTTGACGGAAGATCAGCGCCCCGCACATGCTGGCGCTAACCCGCGCCTCGATTTCGGGAGAGGGGAACGAGGGCTCGCGGGTGATATGTTCATCGAGCCAGGCGATCCACCAGTCGAGGGGGGTGAAGACGTTCCACTCGAAGTGGAAGGTGTCCACGACGCCGGACCAGGCCAGAAGGGTGCCGGCCGGGTCACCTTTCGCCGTGAAGAGCTGAAACGCCCGTTCGAAAAGCCCGCGGCTCTCGGCAGGCGCAAAGGGGAGCCTGCATGCTCCCTGCCAGTAGAGAAGCCAGGGGTTGTTCTCCACAATTTCCGCCGGGATGCTCCTGAGCCATTCTTCGAGGGTCTGTAGCCTTCCCTGCATCATCAGTGATTGTGTATGGGAAAGGACGAGCGGGACGAATTCCTGCCATTCCCCCGCCTCGCGCAGGAGCTCGGCAGCGTCCTCGAATTGCCCTGAATCGGCCAGGATCACTGCCGCCTGCCGCCGCAGCCCGGATATTTCGGTTTCCGAATAAGTATCCCGAAAACGCGAAAGGAGGAAGTCCCGGAACAGGGGATGATACTGGTAGACCGGTTCGGAATCGGCATGTTTTTGGGTAAAGTAGTGGTTTCGGACCAGATGGGAGAGTATCCGTTCCGACTGCTCCAGGCCGGTCAGCCTTTCCGCCATTTTCGCCGTCATCTTCGGCAGGAGGGAGGTTTTCAGGAGGAACCCCTGCACTTCCATGGAGGTCTTTGCAAGGATTTCCGCGGCAAAGTAATCAAACACTTCCGCCAGGTCACCTTTTCCGGGAAGGGAAAAAGCGTCGCCGTCCGAGGCGGTGCTCTCCGCCATGAGGATGACGCCGGCCGCCCATCCCTGCGTAGTTTCGTGCATGCGGCGGATCGATTCCGCCCTGATCCCCTCCTTACTTTGGAGTGCCGCAATTCCGGCCGTCTCGTCCAGGGTCAGCCTCATCTCCTCCCAACCCAGGGTCGCCAGCCGGCGCCCGGCCTTCAAGGGAGCCATTGTGGCGGGCGGGGCGCCGCGGCTGATGAAGATGACGTTCACCCCCGGCGGGACGACGCTCAAGCAATCGGGGGGCACCTCCTGGAAGTTGTCGAACACCAGCACGCAAGGTGTTTTCAGGCGGCTGAAGAGCTTTTCGAAATAACGTCTGGTAAAGGTGGAGATGCCTTGGAGATACTCGGGGGTGAAAAGGGGAAGGGGCTTGCGGTGGCGCGGGGCAGCCTTCTTGGCCGCCAGTCCCAGGTAGTAGAAGAAGGTGGCGATGTCGCCGTCCCCTTCATCCACCTGGTACCAGAGGCAGGGGAGCTTGCGGGCATCGAGCCAGCTTGCAATGAGCGTGGTCTTGCCGCTGCCGGCCGGTGCGGAAACCCACACTATCGGCCGTTCCACTGCCAAGTCGAGATGGCGGAATAGCCTCTTGCGGGGATATATCTCTGAAAGCCGGGGACGGTTGATTTTTGCGACGGAAACGGGCAACTGGCAACCTCGTGCCATGTATGGAAATGGGAAGGTGATTAAGCCTTTGCAGAATCTACCTTTTCCGGCGTATACGTGTCAAGGGGAATTCAGGGAGAGGGGATAAGGAAATATGGGAAGGCGGGAAATGCATGAAACGGGAAGGGGAGAAACGGAAAATCCGTTTCTCCCCTTCCCGGATTCTATCCTTTACTGGCCCGTTTCCTTCTGTTCGGGTCGAGTTCCTTTTTCCGCAGGCGGATCGACTTTGGCGTCACCTCCACCAGTTCGTCCTCGTCGATGAACTCCAGCGCCTGCTCCAGGGTCAGGATACGGGGGGGGGTGAGCTTGATGGCGTCGTCGGAGCCGGAAGCGCGGACGTTGGTGAGCTTCTTTCCTTTGCACGGGTTCACGTCCAGGTCGTTGTCCTTGGCGTGCTGGCCGATGATCATTCCGCCGTAGACCTCTACGCCGGCGCCGATGAAGAGGATGCCCCGCGGCTGCAGAGCGTCCAGTGAATAGGCGGTGGTCTCGCCGTGCTCCATGGCCATGAGGACCCCGTTCTTGCGGCCGGGGATATCCCCTTTGAACGGGCCGTAGTCATGGAATGTATGGGTGAGGACTCCGGTTCCTCGCGTGTCGGTCATCACTTCTCCCCGCAGACCGATGAGCCCCCGGGCCGGGATGATGAACTCAAGCCGGATGGTATCCCCCATGGGGTTCATGGCGACCATCTCCCCCTTGCGCGGCCCCATTTTTTCGATGATGGCCCCCTGGTACTCGGCCGGCACGTCCACTACCAGGTACTCCATCGGTTCGAGTTTCTTGCCGTCCACTTCGCGGTAAATCACTTCAGGTTTGGAAACCGCCATCTCGAATCCTTCGCGGCGCATGTTCTCAATGAGGATCGAAAGGTGGAGTTCGCCGCGACCGGATACCTTGAAGGTGTCGGGGTTGGCGGTGTCCTCCACGCGGAGGGAGACATTGGTGCGAAGTTCTTTCTCGAGGCGCTCACGGATGTTGCGGGAGGTGACCAGCTTCCCTTCCCGGCCGGCAAAGGGGGAGTTGTTGACGATGAAGTTCATGGAGATTGTCGGTTCGTCGATGGAAACGTAGGGGAGCCCGATGGGGTTTTCGGCGGATGCCAGAGTCTCGCCGATCCCCACTTCGTCGAAGCCGGCCACGGTGATGATGTCGCCTGTGCAGGCCTCGGCGATATCCACCTGCTTCAGTCCTTCGTAGCCCAGGAGCTTGGATATCCGCCCCTTTATCACGGTGCCGTCGCGTTTGACGTGGGCGATGGTCTCGCCGGCGGTGACCTTGCCGTTAAATACCTTGCCGGTGGCGATCCGGCCGATGTAGTCGTTGTAATCGATATTGGTGACCAGTAGCTGGAACGGGGCTTTGGGATCGCCGCCCGGCGGCCGGACATTGCTCTCGATCACCGCGAAGAGCGGCTCCATGCTGGTGGAAGCGGCGTTCATGTCGAGCATGGCGTAGCCGAGCTTGGCGCTCGTGTAGACGATGGCAAAATCCAGCTGCTCGTCGGTGGCGTTCAGTTCGCAGAAGAGGTCGAAGACCATGTCCACCACCTCGCTGGGGCGGGCGCCGGGGCGGTCGACCTTGTTGATGACCACGATCGGCTTGAGGCCCAGGTCGAGGGATTTTTTGAGGACGAAGCGGGTCTGGGGCATCGGGCCATCCAGGGCGTCCACCAGGAGCAGCACGGAGTCGACCATCTTCAGGACCCGTTCTACCTCACCGCCGAAGTCGGCGTGTCCCGGGGTATCGACAATGTTGATTTTGTAACGGCCGTGGTGGACCGACAGGTTTTTGGAGAGGATGGTGATCCCCCGTTCCTTTTCAAGGTCGTTTGAATCCATGACCCGCTCGGTAATGGCTTCGTTTTCCCGGAATACGCCGGCGTGGCGCAGCATGGCGTCCACCAGGGTGGTCTTGCCATGGTCAACGTGGGCAATGATGGCGATGTTTCTGATGCTTTCCTGCATGTTACGGACTCCTAAAAAGCGTGATTTTCGTTTTCGGCAAAAGAAAAAGACGGGTTTTGCCCGCCTTTGGAAAACATGCTACTATGACAATTTTTGTCGCGAATTACAAGGGATTTTTTCCCTTTGGGCGTTTTGCCGGGGCGGATAATCTTTTACAGGTTACTTCGGTACTTTACCCGGCAATAGAAGCATGCAACACCGCAGCCGGCCATGAGCGCCACCACTCCCACCCGCAAAGTGGCTATTTCTGCTCTCAAAACTGGATCGCAGCGTTGCGGGCTTTTTCAACTGCAGCGCCCCTAAATTCCTCCGCACGATCCGGTATGGCATCAACCCCCTCAACCACGATTGACTTGAAATCCTCGATTCCCATAAAGCCCATGATCGACTTGAGGTAGGGCACGGAATGGTCCTCTTCCTTGCCAAAGTGGAAGCCGCCGGAAGAGTGAATATGGAGACACTTCCTGCCTTGGTCTTTCAGAAGCCCCACAGGTCCGGTGGGGGTGTATGCGAAGGTCTTGCCAACCACACAGACTGCGTCGATGTACATCTTTAATTCTGCCGGAAACCCCAGGTTAAACATCGGTGTCACAAACGCATATTTGTCGGCGGCTATGAACTGATCGGCGTGCTTCCAGATGCGGCCGACCTTACGTTGCTCGTCGACGGTGAGTGAGACGAAGCTTTCGCCATTGCGCATCTTCCCCCAACCGCTCAGCACATCGGCATCGATCCGTTGGATGTTGTCGCGGTAAAGGTCGAGAAAATGCACCTCGTCGGCAGGGTTCTGTCTGAGGTATTCATCCAGGAATTCCTTACCGACCGAAAGGCTGCAAGAAAGTTCGGTGGGCTTGAGGTTGCAGGTAACATAAAGTAGCTTTGCCATGATGTTCTCCTTTACAATGAATTGTTTTAACGACGGCTCTCGTCTAAAGATTATCTAGATTACGCTGCATTCTTCTCTTTGTTGATATGAACCATCACTCCGATGAATCCTCCCATGAAGCCACTAATCAAACCGCTCATGCCGTTACCAAGAGCATTTATGGTGATATTCTGCGGTAACGCGAATATGAAGTAATTGAGTAGAAAGCTCATCAGGAAACCCATAAATCCACCCATTATTCCATTTATAAGTGCGCTTTTCATGCCGTTAGCTCTCCCTTCAATTTTTCATCCATGCCTGTTGAGATGCTCAAAATACTTTGGAAAGCCGAAAAACCACCTTGGTTCCTTCCGGCCGATTTTCCGCTCCGGTCTCAAAGTAGCTGTTGAGATAGAGCGATAACCCGTTGCCACTCCACTTGATGCCCGGTCCGATGCCGTAAACCTGCTCTTCCGAATTGGCCTGGCTGCGGCCATCCACCTTGTCTGCTGTGAACTGCTGAAGTGCATATCCGTTAATCCCGAGTCGCACACCTTTGACGACCTCGTATGAAGCGGCATAGTTGGCGTGAAAGGCCTGTCCCGGCTGAACGGTCCCTGCGCCCAGCCCCACAAACGGGTCATCATTCTCCGAGTTCCAGAGGTAGTGGAGTCGGGCGCTCAGCTCAACCTTGTCGGTCGGCATGATCGTGAATGCATAGTAGGGGTTGATGCTCACCATGTTGCTCCCGATGTTGACCGGCCGGTTGCGGTCGTATTTCCCCGTCGGCAGCGCTACGCTAAAGACGAAGCGGTGGAAGTACGGCATGCCGAAGAGCTTGTGGTCGGTCCACTGGAGAATGAAGGGACTGACGATCAGATCACCCACGCCCCGTTCGCGGTCCTTGGGGCCAAAACTGGTATCCAGGTCCAGATCCGCCAGGGGTAAAAGAATTTCGGCGCCGTAGAAACCGTCAAGCAGTCGCAGGTTGGAAATGTAGGCAACATGCGTAGTGGCGCTCACGGAGGTAACTTGTTGGAACCGGGGATCTTATCCCCCTGGTGGTCGTTGAACTGTCCGGCGTGGTAATAGCCGATGGTCTCTTCCGCAAGCCACCCGGGGAAGGCGATGCCGTCCTCAAAGCTCGTATCGCCCAGGTTTACCGGCGGCAGGGGGATGTCGGCTGCCTTCACCAGTCCGGCGCAGATCAGCAGCCCTATCCCTGCAATGACGGCAATCACCCTCCCAGCCACCATGGTGCGTCTTGCCTGCCTGATTGAAGATGGTGCCGTCTTTCTCATGACTTCCATGCGTTCTCCTTTTTATTTGCCAAGGTGCGCCATCACTTCCTCGAGCACGATCTGGATCAGCTTGGCGCCACTTTCGCTTGCCCACGACCCCGCCAGCCCGGCGATAAGTTGAGTGGTCGAGGTGAGCGTCACTCCCGCCCGTTCCATGCGCCGCAAGGCGGTTTCATCGGAGATCTGGGTCGGTGAACCGCCCGCATCGACGACCACCTGCACGTTGAACCCTTCCTCTACCGCGCTCATCGCCGGATAAACGACACATACGTCGTTGGTGAGACCCGCCATAATCAGGTTCTTCCGTCCGGTGGCCATGACGGCCGCCTTGTAGTCGGGATCATCCCATGCGTTCACCACGCCACTGCGTTTCACCCGGCGCGCGTGCTCTTCCGGTGCGATCTCCTCCAGGTCTTTGATCAACGGCCCCTGCGCGTGCTCTTCCATGCTGCTAGTGAGAATCAGGGGCATACCAAGCGCCTTTGCCGTGCGCGCCAGCGCACGGGTATTGTTCCTGATCAGTTCCTGCGGGATGCTGCGGCACCAGCTCAAGGTTCCTACCTGGTGATCGATGAGCAGCATGGCCGTGTTTGTCGCCGTGAATTTCTCGGTTTTCATGTTTGTCTCCTTTTGTTCGACCTTGTCTTCCTGATTTAAGTATAGCGACATGCGTGCCAAATATAAATATCAATTAAATCAGTATGTAATGTTTTGCAGATCAAACTAATTGCCAAATACGGTAATACTCTATTGTCATATTTGGTAATATTTAGCAAATTGTTAAATATGACAATATGGCTGAAACGCGCCCTTTAGGGGTTGCTTCAATGCAATTCTGCGGCGGGAGATGGAGAACAACCGTAAGGCGGCGTGAGGGATCTTTTTAGAGTTTGACGGCAAGTTACATCTGATGTAAGATTTGTGTTGAGGTGAGTCAATCATGGAATCGATCAAACACAGAACCCAGATTTCTCTCGACGACTGGCAATATCAGACGCTGCTGGATCTGTCGCGCAAAACGAAGAAAAGCCTTTCCGCGCTGATCCGCGAGATGATTAACGAAAAATTCGCCCCAAAGCCGGGTGTAGCGGAAAATGATCCGGTCTACTCCATTGTCGGAATTGGCGGTAGTAGACAAAAACATACGGCCCGCGATCACGATGCCGTACTGTACGGGAAGAAACCGTGAACGGCATTTTTGTTGATACCGGCGCCTGGTATGCTCTGGTAGACAGCGATGATGCCGATCATAAGGCTGCGGCAGCGTTTCTGGCCGCCAATACCATTCCGCTCATTACCACCAACTTCGTGTTTTCGGAAACAATCACCCTTATTCGCTATCGAATCGGGCATGAGGCGGCGTGCAGTTTCGGGCAAAAGTTGAAGGAAAGCAGTTTTGTCAGGGTGGTAACGGTTACGACCGCTGATGAAGAGCGGGCCTGGGAGATTTTCTGCAAATACCGGGATCAGGATTTCAGCTTCGTGGATTGCGCCAGCTTTGCTGTGATGGAGCGGATGAAACTTTCCACGGCCTTTGCCTTTGACCGGCATTTTTCGGTGATGAAGTATGCTGTCGTGCCGGGTACAGAAGTTAAATGAGCTGTCTCTGGATTTCCCGTATTGGATGTCTCCGGAATTTTTGCGGAATTCGGTATACACAAATTTTACAAATATATTAGCATTGATGATATAAAGTATAATTGTAGATATCATTTACCTATAACGGAACTGCGCAATGGCCAGCTCAGAACAATTAAAAGCGTTGCTTCAGTCGCATATAGAGGGTGACAATTCCCGATTTTTCTCTATTGCGATGCAAGTAGCAGCTCATGAAGCCAAACTCGGTCACGGTAAATTAGCGGAAGAGTTGCGTTCGATGATTGATGCTGCCAAGTCTTATTCAACGACTAGGCAGCCCTTGAATCGACCTGTCCCGATTAACCAGCCAAGAGGTGAGCTGTCGGGGCTACTGGAGGTGTCGTATCCTAAAACCCGATTGTCGGATATGGTATTGGATGGCCAGGTCGAGTCAAAGCTAAAACGCATTATCAAAGAGCAAAGGAATTTTGCTAAAATTCGGGAGCATGGACTGTTTCCAAGGAGGAAGTTATTACTTGTCGGGCCGCCAGGCACAGGTAAAACTATGACAGCCTCCGTGCTGGCTGGAGAACTCGGAATCCCTCTCTTTCTTGTCAGGCTTGACTCCCTTATTACCAAGTTCATGGGTGAAACAGCTTCAAAGTTAAGGCAAGTATTTGATGCCATATCAGACAACCGTGCGGTCTTTTTTTTCGATGAGTTTGATGCCATTGGTTCTCAACGTGGATTATCGAACGACATTGGCGAGATCAGACGCGTCTTAAATAGCTTCTTACAGATGATCGAACAGGATGGCTCTAATAGCGTAATTATTGCTGCGACAAACCACCAGGAATTACTTGATTATGCAGTATTCAGAAGATTTGATGATGTAATAGAGTACGGCTTACCTCAAACAAGCAACATAGTAACTGTACTTAAATCAAAATTAGCAAACTTCAAATTAGAGCGCTTGAAGTGGAAGTCTCTGGCAACTTCTGCAGAGGGACTCAGTTATGCCGATATATGTCGGGCTGCTGAGGAAGCGATTAAAGATGCTATTATTCACGATAGAGCAATAATATCCGAGACAGAGTTGAAAGCCACTCTCGAAGATCGCAAATCCATGAGAATTAGACCCTCTGACAACAAATAACCCACATGCCCAAGAGAAATCAAAACCGTCCCCATCTAATCATTTCAGACGCTACTGAAACTGAAAGATATAGAAGCATACGACCCAATATTGAACGGGTTTACCCCCCTGAACAGCTCAGGGCAATTCACGGTGCTTCGTTGCAGAGGCAATTACGTGATTTAGGCGTAGTTGCCGATGAAGCCAAAGCTGCTCAAGTAGCTGCAGGTATTGATTCAGACCTGGGAATGCTGATCCAGTTCAGAAGTTTTCCTGACATCGAGTTGGCGTTTGACAGTCTCTCGTATGAACCTTCTAAGATAGAGCTGATGAACGTCAAGAAGGTTGATACTCAGACCTATGCAACCGTGTTTGTACCTGATGGCAAACTGGTACATTTTGAAAAGCTGATCAATGACTATATAGCTGAGCGAAGAGGCCGAAATGGCAGAGCGTTAGACCACAAGGCCTTGCTCAATACTATCAATGAAATTCGAAGTGCCACATTCGACGAGCTATGGACCGATGATCCAGACGCCTTACCGGAATCTGATGAAGAAGTCATCTGGTGGGAGGTATGGCTGCCAGTACGCGGAGATCGCATCGGCGTTGAAGCGCAATTCAGAAGAATTGCCGCTTCGATCGGTTTTCAGTTTGCTGATGGCAGTATTGCATTCCCTGAAAGAACTGTCCTGCTCATGCAGGGGCAGAAAAGGCAGATTCAGCAGTCGATAATGCTGTTGAATAGTATAGCTGAACTCAGGAGAGCGAAAGAAACTGCTAACTTCTTCGACTCCCTTCCCCCCACCGAGCAGAGAGACTGGGTTGATAATTTCCTCCAGCATGTCAGGCCAGCACACCAAGACTCGCCCTTTGTCTGTGTTCTTGATACAGGCGTAAACAACGGTCACCCCCTATTAGCCAACCATCTCCACAACAATGACCTTCATACAATCGAACCAGCCTGGGGAGCGTCTGACGAGCAGGGCCATGGAACCGAGATGGCAGGGATAGCTCTTTACGGGGATCTGTCTGAATCAATGGCGAATCTAACCCCTGTAAACCTCACACACCATCTTGAGTCAGTTAAGCTATTGAGAAATAATGGCGGAAATGGTGACAAACACCATGGAGTTATCACAGTCGAGGCAGTTTCGCGACCTGAAATATCAGCGCCTGACCGTAAACGTGTTTTTAGTTTGGCTTTGACAGCCAAAGACAATAAAGATCGAGGCAGACCTTCTGCCTGGTCTGCCACACTGGACAGGCTGGCGGTTGATTATGAAAATGACAATGAGACCCCAAGATTATTTGTAGTGTCAGCAGGAAATATTAATGACAATGCATCCTGGATGCAGTATCCAAATAGCAATACAACGGACAGTATCCATGATCCCAGCCAAGCTTGGAACATTTTGACTGTCGGTTCTTTTACTGAGAAGACAACAATAGAAGGTGAAGGTACAGAAGGATATACTCCAGTTGCCCCGACTGGTGGATTAAGCCCATTCAGCACGACTTCTTGTACTTGGGATCGTTACAGACCTTTAAAGCCAGATGTCGTATTCGAAGGCGGTAATGCTGCTCA
This sequence comes from Geobacteraceae bacterium, assembly GCA_009773645.1. GTDB lineage: Bacteria > Desulfobacterota > Desulfuromonadia > Geobacterales > Geobacteraceae > WSYB01. The sequence goes on from WSYB01000016.1 coordinate 90,890, forward strand.
TGACGGTAACTGGGCGTGCACTATGCCAAGCTTAAGCCTGCTGACAACAAACTTTCAACCTCACGACAGACTTCTAACAACCACTAATGCTACAAGCGCTGCTACAGCATTATGCGCCCGGTTCGCTGCGCAACTCATGGCAAGTTATCCGAACTTATGGCCAGAAACAATCAGAGCATTAATCGTCCATTCAGCCGAATGGACTGAAGAAATGAAAAGAACGTTCAGCACCGGTGCTGGTCCTAAAGATCGGATTAAAAATCTAATCAGGCATTGTGGTTTTGGCGTACCCAATCTCTCACGTGCAATGTGGAGTGTTAACAACTCACTGACTCTTGTTGTTCAAGAAGCATTTCAGCCATTCTGTCAACGGTAATTGAAAAGAACCCCTTTTCGGTAATCGAAAAGTATCCCCCTTGGTTACGACTGCTCGGCGTGTTTCGCCAGCAGTCCGGCTTTGAG
>WSYB01000017.1 GCA_009773645.1 Geobacteraceae bacterium
CTCGCTCTCGACGGCCATGCCCTCAACCTGATCGGCACCGACGGAGGCCTCCTCGACAAGCCTTACCCGCTGTCGGAGATCATCCTTTCCCCCGGCGAGCGGGTCGACCTCCTTGTCAAGGGGAACCCGGGCGTAAAGTCGGGGAGCTACCGCCTCAAGGCGCTTCCCTATGCCCGGATGGGAATGTCGTCCCTGGAAACGCGGACGCTTATGACCGTGACGTACAACGGCGCCCTCTCCCAGAATCTTCCCTCCTCGATCAACGGCGCGGCCAAACGCCTCGAGCCGAACAATCTTCCCGATATGGCTTCCATCACGGCCCGTCGCACTCTCACCCTGAGCATGGGGCAGGGGAACGCCTACATCAACGGCCAGGATTTCGACGTGAGCCCCCATACCATCATGTCGGAAACCGGCACCTACGAGATCTGGACCGTCGTCAACCAGAGCGGCATGGACCACCCGTTCCATCAGCACGTGAACGCCGCCCAGGTCCTATCCATCTCCGGCGGAGACGCGGGGTACGCCTCTCTCTACCCCTCCATTCCGGCCTGGAAGGACACGGTCCTCGTCCCGAAGATGGGGAGCGTCACCCTCCTCGTGCCGGTCATGGACTTCAAAGGGATGGCGATGTTCCACTGCCACATCCTCGAACACGAGGACATCGGCATGATGGGAATGTGGCACATCATGAAAGGCATGCAGATGTGAAGCAATCTCCCGTCAATTCCTGACGAATAGGGGTGGGAACTATCCCTGCTCCCGTTCCGGTGATGATTCGTGCCCCGGGAACCTATGGTCCACGGGGCACCTCATTTTACAGAGGAAGCCCTCACATGCACCGTCAGCAAATAAAAAAAAAGGCATGGGTAACCATTGTCAAATGGTCAATCTATGATAAACATATGTTAATACAAGCAGAGGGGAAAGATAAGCCGAACACGTCAACATATCCAGGGAGGGAAGATTGGGCGTGGGAATACTGGTAGTCTATGACGACAACACCTTTGACAAGGTCAATTACTACCGCCTTGATTTCCTGATAAAAACCGGCCGGGTGGTGAAATTTCGCCGGTCGGACGGCCGATGGGTCAGTGTCGCCGATGATCCGGTCAGGGGAGACGGAGGGGTGTACAGCGGCCCGGACAGAAGAAGGAAGAGCACTGTTAGAAGGGTCCTCTGATTTTAAGAAGGGGCGAAGCCGCTCGATCACCGTTACGGTTTGACATCAAGAATTCTCGCGATCTCCTCCGCCATCCCCACCCGGTGGGTTGCACCCCAGTAAATCCTGTCGCACGAAGGACACGTCCGGAAAGTCTCCCGGGATGCAAAGACATAGGGGGGAACCCTTTCCCGGACGGCGGCCTTTTCTATCCCCAGAAGCGGTTCATTGCACTCCAGACAGCGGGTGAGAAAGCGTTCGAACGGGTCGATGGCGAAGGCCTTTAGCACTTGGCGGAGCTGGTCCCGGAAGTGGTCCCCCTCCACGAAAAAATGATTTCCGCGCGCCTTTCTGCGCCGGATCAGCAGGGTGTCCCTGGTCAGGATCAGACGCCCCTCCCGTGCGGCCCTTTCCACCAGTTCGGCATCGTCCATATCGGGGTAATATTCAACGTCGCATCCAATGATTCTCAACCAGCGGGCGAGTTTTCCCAGCATCGTATCGGCAATGAATTTACGTTCCATCCGTCTTTCCCCGATAATCCCATCCGGTTATTTCAAATTCCGAGTTCCGCGTTGGGCATTGAGTTTTTGCCAGAGTGCGGCGCTTTATAGTGAGAGCATAGCTGAAAGAATCCCTCCTGCAACTTCATGCACGGAAGCAATATCTTTTTTGCTTCCCGACCCGGTTTCCGGTATAATGCCCCTCCCAGGAGGCTGCCATGAAATACATCCTCGCCCTCGACCAGGGGACCACCAGTTCACGTGCCATTGTCTTCGACCATGCGGGCGCCGTCAGAGGGGCGGCGCAAAAGGAATTCCGCCAGATATTTCCAAGCCCCGGCTGGGTAGAGCAGGAGGGAAGCGAGATATGGGCGTCCCAGGCCGGAGTGGCAGCCGAGGCCATTGTGCGGGCGGGCCTCGCTGCGGGAGACATTGCGGCCATCGGCATTACCAACCAGCGCGAAACCACGCTGGTATGGGACCGGAAGACCGGCCGGACGCTGTATAACGCCATCGTCTGGCAGGACCGACGCACCGCGGAAAATTGCGACCGATTGAAGGCGCAGGGTCTGGAGCCGCTCTTTCGCGAACGGACCGGCCTGGTGCTCGACGCCTATTTCTCCGGCACCAAGCTCGCCTGGATCCTGGACAATGTGCCCGATGCCCGTAAAAGGGGAGAGGCGGGAGAACTGGCATTCGGCACCGTGGACTCCTGGCTGGCCTGGAATCTGACCGGCGGGAGAACGCACATAACCGACGTAAGCAACGCCTCCCGGACGCTCCTCTTCAACATCCATACCGGCGCCTGGGACGATGAGCTGCTGAAAATTCTCCGGATACCGGCCGCCATGCTCCCGGAAGTCGTAAGCTCCAGCAAGGTTTATGGAGAGACGGCCGGCGAGCTCTTCGCGGCACGGATACCGATTGCCGGAATCGCCGGCGACCAGCAGGCGGCCCTGTTCGGTCAGGTCTGCACCCGGCCAGGGATGGTCAAGAACACCTACGGCACCGGCTGCTTCATGCTCATGAACACCGGCGACCGGCCGGTGACCTCCCGAAACAACCTCCTCACCACGGTGGCGTGGCGAATCGGCGGGCGGACCGAGTATGCACTCGAGGGTAGCGTCTTTATCGCCGGCGCAGCAGTACAGTGGCTGCGCGACGGTCTGGGAATAATCAGGTCTTCCGCGGAGGTGGAAGCGCTCGCCGCCTCTGTGCCGGACAGTGGCGGGGTTTATCTCGTGCCGGCGTTTGCCGGACTGGGCGCGCCCCATTGGGACCAGTACGCACGCGGAACCATTGTCGGCATCACCCGCGGCACCTCTGCGGGCCATATTGCCAGGGCGACCCTGGAGAGCATCGCCTTCCAGACGGCCGACCTCCTCGGGGCCATGGAGGATGATGCCGGGATCAGCCTGGCAGAACTGCGGGTCGACGGTGGCGCCACGGGCAATAACCTCCTCATGCAGTTTCAGGCCGACCTCCTCGGCGTGCCGGTGGTCCGCCCCATGATCAACGAAACTACCGCCCTCGGCGCAGCCTATCTGGCCGGACTGGCGATCGGGTACTGGCGGGACCTGCCGGAGATCGCGGCCCACTGGCAGCCGGACCGGACCTTTACCCCGGCCATGGACCGGGGGCGCGCGGCGGAGCTTTGCCGCAACTGGAACAGGGCGCTGGAGCGGGCAAAGGGATGGGAAGAACATTAGGCTAAAGGCACGAGGCTAAAGGCTAAAGGTATAAAACCTTAAGCCCTTAGCCTTTCGCCCTTTGCCGGCAAAGTGAGGTTTACATGACCCGTGAAGAACTACTGCAACAGCTGGAAGACTCCCGGAACATCTGGGATTTCATCGTCATCGGCGGAGGAGCGACCGGACTCGGCACGGCCGTGGAAGCGGCAAGCCGCGGCTACCGCACCCTCCTCCTGGAACAGAGCGACTTTGCCAAGGGAACGTCGAGCCGGAGCACCAAGCTGATCCACGGGGGCGTGCGCTACCTGCAGCAGGGAAACCTCTCTCTTGTACTGGAGGCGCTCCGGGAGCGGGGTATCCTCATCCGCAACGCCCCTCACCTAGTGCACAACCTATCCTTCGTAGTCCCCCTCTACGACTGGTGGGAAGGGCCTTTCTACGGAATCGGCCTCAAACTCTACGACATGCTCGCAGGCAAGCTCGGCCTCGGCCCCTCAATGCGCCTCACCCGCGAAGAAACCGTCCGTCTGATCCCGACCGTGGAACCGCAGGGGCTGCGCGGCGGGGTGATCTATCACGACGGCCAGTTCGATGACGCCCGGCTGGCGATCAATCTTGCCCAGACCATGGCCGATCTGGGGGGAACACCCCTCAGTTACATGCAGGTGACCGCGCTTCTGAAGGCAAACGGCCTGGTGGAAGGGGTGGTGGCCCGCGACCTGGAGACAGGCCGGGAGCATGAATTGCACGCCCGGGTGGTGGTCAACGCCACCGGCGTCTTTACCGACAGGGTGCGGCGGCTTGACGACCCCGAGTCCCCCGACATCATCGTACCGAGCCAGGGGGTACACCTTGTGCTCGACAAGTCATTCCTTCCCGGCGACAGCGCCATAATGGTCCCCCATACCGATGACGGCAGGGTCCTCTTTGCAGTCCCCTGGCACGACCGGGTAGTGGTCGGCACCACCGACACAAAGGTCCCGGAAATATCACTGGAGCCGCGCCCGTTGCCGGAAGAAATCGACTTCCTTTTGACCCATGCGGCCCGCTATCTCACCAGGGACCCCGCCTCCGGCGATGTCCTGAGCGTTTTTGCAGGCCTGCGGCCGCTGATCAGGTCAGGCGAAAGCCAGGACACCGCTACGCTCTCCCGCGACCATACCCTCCTCATCGCCACTTCCGGCCTGATAACCATCACCGGCGGCAAGTGGACCACCTACCGGAAGATGGGAGAGGACACTGTTGATGCGGCAGCTGCACTGGCGGGGCTTGACGAGCGCCGTTCCATGACCGGGCATCTGCGTATCCACGGCTGGCAGGAGGTAACGGCGGCAGGCGACCCATGGGGGGTATATGGTTCCGACACCGGAGAATTGAAGAAACTGGCCTCGGGAGATCCCACCCTGGAAAAGCCGCTCCATCCGAAGCTTCCCTACCGTGCATGCGAGGTGGTCTGGGCGGCTCGCCGTGAGTGGGCACGTACGGTGGAGGATGTCCTGGCGCGCCGCACCCGCGCCCTGCTCCTTGACGCCCGGGCGAGCATGGAATGCGCCCCGCTGGTGGCAGCGCTCATGGCACGGGAACTGGGACGCGATGAGTCCTGGCAACATGAGCAGGTGGCTGCCTATTGCGAACTGGCAAACGGGTATCTGCTCAAGTAACTTGGCGAAAGGCAAAAACCTTAAATCAATGGAACGCTGAAAAATCGGGAAAAAAAGATCAAAGCGGATTTAAAAACTTTATTGTTTGGGTTTAGGGGTTGATCCGCCGTTATCGGATTTTTCCGCTTTTTCTGCGTCCAATTAATCGCTTTTGGTTCCGGCTTGTCCAGATTAGATAATACGCTACTGTTTGTATTTTGCATAAAGTTTGTTATAGTTCACCATTAATCGGCCGTTGGAGACGACTTCCCCGCTCGGGGAGCAGCGCGCCATACCAAATCAAGGGGGAACATGATGAAAAAATTATCTGTGATGCTGCTGGTGAATCTTTTCGTGCTGGGCGGGTTCGCTTCCGCCTTTGCCGCTGAACGCGGGACAAAGACTGAGGCAAAGGCGCTGGTGGAAAAGGCTGCGGCGTACATCAAGACCAACGGCAAGGAGAAGGCGTTTGTCGAGTTCAGCAACCCCAAGGGGAAGTTTGTCAAGAAAGACCTTTACATATTTGCCATCGGCTTTAACGGGGTGTTTCTGGCCCATGGCCTGGACCAGACACTCATAGGAAAGAACCAGCTGCAGTCAACCGATGAAAACGTGAGAAGCGTCACCGTAGGATTGATCGAGACCGCCATGAAGGGGGGAGGCTGGTATGATTACAAGTGGCCCGACCCGTTGACGAAAAAGATGCGGGGCAAGTCGTCCTATATCCAGAAGGTGGATGATACGGTCTTCATCGGCTGCGGGGTATATAAGTAGTCTCTCACTCAATCACGACGATCTGGATATCCATCACGTTAGTGCCGGTCGGCCCGGTGACGAGGAGCCCGCCGCATTCCCTGAAGAAGGAGTAGGAGTCGTTATTCCGCAGGTACTCCTCGGGATCGAACCCCCGCGCCTTTGCCATTGTGGCGGTGGTTCCGTCGACAACCGCCCCGGCTGCATCGGTCGGCCCGTCGGTCCCGTCAGTCCCGGCGGAGAGGAGGGTAATCCCGGAGATCCCCTCTATTTCCAAGGCAAAGGCGAGGGCGAGCTCCATGTTCCTCCCCCCCTTCCCTCCCCCTTTCACGGTGACGGTCGTTTCCCCTCCCGAAATGAGGCAGAAGGGACCCCCGCCACCTATGCCGCTCCTTGTCGCAACGGCCTTGTGGGCAAGCCACCTCCCCGCCTCCCGCGCCTCGCCCGTGATCCCGGCCGAGAGTATTTCCACTCCGAAGCCAAGCGCCTCCGCCTCCCGTGCAGCCGCTTCCAGCGCCGTACAGTTGCTTCCGACGATCACGTTCTGCACCGTGCGGAAAACCGGGTCCCCTTCCTTCAGCGTTTCTGCAAACTCCCCTTCACGTCCCTTCGTCAGATGCGCGACAACCTCCGTCGGCACGCGCTTGAGGAGCCGGTAACGTTCGAGAACGTCGAGGGCGTCGGCAAAGGTCGTCGGATCAGGCGCTGTAGGGCCCGAGGCAATGACGTCGAGCCGGTCGCCGATCACGTCGGAAAGGATGAGGGAAACCGATCTCGCCGGACGGATCATTGCCGCGAGCCTTCCCCCCTTTACCCGTGAGAGGTGCTTCCTGACGCAGTTGAGCTCAAAGATGCCCGCCCCTGCCGCGAGAAGGAGGCCGGTGGTCTCCTGCTTTTCGGCCAGGGTGATACCCGCGCAGGGAGAGACGAGAAGGGCCGACCCCCCTCCCGAGATGAGGGTCACGACCAGGGTCTTCTCGGTGGCTGCTGTAACGAGGTTTATGATCTCTTCCGTCCCCGTAGCACCATCGGCGTCCGGAACAGGATGCCCCCCCTCAAGAAAGCGGATTTTCCTCAATTCACGGGAGGTACCGTGGCCGTATTTGGTGATGATGAGGCCGGCATCGATCAGGTCTCCCAGGGAGTCCTCCATTCCCTTCGCCATGGATATTGACGCCTTGCCGAACCCGATAACGATAAGTTGCGCAAAGCCCCCCTCCCTGTAAATGGAACGGATCTCATCGCCGTGCCGTCGCACGGCAAGATACGGGTCCGCATCCCTTATCGCTGCACGGAATACTTTTTCTGCAACTTCTTTGGCGTGATTCATGGGTTGAAACTATAACACGGATCGGGAGCGAGGCAATTATTTCGTCGCCGGATGGAAACTATTTCGCCGTCGGCCATGCGCTTCTCCCAGAACATGGTACATTTATCTGTAAGGACGCATCATCTCTAAATCCCCCTCTGTCCCCCTTTACGAAAGGGGGATTTAAAGCCCCTCCCTTTTGCAAAGGGAGGATGGGAGGGATTTAGCTCAGGACCACGTCCAAAAAGATCCGTCAATTTGTGAACATGCTAGCGCCACGTCAGCTTGGCATGTGTTGAAGATTATCGGCATGAAAAGGTGTGCTCTATGATGGTGATTCTGCTCCTTGCGGTAATCTGGCTTCTCGCCTTTTCCCGGGCAAAGCTGCCGGCATGGACGCTGGTGGCGGCCGCGCTCATCTGGCTGTGGCCGGTCACGCCGGGAGCCCCCTGGATCACCTGGCTCATCTTTTTGCTGGCGGCAGTGCCGTTGAACGTCCCGCCACTGCGAAAGGCGTGGATCACAAAGCCCCTCTTCACCGTCTTTCGGAGGAGGCTCCCCCCCATGTCCCGCACGGAACGGGAGGCTTTGGAAGCGGGGACTGTCTGGTGGGATGGGGAGCTCTTCAGCGGCAGACCTGACTGGGACAAACTCCTCTCCCTGCCGGCGCCGGGCTTGAGCCCGAAGGAGGAGGCGTTCCTCGCCGGACCGGTGGAGGACCTCTGCCGGATGCTGGACGACTGGCGGATCTGCGAAGAGCTCCGCGACCTCCCCCCCGAAGTCTGGCGCTTCATCAAGGAAAAAGGGTTTTTCGGGATGATTATCCCCGAAGAGCATGGGGGGCTGGGATTTTCCGCCCTCGCCCATTCCCAGGTCATCATGAAGATCGCCGGCCGCAGCGTCACGGCGGCCGTAACAGTCATGGTACCCAACTCCCTCGGCCCTGCGGAGCTCCTCCTGCACTATGGAACTGAGGCACAGAAGGACCACTACCTGCCGCGGCTCGCCCGTGGGGAAGAACTCCCCTGTTTCGCCCTGACCGGCCCGGAAGCGGGAAGCGACGCCGCCTCCATTCCCGACACAGGCACCGTCTGCAAAGGAACGTTCGAGGGAAAAGAGATCCTCGGTATCCGCCTCAACTGGGAAAAACGCTACATCACCCTCGGACCGGTGGCAACGGTGATAGGACTCGCGTTCAGGCTCCGCGATCCCGAGCGCCTCATCGGCGAGAGGGAGGAGCCCGGCATCACCCTCGCCCTTGTCCCCGCGGACCTTCCGGGAATCACCATCGGCAGCCGCCACGACCCCATCGGCGTACCGTTCCAGAACGGCCCCAACCGGGGGGAAAACGTCTTTGTCCCCCTCGATTGGATCATCGGCGGGGTGGCGGGCGCCGGCCAGGGGTGGCGGATGCTCATGGAGAGCCTTGCGGCCGGCCGCTCCGTTTCCCTCCCCTCCCTGAGCACCGGCGGAGGGAAACTGGTGGCCCGCGCTGCCGGCGCCTACGCACGGGTCCGCCGCCAGTTCGGGCTCCCCATCGGCCGCTTCGAGGGGATTGAGGAGGCGCTCGCCCGGATCGCCGGCCATACTTACCTGATGGACGCCGCACGGGTAATGACCTGCGGTGCGGTCGACCATGGGGAGCGGCCGTCAGTAATCTCCGCCATCGTCAAGTACCACTGTACCGAACGGATGCGCATGGTAGTGAACGACGGGATGGATGTCCTCGGAGGGAGCGGCATCTGCCTGGGGCCGCGCAACCTCCTCGGCCGGATCTACCGGGCCGCCCCTATCGGGATTACGGTCGAAGGGGCCAATATCCTTACCCGTTCCATGATCATCTTCGGCCAGGGGGTGATCCGCTGCCATCCCTACGTCCTGAAGGAGATACAGGCAGCGGCGAACCCCGATGGAGAGCGGGGTCTGGCGGACTTCGACCGGCTCCTGGGGAACCATCTCCTCTTTTCCCTCAATAATGCGGCACGTGCCCTCTTCTTCGGCGTGACGGGGGGACGCCCTGCAAAAGCCCCCCCCGGCCCGATGCATCGCTATTATCAGGTGGTGACCCGTCTCAGCGCGGCATTCGCCCTGGCTGCCGATGCTGCCCTTCTCACCCTGGGAGGGACACTGAAACGGAGGGAAAGGATTTCCGGCCGCCTGGCGGACATCCTGAGCCATCTCTACCTCATCTCCGCGCTCCTCAAACGGTTCGAGGACCGGCAATGGCCGACGGACGAACTGCCGCTGGTGCGATGGGGGTGCGAGGAGAGCCTGATGAATATCCAGATGAGTTTCATGGAGATCATCCACAACCTTCCGCTCCGGCCGGCGGCCTGGCTGTTGCGGTTGTTCGTCTTTCCCCTCGGGCGGCCCTTTGCCGGGCCGGGTGATCGCCTCGACCACGTGGTCGCAGGCATTCTGCTGGAGCCCTCGCAGGTCCGGGATCGGCTGACCGCCGGCCTCTTTATCCCGGCAGGCCCGGATGAGCCGCTGGGACGGCTGGAAGACGCCCTCGTGAAGGTGATTGCCGCGGAACCATTTGAGCAGAAGCTGCGGGACGCGGTCAAGAAGGGGAGTCTCAGGAAGGGGACGGACGCGGAGCTGCTGGCGGCAGGGGTGCAGGCGGGAATCATCACCGGCGAAGAGGCAGACATCGTGCAACAGGCACAGGAGGCCCGCCGGGAAGCAATCCGGGTGGATGATTTCCCGTCGCTCGGGAAATAGAAGGAAAAGCGTTAAACCTAGATAAAGCATTTGAACACGGATCAAATCTGATTTATACGGATTTTCACGGATTTATACGATTAAGAGCATTAACCCAATAGTTTGAGGCATTACGCCGGGATACGTCTTTGGTTTATCCGTGGTAATCCGTGTAAATCCGTGTCCAAATGCCTTTTTTAGGTTAAAGCTTTTCGGGTTCTTACTTGTAATGCAAGGAGCAGGTGATGACACGTGCAGGAGCGTATGCATCGGGAAGGCCGGTCTACATCGTCGATGGCATGCGCACGCCGTTTCTCAAGGCGCGGGGAGTACCGGGTCCGTTCCGCGCCTCCGATCTGGCCGTGGCAGCGGGGAAGGCGCTCCTGCTGCGCCAGCCGTTCTCGGCGGAGGAGCTGGACGAAGTAATCCTCGGTTGCATCATCCCCGGCCCGGATGAGGCCAACATCGCCCGGGTCGTCTCGCTGCGCTTGGGCTGCGGCAAGGGGGTCCCGGCCTGGACCGTGCAGCGCAACTGCGGCTCCGGGATGCAGGCGATCGATGCCGCGGCCATGAACATCGCCCATGGCCGGGCGGACCTGGTGCTGGCCGGGGGGACCGAGGCGATGAGCCACGCGCCGGTCCTTTTCAACAATGACATGGTGCGACTCCTCGGCGAATGGAGCCGCGCCGGAACCGCGAGAGGACGACTCCGCCTTCTCGGCCGGCTCCGCCCCAGACATTTCCGGCCGGTCATCGGCCTCGTCCACGGCCTGACCGATCCGATCGTCGGCCTCTCCATGGGACAGACGGCGGAAAACCTCGCCCATCGCTTCCGCATCAGCCGTGAACGGATGGACGCCTACGCCCTGGAAAGCCACCGGCGTCTGGCTCGTGCCCAGGACGAGGAAAGGCTTGCGGAGATCACCGCCATCTATGCCAGCGACGGCGCCTTTTACGACCATGACGAAGGGGTCCGCCGGGATACGGACATGGCGGACCTCGCTCGGCTCAAACCGGCCTTCGATCCACCCTTCGGCCTGATCACCGCCGGCAACAGCGCCCAGGTCACCGACGGCGCGGCATGGGTGATCCTGGCAAGCGCCGAAGCAGTGCAGAGATACCGGCTGCCGGTCGCGGGAAGGATCGTCGACAGCCAATGGGTCGGCGTAGAGCCGAGCCGGATGGGGCTCGGTCCGGTGCATGCGATGGCGCCGATCCTCGGGCGGCAGGGGCTTGGCAGCGAGGATGTGGACTACTGGGAGATCAACGAGGCCTTTGCCGCCCAGGTGCTTGCCTGCCTGGATGCATGGCAGAGCGCGGAGTACTGCCGTACCGAGCTGGAGCTCGATGCCCCGTTCGCCCCCATCGATCCGGAGCGCCTCAACGTGGACGGCGGCGCCGTTGCCATCGGCCACCCGGTGGGGACGAGCGGAGCCCGGATCGTCCTCCACCTCCTCCATGTGCTGCAGAGGAACAGCGCCCGGCGGGGGGTGGCGAGCCTTTGTATCGGCGGGGGCCAGGGGGGGGCCATGCTGATCGAGCGCGACGAGGGGGTATCCCATGGCCCATGACGGAGAAACCTACCGCCACTGGCGAATGGAAGAAGATGACGACCGGATCGTCTGGCTTACCTTCGACCGGGCGGAGAAGAGCGTGAACGCCCTCTGCCGGGAAGTGCTGGAAGAGTTGGACCGGGTACTCGACGACATCTCCCGTCGGTCACCGGCCGGCGTGGTGTTCCGCTCCGGGAAAAAGAGCGGTTTCATCGCCGGAGCCGATATCACGGAATTTACCGGCCTCGCCGATTCGGCCGCGGCCCTGGCGCTTATCGAGCGCGGCCAGGCGATCCTCGGCCGGATCGAGCTGCTCGCCGCCCCTACCGTCAGCCTCATTCACGGCTTCTGCCTCGGGGGGGGACTGGAACTGGCGCTGGCCTGCCGTTACCGGATTGCCGCCGATATCCCGGCAACCCAGCTCGGCCTTCCCGAGGTGAAACTGGGAATACATCCCGGCTTCGGCGGAACGGTCCGCCTCACCCGCCTCATCGGTCCGCTGGCGGCCATGGACCTGATCCTGACCGGCAGGAACGTCGATGCCCGCAAGGCAAGAAAAATCGGCCTGGTGGACTATGCGGTGCCGGAACGCCATCTGGAAAACGCCGCGCGGGCAACGATCCTGCACGCCCCTTTCCCCGTCAAGCCCGGTTTCCTTCCCGCCCTTTGCAGCACATGGTTCATGCGGCCGCTCCTGGCCGGTTACCTGCGGCGCACGGTGGCCAGGCGTGCGGCAAAGAAGCACTACCCCGCCCCCTATGCCGTAATCGATCTCTGGGAGCGCTTCGGCGGCAACGCCGCTGCCATGTTCCGGGAAGAAGCCGGCTCCGTCGCAAATCTCATCACCGGCGACTCCGCCCGCAACCTCGTGCGGGTCTTTCTCCTCCAGGAGCGGCTCAAGTCGCTCGGGCGGCGGGGCGCAAGCGAGCCCTGTTCTATCCATGTGGTCGGCGGAGGGACGATGGGCGGAGACATCGCCGCCTGGTGCGCCCTGCAGGGATTACGCGTGTCCGTGCAGGATGTGGATGCGGCACGGCTTGCGAATGTGGTCAAGCGCGCCGCCACGCTCTTCCGGAAAAACCTCCGGGACCCGCGACTGGCGGAGGCGGCCCTGGACCGCCTCATCCCCGACATCAAGGGGGACGGCATCGCCAGGGCCGACATCGTCATCGAGGCGATCTTCGAAGATGCCGCGGCAAAGCGGGAGCTCTACCGGCAGTGCGAACCGCGGATGAGAGGAGACGCCCTTCTCGCGACCAATACATCGAGCATTCCGCTGGAGGAGCTCGCCGAAGCTTTGGAGCACCCCGAGCGCCTGGTGGGGCTGCACTTTTTCAATCCGGTGGCGAAAATGCAGCTGGTGGAGGTGGTGCGGGGAGCAAAAACCCAACAGGAGGCGGTCGACACGGCAACCGCCTTTGCCGGCGCCATCAGGCGCTTGCCGCTGCCGGTCGCAAGCTCCCCCGGTTTTCTCGTCAACCGCACCCTCATGCCGTATCTCCTGGAAGCGGTCATCATGGAGACGGAAGGGATTCCCGCCGCGGAGATCGACCGGGCAGCGGTCGATTTCGGCATGCCGATGGGCCCCCTTCTCCTTGCCGATACGGTGGGACTCGATATCTGTCTCTCGGTGGCGCGGATTCTCTCCCGGCATTTCGCCGTGGAAATACCGACGCGCCTGGAAGAACTGGTGGCGGCAGGGCATCTCGGACGGAAGAGCGGACAAGGGTTTTACACATACGAAGGCCAAAAACAGGTAGCGACTGAAGCAAGGAACGGCAGAGGCACGTCAGGAGGAATTGTGGAGCGGCTCATCCTGCGGCTTCTAAACGAGGCGGTGGCGTGCCGGCGGGCAGGGGTGGTGGCTGATGCCGATCTCGTCGATGCCGGCATGGTATTCGGCACCGGCTTTGCGCCGTTTCGCGGCGGGCCGCTTCACTATGCCCGTGCCGAAGGGGCGGCGGCGATCCACGGGCGCCTCACGGCCCTTGCGGAACGCTACGGCAGCCGCTTCACTCCGGATATCGGGTGGGAGGAGATATTGACGGACGCGGAAGGTAAAACGTGAAGCGCGAGACCGACATCATTGATCCGAAAACCGCAGGGACCCTTGCCGGCCTCCTTCGGGAACGGGTGCGGCGGTCGCCGCAGGCCCCAGCGTACCTCCGTTTTGCCGAAGAGGAAAACCGCTGGGAGGAGATATCCTGGGAAGAGGTGGCCAAGCGGGCCGCCCTCTGGCAGGGGGCGTTCAGAAAGGAAAACCTGCGATCCGGGGACCGGGTGGCGGTGATGCTGAGAAACTCCCTCGAATGGGTCCTGTTCGACCTGGCCGCCACAGGGCTCGGCCTCGTGACGGTACCCCTCTTCGTCAACGACCGGCCGGAGAATTTTGCCTCTATCCTCGAAGAAACCGGCGCACGGCTTCTCCTCATCGAAGGGGTGGAACAGTGGGAGCGCATTGAACGGGTCAGCAAACGCCTGGTCGGTATCAGGCGCATCGTGACCCTGCAGCCTGTGTGCGAGAAGGATTGCGATCCCCGCCTGTGCGAGGTCGGAAAGTGGCTCCCGAAACACGGTGATGAGTTTGCCGTGCGCAACTGTGAGCCTGAGGAGCTCGCCACTGTCGTCTATACCTCGGGAACTACGGGAAACCCCAAGGGGGTTATGCTCTCCCACGCAAACATCCTGGAAAACGCCCATGCGGGGCTCAAACTGGTGACCGTCTACCCCGACGACCTGTTCCTCTCTTTCCTCCCCCTCTCCCATACCCTCGAACGGACCGTGGGGTTCTACGTCCCCATGATGACGGGCGCCTGCGTGGCCCATGTCCGTTCCATTGAAAAGCTCGCCGAAGACCTCGTGGCGGTCCGTCCGACGGTGCTGGTCGCGGTGCCGAGGATTTTCGAGCGTGTTCACCGGAAAATCATGGAGGAACTCGACGAAAAGCCGCCCCTGGCGCGGAAACTCTTCTTCCTGACGGTCGCCGTGGGGTGGATGCGGTTCAAGCACCTCCAGGGGCGAGCCGGATGGGCTCCCCTTCTGCCGCTATGGCCTCTCCTGAGGAGGGCCGTCGCATCCAGGGTGACCGCACGTCTCGGCGGCCGGCTGCGCTTTGCCATCAGCGGCGGCGCTCCCCTCTCGCCATCCGTCGCGCGGGTATTCATCGGACTGGGGGTGAACATCCTCCAGGGGTACGGCCTGACCGAGACGAGCCCGGTCATCTCAGTCAATACCATCGAGGACAACATGCCCGCAACCGTCGGCCTGCCGTTCCCCGGCGTCGAGGTAAAGACGGCTGCGGATGAGGAGCTTCTCGTGAGGGGGCCGAACGTGATGCTCGGGTACTGGCGGAACGAAGAGGCAACGAAAGCCGTAATAGATGACGACGGATGGCTCCACACCGGCGATATGGCGCGGATAGACGCAAAGGGACACATCCGCATCACCGGCCGAATCAAGGAGATCATCGTCCTCTCCACCGGCGAGAAGGTCCCGCCTGAGGATATCGAGGTGGCCATTGTTCAGAACCACCTCATTGAACAGGCACTGGTCGTAGGGGAGGGGCGGCCTTACCTGGGCGCCATCGTGGTGCTCAACGAGCGGCAATGGGTGAAACTCGCCGCACGGCTCGGGATCGATCCCGACGACAGCAATATGCTCGACAATGAAAAAGTGCAGCGGGCGGTGCTGGAGAGGATTGCCGTACGCCTCAAGCGGTTTCCGGGATACGCCCAGGTAAGGCGGGTCTTTGTCACACTTTCCCCCTGGAGCGTGCAGGAGGGGCTGATAACCGCCACCCTGAAGCTCAGACGTAAGGCGCTCCTGGCCAGGTTTGCCGGGAAAGTGGAGTCACTCTATACGGGGCATTGATCGTGCACCCTCCGTATCACCTCTTTCAGCATTCCCGGCCGGTTGGTGCAGATCCCGTCCACGCCCCACGCGATGAACTTTCGCATCTCGTCCTCGTCATCCACGGTCCAGACGTAGACGTTCACCCCCTCTTCGCGGCATGCGGCCATGAGTTCCAGGGTCGCTCCCCTTTTCTCGATGCAGACCGTGCGGTACCCCTTGGCTTTATATCGTTTGACATGGCGAGTAGGGAACGTGTCGAATATCCCCGCCAGGGGCAAAGCCGGCGCCACACGGTTGGCAGCGAGGAGCTCGCGCTCGTGGAAGGACGTGATGAGAACCTCCCCCGTGTAGCCTGAAGAAAGGAGGTGCCGCGCAGCAAGCTCCCCCGCCCCCTTGCTTTTGATTTCGAGATCGAGGGCCGCCCTCCCCGCAACGAGACCGAGCACATGGGCGAGCGTGGGTACGGGCTCGCCGTTCCTGAGCCGTACACGGGAGACCTCTTCCGCCGTAGAGCGTTCGATGTCGATATTCTCCACGGCGGTCCTCCCCGTTTCCCTGTCGTGCATGACGAAGAGCACGCCGTCGCGGCTCTTGCGGGTGTCGATCTCGATCATGTCCACGGGGAGGGAGACGGCACGGCGGATCGCGTCGGGGGAATTTTCAAGGGCGAGGCAGGAATCGCCGCGGTGGGCGATGACGAGCGGAGTTCGTGCTTCCTGTGCGGAGATTGTCGTCATTGGTCCCTTCGCATCTGTTGCGATTCCCTAACCCGAATAAAAGTGGACACAGGGAAGAGTGCGCGATAACGACGGCGGGACATGTATCTCCTTGGCAAGCCGGTACTGGTTGATACCCAGCGCGATCAGAACCCCTTCGACCAGAGGAGGGTAATTGTGCTTCCCCGGGCACCGTTGCGCAGGATGCTGGTATCGTAGGCGTACTCCAGGTAAAGTACCGAATCCCACAGAAAGCCGCTGGTAACGGCGGCGGAGATCGCCTGGCCGCTATTATCCAGGAATCTCAGGCGGGTGGTGGTGAAGATTTCCCTGTTTACCCAGGCGTAGGTGCCGCGCAGATGGAGATAGAGGAAGAAGAGGAGTTCGCGACGGTACTCGGCAGAGCCGATCAGGTAGTCGGCGGCGGGGAACTGATTGAACATGGCGCCGGGGTAAACCTGTCGATAGAGGTCGTCGGTCTCGGTGGGGAACGGCCCGCCACCGACCCTGAAGGCGGAGAAGCGATCGAGAGTACCGTATGGGGCAGTACCCCCAAAGAAGCTCAAGATAAGGCGGTTTCTTTCGGAGAGACAGGGAAGACCTGTTGCAGCGGTCAGGTAGCCGGAGAGCTTGAAATAATCCCGTGTCTCATCCCGTGTGAAGGTGGAACCACCATAGTTGGCTTCGGACCAGCTGTCACGCCGCATGAATTCTGCGTCCATACCGGCCGCCATCCCGCGGTGGGGGAGTTCCAGAAGGTTTCTGCGCAGGCCGTCATAGCGGACCCTCAGCAGCGGCCCGTGCACCAGGGTGTTAGGGGGGAGGACAACGTTCTGGCCGGTTTCCGCCACATGTTTGGAATAGAGATGTCCTCCCTGATAGAAAAGCTGAACCCTGAGATCGTTGTCCGCCTGAAAGGGTCGCACCGGCAGGCGTAATCCAGCGCCCAGCCGGCCGTTCACCGTTCCCCAGACAATGGATGTCCGCTTCACCTCTATTCCGCCGGCTATCTCCGCGGTCGGGAAAGGGATGGTGTTGTTGTCCATGTGAGCCAGGAGCTGGAAGGGTCCGAAGGTTTGCGAGACATCGGCCTCGTTGACGAGGATGCTGAATATCCCGCGGAAGCGGGTATCGTCCCAGCGGTGTTTCAAGTAGAAGGCACCAAGGGGGAGGAAATCCTGTCCTGCCAGCGACGGTGCGAAAAGGATGCTCCCCAGCACCAGGGCAGTAGCGTTGTCCCGGTCGCGGGCCAGGATATCGATGGTCTGCCCGAAGACCTGCGGATGATAGGGTTCTCCCGCCAGAGGGGTGTGGTATTCCGGCTCGTTAGCCGGGGCGGTTTGTTCTTTCTGTGGTGGTGGATCTGCGGCAGATGTCGCACTACACGGAAATCCCGTCAGGGTGAAGCAGAAAAGGAGGCAAAAGAGA
This sequence comes from Geobacteraceae bacterium, assembly GCA_009773645.1. Classification (GTDB taxonomy): domain Bacteria; phylum Desulfobacterota; class Desulfuromonadia; order Geobacterales; family Geobacteraceae; genus WSYB01. The sequence goes on from WSYB01000017.1 coordinate 17,311, forward strand.
GTGGGGAACCGGCGTTTCGACATAATGTAAAATATAGTCCGCTCTTGGTTGAATTGCAAGGAGTGTCGGCCACGTGAATTCAAAAAATGTTTAGATGCCTTGACAAGCCAGGGATTGGACAACCCTGAGATAACAAAAAAAGAGGGCCAGCCGATCCGGCTGGCCCCTGAGGTTTACACTGGATGTGCCATTGCGCCTAAATCTCCAGTTCCGCTTCTCTTACCGGCGCGGAAGTGGCGACACCCGGATCCCAGGTTACCTTGACGGCCGTGACGTTCTCGGTTATGGCGTTGAAGAAATCGGCCTTGGTAAGTGTGGTCGGGGTAGGCACCTTGTTATCCACAAAACGGGTGCCGGTATTGGCCGTAATCCCGGCGATGGTCAGCGTGCCCGCCGCGGCATCCTTGGCGGTAACCGGCCCGCGAAGGAACGGCCTGAATTTCAAAGGATCGGGAGCCAGGTCCACAAGGTCAAGACGGCTGGCAATGATGTCGGAGCCGTTTGCCGCGAGATTCCCCCGGATAAGCAGTTCCTGCCCGGCTGTCACTGTGGCCAGATCGAGGGTTGCGCCGTTGAGCCCCCGCATGTCGGTTGCGCTGGTGATGATCACCTTTTTGCCGAGGAGGGTGAGGTTGGCCTGTGTTGTGGCGGTGGCGGCGTTAACCGATTCCACAAGGGCGTCGATCCTGATATTGTCCTGGAACTCGACCTTGGTGGCGTTGATGATGCCCCCCACCATATTCCCCTCCGCCTCAACCTTCATGCCGACGGCAAGATCGGCTTTGATGCCGCCGACAAACAATGTGGTGGCGGTGAGGTGAACCTGCTGGCCGTTCACGATGAAGTCATCCGGCGCGATGAGTTTGGTGACGAAGCCCTCGTTCTGTTTCTTCTCATTTTCCGCTGCTTCCAGCACATCCTCCAACTCCACCTTGGTCGCGGTGACGGCGCCGGCCACTGCTGCAAGGGTCCTGACCTCGACGAATGAGCCGTTGGCAGCGCCCACCGGGAGGGCGACACCGCTGCCGAGGGTTACTGCGATGCCGGTAGTGGCGTTCTTGTCCAGAAGGAGGGTAAAGGTGTTGCCACTGAGGCCGCTGATGAAACCTTTGGCCTCGAATTCGGTCAACAGGTTATTTTTTTCAATGTGAGTTGCCGTAATCAGCCCCCGGTCGTCCGGCAGACCGCTGATCCCCACCTTATCACCGACCGCGAGGCCGGTGAGCTTCGCAGGATCGTCCAAGACTATCTTCTGCCCCATGATCGTGATGGAATCTACTCCCTTATCGTCGATTTTCCCTTCAAGGGTGTTCCTGAATTCGATCTCCTGGGCAAGGCCGGTTGTGCCGTTGTTATCGAACCCACCCTTGACCGTGACGACCATGCCGGATTTCAGAAGGGTTTCAATCTCGGTCTCGCTCTGGAGGACCCTGTCCGGCGTGGTCTTGTCATCCCGCAAGTGGAGCTTGGCGCCGATGGTCTTGAATTGCACGCCGTTGACAAAGAGGCCGCCGGCGAACTTTTCGATTTTCCCTTTGCTGAGACCGCCGTTCACCACCTTGAAGGTAATCTTCTCGGCTATCAGAATGCCGCCGACGACCGTCCCTTTCGCCTCCAGTTTCCTGGCAAGGGCGAAATTGGCCTTGATGCCGTCCACGAACACGGTCTGGGCATTGGTCTGGACGCGCTGTCCGTTGAGAACGAAGTCATCCGCTGTGCCGCTTGCAGGGAAGCCCTCTATCGACACCTTCTGATTCTCGGCCGGTTTCAGTTCGATTTCAGCTTCCAGACTGGTGGCTGTAATGACACCGCCTGCCGCAGTAGTGGTCTTGACCTCGATAAAGGAACCTTCTGCGGGAAGCGCAACTCCAGCAGCGAGGTTCACGGTTATCCCCGAGGGGGCGTTTGGCGACAAGAGAAGGGTAAAGCTGGAACTGCTTCCAGCAATCAGCTTGACGAAACCCTTTGCTTCGAATTCGGTGATATTGACTTTCCTTTCAAGGTGGGTCGCCTTGATCTGCCCCTTGTCGTCCGGGAGACCGCTGATTTCAACGACATCGCCCGGCTGAAGCGTGGCAAGAAGCGCCTTGACCGAATCGTCCACGATGATCTTCTGCCCCAGAACTATCAGGAAATCCGCACCTATTCCGCCAGGATCTATTTTGGCTTCAAGAGTGTTCCTGAACTCGACTTCCTGGGCAGTGCCGGTTGCACCATTCCTGTTCACGACCCCCTTGACGGTAACCACCATCCCCTTTTTCAGGAGGTCCTGCACTTCCGCCTCTGTCTGGAGCAACTTGTCGGTCTTGTCATCCCGCAGGTGCAGGGTGGCACCGGCTGTCTTGAATTCGACGCCGTTTACAAAGATGCTGCCAAATTTTTCGATTACCCCTTTGGTGACGACTGCATCCACCTCAAAGGATGGGTCGTTCGCGGTTCCGCCACAGGCGGCGAGAACTAGAATTGCCAAAAACAGACATGGCAAGTAAATTTTCCGCATGTTGTACCTCCTCGGGATGTTTCCCTCACTATTCTTTCTGCACGGTCTTATTCTTAAATAATATCGCGACTGCCGGGAAAGTCAATTGTGCTGGTTCTTGTAGAATGCCAGAAACTCGCCTGGAGAAAGAACCGTTACAGCCCGGCACAGATCGGATGGAAAATGAACTTGGTGTCCCGTGACAAGACATATCACGTCTACAGCAAGAGCTACTTCCAGGAATGGTTCATCGTCAAGATCAGGGAGTGATTGGAAGAGCGGAGAGGAAGCTACCGTAAGGCCACGATACTCAATTTGATCAAGAAGAGCAGCGACCTTGTCTTTGTCAAACTTGAATTTCGGCCGGGCGAGAACTTCTTCATATCCCCTCAAGATGCGGGCATCGAAGGAAAGAGTCAGTTCACCGGACGAAACCATGCGGACGATTTCCCCGCAAAGTCCGAAAGGTGACAAAAGACCGGCAACAAGCACATTAGTATCGAGGACAATATTCATTGCACTCGTGCACGCTTTTTGCGGACAGCTTTGATTTCGGCGTCAATTTCGCCCATTGTGATCCTGTCCGTCCCCTGTTCGGCAGATCGGAGTTGTAGACTTGCCACCGCTTTGACTGCGCGTGCCTGACGGAATGCAGACAAAGACTCTTCGAGATTCGACTCGCTTATAGCCGCAAGAATGGCAATAGGTCTTCCGTTGCTGGTGATGATCATTTCCCGTTCCTCCGGGAGTTCTTTCCAGACTTCGGCTGATTTACCTCTTAAATCACGTACGCTGACAAATTTCATTATCATGGATGTCCCCGGAACTGTCTGGTCCCCGGAACTCGCTAGGTGTCCCCGGAACTCGCTTGGTCATGGTCCGAGCGCATGTTATCTTTTCTCAGAGATTTGAAAGATACTCGTCTACGAATTCACGCGGTTTCAGCACTCGAATTTCCCGAAAACCAGACACATGCAGTAAATGTTTGTCGCCGCTCACGATCACTTTGCTTTTGCTGGCAAGCGCACAGGCAAGAAATTTGTCATCATCGGGATCTACGCAGACAGGCTCAGGCAAGCTTTTGGCATGCACCATCTCTGCCTTGATTGTCACCAGCTCAAGAATCTGCCCCAAGTCAATTAAGGGGAACTGCTCTGCCAAGGCCGCCCCCACTCTTTGGTATTCTTCAAGGATCTCCGGTGAGATTACCAGCTTCAGGTTGCCATCACGCCATGCTCGAAGAATTTGATACGGAGGTCCCGTGAAAAAGATGCCAGACACAAAAACATTCGTATCGAGGATTACCCTCATTTCCGGCCCCGCACCTTGGCAATGGCGGCGGTGATGTCAGATTGTTTTAGACCGGCCTCTTTGCCTTGTCTACGGGCCTCTGCAATCAATGTGTCAAACTCCTCCATAGATGGCGGTGATATCGCCTTAAGGATAACCACATCATTCTCGCCAACCACGACGAATTGAGAACCGGCCTTTAATTTGAGTCGCTTCCGGATATCCTCCGGAATGACGACCTGACCTTTGGATGACATTTTTGTTGTCGCTAGATTTGCCATGATATGTCTCCTGGAAGCTGATATTTATCTTACCAGTAAGATTCTATGGCAATAAACGGACAATGGCAAGAAGAAACATGGCTTTTGATTAAATAAGATAACAGTTCGCAAAAACACTAGCTTGACTGGTGTATTCTGTTGTTCGGCATTCCGAGTCGTTACCAATCTTTTTCAGGCAATTCGTCAAATTGAAAAGCCGTTTCAATTAGACATGCAATCATGCCTGATGGCAGTTAAGCCTCGTCAGTAAAGGCTTTATGGACAAACAGACCATTTTGAAAAGCCGGATCAACTATATATCCGGCGTTTACGGACTCAATTGCCGGACTCGCAATCAACCACTTCGCTCGTGACGATCTCCCGCGTCTCGGTGACGTAGCCGTACCACTTGTAGAGCATGTCTGCCAGGGCGATGACCGCGAGGAGCGCCATGAGGAAGACCAGGAACGCGTCGAGCTTGAAGTTGAAGGCTTCCGCCGCCGTTGCCGCCTTGGCGGCCTTCCCCATGAACATGCCGATCAGGCTCCAGGAGGCGGTGAAGGTGGTGGAGAACATGAACACCATGGGGATGAAGGTGGTCCAGGCGTACCTCGTCTTCCCGCTCTTTATCAGCACCGTGGTGCCGACCCCGAAGGCAATGGCGGCCAGGAGCTGGTTGGAGACGCCGAACATCGGCCAGATGGTGGAGATGTTGCCGGAATGGATGAGATAGGCCCAGGCGCCCACCACCAGGAGGCTCGTGGCGATGATCCCCGGAATCCAGCGCTGGCGCGCGAGGGGTTGATAGACGTGACTACCCAGCTCCTGGAGGAGGAAGCGCGCCACCCTCGTCCCGGTGTCCACGGTGGTGAGGATGAAGAGGGCCTCGAACATGAGAGCGAAGTTGTACCAGTAGGGCATCAGCCCCTTCATGCCGGGGATGGAGGAGAGGATGGAGGCCATCCCCACCGCGAGCGACACGGCCCCCCCAGGCCTCCCCACCACGTCGGTCCCGACCATGGCGGAGAGCTCCCGCACCCGCTCCACGGGGAAGCCGAGCGCTGCGATGGCATCGAAGGAGAGCTTGGTGTTGATGGCGAAGTAGTCTCCGGGGATGAGGATGGTGGCGGCCACCAGCGCCATCACCGCCACGAACCCTTCCGCCAGCATGGCGCCGAAACCGATCATCGGTATCTCCCGTTCCGACATGATCATCTTCGGCGTGGTCCCCGACGAGATGAGGGAGTGGAAGCCGGAGACGGCGCCGCAGGCGATGGTGATGAACATGAAGGGAAAGAGCTTGCCGGGGATGATGGGGCCGCCGCCCCCCACGAACCGGGTTACGGCGGGCATCTGGATTTCGGGGGCCATGGCGATGACTCCCACCGCCAGGAGCAGCACGGTGCCGATCTTCATGTAGGTGGAGAGGTAATCCCTGGGACAGAGGAGCATCCAGACCGGAAGAATGGATGCAACAAAGCCGTAGACGGCGATGGCAAGCACGAGACTGTTTTTCGACAGGTTGAAGAAGGGGTCGAGGAAGGAGCCGGGGACATAATGCCCTGTCGCCACGGCGGCGATGAGGAGGACGAAGCCGATGGCGCTCACCTCCCCCACCTTCCCGGGCCTGATGCGGTAGAGGTAGAGTCCCATGAAGAGCGCGATGGGAATCGTGACGGCGATGGTGAAGGTCCCCCACGGGCTCTTCGCCAGGGCATTCACCACCGCAAGCCCCAGCCCCGCCAGGGCGACGATGATAATGAAGATGATGGCGAGCGACGCGGCGAGCCCCCCCACCGGCCCGATCTCGTCCTTGGCGATCTGGGCCAGTGACCGGCCGTTTCTCCGCACCGAGGCGGCGAGTATCACCATGTCATGCACGGCGCCACCCAGGGCCGCGCCCACCAGTATCCAGAGGAAGCCGGGAAGATAGCCGAACTGGGCGGCCAGCATCGGGCCGATGAGGGGACCGGCGCCGGCGATTGCCGCAAAGTGGTGGCCGAAGAGCACCCACCGATTGGTGGGGTGGTAATCCATCCCGTCCTTGAGCCTCGTGGCGGGGGTGGTGTAGCCCGCGTCGAGTGAGAGAACCTTGGCCGCGAGAAACGACGCGTAGAAGCGGTAGATGACTGCATAGAAGCACCCTGCCGCGGTAACGAGCCAGAGGGCGTTCACCTTTTCACCGGGATTGATCACGCCGGCGGCACCGGCGAAGGAAATTGCCGCTACCAGGGAAACGAGCAGCCAGACGAGTTTCTTCATCATCTTCCGCCTCCTTCAACCACCAAAACCACTATTCCTGTTTCATTTTATTTAAAAGCCCCAATATTTTCCCCTTCTTTGTCCGTAACTTCAAGAAAAAAAATACCTACTCTTAGGAGGCTGTCCCAGACTCCTAGGCGAAGGAGATCCGCTTCCTTCCCAGGAAATCGTCCACGAGGGGAGGCCGGTCGAGGAAGGTCTTCACAGATCGCGTCAGCTCCATGCTGCGGTAATCCATCCCGAGACGCTCCACCCCCTTCCCGATCTCCCTGAACGCCCCTTCCATGAGGAGTTTATGGGCAAGGTTCTGGAGGATGGGCTCCTCCTCGTCGTAGGCGCAGGAAGCAAGCGCCCGCCGGCACAGCTCCGGGTCGGTAGAGGTAAGGGCGCGGCAGAGAAGCGGCCGCACCGGGTGGATGGCACACCACCCCCTCTCGTCGAGGAAGGCACAGTTGATTCTCAGTCGGATCCGTTCATCGTCATCCACCCAGCGGACCCTATCGGCCAGCCACTCCACCTTCGCCCTGATCTCCGTGAGTTCCCTCCCGGAGAATGTCTTCCGTACGAACTCGGCAATGGCGATAGCCTCCGGCACGAGAACCGCCACATTCACCGTGCAGCAGGCGGAGCAGCCCCCCTTGCAGGCGATGTGAGCCGTTTCTTCCGGGCCGAGGCGCTTTTCGAGCTCGCCTTCCGCGTACGCCGTCAACTCCCCCATGATCGCCCCGATGTCGGCAGCGGTCCGGGCGTTCGCCAGCTTTTCCGCCAAAAGCCCCGCAATCTCCTCGGTAAAAGCCAGGTAGTCGTAGATTTCAGGCAACATTGTCATCCCTCCCCGAAACGGTGCCGTTACGCATGTGATATATTTTCGACGAAAATCCGTTCCCTGTCAAACGGTCATTCCCCGTAAAGGCCCCCACGCACAATTTGCTTGCCCGATTTCATGAAAAGGTGTATCCATTTGTGCTCCGAATTTTTTCACCGAAGGAGCATTGTCATGGGTATTCTTGCCAACACCGTCAGTATCTGCCATTTCCGGGTCGTGGGGGATCTCCCCGAAAAGGACCTTTTCACCTGGTCGTCGGAGCGCCTCGCTCAACACGGTTTCCGCCCCATCGACCAGACCGCGGAAGAACTCTCCACCGGCTGGGTCCATCTGGACGAACCGAGGGAGAGCGACTTTGTCGCCCCGGCCGCCTTCTGGCGCGACCATTACCTCGCCTTTACCCTGCGCCGCGACCAGCGCCGGATTCCGGCGGCCCTCCTCAAGGCCTATATCCAGGTGGCCGAGCATGAGTTCCTGAGCGCCAATCCGGGTCTGTCGCGGGTCCCGAAGCAGAAACGGGAAGAGTTGCGCGAGGCGGTGCGAGGCGCGCTTTTTGCCAGGACCCTCCCGGCCCCTTCCGCCTATGACGCGTTATGGGACACCCGCACCGGGCTGGTAACCTTCACCTCTCTGAGCGCAAAGATGCTGGAGGTCTTCGAGGCGCTCTTCAAGAAGACCTTCGAGGGGCTGCGGCTCGTTGCGCTCCACCCCTTCGCCCGTGCCGGGCAGGTCATTGCCGAAGATCTGCAGCCGGCCCTGCACAAGGCCAATCAGGCGGGCACTGAGGCCGTCCTTGACCTGATCAGGAGCAACCGGTGGCTCGGCTGCGACTTTCTCCTGTGGCTCATGTACCAGACCATGGACGCATCCTCGGAATACAGGGTCAATCAGAAAGGAGTGGCCGCGGAGGGGGAGCCCTTCGTCGCCTATCTCAACGACCGTCTCGTCCTCCAGGGTGGCGGGGAAAGCGGGGTGCAGAAGATCACCGTGGCCGGTCCCCAGGATCACTTCAGCGAGGTACGCGCAGCCCTGCACATCGGCAAGCAGATAACCGAAGCGACCATCCATCTGGAAAAGGATGAGCATACGTGGCGGATGACCCTGAAGGGGGAGCTGTTCCACTTCGGCGCGTTCAAGTCCCCCGCGGTGAAGCTGGAAAAGGACAATACCGTTGACGCAATGAGCGAAAGGGAAGCGGTGTTCTACGAGCGGATGTACCTGCTGGAGCAGGGGCTCCAGCTCTTCGACAGCCTCTTTGCCACGTTCCTCACGGAAAGGCTTGGAAAGGGATGGGGGGAGAAGGAAGCCAAAATGAGGGAATGGCTGGGTTCAGATTAATCGTCCTGTCAGTGCCGCGAGGAGCCTTTCGTTCTCCTCGCGCGTCCGCACCGCCACGCGGAAAAAGCGCTCGGAAAGACCGTGGAAATTGGCGCAATCGCGGATGAGGATACGTTCCTTCAGAAGCGCCCGCTTCAGCTCTGCGGCGGACAAGCCGGTACGGATTTCCACCAGTATGTAGTTGACGGCGGATGGATATGGTTTCAGTCCGGCAAAGGCCGCAAGCCCCGCAGCCAGAAAGTCGCGTTCTCCGGCCACATACCGGATGGTGCGCTCCATGTAATCCCTGTCGGCAAGTGAAGCGAGACCGGCCACCTGTGCAACCGTATTGACGCTCCACGGCTCGCGCAGGGCGGCAATCCTCCCGATCACCGACTCGTGCGCCATGGCATAGCCGATCCGCAACCCCGGCACTGCGAAGAACTTGGTCATGGAACGCAGCACCACTCCCTCGCCTCCTCCGACAACGAGGCGCTTCGCCGATTCCCCCTCGCAGAAGTCCATGAACGCCTCATCCAGGACGAGAAACGGCCCTCTACTCCGGCAGAGATCGACGATCTCCGCCACATTCCCTTGGGGGAAAAGCCTCCCCGTAGGGTTGCCGGGATTGCAGAGGAACAGCACGTCGTACCCTTCGCCCAGCCGCCTTTCCAGCTCCGCAAGGGAAAGGGAGAACCCCTCCTCCGGCCTCAGCTCCAGGTAATCGATCTCCCACCCCGCCCGCAGGAGACTCTTCGCATACTCCGAAAAGGGGGGAGCAATGATCAGCCCCCGCCTTCCCGCAACGAGGCGGGGAATCAGGTAGATAAGCTCCGTAGAGCCGTTGGCAACTGCAATATGGGCGGGATCCACTCCGTGGAACGTTGCCAGCGCTAGTTTCAGGTCATCCGCGTCATTGTCGGGGTAGTGCATCACCCGGTCAAAGGTGGAGAGAAGCGCCTCCTTCACCCCCGGCGCCGGCCCCAGCGGGTTTATGCTCGCCGAGAAGTCGAGGATATCCTCGGGGGAAACCCCCAGGGAGCGGGCGACGGCAAAGACATTGCCGCCATGGTCGAATGGAATTGACATAAACCGTTAACCTTTCACTACGGAGACATGCTTGTTTATACGGCAAAGGCCAGCCACAACCCCACCATCAGCGCCTCCGCCCCGTACATGAGCCGCACCGCGCCGCGATACGCCTTGAGGGAAAGGGGCTTCAAAGGGTCGCCTATGGTCGGCTTCTCCACCGGCACGCCGAAGTAGCTGCTGGTTCCGCCGAGCTTGACTCCGAGCGCACCGGCAACGGCCGCCTCGGGGACGCCGCTGTTGGGTGAAGAGTGGTTGCGCCCGTCACGGGCCATGATCTGGAGCGCATTCGGTCCGGAAAGCCACACAAGCGGGGCCGCCAGCGTCATCAGGAGACCGGTGATCCGTGCGGGAATGAAGTTCACCACGTCGTCGAAACGGGCCGAGGCCCAGCCGAAGCGACGATAGCGGTCATTCTTGTAGCCGACCATGGAGTCAAGGGTATTGACCGCCTTGTAGGCAAGCCCCAAGGCCGGTCCACCGAGCATCAGGTAAAAGAGCGGCGCAATCACGCCGTCAGAGGTGTTCTCAGCCACGGTCTCCACCAAGGCCCGCCAGATCTCAGGCTCTTCCAGGCCGGCGGTATCCCGGCCGACGATGCAGGAGAGCCAAAGACGCGCCTCCTCCAAATCTCCCCGCGCAAGGGCATCCGCAACTTTTTTTGATTCCGTATGGAGGGAACGGGCTGCCAGACAGGTATAGGAAATATATGCGCCGGCCGCCGATCCCGCATAGGGGTGTATGGCGCACGCTACCTTCAGGAGGGCAAAGGCGGCAAGCCACGTCAATCCGGCGGTGATGAGCAGAAGGAGGATTCCGCCGGTCCTTTCATCCCGTGCCAATCGCCGCAGCCACTTCTCCAGAAACGAGATGAGCCGCCCGATGCCGACCACCGGATGGGGCAGCCAGCGCGGGTCGCCGAGGAGAAGGTCAAGGCTGATGGCGGCTATCAGCACATAAGGATCTATCAGGTTCAACCTGTTATCCCGCAGATCGTGAATATCCGCTCCATATCCAGATGATTCTCCAGATGCTGCGCCAGCAGATCGAAGGGGTCTTCCCGGGGAACCGCCTGCGTAACGGTCGATATCCCTTTGGACCTTCTGATCCGGTTGAGGAAGGCGGAACGGAATCCCTCATTGTCGAATATGCCGTGGAGATACGTGCCGAACACCCTCCCGTCGGAAGAGACCGCGCCGTCCGTCACCTCCACGGCGCTCCCGGAACGGCGGGATATCCGGGCAAATGGCCGTGCCCCCCGGCCGAGGGAGGTCTCCCCCATGTGGATCTCATACCCGGTCATCTCCTTTCCCCAACCGGGGGCGACCAGGAGCCCCGCCTCCAGTAGGCTTGCCGCTACCAGATGGGTTTCCTTGTCGGGGAGCATGACCGTTGCCACATCGAGCAGCCCCAGCCCCTGTGCCGTCTTGATCGCCGATTCCACGCCGTCGGGGTCCATCACCAGGTTCCCCATCATCTGATACCCGCCGCAGATCCCCACGACCGGCCCGGAAAAGACCTTTATCGCGTCAAACAGCCCCCGCTCCATGAGAAAGTAGAGGTCGGCAGTGGTCGATTTGCTCCCCGGCAGAATCAGGACGTCGAGGCCGGCCAGCTCCCCCGGCCCCCCCACATAGGAGAGCGCCACGTCGGGTTCCGCCTCCAGCGGGTCAAAATCGGTATAGTTGGAAATGCGCGGCAGCTTCACCACCCCAATGGAGATTTTTCCGCCGTTACGCTTCCCGCTTCCCGCTTCCCGCTTCCCGCGTTTTTCCAGCGCCACGCTGTCCTCTTCGGGAATACGGAAACCGCTGAAGCAGGGAACCACCCCCAGCACGGGGACCCCGGTCCGCTTCTCCACGAACTCTATGCCGGGCCCAAGGAGCGAGGCATCCCCACGGAACTTGTTGATGATGATCCCCTTGACCCGTGCCCGCTCAAACGGCTCCAACAGCTCCATGGTCCCGACAATCTGGGCGAAGACCCCACCGCGGTCGATATCCGCGACCAGGATCACCGGGGAGCCGGCCATCTCCGCCACCTTGAGGTTTGCTATGTCATGGGCTTTCAGGTTGATCTCGGCGATGCTTCCCGCCCCCTCGATGACGATGAAGTCAAAGCGGGACGCAAGCCGTTCGAAGCTCTCCCTTACCTTGACGAAGGCCTCCGGTTTGAAGGCGTTGTACTCCTTCACCGTCATGTTGCGGACGACTTTCCCCTGGACGATGACCTGACTGCCGGTGTCGGAGTTGGGCTTCAGCAGTACCGGGTTCATGTCCGTATGGGAAGGGATGCCGCAGGCTTCCGCTTGCACCGCCTGGGCCCGGCCGATTTCCCTCCCCTCCGGGGTGACGGCCGAGTTCAGGGCCATGTTCTGGGACTTGAAGGGGGCCACTGAAATGCCCCGGTTTTTCAGGATGCGGCAGAACCCGGAGGTCAATACCGATTTCCCCACATCGGAGGCGGTGCCGCAGAACATCAGGGCTTTGCCCTGATGCGTGAGGGGTGAGGGGTGAGGGGTGAGGGGTAAAGATCGCTTTTTCTCCTCACTCCTCACTCCTAACTCCTCACTCCGTGCGGCGTAGCCGCGCGGGGTTACGAGACGCCCTTTCCCGTTCACGAAGGTGGCGGAGTTGCCGATGATGACGATGGAAAACATATCGACCGGATGGGAAAGCATGTCGGCCAAGGTGGTGACTACCTTTTCCTCCCCTTTGCGGCATGCGTTCCGGACAATCCCGACCGGCGTCGTCGCGGAACGTACCGAAAGCATGATGCGTTGTGCGTCTTCTAGGTGTCGCACCCGTCCCTTGCTCCTGGGATTGTAGAGCGCGACCACAAAATCGGCCGCTGCCGCCGCCGCCAGACGTCGTTCAATGGCATCCCATGGAGTGAGGAGATCGGAAAGGGAGATCACCGCAAAGTCGTGCATGAGCGGCGCCCCCAGCACCGAAGCGGCGGCCTGCACCGCCGAGACGCCGGGGACGACAATGATATCGACGCTCTGTAGGGGCACCCCCATGTGGGTGCCCACATCGGGGCAGGCACGGGGGCCTGCCCCCGCCAGTTCCAGCACCAGCCCGGCCATGCCGTAGACCCCGGCATCGCCGCTGGAGATGAGGGCAACCGTCTTTCCGGACGAAGCGATTCCCAGGGCTTCGCGGCAGCGATCCACCTCTTTCGTCATCCCGGACGAGACGACCTCTTTCCCGGCCAGAAGGGGCTTGATCAGCTCCAGGTAGGTCTTGTAGCCGACGACCACCTGGGCCGACTCGATCGCCTCCCGCGCTTCGAACGTCATATGTTTCAGGTCGCCGGGACCGATACCGACGACGTACAGCTTCGACATCAATAACCTCTTAAATTAGTCAGTTTCTGCGATGGCCAGGGTGACGTTCCCGCTCTTGATCTTTTTGAGCAAAAGCCTTCCCCCCTCCGAAGCCAGCAAAGCCGCCGGCTCGGCCACACCAGCCGCACCAATCGCTTCCAGCGCATGGGCTGACGGCGGAGACGGAACGGAAACGCCATTCAGTGCCTCGCTCTCGAAAAACTTGATGGGCAGTGCGTATTTCTCTGCAAAAGCCAGCAGGCCGGTCTCTTCACGCTTGGCCGCGGCGGTGGCGATGCACCTGACACTCTTGATGGAAAGGAAGAGCCGCTTCAGATTGGCGCAGGCCGCATCCTCGATCTCGGAGGCATCGGTGCCGCTGTTGCAGCCGATCCCCAGAACCAGGTTGCGGGGACGGAGCACCAGCAGACGTTCCGACTGCGCCTGGACAGGGAGATGCCGGTTGGTCACGAACAGATACCCGCGGGCAGGACTTTGCAGTGCCTCCACGAAGGTGTCGTAAAAGGCGAGCTTTCCCCGACCGTGGAAATAGGGGCGCACGTGGCCGGTCGGGTCCACCACGGCTATCTCCCCGCCATCGAGGAGGAGCACATTGAGGGTCTTGACCCTGGAGAGGTCGTCGATCCCCCACCCTTCCTCTTTGGCGAGCATGTCGAAAGAAGGGAGGCAGTTGGCGTCGGTGGCAGTGGTGATGACCTCCCGTGCTCCGGTCAGGAAGGCGCACCTGCAGGCAAGGTCGTTGGCGCCTCCCAGGTGACCGGACAGAAGCGAGATGGCAAATTTCCCCGTATCATCCATCACCACCACCGCCGGGTCCGTCTCCTTCCCTTCCAGATGCGGCGCAATCATCCGCACCACGATGCCGGCCGCCATGATGAAGACGAAACCATCGTATGCCGGCCAGGACTGCCGGACCAGGTCCTTCAGCTCCTGGGTGAAGGTCACCGCGCCTTTACCGGCAGCCCCTGAATACTTCTGCGGGACCAGCAGATCGGCATCGGCAAAACCTTCCTTCAGCTTAACGCCGAGCTGGGCACCGTTGCGGGTTATGGCAATGATGGCGATTTTCATGCGTTACTCACCACGGAGACATAGAGACACGGAGACCCCCCTTGAACCGCGAAGACGCTAAGAACGCAAAGAAATTCAAACCCCAAAGGGGAGACGGATCAAGTCTGATGTACACGGATTTTTAAAGGATCAAAAACCTACGATTAATTAGTTTTTGGTTTATCCGTTTTTTCCGTGTTAATCCGTGTCCCGTTCTTGTTTTAAGGTTTACCCGACAACACCTTTTCGGTGCTCATGGGTGAAGTACTTGTCGTAAAGGAGCGACTTCGCCTGCAAGCCTTCACGGCGGGCGCGCAAAACGTCTCCAACTAGAATCAGCGCCTGTTTGCCGATGTTTGCCGTCTTGACCTTCTCAGCTATGTCTGCCAGAGTCCCCTCCACCACCTGCTCGTCGGGCCAGGAGGCGCGGCATACCACCGCAGCCGGGGTTTCCGCGGCATAGGCCCCCTGCAACAACTCCTCCACCACCCGGTCGATCATGGAAACGGAAAGGTAGATGACGAGGGTCGCGCCGATCTTCGCAATCTCGGAAAGCTTTTCCCGCTCCGGCACCGGGGTCTTCCCTTCCAGCCGGGTAAGGATCACGGTCTGGGAAACCTCGGGCAGGGTAAGTTCCTGTTTCAATGCCGCGGCGGCGGCAAAGGCGCTAGTTACCCCCGGCACCACGGAGTATGGGATGCCGAGTTCGTCCAGCGCCGCCATCTGTTCCTGGATGGCGCCATAGATGGAGGGATCGCCGGTATGGAGGCGCACGACACGCTTACCGTCGGCCACGGCTTGTGCCAGCACCTGTGTCGTCTCCTCCAGGGTCATCCCGGCGGAGTCGTGTACCCGGGCATCGGACGCATAGGTGCGGACCAACTCCCGGTCCACGAGACTCCCTGCAAAGACCACCACGTCCGCCTCGCGCAACAACCTGGCGCCTTTTACCGTGATGAGTTCGGCGTCGCCGGGGCCGGCGCCAACGAAGAAAACCCTATTTTCAGCCACAGAGGACACGGAGTTCACAGAGAAAACCTTTTTTTAACCAGAAAAAGCATTTTGAACACGGATCAAATCTGATTTATACGGATTTTCACGGATTTAAACCACTGAGAGCATTAACCCAAAAGGTTGTGGTAGTAACATCCGCTTTTTCCGTGTTAATCCGTGTCCAATTCGTTTTTAGGTTTAACCGGAATTAACAGGAATAGACAGGATAAAGTCTCTCAGCCTTTCCTGACAATGAGGAGCGACAGGTAATCCAACTTCTCACCTACCAGCGACCCCAGATCGAACACCACTTCCTCCTCACCCGACCCGACCCGCCGGACAAAGGCGGCCTTCCGGTCGAGCCCCAACTCCTTCAACAGCGCGTAGACCCGGTCAAAGGCCCGGTTTACCTTCATGAGGATCACCGTGTCAAACTCCAGAAAGGTCTTTCGCAGCTCGTCATCCTCGTAAGTGGTGGGAAGAATGGCGATGCGGTCGGCGGCCATGCCGAGGGGGATGCCGGCGGCAACCGCTGCGGCGCCGATGCTCGATATCCCCGGCACCACCTCGACGGGGATCTCCGGGTACTTTTCACGGAAGATGCGGTAGAGATAAAGAAAGGTGGAATAGAGGAAGGGGTCGCCGATGGTGATGAAGGCCACGTCCTTCCCCTGCCGGACCCGCTCCGCCACCTCGGCGGCGGCCTTCTCCCAGAATGCGGACAGCCCCTCCTGCTCCTTCCGCATGGGAAAGACCTGTACGAGCACCTCCTGGCGGGTCCGGTCGATGAACTGCTCCACGATGGAGAGTGCATAGCTGGAGGTATCCGCATTGCCGGTCGGCGCACAGATTACGGGGACGGAGCGTATGATCCTCTCGGCCTTCCTCGTCAGGAGCTCCGGGTCACCGGGACCGATCCCGACGGCGTAAATGCGCCCCATTATTCCTCACCCTTCCAGGCGGCGATGATGTACACCGGGTTGTGGGCGTCGAACATCTTGTACTCGGTCAGCCCCCTGGTCTTGGCGATGTTGACGCAGGTCACCTCAACGTTGTAGCCGTGGTCCTCCAGGAACTCCACCGACTTGGTCAGGGTATCGAGGGTCACGGCGTTCAGCACGATCACCCCTTCGGGCCTCAGGCGCCTGTCCACCGCCTCGATGATCTCTTCCAGCATTCCGCCTGACCCGCCGACAAAGACCCGGTCCGGATCGGGAAGGGCGTCCAGCCCTTCCGGAGCAAACGCCTCGATCAGAATGACATTGCGGGCGACGAATTTCTTCAGGTTTTCGCGGATAAAGGCGAGGTACTGGGGGTTCTTTTCCAGGGCGAAGATCTTGCCGTTGGGCATGAGGTTCGAAGCCTCGATGGAAACCGAAGCGCTGCCTGCGCCAATGTCCCACATCACCAGGTCGTCCTGCAACCGCAGTTTGGCCAGGGTGACCGCCCGCACCTCCTGCTTGGTAATGAGTTTCTTGGCAGTGACAAACTCCTCGTCGTCGATCCCCAGCAGGGGATAGTGCAGAAGGCTCGGCTCCCATGTCTTGATCAGGATCAGGATGTTGAGGGGAGAAGAGACAATGTCAACAAGCCCCTTGACGTCGGTCTTGGTGAACTTTTCGGTGGAAAGCCCCAGGTCCTCGCACAGGTACGCCTCATACCCCTCGGCGCCGCGGGCAATCAGCTCCCTGGCAATGGCTGCCGGGGAATTCACCTCGTCGGTGAGCACCGCGGCCTTTTCAGAGGCCACAATCCGATCGATGGCCCCCTTCAGCCCCCGTCCGTGCACGGAAACGAAGATGGCATCGTCCCATGGCTCTTTTATCCGGGCAAAGGCGTACTGGACACTGGTGACGCTGGGAAATATCTCGATCCGCTCCTTGGGAAGATTGCGCAGAAGAAACCGCGCCACCCCGAAAAAATTCGGGTCCCCGGAACCGAGCACCACGACCCGCTTCTCCGTTTTTTTCAGAAAATCGAGCATGATGGAAAGGTCCCCGAGCACCTGTTTTTCTCCCTTGAAATCGGGAACGATGTCCAGGTGCCGCTGGTGGCCGATAAGTACGTCGGCATCGTTGATCACCTCCAGCGCCTTCGCGCCGAACCCTTCCCACCCCTCGATACCGGCGCCGACCAGATAGATTTTTTGTTGAGGCATGACTCACTCCTTACAGGCTGACTGCAACGTTTGAATTACTCTGTAAATTTTACCCGAAATATAGCATTTCTCCATGATACCCTGCCAGTAAAACCTTTACCTCCAAACCGGGTGCCGCCCTTTCGGCAAACTCCCTTGCTCTTTCGCAGACCAGGGCAATCAGGCCGGCATCGTTGCCGGAGGCCTCCAGTATCTGGCGGGCGGTGTTCGCTTCGCGGACGGGAAGCGGGAAGCGGGAAGCGGGAAGCGCAAAACCACACCATTCGGCGAGCATCCGCAGATCCAGCTCCGACGAGGAGACGTGAGTCTGCTCGTGACCGCAGGCGATCTTGAGTAGCTTGGCGAACTGACCGGCGAGGACAACGCGCCGCACCTCCTTGCGTGCACAAGCGCGGAGGGCGTAGCCCACGTGGTCCCCCATCATCACGAACGCCTCTTCTTTGAGCTTTTCCCCGCTTCCCGAATCCCGCTTCCCGGATCCCGCTTCCCGGTTCCCGAAAAACTTCTGCGCCACCAGTTCGCTCGTCCTGCCGGTTGAGAAGACGATGGTCTCAGCGCCACACGCACGAGCCACGTCGATGGCGGCATCTATGGTGTCGGTCCAGGCCTTGGCCGAAATCGGCTTCACGATGCCGGTGGTGCCGAGAATGGAAAGGCCGCCGATGATGCCGAGACGGGCGTTCAGGGTCTTTTTTGCCAGCTCTTCGCCGTTGGGAATTGAGAGGGTCACGTGAAGCGGGACGCGGGAAGCGAGACGCGGGAAAACCTCTGCAATCGCCTCCGCGATCATCCGGCGCGGCACCGGATTGATGGCCCATTGACCGACCGGAACCGCCAGCCCAGGCTTGGTCACTTTACCAATTCCGATACCACCTTCGATGCCTATACGCGATTCATCCTCCCCCTCGCCCTCTCCCCTGGCGGGAGAGGGTCGGGGTGAGGGGGTAATCTCCGCCAGCATAACCCGCGCATGAATCTCCGCCCCGTTGGTCACGTCCGGATCGTCCCCCGCGTCCTTGACCACGTAACAGGCGGCAAACGTTCCCGTGAACTCCTGACCGTGCAGGTGGAAACGGGCCGTCTCGCCCATGGGGAGGGTTATTTCCACCTCCTCCGTCAGCCGCTGCTCCCGCAGCATGAGTGCAGCCCCCTTTGCCGCCGCAGCAGCGCAGGCACCCGTGGTGTAGCCGTGTCGCAGCTCGCGTTTCGACATCCGGTTACCCGATGATTACCGGCAATTGCGTCCTGTCGGCAAGAAGCTGCTGCGCCCTCTCCCGCAACGCATCATTCCCCAGGTCTTCCTTCCCCACCATCTCCTCCACATCAATCCGGACGATGCCGGTGATGGACAGCTTTTCCTCCGGGTAGTCCCGCCACTCCACATCAGGCTGGTACTTGTTCATCAGGGCATTGAGGGCCACAACCTTCTCACGCCGCTCATCGACCATCCGCGCACGCCCCCGAACGATGACGCTCCGGTAAAGGTACTCGGCCCGGCAGGGGTTTTCCGTGGTCCCCTTCACATACGCGATGGGGAGGTCAACCTCGAAGCAGACCCGGTCGTTACGCCGGATGTCCTCCAGCTTCTCCCCCTCCAGGGCACAGTGGAAGTAGATCCTTCCTTCGTGCCAGGCAAAATTGAGCGGCTTTATCATCGGCCAGCCGTCGCTGCCGATGGTCCCGAGCCGGCCCACATGGCAGGTAGTGAGGAGGTCGATGATGACGTTCACATCGGTGATACGCTTGTTGTGTTTGCGCATAAAGTTTTTAACCCCTTATCGAATGCGGATTTATGCAGATGAACGCAGATTAGATCAACTACCTTGATAACGGAACGCAGAAAAATCGGAAAAGGCCGATCAAAGCGGATTTTAAACTTGTTCGGGAAAAACCGACATCAAGAATTTTGGGGTTGCATCCGCCGTTATCCGATTTTTCCGCCTTTTCCGTGTCCCGTTACAAGGTTTTAGTTCAACGTTCTGCTGCCAGAAGCAACAATGCATTCACCACCGCCGCAGCAACGTTCGACCCCCCCTTGCGCCCGCGATTGGTGATAAACGGCACCTGTGAACCACTGCTCTCCAAGGCCAGGAGCGCCTCCTTGCTCTCCGCCGCACCGACGAAACCGACCGGAAGCCCGATGATGAAGTCCGGACGCAGACCCTCCTCTTTTATCAGACGCAGGAGTTCGAAGAGGCCGGTAGGAGCGTTGCCGACAACGAAGATACCGTTGCCGGGGTCGGCAGCGCCTTTGCGCATGGCAAGGATGGAGCGGGTAACGCCTTGCTGCCGCGCTTCCCGTGCCACATCAGGGTCGGCCACAAAGCAGGAGGCGCTGATGCCGTACCGTGTCAGCCGCTCCCTGCTGATCCCGGTCAAGGCCATGGTGGTGTCGGTGACAATTCCCCGTCCGGCACGCAGCGCCGCCACACCACGGGCCACGGCATCGGCAGAAAAAAACATGGAGCGGGCGTATTCAAAGTCGGCGCTGGTATGGATGGCTCGGCGCACAACCGGCCACTCGGCTGGCGACCAGGGGTGCGGTCCCACCTCCGCCTCGATCATGCGGAACGATTCCGCCTCGATCTCCTCCGGCCCGAGATGCACCGACATCAGTGCCACCTCTTCTCGGACAGGGTCTCGGCGATCCGCTCCACCACAACTTCGGCGAGCCGTTTATGCACGCCCAGGTGTTTTCCCATGGCCATTTCCACGTTCGGATACCGCATTTTCGCCTCTTCAAGCTCTGCCGGCAGGTCCTCCAGCACATGGGCCCCCATGTACAGGAAGTACGGCATGAGAAGGATTCGCTGCGCCCCTTGTGCCACGCAGGCGTCGATCCCCTTCTGGATGTTGGGGGAGTGCTGCTCGCGGAACGCGACCTCGACGATGTCGTAGCCGGTCATATGTTTGACCATTGCGGCTATTTCATCCACGGCGCTGTTTGCCTCGGGAATACGGCTCCCGTGGGCCATCAATAGGATTGCGGTTTTCATTTCGATACTCCTGCCTTCAATAAAGTCAAAAACCTTTGATAGGACACGGATTTACACGGAAAAAACGGATCAAACAACAAAACAAAAAACACCTGATTTTGATTTTAAATCCGCCTCTTCCGTGTTCATCCGTGTCCCGTTAAGGATTTTGATCTACGGTCGATGTTTCATCGTCTCGATGATCTCCCGTCGCGCCTCGCCGATGGTGAGGGGAATTCGCTCGAACGGCAGGTTGTCCTCGTGCTTGAGCCTGTAAATGAGCTCTGCGATGTGTGGAAGGCGGAGCTTTACGTTCGCCATCTCCTCCGGGGCGCTGAAGACCTCTTCCGGCACGCCGCCGCGCACGATCTTCCCCCCGCTGAGGATATGGAGGCGATGGAGAAAGAGCGGCACCAAGTCAACGCTGTGGGTGGCCATGACGATGGTGACCCTCTCCTCCCGGTTTAGCCGCGTGAGCAGCTCCATCATCCGGTACTCCCCCATGGGGTCCAGCCCGGCGGTCGGCTCGTCGAGAAGGAGTATCTCGTGTCCCATGGCGAGGAGCCCGGCAATGCAGACCCGTTTCTTCTGCCCGTAGCTGAGATTGTGAATGTTCTTCCCGCCGTACTCCGTCATCTCGACACTTTGCAAGGCCGTTTCGACCCGCTGCCTTACCTCCTCCTCGCCAAACCCCATGTTGCGCGGCCCGAAGGCCACGTCCTCGAAGACCGAGTGGGCAAAGAGCTGGTCGTCCGGATTCTGGAACACAAGCCCGACCTTGCGGTAGATGTCGCGGGAGTGAAGCCTGCGCACATCATCCCCGTCCAGCAGCACCTCCCCCGCATAATCCTTGATAAGACCGTCCATGATCTTGAGTAGCGTCGTCTTTCCGGAGCCGTTGGAGCCGAGGATGCCACAGAAGTCGCCTCGCGCCACGTCGAGGCGGATGTCCGACAGCGCTGCCGTGCCGTCGGGGTATGTGAAGCTGTCGATATGTACGGAAAGTCGCACAGTCAAAATCAAAACCTTTAATGGGACACGGATTTACACGGAAAATGCGGATTGAATCTCGTAACCAATCCAAGACATAATCATTTACTCATATCCTATTACCTTTTTCTATCGTTATCTAATTCTCGAGGAATCCATAGCCAAGTTTGTTGTAAACTGTGTAAAAACAACATATCACTGCATCTGTAAGCTCTGAATGTTTCAACTTATCCATACAGGTTCACTCTTTACTTAGGTTTTGGTGTAATCCGCCTTTTCCGTGCCTTTTCCGTGATAATCCGTGTCCCATTAATGATTCTTGCCTTTACAAAATCCACATAATCCCCATCACTGCAACAAAAACAACGGAAAATGCCACCTCGGCCACCCGGAACGGCTTATGTTTCAAAAGCGGCATGCTCCCATCGTACCCCCGCTGGACCATGGCGGTCGTGATGGTCTGGCTGTTGTCGAAGGCCTTGATGACCAGGGCGCCTGCCAGCGTCCCGATCGACCGGAGCCCCCGCCGGTATCCCACGTAACCGAGGCGGTTCTTCTGGGCGCTGAAGACCACCTGGGCGTCGTCGAACAGGACGAAAAGGTAGCGCCAGGCGAAGAGCGCCACCTCAATGAAGCCCTTCGGCACGCGCATCCACGCCAAGGCCGTCATCAGGTCGGTGAAAGAGGTGGAGAAGCCGAGAAGCGCCACCAGCGACACCGCCCCGCCGATGCGCGAGGCGATCAGGAGTCCCTCCAGCAGGCCGTCCTTGTGACCAACCATCTCCCATCCAAGGACGTGGAGCGAAAAAAGCGGCGCTTTCCCGGCGAAAAACAGCTTGAGGATCAGCACCACCGCCGCGATGAAGAGCGGCTCGGCAAAGCGCACCGCCAACACCCGCAGCCGCACTCCCATGGACAGGCAGAGTCCGCCGCACACCCCCGCCACCAGGAGCGGAAAGGCGAACCCCTTGCAGCTTATCACCATCACCAGCAGCGCCAGGGAGGAAAGGAGCTTCACGCGCGGATCGAAGCCCGTGAGAGGGTGTGCCGTGTCATGGGCATGTCGGGTGAAGTGGTGCATGTTCTCTGTTCCATTCACGGGGTGGCGCCGTGCGCACCACCTGATTCATTGATACGGTGCGTTCCACGCACCCTACCTGGCTTTTTTTTCACTGACTAACAGCCGCCAGTAGTATCCCGCTGCGAAACCGCCCACCACACCCGCCAGGAGGAATGCAAACAGCAACAAGTCCCCCTCTCCCGGATCGATCAGAGGTTTGCGGGCCTGCCGGCCGTGCTCCCTGGCTATCTTTTCCACCACTGACTCGTCCACGCCGCGCCACGCTTCCGAGGAGAGTGAAGTGTGAGGAGTGAGGAGAAAAAGTGAAAAAATCAGGAACAAAGAAACGATAATCGGTGTAGCGCTTCCCGGTTCCCGGTTCCCGGTTCCCGGTTTCACCACCCGCATCTTCACAAGCAGGTCCGGCCGTTTCTTATGGAGCAGCACCACCATTCCCGCAGTCATGGCTCCCTCCAGCACCCCCATGGGCAGTTGGGTGGGAATGAATGCAATGAGTATCTTCCAAAACAGTGGGAGGAACGGCGCATCTCCCCGGATGCCCGAGGCAAGCGCCACAGAGGTCGTCACATAGGTGGCCCAGTCGGCAAGAAGGCCGGCTGCAAATCCTGCCACTGCCAGATTGGCGCCCAGCTTGCGGAGCAGCCGGAAGGTGAACCAGCCGGCAAAGGAGCCCGCCACCCCCATGGAGACGATGTCCGCGCCAAGGGTGGAGAGGCCGCCGTGGGCAAGGAAGAGTGCCTGGATGAGGAGCGCCACCGCCGCGATGACAATGCTCACCAGCGGACCGACGAGGATCGCGGCGATGCCGGTGCCGCATGGGTGAGAGCAGGTCCCGGCAGTCGGCACGGGAATCGGCATGCAGGAGATGATGAAGACCACCGCCGCCATGAGCCCGACAAGGGGCTTAAAAGAGAGGTCGTCCTTTGCCAGTGTGTCCAACCGCTTGAGTCCGAGCGCCACGAACGGCACAGCCGCCGCGAACCAGAGGGTCGCCCAGTTGAAGGGAAGTATCCCCTCGGAGATATGCATGGCGTGGGCGGGGGTGGATTTTAGAAGCGAAAAGGCGCCACAGAGACACAGAGACACAGAGAAATTCCACAGAGATTTCTTTGTGGAGAAACCGGAATGCTGTGGTTGCCGGATTCCGTCCATTTCTTTTAAAACCCTCTCTGATTGGTACATTCTGTTCTCGCCTATTCTTCTTTGTCTCTGTGTCTCTGTGGCAGATTCTGAATCTAGATCTTATCCCCCCGCAGGTCACCCGCAAAGAGCTTCCCCGCCCCCCGTGAAGCGCAGAAGTCACCGCACATGGTGCAGGTCGCCTCGTCCTCCGGCGTGCGGCTGGCTCGGATCGCCTTTGCATCCTCCGGGAACAGGGCGAGCTCGAACTGCCGCTCCCAATCAAGGTCGCGACGCGCCTTGCTCATCTCCATGTCGCGCCGGCGGCCTTTTTCCGGATACTTGTTCATGTCGCCGATGTAGGCGGCGATTTTGGCCGCCTTCACCCCCTGGCGCACGTCCTCCTCGTTGGGGAGGGCCAGGTGTTCTGCCGGGGTGATGTAACAGATGAGGTCGGCGCCGTAGCGGGAGGACTGGGCCGCACCGATGGCAGCGGTGATGTGGTCGTAGCCGGGAGCCACGTCGGTGGCGATGGGGCCGAGCATATAGTAGGGCGCACCGCCGCTCATCCTTTTCTGGAGCTGGATGTTCCCCTCGATCTCGTCCAGCGGCACGTGTCCCGGCCCTTCCACCAGCATCTGGCACCCCATGTCGCGGCCGATTTCCGCCAGTTCGCAGTTGATGAGCAATTCCTGTATCTGCGCCCGGTCGGAGGAGTCGTGGATCGCCCCCGCCCTGAGACCATTGCCGAGGGAAAGGACCGTGTCGTATTTCTTGAGGATTCCGACCACCCGGTCGAACTTCTCGTAGAGCGGGTTTTCCCGGTTATTGGCCAGCATCCAGGCGACCATGCTGACGCCACCCTTGGAGACAAGCCCGCCGTAGCGGTAGCCTTGCTTCCTCAGCCGTTCGATGGTGTAAAGGTTGATGCCGCAGTGGACCGCCATGAAAGCCATGCCGTCGGCGCACTGCTTTTCGATGAGGTCGAAGAGCATCTCCTCGTCCAGCCGGTTCGGGTCACCGTATTTGCGCGCCGCCTCGCAGAAGGCCTGGTAGAGGGGAACGTTTCCCACCGGAAGGTCCACGGCGGCAATCACCTCACGCCGCACCCGATCCAGGTCCCCGCCGACCGAAAGCTCCATGAGGGTGTCGGCCCCCGCCTCCGCGGCCGCCTTTGCCTTCTGCACTTCCGCCCCGTAATCGATGATGTCCGAAGAGGTGCCGATGGAGGCGTTCACCTTGGTCCTCAAACCCTTGCCGATCCCAACCGCCCTGGGCTTCCGGCTATGGTTCCACGGAATGACGATCTTCCCTTCCTCCACCATCCGGCGGACATATTCGGGAGAAACGCTCTCATCTTTGGCAACGGCGGCCATCTGGGTGGTGAGGATGCCCTGACGGGCCAGTTCGATCTGGGTTTTCATGATTCGGATGCTCCTTACGTTTTTAGCGGAATAACGTCAAAATTTTTCCGTGTTCCATTGATTTTATTTTTGCCTTGTACTTCCGGCAACTCTCCACGAACGCCGCCGCCATCCCCGGGCAGCTCCCGAAATGGAGGTGGATGTAGGAGGCGAGGCAGTTTTTGTAGCGATATCCTTCATGCCCGAGGTCGATGCCGTTCTTCCGCACCAGATAAACCCGTTCCACATGAGCAGGCATCGCTCCCATCTCCGAGTAGTGAAACTCGTGGCCGCGGGCGACGGCCCCCGTTGAGCCGATTATCGCATCGGCGGTCAGCTCCACCTCCCGATAGCCGAGGGCCTTGCGCTTCGGCAGCATGCGGGTCATCACGAGAAAGATGCCAACCATTTCATGTAGGGGCGCCCCTTGCGGGTGCCCTGATTGGGCAGGCGCAAGGCCTGCCCCTACAACCCCCTGGGTCAGATAGACGAACCCGCCGCACTCGGCGTAGGCCGGCATTCCATTGTCGATTGCCTCCCTGATACTCTGCTTCATCCCTTCGTTCGCGGCAAGGATGTCGGCAAATACTTCCGGATAGCCGCCGGGGAGATAAATGCCGGCGACGTCTGCCGGCAGATAAGCATCCCGTAGGGGAGAAAATTCAACGATGCTCGCTCCGGCCTCCCGCAAAAGCCTGAGATTATCTTCATAGACAAAGCAGAAGGCCTCATCGCGGGCAACGGCAATGCGGACAGGGTTTTCTGTAGGGGCGGCCCTGCGTGGCCGCCCTGGTTTCGGGCAACCACATGGGGTTGCCCCTACATTCACAATCCCATCCACATCCACATGCATCTCAACAGCCTCCGCCAAATGCCCCAGAAAAGTCTCCGGCAGCGGATTCTCGTCGGCAGTCAGGAGCCCCAGGTGACGCGATGGGATGTTGAGCCGTTCATCCCGGGGGAGACACCCCAGAACCTTCACTTCAGCCACGGCCGCTTCCACTGCCTCCCGCAGAATCCGGGCATGGTTGTCGCTCCCCACGTTGTTGAAAATCACGCCGACAACCCTAACCTGCGGGTCGAACTCCGCAAATCCTTTCACAAGCGCCGCGGCGCTCCTGGCCTGACATTTCGCATCCACCACCAGGATGACCGACGCCCCAAGGAGTTTTGCAACCTGAGCGGTGCTCCCTTCGTCGGAAACGCCGCCGATTCCGTCATAGAGTCCCATCACCCCCTCGATAACGGCAACGTCGGCATCCTGTACATGACAGGCAAAGGTTTCCTCCACGAACTCCGCCCCGCACATCCACCCGTCTAGGTTGATGGACGTGCGGCCCGTCACCACCCCATGGTAGCCCGGATCGATGAAGTCAGGCCCGACCTTGAATGGAGCGACCGTAAGGCCGTGCCGCTTCAGGCATTCCATAATGCCGAGGGCAACGGTGGTCTTGCCGGAACCGCTATGTGGGGCTGCAATGATAATGGATTTCATCTAAAGGGCCTTTTGCCACGGAGACACAGAGGAAAGGCAAAAGCAGAAATACAAGCAAAACGCAAAGTGCAAAAAAATCTGAAAATCGAGTATGCCCCGAAAAGCAGCATTCTTGCATTCATAAGCTGTTCTCTGTGTTAACTCCGTGTCTCTGTGCCTCTGTGGCAGATGTTAAGCCGGTTTTTCAGCCGTTTAACAGCTTCACCACCGTCTTGCCGTCCGCATAGTAATCGATGATGTTCAGGCAGCAGTAACTCTGCTCGATGTTGAAGAAGGCGGAAAGAGGGGCACCGATGGCGTTCAGGAGGATGATCCGGTTGACCCCGCCGTGGGCCACCACAAGCACGTCTTCACCCTGATGCCGCTTGGTGATCCCATCAATCAGGGGCATCACCCGGCCGTTCAGGTCGAGCAGGTTCTCCCCCTGGGGCACACGGAAGTTGACGATGTCTGCAAGACGCGCTTGCCACTCCGCCGGATATCTTTCCATCAGCTCCGCCCAGGTCATTCCTTCCCAGGTCCCGATGTTCAGCTCCCGGAGATTACGGTCCCTGATCGGCTCCACCCCGAGATGCGTCCCCAGGATACCGGCGCCCGTCACACATCGGGACAGGTCACTGCTATAACAGGCGGCGATCTTCGCCTCGGCAAAACGATCCTTCATCTGGTGATACTGCGCCACACCCCTATCGGTGAGAGGCACATCCCCATGGCCGTTGTAGCGCGGAGTTCCGGCCCCTTTCACCTCGCCATGGCGGATGAGATAGACGCGGCATTTCGGTGTCATGGTTAATTCTCCTGTAAGGGCGCATGGCATGCGCCCGCTCCCGCAGAAGGGCGAACGCCGTTCGCCCCTATATTTAAATTTTCCAGCCCAGCATCACCAGGAGCACCAGCAAACAGAGCATCTCATTGAGCTCGCTGACGCAGCCGATCACATCTCCGGTGACCCCTCCCAGCCGCTTGTGGAACCAGGACTTGAGCAGCCAGGTGAAGAGGTAAAGGATGATGGCGCACCAGATCCCCCGCAATCCCAGAAACAGGTAGGCGGCAGTCAGGGTGACGGCATAGGCGGCGATGAACTGCGATACGCCCGCCCCGCCGATAAAAACAGAGCCGAGGCCGTCGGTTCGTGCCCGTCTGGCTCCCACGGTCAGCTGTACCTGGCTGAAGCGGGCTGCCATCGGGAAAAAGAGCAGGGCCTCCCGTTTGTATTCCAGCGGGATATGCACCAGCGCCTGGTACTTAAGGAGAAGCCCCAGCACAAGGCCCACTACACCCACCGCCCCGGTACGGGAGTCCTTCATAACCTCCAGGAACCTCTCCCGCCCCCCACGGGCCGCCAGCCCGTCGCAAACGTCGGCCAGGCCATCGAGGTGGAGCGCGCCGGTCACCGCCGAAAGGGCGATTATGAGGAGGAGGTCCGCCACCCCCCGGGGAAGCCAGGGAGCGATGAGGTAGTCGGCCCCCGCGAGCAAGGCCCCGAGAGTCAGTCCCACGAGCGGGAAAACAGCCATGGAACGCCCCAGGTCCTCTTCCTCGCAACGCACGGTGAAGGGGAAAGGGATGATGGTGAGGAACTGAAGTGCAATAAAGTAGAGTCTCATAACTCGTGATTCGGGAATCGGGATTCGAGATTCGGAAAAACCATAGCCGGTTCCCGGTTCCCGCTTCCCGCTTCCCTGATCCCTGCCTTTCAGTATTCCCCTTCCGCCACTCCTGCTTCAGCGAACGTCGCCATCTCCTTCAAGATTTTGACGCCCGCCTCGATCAACCCCATGGCCAGAGCTGCGCCGGTCCCCTCCCCCAGGCGGAGCTTGAGATCGAGGATCGGCTCCGCGCCCATGTGCGCCAGCATGAAGTGGTGTCCGATCTCCACCGACTGGTGGGCGGCAAAGATGTAATCCCGGACATTGGGGTGAAGCTCCGAGGCGATGAGCGCTCCGGCGGTGGAAATGAACCCGTCCACCACCACCGGCAACCGACAAGCGGCGCAACCGATGACAAGCCCTGCAATGCCGGCGATCTCCAGCCCTCCCACCTTGGCCAGCACATCCAGCGGGTCGTTCGGGTCGGGCCTGTTCATGGCAAGCCCCTCCTCGATGACGCGCACCTTGTTCTCCAGGGCAGCGTCATTGATACCGGTCCCCCGATGGGTCACCTCTTTGACGGACTTTCCCGAGATTGCGGCGATAATGGCTGAAGACGGGGTGGTATTGCCGATCCCCATCTCGCCGGTTCCGACCATTGTCACCCCTTCGGCTTTTGCCTGGCAGGCCAAATCAATACCCACCTTTACCGCTGCCAGCGTCTCTTCACCGGTCATGGCGGGGCCCTTGGTGAAATTTCGCGTCCCCCTCGCCACTTTTCGGATGATGAGGCCAGGTGCGGATTCAAAGTCGTAATCGACCCCCACATCCACCACTCGCACTTCGGCCCCCACGTGGCGGGCCAGTACATTGACCCCTGCCCCGCCCCGAATGAAATTCAACACCATCTGGGGAGTAACTTCCCTGGGAAAGGCCGACACCCCTTCCTCCACCACACCGTGGTCACCGGCAAAGGTAAAAATCACCTTTTTCTCCGTATCGGGGGAGAGCGTCCCGGCAATGGCGGCAAAACGGCGGCCAAACTCTTCCAGCCGGCCGAGCGAGCCGAGAGGCTTGGTCTTGTTATCGAGCTTTTTCTGCGCCTCGGCCAGCAGCGCGGCATCGACGGGTTGGATTCTGCCAAGAGTTTCATTGAGAAATGTCATTGCTTACTCCGAAATGTTTTCATGCCTGCGAAAATAATCCAAAGCTTGCCACAGAGGGCACAGAGAACACAGAGGAAAACAAAAACAAGAATCTATTTTTGTAGTTAAAAACCCAAAACCAGTTTCAATTTTTGTTTTTCAGTTTTTCCTCTATGACCTCTGTGGCATGAAAAGATTTTTCAACCTTTCAACTTTAACGGCAATCCTGCGAACGTCACATACACCTCATCCGAAGCCTTCGCGATCATTTCGTTCGCTTCGCCGGCCAGGTCGCGGAAGGTTCTTGCAAGCCGGTTTTCCGGCACTATTCCCATTCCCACCTCGTTAGAAACCAGGACCAGCGGGGTTTTCGAAACGGAAAACAAATTAGTCAAATCTCTGACATCAGCCACAACCTTTGCGACATCATCATATTTCAGGAGGAGATTGGTAAGCCAGAGGGTTATGCAGTCGACGAGCATGACGTTGAAATATCCGTCATGCCCCCTGATGGCCTCTGCAAGCGCAAATGGCTCCTCAATGGTCTGCCAGGCTGTGCCACGTCGGGCCTGATGGCGGGCTATCCTTTCCGCCATTTCGGCATCTCCCGCCCGACCGGTGGCCACGTAGCCCAGAGGCGCGCCAAACTCACCGGCAAGACGTTCGGCCAGAAGGCTCTTGCCGCTTCGAGCTCCGCCGGTTATGAAGATGGTTTTTGACATGAAAAAACCCCGTCTCCTTGGGGAGACGGGGTGCGCTAAAGCTTTCCGTAGTTAAGAAACGGCTTCGGCCCCTCTCCCTCGGAGGTCCTTTTCCTCAATCGACCAGGCAGGTTTCCTGACTCACGGGTCACTTTACTCGCCGCGCCTTCCCGATAACATCAGTGGCACGTCAGCGGCTTTCATCACCGTTCACAGTTGCGGGACAGCGAGGGATTCACACCCTCTTCCCTATTATCTCCTGCCGTCTCGGCCTTGAACCTATAACTGCGTTGGTTTTGTTCAAGCCCAAACGGTATGCGGAGCACCTGTTCGACTTTATTATTCAGTTGTGGGGCCATTTTTAACAGAGGCGGGGTAAAATGTCAAAGCAAATAGTAGACAGCTACCCACCGTCCTGAAACAGCAGGGCTTCCAGCTTCTCCCATATGGCATCCCGGCCATCTTTCGACAGGGCTGAAAAAAAGTTCAATTCACCCCCCTCTACCCCGAGAGTGCGGGCAATAACGGCCGACTGCCTGGCCCGTTCGTTTTTGGAAACCTTGTCGCATTTTGTCACGACCAGCACGGAAGGAACATTATAGGCCCGCAGCCACTGGAGCATCTGCTGGTCCCCCGGCCCCGGCACCCGGCGGACGTCGAAAATGAGGACTACCCCGCGCAGGTTGCCTCTCGTGGCAAGATAGGTCTCCACCATCGGCCCCCACTCTTTCTTGACCGACAGAGGCACCTTGGCAAAACCGTAGCCCGGCAGGTCCACCAGCATAAACTGATTGTTGACATCGAAAAAATTGATGAGCTGAGTGCGGCCGGGAGTGGAGCTGGTGCGGACGAGATTTTTCCGGTTGACCAGCACATTGACGAGGGATGACTTGCCGACGTTGGAACGGCCGGCAAAGGCAATTTCAGGGAGATCGCTTTCCGGGTATTGGTCCGGTTTTACCGCGCTTTTTATGAATGTTGTACTTTTGACATGCACCAATCGTTACCGGCCTTTCAATCATTTTTGCCGGCTATTATAAACGTCCGGGGCAGCCCGTGCAATCCCAATATATTTATAATCATTTCAACGCTACGCCCAACAGGCTGCTAAAGTTTGTGCCCGGCTATGCCGATAAGAGTTTCAGGTGATAAATTTTTTCACTCCAACATCTCAGAAAAGGACGCACTTTTATGAATAAAGAACTGGAAACTGCCATCATGTCCGCCGGTGACCTCCCGACAATTCCGGTTGTTGCCACAAAGGTCATGCAGCTCATTGAAAGTGAATCGGCCACTGCAGAAGAATTGGCCAGGGTGGTCGCTTCCGACCCTGCAGTGGCCGCCAGAGTGCTCAAGATATCGAATTCAGCGTTCTACGGATGTCAAAGGCAAATTCAGACGTTGTCGAGTGCGATCGTCGTTCTCGGCTTTCATACCCTCAAGAGCCTTGTGGTTGCCGCTTCCGTAAAACAGGTCTATAAACCGTTCGGCTTGACTGAAAAAATGCTTTGGGAACATTCCTTCGGCGCCGGACTGGCCGCCCGTATAATTGCCTCCGGCACAAGAGCCGCCAATGAAGAGGAATCCTTTCTGGCCGGCCTGTTCCACGACATCGGCAAAATCATCATGAACACGTTTGACAAGGACAAGTTCCAGATAGTTATGCAACGATGCTATAATGAGGGTATTACCTTCGAAGAGGCGGAAAAAAGCGTCTATCCGTTCTGCCACAATGAGGTAGGGGCTTATGTCATCAAGAAATGGAACTTCCCGGAAGCGCTGACCAACGCCATCATGCAGCATCACCAGCTCGATTTCCCTGAGCCTGCGGATCGGTATCAGGTCCATCTGACCGCGGTAGTGAGCCTTGCAGACCTGTTCTGTCAAAAACTGGGGATCGGCACAAGAGAACCCCGTGAAGAGTTGGATCTGACCGCCGGCAAACCGGCGAAGCTCTTAGGTCTCGATGAAAGCCGGCTCAATTTCCTGCTGGAAAGCCTCAAGGAAGCCTACGAGAGGAACAAGCACTACTTTTCATCTTAACAGGCTTTTCTCAGTCTCCTCCGCATCAGACAGAATTACTTCCTGGTCATCGGAAGCGCAACGCTCCCTCGCCTCTGCGGAGATGGATACGGTATCCTTGTCACCCCGACGCGAATGCCTTCCCTTCTTCCGCTCACGGTCTGACCCGCCGGTATCCCGATCGACCTTCAAGGTACCGGATATTTTCCCCACACTGTAGTCCATGGCAACGCCCTCAAATGTATATTTGCCACCATTCCACCCATATCGTCGGAAATTATCATACCTTTAAGATTATTTAAACCACGACTTTTCGCTCGACCATTTTCCGATCACTAACCAACCGGATAAAGCGCTCTCTTTTTTGATATTTTTTCTCGTAACTGACGTTTCCATTTCAAAATTTTGACTCAATGCCAAAAATCTACATCGTTCTTGTTATATTTCAGCTTGTTGCGTCCCTCCCATAAGATGGCACGACAGTTGCTGAAGGGACATGGGATCTAATCATTAACGAAACGCGATAGGTATAAACACGTGAACATTTTCAGTCCTTCCGGCACTCTGGCTGAGAAATCTTCGGAATTGATAAGCGCAGGCGGTGAGCTTGCCATCATGCAGCAATTTATCAGCGCCGACAGTGTGGTGTTTGATGTCGGCGCCCACACAGGCGCCTGGACCAGTGAACTACTGGACATCCACCCTGATGTCACCGTGCATCTTTTTGAACCGGCGCCACAAAACTATCATGCGCTTCTGAGAAATCTCGCTGAACCTGTCGGAAAAGGCAAGCTACGGCCAAATACCTGTGCCCTTGCCGGAAGAGAAGAAATCCGCCTGTTCCATTATTACGAGGATGCGCCTTCCTGGAGCACGCTCCACCGAAGGATGACGGTTGAAAAGGAACAGAACCTCAAGAAACCTGCGGCATATCCGGTTTTTACGACAACATTGGATAACTACTGCAGATCGACAAACATCACGCATATCAACTTCCTCAAGATAGACGTGGAAGGGGGAGAGCTTGAGGTCCTCTCCGGAGCAAAAGAGTTACTGAAGAAAGGAAGGATCGACTTTCTCCAGTTTGAATATGGCGGAACGTTTGTGGATGCCGGCACTACCCTCGAACGGGTCTTCGATCATCTGCAGGGGTTTCGCTACTCCCTCTTTAAAATTACCGCCTGTGGGCTGGAATACGTCCCTCGCTTCATGCCGCAGCACGAGAACTTTTCGTACAGCAATTTTTTAGCGGTGAACGAAAGATTTCTCTCTAATGTTTTGGGGAAAGCTCCCAAAATGCTCGATTTGCAAGAGCTTTGCCGACAACACGGGATCAACCCCCGGGGCGTTATTCACATCGGCGCCCATGAAGGAGGAGAACTTCCCAAATACCGGGCAATGGGGATACAGAGAGTGCTGTTCATCGAGGCAAATCCGGCAGTCTTTGCGCGCCTTGAGGAAAATGTCGGCGGTAAATCCGGTGTGGACCTGGTCAACTGCGCCATCAGCGACCATGACGGCACGGCGGTCCTCCACGTAACCTCCATGGACCAGAGCAGTTCCCTCCTGCCGCTCAAAAAGCACAAGGACATTTATCCCGACATCGCCGAAACCGGACAAATAATTGTATCGGCGCGAAGGCTCGATTCCCTTTTGCAGGAATTGGAATTGGCGCCGGCCGATTTCAACCTGCTCAATATTGACATCCAGGGCGCCGAACTCCTCGCCTTCAAGGGGTCAACAACTACGCTGCCGTTCATTGAGGGAATCAACACCGAAGTGAATTTTGCCGAGCTTTATTCCGGCTGCGCCGTTATCGATCAGCTTGACGATTTTCTCGAAGCCCGCGGTTTCGAGAGGAAGGCGACCGTCACCCCTTACCATCCTTCGTGGGGGGACGCGTTTTACACAAAAAAACCGGTCATCACCATCTCCTGCCTCGGCAGTTTCGGACGCTTTGCCAACCAGATATTCCAGTACGCCTTCGCAAAAACATATGCCAGGGACCATGGTCTGCGGGTCGAAACACCGCCATGGCTCGGGCAATGCCTCTTCGGCCACAACGATCCGCCGATTTCCAGGCAGTTGCCGGAAATGGAAGATCTCTGCAATGTATTGTCGCAGGCAAAAATCCCCAACCAGACGGAAACATGCAAAAATGTCGATTTCAGGGGGTTTTTCCAGTATCATACCAGGTACTATGCCCCCCACAAGGAATATTTCCGCTCCCTGTTCAAACCGGTGCCGGAAATCGAAGCACGACTCCAGGAAGGCGTCAAACGCCTCCGCTCCCGGGGCAAGACCGTTGTCGGGCTCCATTTGCGGCGAGGGGATTACGGTTACGATATTTTCTATATAGCCCCGAGCGAATGGTACAGGGAGTGGCTGCGAGGTTTCTGGGATACCCTCGACCAGCCGGTCCTCTATATTGCCAGCGACGAGCCGGACAAGGTGCTGGCCGATTTTGCCGAGTACAACCCCGTCACTGCCCGGGACCTGGATGTATCCATCTCTGAGGCCCCATATTTTACCGATTTCTATATCATGAGCCAGTGTGATGCCGTTGCCATTTCCAACAGTTCGTTTTCTTTTGCCGCGTGCATGCTCAACGAAAGGGCCTCTTACTTCTTCCGCCCCCATTTGCAGACAAAGAAACTCATTCCTTTCGACCCCTGGAACAGCGAAGTGGTATACCGTGATGCGGTCGTCACCATGGACAACCCTTCGGAAACCGCTGTGCCCAAAGCTCCGGAACCGGACAGTCCGGCTCCGTCACCAACCAGCCAACCGACGCATTGTGACGTGGCGGTGGATATCTTACCTTCAGGCCCACCGCTATGCCTCTTTATCAATACCTACTATCAGGGTTTCCTCAATACCGTGTACACCAGGAATCCCCACTTACAGGAGTGCCCGTACACCCAGCAAAAAACTCTCCTGGAAGGTGAATGTTTCGGAGACAGCGATTTCTATTCGCAGGGGCTGCGGCAGGCCGGCTGGAAGGCCGAAGATATCATCGTCAACTGCCTTCCGCTGCAGCAGGCCTGGGCGGCAGAAAATCTGTTCAACGGCGAATGGCTGGCCATTGCCGTCGAACAGATTCGCCGGGCACGGCCGGATGTGGTCTATATCCAGGATATGGGAATCGGGACACGGGAATTCCTTTCCGCGATTCGCCCCCATACCCGGCTGATCATCGGCCAGATCGCCTCGCCACCCCAGCCCCAGACAGATTTCACCATGTTCGACATCGTCTTCTCTTCATTTCCACACTTCGTGCGGAAGTTCCGGGAGTACGGCATTGCCAGCTATTATCAGCCGCTCGCCTTCGAGCCACGTGTCCTGGAAAGGATCGGAGAAAAAGAGCGAATCTACCCGGTCACATTTGTCGGCGGCATTTCGGCCATGCACGGCAAGGGAAAAGAGTTGCTTGAACGGGTTGCAGAACTGGCGCCGGTGGAATTCTGGGGGTACGGGGCCGGCACGCTCCCCGAAGGTTCTCCTCTACGGAGCCGCCATCACGGTGAAGCGTGGGGGCTGGAGATGTTTTCCCTCTTGCGGCAATCACGGATCACCATCAACCGCCATATCGACGTGGCAGAAAATTACGCCAACAACATGCGCCTGTTTGAAGCAACCGGTTGCGGAGCGTTGCTGATCACCGATTACAAGGACAACCTGAACGAGCTGTTTGAGATCGGCAAAGAGGTGGTCGTCTATCGCTCAGCGGAGGAGTGCGCCGCCCTGGTTGCCTATTACCTTGCCCACCCGGAGGAAGCCGAGGAAATCGCCCGGGCCGGGCAGGCGCGCACCCTGCGCGACCACAGCTACACGAAAAACATGGCCCTAACCGCGGAGATACTGCAACGACACCTGCGTTACCGGCAGGGAAAAGAGCGTTTTACGATGCCGGCCAGGATTTCGGACGGTTATCAGCAGATAGATCAAGCGGAGATTACCCCGGCGCTGACCTCCGCCTGGCAGGACGCAAGCATTCCAGCCCAACAGCGCGCCCTGGTCCAACATCAGCTTACCGAGATGTACCAGGGAAAGGTCGCCCTCGTTTTCCAGCTCCTTGCAGACATCATCAGGCCGCACGCGGCGTCGGGGAGGTCTGTGCTGGAAATCGGCTGCGCCAGCGGCTATTACTACGAAATTCTGGAGTATCTTCTCAACAAGCGGCTCGACTATGCCGGGGTAGACTACTCAGATGCGATGATCGCCATGGCGAAGGACTATTACCCAACTGCCAAGTTCTTTGTCGCCGACGGCGCCACTCTTCCCTTTACCGACCGAAAATTCGACATTGTCATATCTTCCTGCGTGCTCCTCCACGTTCCCAATTACCGGCAGCATGTCTCAGAGACCTGCCGGGTGGCAGCACATCATGTGGTCGCCCACCGCACGCCGGTCTGCAGGAAACGACCCACCCAGTATCTGAAAAAATGCGCCTACGGTGTGGAGACCGTTGAACTGGTTTTCAACGAGGAAGAACTGGTGCAGGAATTCGCCCGCAACGGCTTTATCCTTATAAACAAGATCGAATATTTTACTGAAGCAGTTCAAGATTGTTATGAATTAACATACCTCTTCGGGAGCCAATATGTATAAATATCAATATAACCCCGATATTACCGAGCTAGATATTATCAAGTACCATAACCTTAACTTGTCTGAATCTGTATTGAACTATCTATTAAACCATTTAGATACGATAAATCTTACAAGTGATGACTTATCTGGAAAGAAAAGCGAACAGATTAACGATACTGTACTGGGTGAATATTTTGCCATGATTTCCAGACTCACAGGAACCGTAGCTTCTAAACTCTTAGGTAGAGCACAGTGGGGATACGATACTCCAGAGTGGTTTGATCACAGACATCATTTGTTTAATCCTGAAAAAAATTTAACAGATTTCTTTGCGGTTTCTGCAGAAAATATAATCAAGCATCTCCCTCTTGACGGTAAAGTGCTTGATCTTTGTTCAGGTGATGGTTTTTATGATTACTTTTTTTTTCGCAAGAGGGCAAAAGAAATTGTATGCGTCGATATAAATTCTGAAGCAATGCGTTATGCAATTCGGAATCATTCAGCAGACAATATCACCTATATTCAAGACAATGTACTGACTTTAGATTTGCCAGACAACTATTATGATGTAGTTTTGATTAGGGGAGCCATAGAACATTTTTCAGAGTCGGACCAGCAGATAATTTTCAGCAAAGCAAAAAAGACACTTCAGATTGGTGGCTGGTTCTGTGGAGACACTGTTGCAAATTCTCTGCAGGAAGGGGTTTTGCTGGCATCACATGAAAACGAATGGGCAAATGAAGAAGAAATGAGAACGGCTCTTGCGCAATTTTTTGAACATATAGAGACGAGTACTTTGACATCTAGAGAGAGAGTGACCCTGTTATGGGCATGCAAAAAGCACAAGTAGGGTGTTTCCAAAATAAAAACATCCTCATCACCGGCGGCGTCGGTTTTATCGGCTCCAATCTGGCGATCCGCCTCGTTGAACTCGGCGCCAGGGTCACATTAGTGGACAGCCTGATCCCCGAGTACGGTGGCAACCTCTGGAATATCGAGCCCATCAGGGATAAGGTCCGTGTCAATATTTCCGACGTGCGCGACGAGCACTCCATGAAATACCTGATCCAGGGGCAGGATTTTCTCTTCAACCTCGCCGGGCAGACCAGCCACGTGGACTCCATGAACAACCCCTATCCGGACCTGGAGATAAACGCCCGCGCCCAGCTCTCCATCCTGGAGGCCTGCCGCAAACATAACCCGCACATCAAGATAGTCTTCGCCAGCACCCGCCAGATGTATGGCGCGCCCCAATACCTGCCGGTGGATGAACGGCACCCTCTCCATCCCGTGGATGTAAACGGCATCAACAAGATGGCCGGCGAATGGTACCACCTGGTCTACAACAACATCTACGGCATCCGCGCCACAGTGCTGCGCCTCACCAACACCTACGGGCCGCGCATGCGGGTGAAGGACGCGCGCCAGACGTTCCTGGGCATCTGGGTCCGCCGGATCATCGAAGGGAAACCGGTCCTCGTGTTCGGCGACGGCAAACAGATACGCGACTTCACCTATGTGGACGACGTGGTTGCCGCCATGCTCCTTGCGGCCGAATCGGAAGACGCAAACGGCGAAGTCTTCAACCTGGGGGCGGACGACCCCATCAATCTGAAAGATACGGCAGAGCTTCTGATAAAGATAAGCGGCGCTGGTTCGTACGAGATTGTCCCGTTCCCGGAAGACCGAAAAGCCATCGATATCGGGGATTATTATGCCGATTACCGGAAGATTCGCTCCAAGCTGGGATGGAAGCCTGCAACACCCCTTAAAGAGGGGCTGCGACAAACCGTTGACTATTACCGCCGGTTTTTTTCCAGCTACTGGGAAGGTGAAAATGGAAACTGAGAGAATTAAAGGATGAAGCGCTACTACTGTACATACTTTGACCGCAACTATCTGATCAAGGCCCTGGCGCTCATCAAATCCCTCAACGCGCATGAAAAGAACGAGTTTCACCTGTTTGCCGTCTGTCTCGATGAGATCACCCGGATCATTCTGGAGAAGCTTGCGCCCCTAAACGTCACGGTTATCCCCCTCCACAGGGTGGAGCAGGGGGACGAAGCGCTTGCCTCCGCCCGGCAAAACCGTTCCCAGGTGGAATACTACTGGACCCTGACGCCGACCGTTATACTGTGGCTTTTTGAACAGTTTCCCGCAGCCCGGGTACTGACCTACCTGGACGCCGATCTCTATTTCTACTCTTCCCCCGACCCCATTATTGCCGAGTTTGCCGACCGTTCGATCATGATCCACGAGCACCGGTTCTCCCCCGGGCAGGCCCATATGGAAACCCATGGCAAGTACAATGTGGGGCTTCTCTGTTTCCGTCGCGACGGTAATGGCATGGAAGCGCTCAAGTGGTGGCGCGAGAGGTGCATCGAGTGGTGCTACGCCCGCGTAGAGGATGGGAAATTCGGCGATCAGCTCTACCTGAACGACTGGCCGGAGAGGTTCAAGGGGTTAAGGGTGCTGGAAAATATCGGCGCCGGGGTCGCCCCCTGGAATCAGGAGCAGTATGCATTTACCGTAAATGAACAGGGACTGGTGATGGTCAACGATACCCCGCTGGTTTTCTACCATTTCCACGGGCTCACCTTCGTGACGCCGGACGTCGTCATTCCGGTCAAATATCTGCAATACACACTGACCGAAGAGCTCCTTCACCTCGTCTTCCTGCCGTATATCCAAGCCATGACAGAGGCTGCCGTCTCGGTCCGCGCCATCCAGAAGGAGTTTACCGACGGGATGGTCAATCAGAACTCCCTGGCCGACCTTCATACGTTTCTGGCCAGACACCATATGGCCGAAACGATCAGAAAATTCGCCACAGAGCATGCGCAACTCCCGCTCAACGACGAGTGGGACTATTACGCGTCTACTCATCAGTACAGGCCCACAGAAGGTGACGACCCATGGGACAGGTCCGCCGGAAAATTGAACGACCTCGGCAAACAATTTTGGGAGCAGGGAGAAAAGAAACGGGGACTGGAATATTTTGCCGAGGCGTTCGCCATCGAACCCGACGACCCGGAAAGCCTCGACAATCTGGCTGCCGCACTGAAATCGCTTAAACTGCTGGATCAAAATATCGATCCCGAGTCGGTCCCCTCCGATACGCGGAATAATTACTTCAAGTTTTTGACAAATAAGGCATTGGCAGCTCTGTCGTAACAATCCTATGAGGAAGGGTCCGGCAATCTGCCGGTTTCATCCATTTTTGTGAGGTTTAGTTCCCTTTTCTTTCGTCCCCCACGGCTTCAATGACTCAATCTGGTTCAAATTATTGACTTTCTCTTTTCACGCCAAACAAATCTCTGCAAATTAAGATAGTTACAAACCTTCCACTAATGGCACAACAGTTGCTAAACCTTATGAGCGTGTGGGTTTTAAGACCATACTAGCCGTATGTCTGGCAGAATAGGCTGTAAATCGTACCAAATACAATGAACCACCCCGCCGCAAGCAGCGGGGTATCTCTCAGAGTAGTTGGATTCCCTACAACGCGGCAAGCCGCGGGGAATTTGACCCCGAGAGATTGAAAGAGGCGGTACGAAAAGTTGCCTTATAGAGACTAAAGTATCACATTGAAAGGAACTATATAATGCCTGTAAAAGTTCTCCTGACCGGGGGAGCCGGTTACCTGGGCTCAATCCTGTGTGAACATCTGCTCAATAAGAATTATCAGGTAACGGTCATTGATAACCTGATGTATGGAGAACAAAGCCTGTTTCATTTCTGCGCCAATCCCGGTTTTGATTTTGTTTATGGTGATGTCAGAAACGAAGGGGTCATGGGGAAACTGGTGGGCGATGCGGACGTAATCATTCCGCTGGCCGCCATTGTGGGAGCGCCCTGTTGTGACAGAGATCCGCTTTCCGCAAAATCTATCAACCTGGACGCGATCCGGCTTATCAACAAGCTGCGCGGCCCCGGCCAGTTGATCGTTTATCCCACCACCAACAGCGGTTATGGAACAAAAACCGGCGATGTCTTCTGCACGGAAGAGACCCCGCTTGAACCGATCTCGCTCTACGGCAGGACGAAAACTGACGCGGAAGCGGAAGTCCTCAATTCAGCCAACGCTATAACCTTGCGGCTGGCAACCGTCTTCGGCATGTCGCCCCGCATGAGAATGGACCTGCTCGTAAACCATTTTGTTTACGCCGCCTTAACCGACGGCTACCTGGTAATTTTCGAGAAGGACTTCAAACGCAACTATATCCACATTCGCGACGTAGCCGACTGCTTTATCCACTGCATTGAAAACTCTGGCCGGATGACTGGGCGCCCTTACAACGTGGGGCTGGACGATGCAAACCTGTCAAAGGAAGAGCTGGCGCTGAAAATCAGGGAATACCTCCCCGATTTCTACATACATTTTGCGGAAGTAGGGAGTGACCCGGACAAACGTAACTACATAGTTTCGAACCAAAGGTTGCGCGAGGCTGGTTTTGAGGCGAAACGTTCCATTGATGACGGCATCGGAGAACTCATCAAGGGATACAGAATGCTCGGACGCTCTCCCAGGAAGAACGTGTAATTATGCGGATTGAGGAGAATTTCACTGCTGCAATCCTCGCAGGAGGGTTGGGGACTCGACTAAGACCGGTATTAAACGACCGGCCGAAGGTAATGGCGGAAGTAAACGACCGCCCTTTTATTACGTACCTTCTTGACCAGGTTGCGGCAGCCGGAGTGAAGCGGGCAATACTGTGCACCGGCTACAAAGCGGAGCGGATAGCGGCCTTTCTGGGTGAAGAATACAGGGGCATGCAAATTTTATATTCACAGGAGCCCTCCCCCCTAGGCACCGCCGGCGCGCTCAGGCTCGCCCTGCCGAAGATGGAAAACGAAACGGTTCTGGTCATGAATGGGGATTCCTATCTTGAAACCGATCTGAGGAACTTTTGGAACCGGCATCGGGCAAAAGGCGCAACAAACTCTCTCCTGCTGACGAAGGTTTCCGATACCGGCCGTTACGGCCGGGTCGAGACCGATTGTAACGGCCGCATCCTCCGTTTTGTCGAAAAAGGAAGAGATGGGGGACCGGGCTGGATTAATGCCGGCCTGTATCTCCTCAGCCGCCAGCTTCTGCAGAGCATTCCGGACCAGGGAGAGGTATCTTTGGAACGCGAGGTGCTGCCAAACTGTGTCGATAAAAACTTTTTCGGCTTTGAATCCCGCGGCCGCTTCCTGGACATCGGGATTCCCGAGTCATATCAAGAGGCGCAGTCGCTTTTTCAGCACATTTCAGACATCCCGGCCATATGCGGCTATAAAGTCTCACAGCTGTAACAGGAGGATTTATGATCATCAGCAGAACTCCATATCGAATTTCGTTCTTCGGCGGCGGCACGGACTATCCCGATTGGTACCGAAAGCATGGCGGCGCCGTCTTGGCCACGGCCATCGATAAATACTGCTATATCACTTCCCGTTTTCGTCCTCCTTTTTTTGATAATAAATATCGTATTGTCTGGTCAAAGATCGAAAACTGCAACGTGATCGATGAAATTGCTCACCCCTCGGTGCGTGAGATTCTCCGCTACCTCAAGATGGAGCGGGGCGTGGAGATCCACCATGTGGGCGACCTTCCGGCCAGAAGCGGCATGGGCTCCAGTTCTTCATTCACAGTCGGGCTCCTGCATGCCATCCACGCCCTGAAAGGTTACATGCCGACCAAGGCGCAACTGGCAAAAGAGAGCATCTACCTGGAGCAGGATGTTCTCAAGGAGACCGTCGGCTCCCAGGACCAGGTTATGGCGGCCCACGGCGGTTTTAATTACGTGCAGTTTCACCCGAACGGAGAAATCTCGGTCCAGCCCGTTATTCTCTCAGCGGAGAGGATTGCCGAACTGAACGACCACCTGATGCTCTTCTATACGGGCATCAAACGAACCGCCGCCACCGTGGCAGTGAGTTACGTCAACGACATGGAGGCGAAGCGTCGACAGTTACGGATCATGAAGGACCTTGTCGAAGAAAGCATCTCCATCCTCAACAGCAGTCGAGACATCACAAGCTTTGGAGAGCTGATGCACGAGGCATGGGAAGCAAAGCGCTCCCTCAGCACCAGAGTCTCCAATTCCCACGTGGATGAGATTTATGAGAAGGCCTTTGCTGCCGGAGCCATCGGCGGGAAGCTCACCGGTGCGGGAGGCGGCGGCTTCATGCTCCTATTCGTGCCGCCCGGCAGACAGAAACAGGTACGTGAAACTCTGAAGATGCTCATTCATGTGCCGTTCAAGTTTGAGTATACCGGGAGTCAGATCATCTACTTCAACCATGAAGAGGACTACTCAAAGATCGAAGAGGAGATGGCAGGCCAACAGATCATTGTCCCCCGCGAACTGACGGCCGTCATCGGCGGCATGAAAAAAAACGGCAAGAAGGTCCAGAGCTGCCTGGTGGCGACGTAACATGGCCGGAAAATCGGCCGCAGCGACCATATCCACATCCAATTTGGAG
The DNA here is from genome assembly GCA_009773645.1 of Geobacteraceae bacterium. Taxonomy (GTDB): domain Bacteria; phylum Desulfobacterota; class Desulfuromonadia; order Geobacterales; family Geobacteraceae; genus WSYB01. The sequence continues at coordinate 59,968 of WSYB01000017.1, forward strand.
GAAAGATGATCACCACGGCAGGGAAGCCGGCAGAAACGGAATATCCACCTAACCTGCATTTCCTGCAAAGGAAGGCCCGGGCACTCAGGGCGACCTGCGTGCAGTTGGCCCATGATGGCAGGGAAGGACATCTGAACGGTGCCCTGAGCTGCATCGATATCCTCATCGCCCTTTACTACCATTGGCTAAACGTCTCGCCTGACGACACAAAGCGGCCGGAACGGGACCGCTTCATCTTCAGCAAGGGACATGCCTGCACCGCCCTCTATGCAATCCTGGCGGAGCGAGGCTTCATCCCGAAGGAACTCCTTACCCATTACGCCCAGAACGACTCTCCCCTGCCAAGCCACCCTTGCATTCACGCTTTACCGCTTCTGGAGTGCTCCGCGGGAAGCCTCGGACACGGGCTCGGCATGGCGTCCGGCCTTGCCTACGGGCTTAGACTGGACGGGAACCCGGCCCGGGTAGCCGCCCTCATCAGTGACGGGGAGTGCAACGAAGGGAGCACCTGGGAAACGACGATGTTCGCAGCCGCCAAGAAGCTGGATAACCTCCTCCTGGTGGTAGATTACAACGGCGTCCAGTCGGTCGGGCGGTCAGACGAGTTGATGGGACACACATCTCTGGAGGAGAAGTTCCGGGCCTTCGGCTGGGAAGCGCGGACCGTCGACGGCCTCGACATCGCATCGCTCATCGAAGTGCTCGCCACTTTCCCTTTCACCGCGGGTCGACCTTCCGTCATTATCGCCAAAACGCGGGCGGGGGCAGGTGTAAGCTTCATGGAAGACCAGGTCCTGTGGCACTACAGGGTTCCCTCCGACGACGATTTGGCTCGGGCATTGGCGGAGTTGGGTGAACTACCCATACATCTGGAGGGGGCGCAATGAGACGAGCTTTTTCAGATACGTTGACGAAAGTTGCCGGAGAGAATTCACGGGTCGCCCTGGTGACCGGCGACCTGGGCTTCCAGGTTTTCGACGAGTTCCACGCCAACTGCGGCCCCCGCTACGTTAACGTGGGGGTCGCGGAGGCGCAGATGATATATACCGCCGCCGGGATGGCCATGGCAGGATGGCGCCCCGTCGCTTATTCCATCGCCTCTTTTGCCACAGCAAGACCATTTGAGCAGATCCGGTACTGCGTGGCCTACCCAAATCTACCTGTTATTCTGGTAGGAGCGGGGCGGGGATACCTTTACTCCACCAGCGGAGTATCCCACCACGCCGCCGACGACCTCGCACTGATGACCGCACTGCCAAACATGACTGTTGTTGCACCAGGTGATCCAGTAGAAATTGAGCAGTTGCTGCCGCAGCTTTTTACGTTGAATGCTCCATCATATTTCACAGTAGGCAGGTTTGGTGAACCGACGTACGACGCTCTGGAGCCTGCTATCCTTGGCAAGGCCAGGCTGCTACGCGATGGTTCGAGAGTGGCCATCATTGGTACCGGCGAGATTGCCAACGAAATCCTCAAAGCGTATGACGTTTTGAATAAGGAGCGCATACAGCCTCTCGTCTACCAGATGCACACGGTCAAGCCGTTGGACACTGCAACTCTCGATATGCTGTCGCAGCGAGTCCATACTATGATTATCGTTGAGGAGCATGTCCCGGCTGGTGGGCTGTGGTCAGCAGTATGCGACTGGAAAGTGCGAACCGGCAATCCATGCAATCTGCTGCGCTTAGGTGCTCCAGACCAGTTTGCGCTTGGAAACCTTAAGCAGGATGAATTGAGAAAGCGGTGGGGATTCAACGCTGATGCCATTGCTCAGAGGTGCAGAGAGCTCTGGAAGGCGAGAGGGAACAAGACATACCCCTACGTAGATGTATGTGTCACGACGAACGCAATCGATTCTCGCACCCCTGTAGTCGTGGACGAAGACGCTTTCTGCAGACTGATGGGCTGCAGCAGGGAGGATCTCCCTGAATCGTGCGTTGGCATGCTTCGCGACAAGAACCTCAAGTTCAGGTATCTCACGCAACAGGAAAGAGATCAGCACCTTCTTAATACCCTGCAACGACTTGAGGAACTGCAGAAACGCCAGCCCTCCGAAAACCAGGCCATCTTCCAAAGCGGGTGGAATGAGAATTACGAGCGTTGTCTTGCAGATGGGGTCTCCTGGGAAAGTCTGAAACCCAGGTACATCAGGTCATTTCTCTGCACCCGCTATCAGCGAGACATCATTGCTCCAGAAACATCGGATTTTGTGGATGAACTGTTTTTCATCATCCTGACGTACGCCTTTGAAAAATATCTGGGCTCGTTCGATACTGTCTACGAATTCGGGTGTGGCACGGGACGATACCTGTACATGCTGTCAAATGTTTTCCCCGACAAATCCCTGGTCGGCCTCGACTGGACGGAAGCTTCCGCCAAAATCATCGGACTCATGAAGCAGCAGGGGAAAAATATTGAGGGCCACAGATTCGACATGCTAAATCCCGACTCGTGTTTCACCCTGAAACCGAACAGTGCCGTCATAACAATCTCATCCCTGGAGCAACTGGGAGAAAATTGTCAGCCATTCCTGTCATATCTCCTGTCGGCCCGGCCGGCCTTGGTGCTTCACCATGAACCAATCGACGACTTTTATGATCAAGCAAGCCTGACTGACAAACTTGCCACTGCCTATCACCGAAGTCGGGGCTATTTATCCGGCTACTGGTCGCGGCTGCAGCAGCTTGCCAGCGAAGGCGAAATAGAGATTCTGGACGCACGCAGGACCAATCTGGGCGACCCCTATCATGACGGGGCATCATTTATCGCCTGGCGACCCAAGGAGTGAATACATGCTCGCAGTAGAAAAGACCAAATTAGACGGAGTACTGAAGATCACCCCACCTACGGTGTTCGAGGATTTTCGGGGATTCTACATAGAGCTGTACAACGAGCAGCTTTACACTGAAGCTTTGGAGGGCGTGCAATTCACCCAGGATGACATTTCCATATCATCTAAACATGTCCTGAGGGGCATCCACGGTGACAGCCACACGTACAAGCTCATTTCATGCCTCATGGGGAGGATATACCTGGTCATTGTCGATTGCCGCGAGACTTCACCGCAGTTCAGGCAGTGGGAGTCCTTCATCATTTCAGATAAAAATCATCTGCAGGTACTGGTACCACCCGGGTGCGGGGTAGCACACCTGGTCCTGAGCGAACAGGCCATTTTTCACTACAAGCAGACCTCGTACTATGACCGGACAAGCCAGTTCACGCTGTCGTGGAATGATCCGCTGCTGAACATCTGGTGGCCGGTAAAAAATCCTCTTTTGTCACGAAGGGATGAGGGACTTGAGTAGATGCAACAAATGGGAGAGAGAACGTATGCCGGAGAGACTCGATATACTGCTGGTCAATGTCGGAGGCACAAAAAAGACCGTATACCAAGAGTTGAGCAAGGAGTTTTCCGCCATAGAACCGCCGTTCTGGGCCGCTCTCACAGCTGGTTTCGTAAGGCAGCATGGTTTCAGCGTAGATATCCTTGATGCCAACTTTCTAAATCTGGACGTGCAGGAAACGGTTACCGCCATCAGGGAGCGTGACGCAAAGCTGACCACAATTGTAGTTTACGGCCAGCAGGCCAATACCTGTTCGCCCTTGATGACCGCCGTAGGACAGCTATGCACCGAGTTAAAAAAACAGTGCCCCGAAATCAGGATACTTCTAACCGGCTGGCATCCATCCGCGCTACCCCGCAGGACCCTTGAAGAAGAAGCATGCGACATGGTAGCCCAAGGAGAAGGTTTCTACACGCTGTTGGGATTGCTGCAAGGGAAGGACCTGTCCGAAATTCCTGGATTGTGGTGGAAGTCAGAGGGCAAGATACTAAACAACCCGCGGCCGAAAAACATCGAAGATCTTACCTCGGAATTAAATGATGTCGCCTGGGACCTGCTGCCGATGGCCAGTGGCAAATACAGGGCATTCAGTTGGATGTGCCTTGGTGATTTTTCCGAGAGAAACCGCTGCGCAACGATGTATACAAGCCTTGGATGTCCCTACCAATGCAAGTTCTGCGCGATCCATGCGACGTATGGAGAGCATAAAATCAGGTACTGGTCGCCTGAATGGGTTCTGCGGCAGATAGACACCCTGGTGGGGCAGTATGGCGTCAGACACATCAATCTGATCGACGAGCTTTACGTGTTTAACCCCGCTCATTATCTCCCCATCGCCGAAGGCCTTATTGAAAGAGGTTACGGGTTGAACATCTGCGCTTTTGCGCGTGTTGACCGGATTGACGCCATGCCCGATGATGAGCTGCATCTGTTGAAAAAGGCCGGCTTTAACTGGTTCAAGCTCGGGATTGAGTCAGTAAACGGTGATCTGCTTAAAGGGGTTACAAAAGGTGCGTACACAAAAGACGTAATCCGCAATGTCGTCAAAAGATGTCATGATGCAAGAATTGATTTTTGTGCCAATTTCATATTCGGTCTACCGGGAGATACCTGGGAGAGCATGCAGGAAAACCTGAACTTCGCCATAGAGCTCAACTGTGCCTTCCCCAGTTTTTTCTGCACCATGGCGCCTCCTGGCTCAGAACTGTACGAGGAAGCGTTGCAGAAAGGAATTCCACTGCCTGATTCGTGGAGCGGATTTGCACAGCAAGGGTATGACTTTCTGCCACTGCCCACTGAAACCTTAACCGCTGCCCAGGTGCTCTGGTTCAGAGATTATGCCTTTGAGATTTATTTCAAGAACCCGAGATACCTCACCATGATCGATCAGAAGTTCGGGCGCGAAGCCCGCGAGCACGTGGAAAGCATGAACAGTATCAAACTGAGAAGGAAACTGTTAGGAGACTGAACAAATGGCACGTGCGCTCGACACGACATGGCTGCTGAACAAGTGCACCGATGATGAGAGTCGGAGCTGGATGGAGAATGTCCTGGCCTGGCGAACTTATGTATTCGAAAACAACCGCTTTGTCGATGAGAGAACCAGCTTTGTTCTGCACCTAGGTCGACATTCCCTGCGCTTCAAAGCCCCGTCCTCATTTTCGACGATCGAAGTTTATCACGAGATATTCAAGGAGAATGCGCACTTTCTAGTACCGGAGTTTGCCGCGACAGATTACGGCGTGGTTTTCGACATAGGAGCCAACCAGGGGTTCTATACTTTGAAGCTGAAGGAAATATGCCCCCAGTGCCGGGTGATCGCCATTGAACCGAACCCGGCGGAATACGCCGTGTTGTGTGAAAACCTGGAGCGCAACAGGGTCGGCAACGTCATGTGTGACAACGTTGCCGTGGCTCCTCATGCCGGTCAATTGCGCATGGAAGTCATCCCAGAAATCGGTGCCATCGGCGGTCAGTTGGTAAGGATTCCCGAACGTCCCTGGATAAAGGACGAATTCGTGAAAATGCTGGAGGTCCCCGCAGTAACACTTGATTCGCTGTTTACAAAGTATGAGGTTACGACGGTAGATCTTCTCAAGATGGATGTTGAAGGGCTTGAACTGGAAATTTTTCAATCATGCACAAAGTTACAACAGATCAAACGCATAGTAACTGAATACCATAGCATGGCCATCAAAGATGAGTTAATTAAATTGCTGACCCGTAATAACTTCTCGCTTGTGTATGAAGACCCTAGTCCTTCAAACAGTTATAGCGGAGACTTATATTTTTTGAATAACAACTAAATATAAATAGAGAATTTACTATGAATGTGTTTATAAAGGGACTGAATGGTTGTTGGATGCGCAAGACTGATATCCAGCGGTACCGTGACTTCTTTTTGAAAAATGGTCATTCGATTGTGGATAACCCGGCTCAAAGCGATATCGTGATCTTGTGGACCTGCGCTTTCCGACAGGATTACAAGGATAACAGCCTTTCCCAGATAGACCATTATCAGAAGGAATGCCACGCTGAAGTTGTGGTTGCAGGTTGTCTTCCTGACATTGACAGCAGCTCGTTACAACATTTTTCCGGAAAGATTCTGAGCTGGCGTGACGACGAGACGGTAATAAGCCAAATTTTTCCTGGATCAAATGAGTTACGTGATATCCAAAGGAATGTCAGTGAAAACAAGCTTTGCGATGATGTTGCCGAGTATCGCAAACAGTATCCCGACAGACCGGCGTCTTTTGCTGATCAATTTACCAAACTGCACATCTCTGAAGGATGTCGTTTTGAATGCACCTATTGCTCGGAGCGCCTTGCCTTCCCGCAATATAGGAGTTTTTCGGTAAACTCGCTTGTTGAAGCCTGCCGGAAAAGTATTGAAGTCACGGATCATAAAAAAATCATGTTGTTGGGGGATTCCATCGGCGATTATGGACATGATATCGGCAGCAGCCTTCCGGAGCTAATCCAACGACTTATAATGCTTGACCCAGAAGTATCCGTTGCATTGCATGGTCTTAATCCGGCACATTTTATAAAGTATTATGATGATTTTACCAGATTGTTGTTAAAAGGCCATATCCGCCATATAAGCTTGCCGATTCAATCCGCGTCCAACCGTATCCTTCGTCTCATGAATCGATCTTATATGCATGAAGAGATTGAACGTATATTCAACCTGTTTCATGATATCGGCTTTTCACAGTTCGAGACACATGTCATTATCGGTTTCCCGGGAGAGTCTGAAGAGGACTTTGAGAAAACCTCGGATTTTGTTCTACGTCATCGTCCTACGTATGTACTGGCAAGTGGTTTTATGGAGGCATCCGGAGCACCTGCTGCCCAGCTGCCTGATAAAGTTGATGCACACACGAAGCGACGCCGCTCAAAAATTTTGGAAGAGCGGTTACATGCTGATGGGATCATATGCAATACGGATGATAGCGAGTTGAGTGCAGCTCGCTTCCATGCTTTAAACCATGTTGATTAATAACCGGAGGGATGTGCATAAATGAACAAGGACAATACGATGGGAACAGGTGAACGCCAGTTTGATGGTCGTGCAAATTTTGCCGCGGACGACGATATAGAGTCGCTGCTGGATGCTCATTTTGAAAAGTTTGGAATTTCAAAAAGAGAGATCTGGCGAAATTTTCAGATTTATTCCCGCAGACTTTTCTTGAAGAAGTTTCTGGCTCACTATGAGTTTTTCCGAATGGTTGTCGACCTGCCCGGAGATATCGTTGAGCTGGGAGTATATCGAGGCGCATCATTGATGTCCTGGGCAAACTTTCTTGAAATCAGAAACATGGGAGACCGGCAGAAACAAGTCTTCGGATTCGACAATTTTGCAGGTTTTTCCAACATCAGTGACAAAGACGGCAAGATCGACTCCACTTTTGGAAAAGTCTTGAATGGTTTTGACAGTAGTGGATTCGAGGAAATCTTAAGAGATGCAATATCAATTTTTGACAAAGACAGGTTCATTCCGTACAAGCCGAGAGTAGTTTTAGTAAAAGGTGATGTTGAGGAAACGGTTCCCCGTTTTATCGAGGAAAATCCCGGCTTGAGAATCTCTCTGCTTCATTTTGACTGTGATATGTATGAGCCAACAAAGGTTGGACTCGAACACTTCTGGCCGCTTGTAGTACCGGGAGGAGTTGTGCTTTTCGATGAATATGGAATTCGGCCATGGGAAGGTGAAAGCAGAGCTGTGGATGAGTACTTTGAAGGCAAGGTTAAAATTCAACGGCTTGATTGGTCGCCTAATCCAGGAGGGTACATTGTCAAAGGCCAATAGAGAAGTCCAGACAGCAGCAAATTAAGGGGAAATAACTATATGTCGGCAATAAATAAAATTCTCCAGGATTCTCTGTTTCTTTCCAGTGCCCCGGGAACAGCTTTACAGAAAACTCCCCTGGGTTTTATAGATATCGGCGCGAGAGGCGGTGTTATTCCAGATGTTGAACCTTTGGCAGGAGTGACAGCAGCAATGGCTTTCGAACCAGACAGGGGGGAGAGCGAGAACATCACACACAACATGAGCAGGAATATGCCGTATGCCCGGTTTCATGTCGCGCCGTGCGCAGTTGGCAGAGAAAACGGCAGCGCGTCCATGAATCTCTATGAGACGCCTAGCAATAATTCTTTTTTTGCAGTCAACAGACGTGTTGCCGATCGTTACAATATCAAAACATTTGTAGAGTGTGGGACTCAAAGCGTACCAACAACAAACCTTGACACGTACCTATTTGAAAAGCTGGGTGACGAAGGACATTGGGGTGAAATGCTGAAGCTGGATACTCAGGGAATGGAATTCGGCATACTCGAAGGCGCACAACGAACTTTAGCCGAGAGAACCGTAGCCATCATAGCGGAAGTCGAATTTTTCCGTATGTATAACGACCAACCTCTTTTTTCCGAAGTCGAACAGTTGCTTCGTTCCAACGGTTTTGCATTCTACGGATTCACCAAGATGAGTTACCGTTCCCGCAAACAGATGGACAAGCATACATCTATTGGCCGGGAAAGAATTTTATGGGCTGATGCGGTTTTTTTCAAGGACCCGTTTCCCGGAGGATTTTGGAATAAACCCCTGACGGATCGTCAGAACTACGCTTTGTTCTCCAGCGCTCTTTTGCTCGGATACTATGATTTCGCTTTGGAGGTCGCGCTGAAAACTTGGGCACACGGCGAAGAGACCGAGCGCATCAAGGCGCTTGTCCGCAACTGTGCTACGGCTCCCCCTGAAGATGCTGTCAGGGCATTGCGGGAACTCACTCAAAGAGTCGAAGCAAGACCATATCTGGCAAATATTGAGATCGGTAGATTTATAGATCAGCGCCGCTTCACATGGGACTATGACGACGTCCCTAACATTGAGTAGGAATTGCCCCCACACTATCTAACGAGTTTAGGGCTATAGATTGTATCGAGCTAGTGATTTATTGGAAAAGCCAGTTTACCTATTCATGGAATGACCCCAGGCTGAATATCTGGTGGCCGATAGATAATCCTATTCTCTCAAGAAGGGATGCTGGTCTGGAACAGGAAGCCTTCTCTTAATAAAAGACCGGGAGCTTTACAAATGTCACCAGTATCCTCAAACAAACTGCGCGTTCTCTTCATTCCTTTGGAATTCAAAACTTGGCAGAATGCAAGCCATTTTCAATACTGTGGTAACTATGCCTTTGAAGAGGGTTTTGAAGCCAATGACGTCGAATATTTGACACTGCCCGCTATTTATGAGAGTGATTCTAATATTGCATCATCTTGGCTTTACCATGCAAAAACATTGGTAGCAGGTAAAAAGTTTGACCAGGTCTGGCTTGAAATAGTGCATAGCAAGTATGATGAGATTTTTCTGGACTGGCTGACTAAGGTTGCACCCATACGAATCGGATTCATCTACGAAAGCTCGCAGATGTCCACAGAGGCTTTTAATTGCAATCCAGAAGGAGCATTAAGGCGGAAAGCAAATCTTGGGAAAAATCTTTTTTATATCACACATGTAGTCGCTATCGATGAAGTAGATGTTGATGACTTCAATTCAAAGGGGAAAATACGTGCTAAATGGATGTGGGATTCAAGTCTAATACCGAAACGGTATATTAAGCAACAACCTCCTGCTCCTCGATATGATTGTGCGGCTTTTTATGGGACCCTTTATGGAGACAGGAGTGCATGGTTAAACCACCAATCATTGAAAGATCTGTTGATCCAACCAAGCGCTTCCCTGGAACAGTTCACAACTTTGCCTGAAGAGTTCGATCAATTGAATAACCATGCTGAAGCCTTTCTCATCAGCGGTAATCATGTTACAGAGCAGTTTTATCTGTCCTATATGAGGAAGCTACGTGAAATACGGCGGGAATGTTTTGACCTTTGGTTAACCAGTTTACAAGAATATGCCGCTGTCGTTAATTTGCCGCAATTCGGGCATGCCTATGCAAGTCGAGTTGTTGAGGGCATGGCTGCAGGCAGGCCGGTAATAGCTGACATAATACCGGACCGCCCTAGAACGAGCGCTGTTTTTGAAAATGGTAAGGAGATCCTTCTTTATAGTCGAAATAATCCGGAAGAGTTAGCCGAACACATAAAACGAATTCAACGCGAACCTTGTTTTGCCATGCAGATCGCCGCCAACGCCAGCCGTAAACTGGCATCATTTTTTACTTCTGAAGAATTTGTGCGTCAGATTCTTGAATGGGAAGGATCAGGAAGACAACGTGGTTCCAAGACCGAGGCTTCGAATGCAATGGGCCATAGAACCATGCGGCTCGATAAAGCCAAAAACGCCGACAACTCACTCACCGCCACGTTTTTATCGAAAATTGCTGCGATTAGTAAAACGGAAACTTTTATTGAATCGGGCACTTTTATGGGCCACACTGCAATGTTGGCTGCCGACTTTTTCGAAAAAGTTCATTCCATTGAACTGAGTCCGGAGTTGTACGATAAAGCAGTGAAGAGATTTGAGAACAACAGAAAGGTATCCTTGCATTTTGGCGATTCGGCAGTTGTACTCCCTCAGATTCTAAAAGATATTGAGGGTTTCTCTCTCTTCTGGCTTGATGGACACTATAGTGATGGAATAACTGCCAAAGGTCAAAAAAATACACCCATTATTGAGGAACTGCAAGCAATTAAGCATGCGGGCCGGAAAGATGTTTTTCTGCTGATAGACGACATTCGTTTTTTCCAGAAACCTGCGGCAGGTCTGCCGACGCATTCCACCCTGTCAGGCTATCCTACTATAGGTGAATTGTGTGACGCGATTGTTGAAGTTAATGCTGATTTGAAGCTTGCTATTATAGGAGATATTGCTTTTGCTTATCCGCAGACAGCGGACCTTATTGTCTCACCAACTATTCATGCCTGCACTGTCAGCCGACTTTATGATGAACTAACGCACGTACCGATAGAACAAGTGCTAAATGCTGAACTTAATATTATTGCAAACGCGCAGGGAGATGAATTAGAAGCGCTGCAGAACTTACACGAGATGTATGCCATTTCTGAAGAATTTGGAGCAGGCGGTCACTATCGACTTTGGTACGGGCTGACACTTGTTGCAGCCAACCAGTATCTTCAAGCCTGTGAACAATTCACATCTGCGATAAAAATCGGCCTGAATCATTGGCGAATCAAATGGTATCTTGCAAATTCATTGTACCATTCCGGCAGTTGTTATGAATCAGCCCAGTATTTAGGAGAAGTCCTGACTTCAGCTCCTGACTTTTCTGAGGCAAGGCTGCTGTATGAAAAGATCGGCATCGATACTCTTAACAAACAAGAAACGAATGTTCCTGCCAATAAAAATCCAAGCAATACCTCAAGCGGAAATACACCCGATCAACTCGAAACGACAGATAATGATGTAACTCCTCTGCGCCTGCACCTGGGCTGTGGCGAACAGTATCTTGACGGGTACGTCAATATTGACTATCCGTCGTCGAATCATAGCGTCATGCAGGTCAAGGCCGACAGGTATGCCGATATCACCACCCTCTCGTTTCCTGAAGGGACTGTCGATGAGATCCGCTTGCACCATGTGTTCGAGCATTTCAGCAGAGTGACGGCGCTGGCACTCCTGATCCGGTGGCACGAGTGGTTAAAGGTGGGAGGGATACTGCATATTGAGACCCCTGATCTGGAAGGAAGCGCCAGGATCGTTGTCTCCAATGCACCATGGGGAATCAAGGCCGCCACAATCCGCCATCTGGCAGGGGACCATGCCGATGCATGGGCCTACCATGTCGATCACTGGTGCCCGGAACGTTTCCAGCATACCTTGCAGCAGCTCGGCTTCCAGCAGGTTCAGCTCTCCTCGACCAACTGGCCTCATGAACCGTACCTCGCCAATGTGACAGCTGTTTTTGTCAAAGCCAGGTCAATGAACCGTGAAGAACTTGTGAAAGCGGCCGAGGAACTGCTTGCCGAGAGCCTCGTCAGCCCCCTGGAACAGGCCACGTATCAGGTATGGAAGGATCAATTCCACACGGCCCTTAATGGCGCATCGAATGATATCCCGCAGCGCCTTGTACAGATCGGCAATATGCTCCAGTCTGCGCAGCAATCCGAGCTTCCTCTGGACGAAATCCACGACTTCAACCAGCGTAACCGCGACCGTTGGGTTAAGGAAAAGGCTGATTCCATCCCGGCACATTCGAAAGTCCTAGATGTCGGTGCAGGAACATGCCCTTACCGCTCTTTCTTTGCCCACTGTGAATACAGAACGCATGATTTCAAAAAGTACACGGGAGAAAAGCTGGGAGGCACTTCCGAATACGGCGCTATAGATTATGTTTCTGAACTGACTTCAATTCCGGTTGAGGACTATTGTTTCGATGTGGTGCTCTGCACGGAAGTCTTAGAGCATGTGCCGGAACCGATTCAGGCGCTGCGTGAAATGACAAGGATTCTAAAGCCGGGCGGCCGGTTACTGCTGACAGCCCCGCTTGGTTCCGGACTCCACCAACTTCCATACCACTTTTATGGCGGCTTCTCTCCTGAATGGTATAGACATTTTGGTGCCCAGTTCAATATGGAAATTAAACAAATCATCCCGAATGGCGGCTTTTTCAGACTGCTGTCACAGGAATGCGTCCGTGCAGCAAGCCTGATTCCGGCGCTGGGTAATCACCCACAGGATGAATTAAATTCCATCTGCAGTCTGCTTGGAGAGACACTTCCCCGTTATCTATTTAGCTTGGAACAGAAGCATTGCAACGATCAGTTTACAGTCGGCTATCATGTCGAGATGATCAAAAAATGACGGACTTATATCTAAAACAAAGGTAATGGTTTTCCTCCCCCTTTCGTAAAGGGGGATAGAGGGGGATTTAGGCGCAGCCAGTTTCTAAATCCCCCCTGGCCCCCCTTTACAAAAGGGGGGAACTGGAGAAACAATAGCAACCTTCTTTTGAGATATAGTTCCGAAAAATGATGTCCTGCTTATATAGAGAATTCAGTTAAAGGAACCGCATGAACTGCCTGATCTTGATATTCAGCCGCGATCGCGCCTTACAGCTTGATGCAACAATGCACTCGCTTTTATTGCATTGCAAAGACGTGAAGTCGGCAGATACCCGAGTTCTCTTTACAACAACAAACCCTGTACATGCCAACCAGTACGAACTGTTGAAGAGAGAGTACCACAAATTTGGCTTCATTCAGTTTGTCGTAGAAAATGATTTCAACAGGGACACTATAGACCTTCTTGCGCCATGCGAACATGTGCTGTTCCTGGTAGATGACAATATTTTCGTGGCAGACTTTTCTCTATGCAGTATTGTAGAGAATCTCTCACGGAATCCGGACGCGCTCGGCTTTTCACTGAGGCTGGGAACCAACACTCAATACTGTTATGCGTTGGATACGCCACAACCTGTTCCTGACTTCACACGGATATCGGAACGAATTTTAAAATTTAGATGGACGGATGCCGAGCATGATTTCGGTTATCCGCTGGAGGTCTCCAGTTCCCTTTACAGAACCGCGGATCTGATGCCGTTCCTGCTGACATTTCCCTTCCGAAACCCGAACACCCTTGAAGCGGAGATGTCTGCAAGAAAAGATTATTTCAGCCATAAGTACCCTTTCCTGTTGTGCCCCCAAACCTCCCTCACTTTTTGCAATCCCATCAACAAGGTGCAAAACGTGGCCCTGGATAACAGGGCCGGTTCGGCGACCGAATATACCCCTGAATCTCTGGCCGAAATGTTTATGGATGGATATCGAATCGACGTGAAAACTTATGCCGGGTTTATCCCCAACGCCTGTCATCAGGAAGTTGGCCTGAAATTCATGAGGAACAACAAAACAAACCCTGTCGTTTCGGTTGTCATCCCCTGCTACAAACAGGCCTGTTATCTGCCGGAAGCGGTTGAAAGCGTTGTCAACCAGACTTTCATGCAATGGGAATGCATCATCGTCAACGACGGCAGCCCGGACAATACGAGCGATGTCGCCCGACAATTGATCGCACGACATCCCGACAAGAATATCCGGCTCATCGAAAAGGCAAACGGCGGCTTGGCCGACGCTAGAAACGCCGGCATCAAGGGAGCAAAGGGGAAATACATCCTGCCCCTCGACGCGGACGACAAGATACACCCCGACATGCTGGCAAAGACGGTCGCACTGCTGGATGCCAATCCCGATATCGCCATCGCCTACACCGATCTGATTCACTTCGGTCACGTTAATCGGCATATCCAGGCTGCCGAATATGATTTCAATAAACTGTGCCTGGGAAACCAGCTTAATTACTGCTCCCTGTACCGCCGCGAGGCTTGGGAGGCGGTCGGCGGCTACAATACGAACATGGTCTGGGGGTACGAGGATTGGAACTTCTGGGTCGGCTGCGGCGAAAAGGGGTTCATTGCGAAGAGGATTCCCGAACCTCTTCTCCATTACCGCGTCAAAGAAGCCAGCATGTTCACCAAGGCCATTGAGCACGATGCGGAGCTGAAGGCCCAGATAGCTCTCAATCATCCCCGTCTTTATACCGAGGAAACAATCCGGTGGGCGAAAAAGGTTTTATCGACCCATGATAATCCTATTTACCCGGCCTCTCCCCTGGTTTCCGTCATCGTCCCCACTTACAACCGTCCCGACATGCTCGCGGAGACGCTCCAGAGCATCCTGAACCAGACCTTCAAGGATTTCGAAATAATCGTTGTGAACGACGCGGGGGAGGATGTTCAGGGCATTATCGACTCCCTCAACCATGGGGACACTATTGTTTATCTGAGGCACCCGGCCAACAAGGGGCTGGCAGCAGCGCGCAACACCGGTGTCAGGGCGGCGCGGGGCAAATACATTGCCTATCTGGACGATGACGACATCTTTTACCCGGACCATCTGGAAACGCTGGCGTCATTCCTGGAAAACAGTGCCTACAAGGTCGCTTACAGCGATGCCTACCGGGCATACCAGGAAAAAGCGGGCAATGGGTACATCATCACCAAAAGGGACCTTCCCTACTCCTATGACTTCGATTACGACCGGATCCTGTTCGAGAACTTCATCCCGGTCTTGAGCTTCATGCATGAAAAGGGGTGTATCGAAAACGCCGGCTATTTTGACGAAAGCCTCACCACCCACGAAGACTGGGACCTGTGGGTCAGGATGTCGAGAAAATATAAATTCGCCCACGTCAAAAAAGTGACCTCGGAATTCAGATTCCGCTCCGACGGCAGTTCCATGACCAGCTCAAAGCTGACAGATTTTCTGAGAACCAAGGGGTTGATCTATGGGAAATACCGCGAATACGCCCAGGATAAGCCCCACATCCGCATTTACCAGGAGATTTCCCTGAACGCCTTGAAACAGCATATCAGGTCGCTGGACACCCCTTCCCTTCAAAATATTGACATCCGCGTATCCATTATCATGCCGGTGTTCAATAAGTTGGAATATACCCGGCAGTGCCTGGAAACGTTGAAGGCAAACACGGGGAATGCCGTGCCCTATGAAATAATCGTCATAAACAACGATTCAAACGATGGGACGGCGGAGTACCTTGAGAGCATTGGGGGAGACGTCAAGTCCATAAACAACCGGACAAACCTCGGTTTTGCCGGGGGATGCAACCAGGGGGCGGAAGCGGCTGCCGGCAACTTCCTGCTGTTTCTCAACAATGACATGTTTCCCCGGCACGGCTGGCTCGAAGCACTCGTCAGCAGCGCAGTGCGGGAAAAGACCGATATCTGCGGTGCAAAAATCCTCTACCCGGATGCAACGGTCCAGCATGCCGGTGTGGCATTCAACGACGAGGGAATGCCGTACCACATCTTCAAGGGCTTTCCTACCGACGCCCCGGCGGTCAACCACAAACGGTACATGCAGTGCGTCACCTCCGCATGCATGCTGATAAAAAAGGGGCTCTTCCTGGAGTTGGGCGGATTTGACGAAGGGTTTCGAAACGGTTATGAGGATATCGACCTCTGCCTGCGGGCGCGAACGCTGGGAAAGAAGATCCTCTACAACCCTGAAAGCATCCTCATTCACTTTGAAGAGACGAGCCCCGGTCGGAAGGACCATGACCGGGAAAACCGGGATAGGTTTCTTGCGCGCTGGCAGGGAAAAGTCACGTGCGACGACACCGACATCTACCGCGCAGAGGGGTACAAAAAAGAAATTACGTCGAACGGCGTCTTCATTGAAAAAATCGCACAAGATTTGCAGGAGGATTCGGGAAGGGCTGCAACATCGTATCTGGTCACGGCCATCGTCTCCACGTACAACTCCGCCGAGTTCATCCGGGAATGCCTGGAGGACCTGGAGAATCAGACCATAGCCGACAGGCTGGAAATCA
This sequence comes from Geobacteraceae bacterium, assembly GCA_009773645.1. Classification (GTDB taxonomy): domain Bacteria; phylum Desulfobacterota; class Desulfuromonadia; order Geobacterales; family Geobacteraceae; genus WSYB01. The sequence goes on from WSYB01000017.1 coordinate 76,147, forward strand.
TCGTGATCGATGCCGCCTCTCCCCAAAACGAGGGAGAGATCGTCGCCGAATTCCGGCGAAAACATGACAACATAACGTATATCCGGACCGGCACAAGGATAGGGGTCTACGCCGCATGGAACATGGCCATACGGGAAGCCCGCGGCGCTTACATTACCCCGTTCAGCACAAATGACAGGCTGCGTGACAGCGCCTGTGAAATTCTGGCACGGGCGCTTAGCGAGCACCCGGGGGCAATGCTTGTCTACGGCGACACCTATCTGACGCGCGTACCCCACGAAACCTTTGAAAACAACAGTTGGTACGCCGCGTTCCAGTGGCCTGACTATTCATACGAACAACATCTGGAAACGTGTCTCGTAGGGCCGCATCCCATGTGGCGCAGAGAGGTCCACGACGAAATCGGCTATTTCGACGAAAAATACGTCGCATGCGGAGACCAGGAGTTCTGGCTCCGGATGGGAGAAAGGTTCAAGCTGCTCCATATCCCGGAATTCACCGGTTTGTACTGGATAACCCCGGAAGGCCTGTCCAACAGGACCGAGATTACGCAGCCTGAACTGCATGAAATTCGCACCAGATATCGACAACGCTATGCGTCAAAATCGCAGGAGGAAACAATGGCTTATTCGGATACCGCCGCCTCAAACGTCAATATTTCCATCGATTCCGGCAACGGTGCAACGAACGGAGGGAACGTTCAGCCGGTTAATGGAATACAGCTCTCAATCAACATCACCGTGCCGTTCGAGCACCTGGAAAAAGTCGGCGCATTTTTTCAGAAGCTTTTCAGCAATGACCTGCTGGGGGTTGCAGGACCACCAACCGCCGGCGCCATAAGCGATGCACCTGTCAAGCCTGTCGCTGCGGTATCCGAAGAAATCCCGCCTCCGGAAGAGCTCTACGCTAAAGCCCTCTCCCTGGCAAACTCGGGAAGGCAAGACGAGGCCATTGCCGAGCTGGAAGGTGTTCTCCGGTTACACCCCCACTATGCCCTTGCCCATAACGACCTGGGAGTCCTCTATTATCAGAAGGGGGACAAGGTAAAATCTCTGGAGCACCATGAAAAGGCGGTCCAGCTCAATCCGGAAAACATCACCTTCAGGAAAAATCTCGCCGAGCTCTACTTTGTGGAACTGGGGAGGACCGACGACGCAATCTTCGCCTTCCTCGACATCCTGAAAAAGCACCCCAACGATGTCGAAACCCTGATGGGCCTGGGACGGATCAGCGTTGCAATCGGCCGTACGGAAGAGGCAAAGACGTTTTTCGGGAAAGTTCTCAACATCGAACCTTGGAACGCCGCGGCGCGTCAGCAGCTTGACCTCCTCCGGGACAACAGCGGCAGCGACCTCAATGGAGTAATTGGGAGTCTAAAAAACTCGGTAACCGGGCACGAACAGAATTCTCCCGAAGAGGCATACAAGATGGTAGAGACACTCGTAAACTCCGGAAGAGGGGATGAAGCCATCATGGGCCTGGAAAGGCTCCTGCTGCGCCATCCGCATTATGCCCTTGCCTGCAACGACCTGGGAGTTCTGTATCACCAACGGGGAGATACGGCAAAATCCCTGGAGCACCATGAGAAGGCGGTCAGGCTTAACCCGGAAAACGTCACCTTCAGAAAAAACCTTGCCGAGCTCTACTTTACGGAACTGGGGAGGACCGATGACGCGATCTTCGCGTTTCTGGACATCCTGAAAAAGCATCCCAACGACGCCGGAACCTTAACGAGTCTGGGACACATCAGCACGGCAATCGGCCAGCCGGCCGAGGCAAAGACGTTTTTCAAGAAGGCGCTCGATATCGAGCCATGGAATGTTGCGGTACGGCAGCAACTGGACCAGCTTGCGCAACAGGTTTTTTTTTAGCCGAGGCCGGTGAAACCGCCCCATCCCATCCGGTTGCCGCATTGGAAGAGAACGGGGAGTTGGACACAACTCCTCTCGTCTCGATAGTCATTCCGGTTTTCAACCAGGTCGCATTTACCCGGCAGTGCCTGCAGTCAATCCTGCTCAATCCTCCTCCCCTCCCCTTCGAGATCATCGTCGTAGACGATGCCTCAACCGACGGCACCCAGGATTTTCTCCATACCTGCTGCAAAGATGAGCCGCGTATCCGGGTCGTCAGAAACGAGGCAAATCTCGGCTTTGCCGCCTCGTGCAACCGGGGCGCGGCAATAGCCGGAGGAGAGTATGTCCTCTTCCTGAACAACGACACAGAGCCGCTTTCCGACTGGCTTTCGCCTCTTGTCGGGGTTCTCGATAAACATGCGGACATCGGCATAGTCGGACCGAAGCTGATCTTTCCCGACCGGACCATCCAGCATTGCGGCAAGGTCTGGCAAGACTCGGAAAATCCATCGTCCCAACCGGAACACATCTATTACCGGGCTCCCGCCGATGCGCCCCACGTCAACAAAAGCAGGGATTATCAGATGATGACCGGCGCTTGCATGCTGGTCAGAAAGAACGAATTCCTCGCCATCGGCCCTTTCGATGAATGCTATGTGAACGGCTGGGAAGACGACGACCTCTGCTACGCTTATCGCGCCCAAGGGAAACGGGTGTTTTACTGTGCCGAAAGCGAAGTCGTTCACCACCAGAGTAAAACCCTCGGCGCCACTATCCACAAGACATTGGACATGCTGGTGCTGTACGAGAAGAAAAGAGAGTTTTGTGATGCCTCCGGCAACGCCGTAGAGGGGAATGAAAAGGTCGTCTCCTTCCTCGATGACAAACTTTCCGTTAACAGGGCCAGGTTCGACCGGAACAGAAAACGTTTTTTTGACAAATGGGGGAACATGGTTGTTCGCGATGATTTCACGTATTACCGGGAAGACGGTCTTCCCCTTCCGTCCCGAGAAAATACCGCCAGCCACGTTCCCATCAAGCCTGACAGTTCCGCTTCCATAATCATTCTCACATTCAATTCCGAAAAAACCATCGCCAACTGCCTCTCCAGCGTGGCAAGACATCTGAGGCCCGATGATGAAGTCATCGTTGTCGATAATGCATCCGAAGATGCAACCGTCGAGTTCGTAAAACGGTTTCTCGACGGGAAAAAACCGTTCCGGCTTATGGAGAACCCGACAAACCTTGGTTTCTCCGCGGGGACGAACGTGGGAATCGCCGCCAGCAACAAGCCATTGGTTGTCCTTTTGAATCCTGACACCATTGTCACCGAAAACTGGCTGGACCGTCTTGCCGCGCACTTCACGGCAGCCGATATCGGCGCCGTCGGGCCTGTTTCCAATTACGTCGCGGAACGGCAAAAGATGCAGCTCTACATGAAAAAGGAGCTGGCGCCGGACACCCCCGTGGACGAAATCGCCGGGTATCTTTATGCGTGGAACAAGGGGAGCGCAGTTGAGACGAAACTTTTGATCGGTTTCTGCATGATGCTGCGCAGGGATGTCTTTGAAAAAGTGGGGCTGCTCGACGAAGCTCTTTTTCTGGGAAATGACGATCTGGAGTTGAGCTGGCGGCTCTCAGTCAACGGCTGCCGGCTGAAAATCGCGACAGATACCTTTATCTATCATGAATGGCGACAAAGCTTCTCCACCGTGAGCAAAGAGTCCGTTTCCCGGCTGGTCCAGCAAAGCACCGATGCGCTCTATGCAAAACTCCAGGCGCATTACGGAGCGCAGAATGTACCTACCCCCCAGGAATTGTGGGGAATGGGAACCGTCTGGTTCAAGCCGGCATCCGCCGCTTTCAATCCTAATTCCAAAATATCGGCCCTCCTCAAGAAGCCGAATACCAGAGGTCAGATGAATAACCCGACAAAGGCATCGATCCACCCCCTCGTTTCCATCGTCATTCTCACCTTCAATCAGCTCGACTACACGCGGGAATGCATCGCCAGCATCCGCCGGCACACGCCCGGCCCCCATGAAATCATCTTTGTGGACAACGGCTCGCAGGACGGAACGGTCCAGTGGCTGCGGGAGCTTGTGCAGAACAACCGCCATTACCGGTTGATCGAAAATCGGCAGAATCTGGGCTTTGCCAAGGGATGCAACCAGGGAATAGAGTCGGCTTCGGGCGATTATATCCTCCTCTTGAATAACGACGTGATAGTCACCCCGGAATGGCTCAGCGGCATGCTGGAATGCTATTCCCATGTTCCCGATGCCGGGATCGTCGGCCCCATGACCAACAACATCAGCGGAATTCAAAAAGTACCTTGCGTTGGGTACGATAATCTTGACCGGCTCGATGATTTTGCGCAGGGGTTCAGACGTGAAAACAGACACCGCCGCATCCCCTTCAGGAGGATCGTCGGGTTCTGCATGCTGTTCAAGCGCAGTCTGGTCGACCGAATCGGGCTCCTTGACGAAACCTTCGGCACCGGCAATTTTGAGGATGACGATTTCTGCTACAGGGCCGCCCTGGAAGGATATCGGAACATCATCGCCGCCGATGTGTTTATCCATCATTTCGGCAGTGTCAGTTTTACCGGCAATAACATCAACTTTGCCGCAGCAATGACCGTCAACATGGGATTGTTCGATCAAAAATGGCATGACCCCGAACTGGACGACGCCACCGCCGTAAAGATCCTGGCGGTCAGGACCCTGGAAAAGGCGGAGATGCTCAATCAGCGATGGGAGGTCGGCAAGGCGGTTGACGTGATTTTGCAGGAGGGGATCAAATACGCGCCCGATGACAAGCGGTTTTATTACGCCCTGGCCGAATACCTGCTGGACGCGAAGCGTTTTAAGGATGCGCTGGAACTTCTCAATGAGATCCCTGAGGAAGTGCAAGAGGCAAGAAGGTTTGCCCTCGCGGGCTTTTGCAGGGAAGGGATGGGACTGCGCCAGGAAGCGGCAGAACTGGCGGCCCTGGCCCTGGCGCTTGAGCCGGATTATCCCCTGGCGCTGAACCTCAAGGGAACCGTTGCCTACAGCAGCGGCAACAAAAGCGACGCAGAAGCGCTTTTCCAAAAAGCCATCGACTCCGACCCCGGTTACGGGGAACCGTACACGAACCTGGGGGTAATGAAATGGAGCGAGGGAGAGCACAAAGACGCCCTCGCTCTCTTCGAGCGCGGGTTCGTTCTCTCACCCACCATGACTGACGTGGTAAATACCTTCCACTCGGCAATCTGCGAGCTCGGGGAGTTCGAGCGCGGCGAACCCCTGTTCAGGAATGCGAACTCCCTGTATCCGCACAACAAGGGGATTGCTTTCTTTCTCGTTGATATCCTCATAAGGCAAGGTAAATACGGGGAAGCAATGAAGGAGATCGAAGCCGCACTCGTCAATTTTGGAGCCGATGACGGGACAGTCGCGGCGGCATTGCAGGTAAGGGAAAAGCTCGGTCCTTCGGAAATTGCAGATTCTTCCGGTACGGAGCGGAAGGAAACCGTTTCTCTCTGCATGATCGTCAAAAATGAAGAGAAAGACCTGCCAAAATCCCTTCTGAGTCTGACACCGCTCGTTGATGAAATAATCGTTGTCGACACCGGCGCCACTGACCGGACGAATGACATCGCCAGAATCTTTGGAGCACGGGTATTTGATTTTCAATGGAGCGGCGACTTTTCCGCGGCGAGAAACTTTGCCGCGTCCAAGGCACACGGCGACTGGATTCTCGCCATGGACGCCGACGAAGTCATCTCCCCCCGGGATTACACCAGATTCAACGCCTTGGCAACAAACTCAAAAACCGCGCCGGTCGCCTATGAATTTACAACCAGAAACTACATAACAAAGGTAAACGTGGAGAAATGGACCCCCAATGACGGGACCTACTTTCGGGAAGAGGCGGGCGCAGGGTGGGTTCCCAGCGACAAGGCACGGCTTTTCCCCAACATGAAAGGGGTGGTGTTTGAAAATCCCGTCCACGAAAAGGTGGAACCGTCCCTTGTGCGCCTCCGCATACCGGTTGTGAGAGCGGACGTGCCGATTCACCACTACGGCAAGCTGAACCCGGACAAAGATATCGCCAAGGGAGAGCATTATTACCTGTTGGGGATAAAAAAGCTCACTGAAACCGGCGGCGACCTGGATGCAATCTGTGAGCTCGCCATTCAGGCAGGGATGCTGGAAAGGTACGACGAGGCGATCGAACTCTGGCATAAGGCGCTAGTGATCAAGCCGGACCTCCCGGTCGCGTTCTTCAACCTGGGGTACGCCCATATGCAACTGAATCAGTTCTCGAAGTCCCTGGCCGCCTCAAAAAAGGCAATGGAGCTCAAACCCGATTTCAGGGAAGCGATTTCAAATTATTGCATCGGTGAGGTTTACTGCGGAGATGCAGAAAAAGCCATTGCGCGCCTTGAGGAGACAGTGCGGGAAACCCCGGAAAATCCCGGTGCGCTGCTGGTGCTTGCAATCGCATACAGTTGCAGCGGAGAAAAAGAAAAGGGATCGAAGCACTTTGCTGCGATCAAGCGGATGCAGATTGAATGTTCCGCTTTCGTGAATGATTTCGTGAAAAAACTCGTGGCGGCGGGGAGGTCGGAGTATGCAGGGAGGCTCCTTGAAGCGGCGTTAGCCAACAATGTTTCCAACGAGGATACTATCGGCCTCTTGGAAGAACTCGCCACGCAGGAAAACGCTTCAATAATGGTCGTTTAAACTGATTGCATAACCTTTTAACCGAGCAATTGATTAAGATTAATCAAAAACGGCAATTGGACACGGATTAACACGGAAAAAGCGGATTAAAACTGATAATTCAAGGAGATGAACTGGGTTACTGCTGCAATCTTTTGAGTTAATGCTCTCAGTGGTTTAAATCCGTGAAAATCCGTATAAATCAGATTTGATCCGTGTTCAAATGCTTTTTCTACTTACACACACGTCCTTCGGCCATCTCGCAAGTTTTCCGCGGCCATAATGTCATCCTGAATGCAAGAAGGGGCAGGTATTCACCCGCCCCTTCAATGTTTCAGTAAAAGCTTACGCTGCTCGGATTGGTTACGGACTTGCCGGACCTGTCCTGAGGCCCGCCGCCAGATTGAAGTTAATATTGATGACGGTAGTAAGCTTTTCAGGTGAAGGATACGCCATGACATCGAACAATCGTTTGTCGATGAAGAGGCTCAGGCTGAGGATGTCCTCGCGCAGATTTTTCGGCATCGGATTGTCCGGACTGGACAGTTCAGCCTGAAAAAAGCTCCAGATTTTCTGGTTATACTTTATTGCCTCGTCAAGTTGAAAATCCCTGTCATTGGCATTCCAGTTTTCCTGACAATTCTTCAACAACAATCCTGCCTTGGTCAGTACGGAAGCCTCAAGCTCACGCTGAGACATCCCTTCTTTGTTAATGCTTTGGTAAGTTTCAAAAGGATTTGCGGCCATGTTCAAGTAGCTCCTTTTCGTAGTCTAATAGTTTTCGGGCTGTTTTTAAAGCCTGGTAATAGTGTCCACAGAGAATCTTTTCACTCATCTCTTCGATAATTTTTTTGGTACTCGGGGCTGCGTCCAGCACATCTTTCACCAAATCCCAGTACCTTTTGTGGTAATCGACGAGATTTTTTTCGTCTATGTACATGAGCTGGACTGCAAAATATATACGGCGACAAGGAGTATCGACTTCCTTCTCACTCAGAATGTCTTTTTCACGCAGAATCGGGACATTGTTTTCAACGTAAAGTTCGGCAGCCTTACCGCCGTTTTTCACGACAGCACCGCCGATGATCAATTTTTCGTTTGCCTTGAGCCTGATTTTCAGAGACATGGTCAGCTTCCCTGGTTGCTATTCTGCAACAGTGTCTGAAATACATTCTGTATTTTTATGAGCTGTTTCTTACGTGGAACTTTTGCCGGCTCCGACCCGGGCATCTTCTATTTGCCCTGTTGCCGTCTCAACGGACTTCAAGGCGGTAGCGACCTGGTTGTCGGTCGCATCTACCGGCACATCCTTCAATGTTTTCGGCAAATCCGATAATGACGGAGGAAAGGTCATCTTCTCAATCTCTTTCCGCAACGCGCTATAACTCATCAGCAAGTCGGCTCTTTCTTTGCTGTCAACGGAAAAAGGGGGGAAATTTTTAACAATCCTGTCAAGTGCAGCCTTCATTCCGCCAAGGTGTCCGGCTGCGGTTTCCAGAGCGGCATTGGCCTCTCTAACCGATTTCGCGACCAGATTCATATCGGAATTTACGGTCTGAACGGCGTTTAACGTTTTTTGCGTGGCGCTGTTTAAGGTAATGGCGACCGAATCCTGATTCACTAAATTTAACGGGGTCTTGTCATTCTGCAAGGAGGTTTTTGGTTTAGTGGTCTCGTCTGCTTTCAGGTAAGCCTTTCCCAAAGGAGAAACAGCGGAGTTAATACCCAAGGATTCATCTACTGCCATACGGCACCCCCTTCAAGAGGAATAGGAGGGGAAATATTCTATTTCCCCTCCTACCGTGAGACCACAAATTTCTCAGGTGTTAGAAGAGACGGAGTACCGCCTGAGCGGCCTGAGAAGACATGCTCAACGATGAGATCCCCAGGTTCTGGCGAGTCTGGAGCATCAGCATGTTGGCGCCTTCTTCATTCATATCCGCCAGGGTCAGATTGTCGGCCCCGGTGGTGAGGTTGTTGATCATGCTATCCGTATAATCCTGACGGGTGGTGACAACGCTCAGGTTCGCGGACAGGTCGGCGGACTTCGACCGCAGGACTGTCAGAGCTGAGTCGAGCTGGCTGGCGGAGAAAGAGATCGCATTTGCGCCGCCGGACGCGGCAGTGGATGCCCAAGAAGAGGAGTCCGCTGCCACGGCAACCGAAGCAGCCGCGATAGTGAGGCCGGCAGAGGTCGAGGTAAAGCCGGTAACGGTCAGGGTGGCATCGCCCGTCTTCGCAGAGAACTCGACGGTCTTGTTGTCGCCGTTGACCAGGTTCGTGCCGCGGTAGCTGGAGTCGCTCGCCAGCTTATCGATCTGGGTGCGCAGGGTATTGAAGGTATTCCCGTATGCCGAACGGTCGGTGACGCTGGTGGTTGCGTTGGCAGCGTCGGCAACACCTTTTGCCGCGTTGATGAGCGACGTAATCGCCTTGATGCCGGCATCGGCGGACCTCAGCATCTGGACCGCCTCGCTCATGCCGTCCTTGCGGACGTCAAGGTCGTTCGCGCGGTTGACGTGGTTCTGCGCCGCAAAGAAGTTGGTCGGGTTGTCGAGAGGGGTGTTGACCTTTTTGCCGGAAGAGAGACGATTCTGGGTTTGGTCCGTCGCCTTTTTTGTGCCCTGAAGTTGGAGGAGGTTGTTTTTCATCCCCGCGGTTAATGAAATGTCTGAGATTGCCATGTGTCTTGCTCCTTTCTGGTTGTTAATCCGGCATTCTTGCCGGTTAGTGGTTTATGCCGCTCCAGCGGCACGTAAATGTACACTCAAGAAGGTCAACCTTTTGTTTTCACCCCTTTTCTGACCGACATTTCTTGGTGCCTGTATTGGACTTATCGTACGGCAGATCAAAAACTTTAGTAAAAAATTGCACAAAAGTTACCCGGAACCGCACCTGTACAATTAGCATTTTTCACACCATATTTGCCAAACGTAACGATACGCCCCTTCCAGGCTGCGGGTAAAGCCCTCTGCATCCGTAAGGGGTGAACGGGTGAGCCGCCCCCGCAACCCTTCCCGCAGCGTCCGCAACCCTTCCCGGTCATGGGCAAGCCTGACGGCTGTCTCCAGGTACTCTTCCGGGGTTTCAGCAATCAGTTCGCCGCACCCTGCAGTGGAAAGGAGGCTCACCCCTACGCGGGACACATGGGTCTTCCCCCTGAGGGTGATTACCGGCACTCCCATCCAGAGCGCCTCACAGGTGGTGGTGGTCCCGTTGTAGGGGAACGTGTCGAGCGCTATGTCCACGCGGTTGTAAAGGTCGAGATGGCCCAGGTATGAGAGGGTATTTCCCTGCATCTCCAGACGGCCGGGAGCAACTCCATGGGAAGCGAACGTCTCCTGCACATGCTTCTGCATGCTTTCTTCGCCAAGCCCCAGTGACTTCAACATCAGGCGGGAGCCCGGCACAGCCAAAAGGATGCGCGCCCAGAGGGCGATGGCTTCCGGGGTAACCTTGGCGAAGTTGTTGAATGAGGCAAAGGTGACAGGGCCGGTCAGCCCGGCAGGCAAGGGGCCGACATCGGGGGCGTTCTGCGCCGGGCGGTAGCAGAGGAACGTCGCCGGCAACCGGAGGAGTTGTTCGGTGTGGAACTGCTCCGTAAGTCCCGGCGGGTCGGCCTTGGCGTCGGTAATCCGGTAGTCCACGGCGGCAAGGCCGGTGGTATCGGGATAGCCGAGCCACGATATCTGAATGGGGGCCGGTTTGCGCGCGAACATGAGCATCCGGTTATTGGCGGTATGCCCTGCCAGGTCAACGAGGATGTCGATCCCGTCCTTTCGGATGACCTCCGCCGACTCTTCATCGGAGACCCCGGCAATCGTGCGCCACTGGTCCGGGAGTTTCTTCAGCTGTTCCGTAAAGCTATCGGGAACAATGGCATCCGAATAGCAGAAGACCATGAAGCGCTCATGATTATGGGCAGCCAGCGCCGGTTGAATAAAAAAAGCAACCGGATGGATTTTAAAATCGGGTGAAACGTAGCCGACCCGTAACGGACGATCGGGAACCGGGGCGTTCGGACAGGAAAACGATGCGGCCATGAGCGGTTCGGCATGCCGCTTTGCCCAGGTAAGATGCTCTGCAAAGATTTCCCGTGGCGTATACGTGGAGGAATAATGCATGGCAAACAGCAGATTGCCGTGACACGACCGGTAATCGGGATTCAGCTCCAGCGCCCTGCGGTATGCGTCGATGGCCGCATCCGGCCGCGCCTGCGCCTGCAAGGTAATGCCGATGTTGTTGTACGCCTCATGGGAATCAGGCTTCAACGCCAACGCCTTTTGCAAGCATTCAACGGCCCTCCCCGGCCTGCCGCTTTCCTTCAAGGCCACGCCGAGGTTATTCCAGACGTCATGGGATTCATTATCTACATCCAGAGCGGTGCGATAGGCATCGATGGCTGCCTCCAGCTCCCCCGCATCTCTGAGAGCGTTGCCAAGGCCGATGTGCGCATCAAAAAATACAGGGTTAAGCTCCAACGCCTTCCGGTAATATTCAATGGAGCCGATTATGTCGGCCTGTATTTTCAAAACCGCTCCCAACCCGTTATACGCATTGGCATAATCGGGTTTTATTTCGAGTGCTGAATGAAAGCAGCCGATGGCGGCATCGAGTTCCCCTTTCTCTTTCAGCGCAAGCCCCAGGTTATGGTGGGCCGGATAATAAGCCGGCTCAGTCTCCAGCGCCTTCCGGAAGCATTCAACGGCCTCATCGAGCAGTCCTTGCTCCTTCAGGGCATTGCCCAGGTTGTTTCGGGCAAGATAGAAGCCGGGCTCGGACTCAAGCGCTCTCCGGTAGCATTCAATCGCCTCATCCATCCTTCCATGGTCTTTCAGGGCGTTGCCGAGATTATAGCAAGTCTCTTGAAAATCCGAATCATCGGCTCCGACCTGCTCTTCGGCAGCGCTCTTTTCACACCATATTTGCCAAACGTGACGATACGCCTCCTCCAGGCTGCGGGTAAATCCCTCTACATCCGTAAGGGGTGAACGGGTAAGCCGCCCCCGCAATCCTTCCCGCAGCGTCCGCAACCATTCCCGGTCATGGGCAAGCCTGACGGCTGTCTCCAAGTACTCTTCCGGGGTTTCAGCAATCAGTTCGCCGCACCCTGCAGTTGAAAGGAGGCTCACCCCTACCCGTGACACATGGGTTTTCCCCCTTAAGGCGATGACCGGCGTCCCCATCCAGAGCGCTTCGCAGGTCGTCGTGGTTCCGTTATAGGGGAACGTGTCGAGAGCTATGTCCACGCGGTTATAAAGGTCAAGATGATCCAGGTATGACAGGTTGTTCCCCTGCATCTCCAGGCGGTCGGGAGTAACCCCACGGGAAGCGAACATCTCCTGTACACGTCGCTGCATGACTTCTTCGCCAAGCCCCAGTGACTTCAGCATCAGGCGGGAGCCCGGCACAGCCAGGAGGATGCGCGCCCAGAGGGCTATGGCTTGCGGCGTGACTTTGGCGAAGTTGTTGAATGAGGCAAAGGTGATATGGCCGCTCTCCCCTGACGGCAAGGGTCCGACATCGGGGGCGTTCTGCGCCGGGCGGTAGCAGAGGAACGTCGCCGGCAGCCGGAGGAGTTGTTCGGTGTGGAGCTGCTCCGTAAGTCCCGGCGGGTCGGCCTTGGCATCGGTAATCCGGTAATCCATGGCGGCAAGGCCGGTGGTATCGGGATAGCCGAGCCACGTTATCTGGACCGGCGCCGGTTTACGCGCGAACATGAGCATCCGGTTGTTGGCGGTATGCCCTGCCAGGTCAACGAGGATGTCGATCTTATCCCTGCGGATCACTTCCGCCGCCGCCTCATCGGATAGCCCGGCAATCGTGCGCCACTGGCCGGGCAGATTTTGCAACTGTCTGGTAAAAATGTCGGGGGACATGACATCCGAATAGCAAAATACTGTGAAGCGCTCATGGTCGTGTGCGGCCAACGCAGGTTCGATGAAAAAGGCAACAGGGTGAATTCTGAAGTCGGGAGAAACATAACCGACCCGCAAGGTACGGTCAAGAATGGGAGAATTGGGATGGGATACAGCAATGTTCATGAGCGGTTCAGCTTGAATCCTTGCCCAGCGGAGATGCTCGGCAAAGATTTCCATGGGTTCGTATTTCGGAGAATAGTGGAGAGCAAAAAGAAGATTGCTATGGGATGGCTGGTAATCGAGCTTCAGTTGCAGCGCCTTGCGACAAGCTTCAATGGCGGCTTCGGGATTGGCCTTAGCTTTCAGCGCATTACCAAGATTATTGTATGCCTCATGGGAATCGGGCTTTAATTCCAAGGCCTTATGGTAAGAATCCACCGCGGCATCCAGCATCCCCTGTTCCTTCAACGCATTGCCAAGTGACATCGATGCGTCAAAGAAGGCGGGATTGAAAGCCAGTGCTTGCCGGTACGCTTGAACAGCCTCATCCAGTCTGCCCAGTTGCTGAAGTGCATTTCCCTGATTATTAAGAGCTTCCATATAATCAGGATTAAGCTGCAATGCCTTTTGATAGCACTGTACGGCACCATCAAAATCACCTTTATTCTGGAGAACGATCCCCAGATTATAATGGGCCATAGGATAAACAGGGTTGATATCCAAAGCCGTGCGAAAACAGTCGGCAGCCTCATCAGGTCTTCCCAGCTCCTTGAAAGCGATACCCAGGTTATTGTGAAAAGAAGACGTATGGCCGTTTGCAGAGATTGCCCGGGAGAACATCTCTGCGGCTTTTTCGTAATTGCCGGCTTTGAAGGCCTCGATGCCGAGCAGATTGAACGCATCGGCATCGGTGTCGCTTTCAGGTAGAGTCTGCCCTTCCCCGGCGGGGTGAGGTATCAGCCCGGCGTTTGCGGCTGAGGCGACAAGCTCTGCCAGGGCCTCCTTCACCCTTATCATTACACCTTGCCAATCGCCGGACTTTTCCTGCCGGAACAGCCGCATGGAAGGATACCAGGGGCTGTCGTCACGGTCGAGCAGCCAGCGCCAGTCCGGTGCAAACGGCAGGAGAACCCACACCGGTTTTCCCATTGCCCCGGCCAGGTGGGCAACAGCGGTATCAATGGAAATGATCAGATCGAGGCCGGCGATGAAGGCCGCGGTGTCGGCGAAATCCCCGATGTCTCCCGTCAGGTCCGCAAGCTCCATCCCCTGCGGCGGATTTCCGGCCTCCTCAGCCCCGTCACCCAACTGAAGACTGTAGAATGTCAAACCCGGCAGAGATGCCAGAGGGGCAAATGTCTCCAGGCGGCATGATCTTTTCCGGTTGAGGACCTGGCTCTGCCTCCCCTTCCAGACCAATCCGACCTTACATGAACGGTCCGCTCCGATCCTTTGCCGCCAGGTTTTCGTTAAATCCGGGGAAGGAGTTACGTAGGGGACAAGTGCCGGGATGGTTTCCAGGGTTGTGCCGAACAGAAAAGGGAGGCTTGCGAGCGGATAGTGCACGTCGAATTCCGGAAGAGCTTCCCCTTGGGCAACAACTGCGGCAACACCCGCCACCCGCTCGATGACCGGTTTGAGCGCCGCTGTCTGGCATTCCACGACCACCCTCCCGCCGCGCCCGGCAACGAGCGGGACATAGCGAACTAACTGGAATGTGTCGCCGAACCCCTGTTCCCCGTAGAGGAGGACAGTCCGCCCGTTGAGTCCGCTGCCGTCCCAGATGGGTTTGGAAAATTCGCGTTTCCGGACCGGATTTTTCTTCCTCCAGCGCCACTGGTACCCTGCAAAACCGTCAAGAAAATTCCCCTGCAGAAGCTGCACCAGAGAAAGATTCCAGTGGGCTTCGGCCAGGTCCGGCACAAAAGAGATGGCGCGCCGGTAACTCTCGGCCGCTTCCCCATACATTCCCTGCCCCTCAAGGGCGGCCCCCAGATTATTGAGGGCATCAACGCAGTCATGCTGCAGCGCCAGCGCCTTCCGGTAACAGGCAACGGCCTCGTCCATCCTGTCCTGCATCTGAAGGACGGTCCCCAGGGCGTTCCAGGAATCCACATGGTCAGGCTCCACCCCGAGTACCTTTTCATAACATGTCTCAGCTTCCGCCAGCATTTCCCGGGAATGATACAGCTCTCCCAGACTGTACAAGGCTTCCGGATAATCGGGCTTCAGGGCCAGCGCCTGCTGCACGGACGCCGTGGCCTCTCCCGTCTTTCCTTGAGACTGCAACAGCAGCCCCAGATTGTGATGGATTTCCGCAATGTGCGGAGCGAATTTCAGCGCCTGCCGATAACACTCCAAGGATTCATCAGGCCTGCCGAGTTTGTTACAGGCGTTCCCCATGTTGTAGAAGGCATGGGCAAATTCCGGTTTCAGAGAGATGGCCTTCCGGTAACGCCCCAGCGCCTCCTTATGCCGTCCCCGGCCTCCCAGGAGCGCCCCCAGGTTGTTGTGCGCCTCCGCATATAGGGGATGAAGGGCCAGCGCCGTGTTGAACATATGCTCGGCATCGTCAGGCATCCCCTCCCCGTCAAGGGAGCAGCCACGGTTGTTATAAAACTCCGCGGCAAACCCTTGCAAGGCGTGCCGCACATTGACGAGCACGTTGCCCCAGTCACCGGGCTTGCCCTGACGAAACAGGCGCATGGAAGGATACCAGGGGGTGTCGCAACGCCCCAGAAACCAGCGCCAGTCAGGTGCAAACGGCAACAGCACCCAGACCGGCTTTCCCATCGACCCCGCCAGGTGAGCAACCGCCGTGTCGATGGAAATGACAAGATCAAGTCCGGCGATCAAGGCTGCCGTGTCCGCAAAATCCCCGATCTCCCCCGTCAGGTCCGCCATGCACAGCCCTTGGGGGAGAGTGCCGGCCTGCGCGGCTTCTTCACCCATCTGGAGGGTGTAAAATGTTGTCCCCGGCATGCCTGCAAGTGTCGCAAAGTTTTCGAAGGGACAACTCCGGTTCCTGTCGGGATAAGCTCTCCCCGCCCAGACCAGCCCCACCTTGAACGTGTCGTCATGGGCGAGCTTTTTGCTCCACCTTTTCATCTGATCTTCCGGTGGAGTCACATAGGGGACATCCGCCGGAATGGTATCCACCGTCGTGCCGAAAACCAACGGCAGGCTCATGAGCGGTAAGTGGCAGTCAAAGGCGGGGAGCGGATCTCCCAGGGAAACGACCTGCTCCACCCCTGCGACCTTTGCCAAGAGGGATTTCAGCGCAGGATGGCACTCGACAATCACCCGCCCGCCGCGCTCGGCCACCAGCGGTGCGTAACGGACAAACTGGATGGTGTCCCCAAACCCCTGTTCCGCATGGAGGAGGATTGCACGGCCGCTGGGATCGGAACCGTCCCATTCCGGCTGCATGAAATTTCTCCTGGGTGATGTAAATTGCTTCTTTTTCCAGCGCCACTCATACTCCTGCCACCCCTCTCCGTAATCCCCCAGGAGGAGAAGGACGAGGGCAAGATTCCAGTGCGCCTCGCCGCAGTCGGGATTAATGTCCAGCGCATGGCGGTAGCATGCCGCCGCCTCAACGGGCTTTCCCATGGCCTGCATGGCGGTGCCGATGGTCACATGAGCCTCCGCGTAATGAGGCATGAGCCTGAGCGCTTCCCGGTAGCCGCAAATTGCCTCTTCATAGCGGCCGAGCTCAAGCAGGGCATTGCCGCGATTGTTGTGTGCCTCCGCGAAATCCGGCTTTAAGGCAAGCGCCTGCTCATAACAGGTTACCGCCTCGGCATACCTCTCCAAAGCATGGAGCGCATCACCGAGATGCAAGTATCCCTTCAGGTAATCGGGCCTTACCAGTAAGGCTTTTTTGCAGCATAAAGCCGCCTCGCTGACTTTCCCTTCCTTACGGAGAGCAATGCCGAGATCCACGAGATTTTCCGCAAGATCAGATGCTATCAATACTTCCTCCGGATAATTCCAGCAAGGCGGTCCTTACTTTTCCGATCACCCCGGGCCAGTCATGCAGTTTCTCCTGGCGGAAGAGCCGCATGGTGGGATACCAGGGGCTGTCGTCACGGCCGAGGAGCCAGCGCCAGTCCGGCACAAAGGGGAGCAAGACCCAGACTGGCGCGGCGATTGCACCGGCCAGATGGGCTACCGACGTGTCGATGGAGATCACCAGGTCAAGATTCGCGATGAGCGCCGCAGTGTCGGCAAAATCCCTGATCCCGCCGGCCAGGTCGATTATCTTCATGCCTTCCGGCGGCATCGCCGCCTGGTCCCTCTCCCCCCCCGTCTGAAGCGAATAAAACGTTACCCCCGGCAACGTTGCCAAGGGGGCAAAATTCCTGAGCGGGCAGGACCGCTTGCGGTTGATGGGGTGATCCTGTCGTCCCGTCCAGACCAGCCCGACTTTGAACGATCCGTCATCCATCAGCTTTTCCCCCCAGCTTTCCACTAGCTGGGGGGAAGGGGTGAGGTAGGGAACGCTTGCGGGAATGGTCTCAAGTGTTGTGCCGAACACCATCGGCAGGCTCATGAGCGGCAGGTGAAGATCAAAATCAGGGAGTTTTGCACCGTTGGACACAACACGTTCTACGCCGGGCACGCGTGCCAGGAGTGATGCCAAGTCAGCCGGGGATTCAAGGATCACCCGCCCGCCCCGCTCCGCCACAAGTGTTGCGTAACGGACCATCATTACGGTGTCGCCGAACCCCTGTTCCGAGTGGAGCAGAATGGTGCGGCCGTTAAGCATGGAACCATCCCACTGCGGCTGGGAAAATTCCCGCAAGGGCACCGGCTCTTTCCTGGCAAAACGCCATTCATACCCCTTGAAGCCTTCAGTCAGTTCTCCATTCAAAAGCACCAGGCAAGACAGGTTAAACTTTTCCTCGCCGGAGTCAGGATGCTTTCCCAGCAATTGACAGTAGCATGGAATCGCCTCATCCATAAGCCCTGCTTCCTGAAGCGCTATACAGAGATTATGATGGGCCTCGTAATGCACGGGACGCAACATCAGCGCCTGCCTGAAGCATGGTGCGGCATCGTCGAATTTCCCCTGCGCCACATAGGCAAGGCCGAGATTGTAGTGGGCTTCGAACATGGCGGGGGCACGGGCCAGCACCTTTCGATAATGACTCACGGCATCATCGAATTTCCCCTGGGACTGTAACATCTCACCCAGCCTGTAATGCACGTCGGTAAAATCAGGAGAGAGCGTCACCGCCTGCACATAGCAGTCAGCGGCATCTTCCGGTTTTCCCTGCGCCTGCAGGGCGAGACCCATATTGTAGAGGGCTCCGGCATCCGATGGTCTCAGCGACAGAATCTTCCGGTAAGCTTCGACGGCTTCTTCCAGCCTGTTTTGAGAGTGAAGGATGACGACCAGGTTGAAAATAACTTCCACATAATCCGGTTTCAGTATCAACGCTTTTCGGTAATATTCCTCAGCCTCGTCCAGCCTTCCCAGACTTCTTAAAGCGGCTCCAAGACCGTTATAGGCATCCGTAAAATCAGGATCCCGGGACACGGCTTGCCGGTAGCAGGCAATCGCATCTTCAAATTTCTCCATTCTGCTGAGGGTATTGCCGAGATTATAGCTGGCCAAGGCAAAACCGGGCCGTAAGTAGAGTGCTTTCCGGTATCTAAGGACCGCATCATTATATCTCCCCTGCCTGTCCAGCAGAGTCCCCCACAGGTTGTAGGTTTCGGCGTTGAAAGGACCCATGGAAAACACATTCATGAAGGCACTTTCCGCTTGATCAAATCTCCCCTCCTCATAACAGCCGGCGCCCTGTTGATTGTACAGATCTGAATTCGGGAAAAGTTTTGTCGAGTGGGTAGAGTCTTCCATCATCCGGTTCCGGGCTCTTTGAAAAAAGCAAAGCTGGCAAGTTTGTTGCACCGAAATAGCGTGCAGCATTCAAGGGTATTTGCAAGAATCTTGCCCCGCAGATTATGGGATTTCGGTGTCAAATCGGAATTCACCCCTGCGAATGTAAAACACGTATCTAAAGGACACATAAATAGTTTCCAGATAGGAAACGAGGATTTTTTTGTTCTGGCAAGGAAATCAAGGGATTGCGCGGAGGCGTACATCGGTACGCCGCACAAGCAAGCCTGCAGATTGACACCGCCAGGGCGAAAAAAGACCGTTTCCGGATGGAAACTAAATATATTTTGATTTGTGCCGATAATCAGCAATAAGAAAAAAACCAGGGTGCAGGGGTGAACAAATGGACTTAAATCCAGGCGTAGAAAAGGTGTTCGCGGCGCTTTCCTCCCAGCAGGACTTGCGGGACGGGGCTGCGACCACGTCTTTGTCAAGCGGGATCACGCTGTTTCAGAATAAGAAATATAAGGAGGCCGCTGCCGCCTTCAGAATGGCAACCGCCTACAAGCCCGATTATATCGATGCATACAATTTCATGGCAAGCGCATACCTCCAGTCGGGCAAAAACAAGGAGGCGATCGACGCCTACAAGATATCGCTCCAGCTCGATAAATCCCAGGATGAAATTCATGTTAATCTGGCGAATATTTACATTGCCGAAAAACGCAACAACGAAGCGGAAAAAGAATTAAAGGTTGCCGCGAACCTGAATCCGCAATCCTCTCTTGCTCCCTATACGCTCGGTCATCTTTATCTCCAGACGAATCGCCCGAAAGATGCGGTGGATCAGTTCAAGAAGGTCATCAGTCTTGAGCCCAAAAACGGCAACGGGCAATATGCTCTAGGTCTTGCCTATAATCGGCTCGGCCAGTACGACGATGCGGTGAAAGAACTTAAACAGGCGGTCACCCTGAAAAAGGATTTCGCGCTTGCAAATTATGAGTTGGGCAACGCTTACGCAGGTCAGGGACAAATGGAGCAGGCACGGGAACAGGTCGCCGTACTGAAAAAAATAAATACCAGTCAATCAAATACCCTTGCTAAGGATCTTGACAAATCAATCAGTCAGCCCAAAATATACTCATTCAATGACGCAAACAGCTCCTTCGGTCCCTATTCAACATTTGGTGCAGCTACGTCTCTCATTATACTTGGTCTCGCAGCGCCAAGTTCCTCCAAAGACTTTACCATGCAGTTCCAGTTCGACTCGGGGATGGATGTCGGTTCGGTAATGACCCTGTCAAACTGGTCGATCAGCAAGGCTTCCGGTGGCCCTGGAGGGATTTACAACAACGGCATCAGCCTTCATCAGGGAGATCAGATTTCCGTATCCCCGGTTCCGAAGAGTGTCACCTTCGACCCGGAGACATCTCAGGCAACGGTCACGTTTTCAATTACCCAGAATGAAGCAGGCACCGGCGTCATCGACCCGTCCCACCTGGTCTTCAAATTTTCCGGCACGGATGTTAATGGGAAACAAATGGACCCGAACGCAGATGAGTACGACGGATTTGCAGGAGAACCATTTTAAATCATTACGGGAAATCTCCAACGGATTATCCTAGACAAAAACGGCAATTGGACACGGATTAACACGGAAAAAGCGGATTAAAACTTATAATTCAAGGAGATAAACCGGGTTACTACCACAACCTTTTAGGTTAATGCTCTCCATGGTTTAAATCCGTGAAATCCGTATAAATCAGATTTGATCCGTGTTCAAAATGCTTTTTCTAGGATTATATAAATACTGCCGGCAGTCGGCATCTGCTAAAAGTCAAATTTTTGAATGCTCCACGTCAATTAAATTGAAGAAACTGAAATCAACCCCGGGATCGGGATAAAGGCGTATTGGAGGGGGAAGTCGGCAATGGCTGGAAAACCAATTGTTTTTGAAAAATATTTCCTTGTGGATCATCAGGTCAATATCGGCGTCCAACTTACTGACAACAAGTTCTACGAAGACACCGCTGCAATTAAATTTATCCAGGGTGACCGGCTTCAACTGGAGTTATACGGCGATGGACTGTCACACGGGGTTGTAACGGAGGCCGGCGCCCAAGTTGTTATAACCAGCAAAGAAGCCTGGGCGCTCTGCCGCTGCCATGCCGTCCTCGAAAAGGAAGTTATCGGCAAAGAGATGGACCTCAGGCTCATCAGTCAGGTTGATGTCCAGCAGCGCCGTGAATATTTTCGTCTTGACGTATGCATTCCAATTCTTTATTCAATCCCGGAAGACCAGCAGCTAAGGGGCGTTTACGAAGAGTGGAATGGGAAAAAACTTGCCAGCGGGCTAATCCCTTCGCCGGCAATGATTCCGTGCAATGAAGGCTTTAAAGTTATCGACTGGAACAATGGGGATGAAATAAAACCATGCAATGCGAATCTGAGCGGCGGTGGATTGAGATTCAAGATGAAGGATTCTTTGACGCCCGGCACCCTGGTGCACCTGGCAATTTTTCTTCCACTTGTCCCCGCCAGGGTAATCTATGCAGTCGGCGCCGTAGTGCGTGCAAATGAAATACGGCTAACCTGGGACAAGCACTCGTCTTACTCCACCGGCATTGAATTCAAGTTCATTGATGAAAAGGACCGGGAAACCATCATTTCCTATATTTTTAATGAGCAGCGCAACAAATTGAGGGAAAAGGCAGAAAAAAAAGGATGAGTTTTGTGGTCTGACGAGATATAAACTTTGAACCTGGAACTTCGAACTTTGAATCGCTGTTAACAGGCTGTCAAGGTTCTCCCCTCTCGTTTTCCGTCGAAAGCATGACTATATCCACCCTGCGATTTTTGCCTCTTCCCTCGGCGGTGCTGTTATCAACTATGGGCCGATGCTCACCGTAGCCGGTTGCCGACAGAGTGTCCGGATCGAACTTGTAGTAATCAATCATGTAGTGCACGATATTTGTTGCCCTGGTGGTGGAAAGTTCCCAGTTGGAGTGGAATGCCGGCGAACTTATCGGAACATTGTCGGTGTGTCCTTCGACCCTCAGGGAGTTCGTGTATGTGTTCAGGGATTCAACGATCTTTGCCAGGTACGGATAGGAACTCTGTTTTACCACGGCGCTTCCCGAATCGAAGAAACCCGCTTCCTTGAGACTGACGACCAGTCCGCGCCGGTTTATATCCACGCTGACTTTATCCTGCAGCCCATGCTTTAATAAGTAAGCATCGATGGCGGCCTTTATCTCCTTGAAGTCCTTTTCTTCCGCGTGGGTCCGCCCCTTGGTTGTCTGATTCGGGCGCTTGCCGGCATTTAATATATCCGGGCGAAGAGAAGGGATTATTCTCATATCGCTGGTTTCAATGATAGTAGGCTTCGCACCTGCACCGGTCTTTGTGTATCCGAAGGATTCCCGCATTGATTGAATGACCTGCTCGACCTTTTGCTTGTCGGTCTGTGACATGGCGTAGAGGGTAACAAATACGGCAAACAAAAGGGTTATGAAATCGGCGTAAGATACCAGCCAGCGCTCCTGATTCACTTCCTTTTCCGGTTTTTTTTGCCTTCCCATCTATTTCCCCTTTTTTTCGCCGCCATCGTGCATGTAAGACCGCAGCTTCTGCTCAATGAAGTGGGGGTTTTCGCCGTTCTGGATAGCGATGAGCCCTTCGATCACCATCTCCTTCTGCTGCACTTCAGCTTTCAACCTTTGCTTCAGCTTGGTCCCGAAAGGAATACAGATGATATTGGCGGTCATCAGACCGTAAATGGTCGCCACAAAGGCAACGGCAATGCCCGCTCCCAGCTTGGACGAATCGGAAAGGTTGTTCATGACATGGATAAGCCCCAATACGGCGCCGATTATCCCGATGGTCGGCGCAAACCCGCCGGCGGCCTCGAACACCTCAGCGCTCGCCTTTGCGTGCTCTTCATATGAGGAAAGCTCTATCTCCATGGTTTCCCGCAGCTTTTGCGGGTCTATCCCGTCCACCACCAGGGATATCCCCTTTTTTGTAAAGCGGTCACTGATTGACTGCGCTTCCTGTTCCAGGGAAATCAGGCCGTTTCTCCTCGCCTTGGCGGCATAACCGATGATATCCTTGATGATCCCTTCGGGATTGGCACTGGGAGGGAAGAGCGCCTTTTTCGCGTCTTTCACTGCCTGCAGGATGGTTGGCAGCGGGAAACTGACGAAGGTTGCGCCGAAGGTGCCGCCGAGGACGATTATCGCCGCGGTAGGCTGAAGGATTGCGCTGACTAATTGTGGCGATATCCATAACATTCCAGTCTCGCTGATGGAAGCGAATATAGGTCTTTTGTTATCCGTTACCACATCATGTGGATGTCACTCAAGCATGCAGACCGGCCGATAATTTTCCGCATTGCGTCTCTTCAGATACTTTGGGGCCCGTCCGCTGATGGAGCGCCGCATGATTCCGGACTGGAAAGCGACAATCCGGTCGATAATCACCCGTGCCGGCTCAAGGAGCAGATAACGGTTACCGTTAGACAGGGTGATATGGGTGTCCGGCGTTTCCTCGATGGTTTCGATCAGGTTCGGATTGAGATATATTTCACTGCCGTCGAGCCTTGTCAATCTGATCATGGCACACCCTTTATCTGGATGAATTGTTTTTATGAAATCAAGGGAAGTAAGCTATACCTTCTTATTTTACCCTCTTTATCTCTTCCCTGTATATGTTCACCTCATCGGGGGCCTTGATTCCCAGGCGGACCTGCCCCTCTTTTAAGTCCACCACCTCGATCCTTATATTATCGCCGATGATGATCGCTTCCCCGATCTTTCTGGTAAGCACGAGCATTATAATCCCCCCGAACCGACAGGTGTGTCCGCCTTAGACTATTTCAAATAGTCCAGCAGGGACAGCTGGGTAATTTTCGCGGTAGCCGACAGAGCCGCTTGGAAAGCGGTTTGCTGCTGGTTCAGCTCGGTAGCCGCCTTGATATAATCCACGTTCTGCATGTCGGAAATAAGCCCTGTTAACGTTGATTTGTTTCTCGTCAGGATGTTTTCGGCGCTCTGCATCCGGGTCATTCTTCCGGCAATCTCACTTCTGGCATCAGAAACCTGCGTTCTTGCCTGTTCAAGATTTTTTGCCTCGTTCTGGAGGGTCACAACGTTCATGGCATCCGGCACCCCGGCCGTTTGATTGATTGCCGGGTCTATCTCGTTGATAAGATTGTCAAGTGCAGTAAATACATTCGCCCCTCCCCCTCCCCCACGCAGAAGCTTATCCCCGGAATAGTTTATCTGCACATACGATTTTGCATCGATTTCGGTATTAATTACGCCGCTTGTGCCGGGAACGTTCAAAGTGCCGTCAGTGTTAAACGGTTTCGTATCGTTATAGAATCCGGCGAAGATATACTGCCCCTGCAATTCCGTATTACCCAGATCGACCAACTGATTCTTCAATTGCCTCAGCTGTTCGGCGGCAATCTTTCTGGCATTTACGGATTCAGACTGCGTCGGATCGGTTGTGGATGTGCCGCTGACATCATTGACGTTCTTTTTTGCCAGGTCAATGATATCCCCTATGCTTGTCAACGTAGTATCGGTAACATTGAGCCAGAGATTCCCCTTTGTGATATTGCTCAAATACTGGCCCCCTTCCTTTACCTTGTTCTCCAGGTCCAGTATCTGCCTGCTTGCAATCGGATCGTCGCTGGGCCTGTTGACAATGACGCCCGAGGCAACCTGCTCCTGTATCTTGTCAAGCTTGGACCGTCCCTGTTGCAAATTGAACAACGCGTTGTCAGCGGTCATTGCCGGGGTAACTCTCATGGCCGTTCTCCTTATCGTACAAGGTTTATCAGCGTATCCATCATATCAGTGGCGGAGTTAACAAGTCGCGCAGAAGCCTCAAAGGCGCGCTGATATTTAACGAGGTTTGTGAGCTCTTCATCAAGCGACACCCCTGACTTGGATTCGCGGAGCGAGTTAAGCTGCTTGAGGAAGCTTTCACTCTGTTGGGTGGCATTCTTGGCACTTTGGACATCTATGCCGATACTGCTGACAAAAGAGTTATAGTAGCCGCCGAACGTCGAAGTGGTAACCGTTGCACCTACCGTAAAGATGATGGTGTCGTCTATTTTGAGATCCGCCATCGCCAAGGCGTTGACATTGTCTCCCACCCCGCCAACAGCGCCGGCAGCGGCAATTGTATCGGCATCGGCAATGTTAAGCGTAATGGCAGCGCTGGTAGCCCCGTTAAAAAAGTTGACCCCTGCGACTCCCGCCAGGTCAAAGCCGGCCGTATGCTGGGCATTCACTGTAGTTGCAAGCTGATTGGCCATTTCGTCCAGTCTGGCGAGGTACCCCTCGGCCCCTCCCACAATGGTATCCCTTGTCTGAAGTGTCCCGCCAATTTCTCCCAGGCTGTTATCCGCCGCCTTTGTTACGTCATTCGGGCCGCCGATAGTGGCCGTCACATCCGCATCTCCGCCTGCCGTTGCAGGGGGATTGCCGACGGAGGAAATACGGATGTCGTTCAAACCGGTTCCCCCATTGACACTGGTGTAAACCAGCGCGTACTGGTTACCGCTGACCAGGGTTTCTCCCCCTCCGCCGGCATTTAAAGGCAATTTAACCGTCACCGTCCCGTCAGCCTGCTCATCAGCGGTAATACCCACTTTCGTCCCCAGTTCCTGCAACAGATAATCCCGCTGGTCTCTCAGTTCATTGGCATTGCCGCCAAGCTGCTCAGTCATCTTGATCTGATAATTCAGCGAAGCGATGTTCTTTGCCTTATCGCTGATATCATTGGTAATTCCCACCAACGTATTATCGGCGTTGCTTATTACATTGTCGAGACTCGCGTTCAGCCGGTGGAAATTATCCACGAGGACCTGCGAACGGGCCAGCACCGCTTGCCGTTCGGCTGTTCCCTGAGGATTCACCGAAAGGTCGTGCCAGGAATCGAAAAAGTCCTCGAAGGACTGTCCAAGACCGTTGGCAATTACTTCATTAAATGAAGGCTCAACTTGCTGCAATGCCGAATTCAAGGTGGAATTCTTGCCGTAGGTGCTATTGCCGTTTACTATCTGCTGTTGCAGCAGGCCGTCGTATGATCTCTGCACTGCCGCCAGCTTGACGCCGGTACCGAGCGGAAACCCATTGGCCAGGGTGGTAGGCGCCGTCTCAAAAATGGTTCGCTGCCGCGAATACCCCTGCGTATTCACATTGGCGATATTCTCGCTGGTAACCTCTATGGCAAGCCTCTGGGCATTAATGCCGCTAGCCGCTATGTTGAAAAGATTATTGATCCCCATTTATATCTCCTTGCAGATCAGTCTGACATCGTTGGTCCCCTTAACCATGCAGCCTGCTTCGCCGTAAGTTTTGCTGCGGTTGAACATATTGCCGAAAAACTCCAGTGAGCGTGTGACGGTACGCAATGACCCCTGCAGAAGCTCACCGTTAAACGCCAGCAGCCGGTCAAGAGCGGTCCCCAGTTCGAGGAGCCTGGTTTGCAGTCCCTTCAAGATATCCCGCTGCGACGACGCAACCTTTGGCAACAGGGGAGAGAGGCTGGCGACTTCAGGGAGATCGAGTTCCACCGCTGCCTGCTTCACCAGTTGCCGGCAGAGATTATTGGATGTTTCCAGATCAACCAGCAGCCGCTTTTTCTTTTCCATCTGAGCTTCGAGATTCGGCAGATCCAGCTCGACGATGCAGCGCTGTTCCTCTTCGAGAAGATGCAGCAGCTCTTCCATCGTGCTCCTTTTCCCGGACAGGACCGAAATAAGCTCAGAAATGCTGTTTGTCATTACGTCATCCCCTTTCACTATGTCCATCTCCGATTAGCCAGCATCTTTTCCGCAACCACCACGGTGTCGATCCGATACGTCCCCCTGCTGACCTGCCGCTTCAGGGAGGCGATTTTATTCGTCCTGGAATCGGGCATTTCGTTCGCCAGCTTTTTCAGCTTCTCAACCTCGGCTTTGCTGATGGAAATGTCAACCTGATCCGCTCCGGTCCTTTGAATCTTGCCCTTCTTTTGGACTGTCGTATCACTAAGCTCAAGCGTTTCGTTCTTTGCATGACGTGCATCAAGCTGCCTGCTGTTGCCGATTTTACCCGTCGTCACATCCGTGTTCCCCTCTCCCACCAGGGGTCAGTAGACCTTTTCCAAACCGGCCTGTTTGCGATCCATGCTCTTATCCTGTCTGATCAGCTGCTTTTCGATGATTCCCGCCAGACCAAGGCCGCCGCTTTTCACAACCGCATTGGCGTATTCCTGGTCCAGGAGAGAGCGGTAAACTTCCTCTCCTTGACCACCGCCGGTCAATGTGTCTTTGCCAACCGTGGCCCGCATCGATTTGAGCATCATTCCGACAAAAAGCGCCTCGAATTCCCGGGCAGCCTTTTTGGCCGCCACAGTTTCCCTATCGGCAGATTGCTGTCGAGTCTTGAGCGTCTGCTGCAATTTTTCCCCATTGCCCGGCATGAGCTCCGGCGGGATTACTGTTATATCCATTCTTCACCTTTGGTTTTCAGCTCTTCACTCCTCACTCCTCACTCTTCACTTTTCACCGCCTTTAAATGACCGTCAACTCTGCCTGTAGAGCCCCGGCTGCCTTTATTGCCTGCATGATCCCGATCAGGTCCCGCGGCGTAACACCCAGGGCGTTCAAAGCCCGTACCACGTCACCGATATTGGCCCCTTCGCGCAAAATCGCCAGCCCGCCTGATTCCTCCGACACCTTGAGTGCCGTTCTGGGGACTACCTTTGTTTCGCCGGTTTTGCTGAGCGGTTGGGGCTGTGACACTTGAGGGGTCTCTCTGATGTAAAGGGTAAGGTTGCCGTGGGAAACCGCCACTGACGAAATTCGCACATTTTCGCCGACAACAATGGTGCCGGTGCGCTCGTTCAGCACAACCCGCGCAGAGACATCCGGCCGCACGTCAAGACCCTCCAGCTCTGCAACGAACTCCACCGTTCTCCCCTGATACGCATCGGGTATATTCAGTGTTACGGCGCCCGGATCGCTGCAGAAGGCAACCCGCGCCTTGAACTTTTCATTAACGGCGGTCGCCATCCGTGAAGCCGTTGTAAAGTCCGGCTGGTGCAGATTTAGTTTGAGTTGGATCCGGTCTGCCAGAACATTGGGAAGTTCCCGCTCTACCAGCGCCCCGTCGGGCACTCGCCCGGCAGTGGGGTGGTTCTTCTGGGCCGAAGCCGCCTGACCGCCATAGGAAAAGGAGTTGGTCAACACCCCCCCCTGGGCCACCGCATAGACCTGGCC
The DNA here is from genome assembly GCA_009773645.1 of Geobacteraceae bacterium. Taxonomy (GTDB): domain Bacteria; phylum Desulfobacterota; class Desulfuromonadia; order Geobacterales; family Geobacteraceae; genus WSYB01. Next base: position 103,701 of record WSYB01000017.1, read on the forward strand.
GTCGCCACCTTTGAGAGGCGTCATCAGCAAGGTACCTCCGGCAACACTCTTGGCGTCCCCCATGGAAGAAACCAGCACATCCATCTTGCTCCCCTGCTTGGCAAACGGAGGGAGGGTCGCAGTCACCATGACGGCCGCCACATTCTTTACCTTGATATCGGCGCGGTTCACGGTTATCCCCATCCGCTCCAGCACGTTTACCAGGGACTGCACCGGGAAAGTGGTCTGATCGCTGTCGCCGGTGCCGTTCAAACCGACCACAAGACCGTAGCCGATGAGCTGGTTGTCCCTCACTCCGTCAAAGCTGGCGATATCCTTGATGCGGATGGCCAGCGCCAGTTGAGGCAGAAGCAGAAGCAGGAAGGCTATGTAGATTGATTTTTTTACCATGGTTTTTCACCGTTCACTGTTCACCCTTCACCGCTTTTAAAAAGGCCAGACCACATCCAATATACCCATCAGCCAGCCGGGCTTCTGGCGGTCGCTGATGATACCCTTGCCGGTGTAGGTAATTCGGGCATCGGCGACAAAAGTTGAATTCACCACATTGTCGACGCTTATATCTCTCGGCCGAACCGTCCCCTGGAGGAGAATGATCTGGTCTTCGTTATTGACCTTGACATTGCGGCGTCCCTCAATGAGGAGGTTGCCGTTGGGGAGAACGTCCATCACCTTGGCGGTGATGGTTGCGTTCAGGTCTTCTTTTCTCGTGGTAGACCCGCTCCCGTCAAATTTGGAATCGGTGCTGGCGCTTATGAGCTTGTTCAAGTCCATCCAGTTCCTGATGCCGGTCATGTTTGTCTCAAGCCCGAGCAGATTGGGAATCCCCGCCGAAACGCTCGTCTTCCTGCTGGTCCCGGTGGTGGCCTCTTTGCTGGCGCTTGCCTGTTCCGTGATGACAACGGTAAGGGTATCTCCCTTCCTCCTGGCCTTCAGGTCTTCCGTTACGCCTCCCGATGAAGCCTGCCAGAGGGAGCCGCCGGCATAAGTCAGCCGTGGCGCTTCCAGTTGCTCATCAAACGAGGGACTCCGTACCTCGGTCTTTTGGATGGTACACGCAGTAAGAAAGAAAAAGATTATGAGTAATAATTTTTTGTGCACGGTAATTTCCTGTGTAACCACGGGCAGGGGCGGGTTTCAAACCCGCAGAACCCTAGAACTCCACTTTCACGGTGTTGGTATCCACCACTCTGGCCGAAATATCCTTTTGCGAGGTCAGATTCTGCACCAACACCATGTCTCCCTCGGCCCCGGCATTTTTCACCCGGCCGGTGGCGGTTAAGCGCAGCACGTCATTTTCCAGGACAATGGTCACCAACTGACCGTTTTTAACCAATGGGACCTTCTCCAGATAGTCGGTGCGAATGGGGGCGTTGGCCCGCATTGCCGTCCGCACCCTTTTCCCCTGCACCTCATCCGGAGAGCGGTATATCCTGCCGGTGACTGTTGCCATGTCTCTCTTCTGCAAAGCCACATCTCCCGGGCCGATGATTTCTCCCCGTTCCAGGGGGCGTACAGCCACGAGCACATCAGCCAGGGCTTCCACTTCAACCCGGACCGGAATATTGCGTTCAACCCGGTCATTAACCCTTACAATAAGGGCCAGATTTGCATTCCCCCACCCCTCCCATTGGCGTGGCGCGATGACCTCGTAGCTCACTTCACCCTTCGGGAGAGCCATATCTCCGCTGTACCCGATTTTTTTAATGTTGAGCTCCACCCCGAGATTCGCGGTCCTGTTCCGTAGATAGTCGGTCAAAACCTGCCGGACCTCTCCCTCCTTCACCAACGCAGTCTCACGTGCCGCCGGGGCCGCACCGGTAAAGGAAGACAGGGGGAGCAAGAGCAGCATTACTATGGGTACAAGGCGTTTCATCGATTTTCTCCGAATGTTTCTCATCGCCTTCCTGTTCGCGCTCAAAAATGCCCAGGTGCAAGGCGCTGAGGAGCGAGCAGCGGAACATACATCAGTATGTGAGCAGCGGAGCGACGAAAGCACCTTGGAGTTAACCTCATAGGCGCGCTGGCCGACTATCATGTTGACCATTTCTTCCACGACGCTGACGTTACTCATCTCCAGAAACCCCTGGCTGATCGTACCGATGCCGTTCTGCCCCGGAGTGCCGGTAGTGGCGTTGCCGGAGGAATCGGAAGGTTGAAAGAGGTTGTGGCCGAGGCTGCGAAGCCCGGCCGGGTTGGAAAAGGTTGCCAGCTGGATGTTTCCCACGGTAGTTGCGTTGTTCTGGCCGGCTTGCGTTACCGCTACAGTCCCATCGTTCCCGACGCTGACCTTCGTGGCGTTATTTGGAATCACCACTTCAGGGAGAAGCGGATAGCCGTCGGAATTTACCACGCGCCCCTGGCTGTCCCTCTTGAAGGAACCTGCCTTGGAATATGCGGTGGTGCCGTCCGGTTGCTGGATCTGGAAGAAGCCATCACCCTCGATGGCCACGTCCAGCTCATTGCCGGTCTGGTTGATGTTGCCGGCAGAAAAGACCTTGGTAACGGCGGCGGCTTTGGAGCCGAGTCCGATCTGGATTCCCGACGGTATCTCGGTGGAAGTGGTGGAAGGAGCACCGGCGGTCTTCAGATTCTGGTACATGAGGTCCTGAAAATCGGCCCGACTTTTCTTGAAACCGGTGGTGTTGACGTTGGCCAGATTGTTGGCCACCACATCTATATTCAGTTGCTGGGCCTGCATTCCCGAGGCCGCTGTCCATAATGCACGAATCATTTTTAATCTCCCTTGTGATGTTCGTTGGTTTAATTACAACCTCCCCAGTTCATTGGCCGCCTTCCCCGCCATATCGTCATAACTCTTCACCACTCTCTGACAGGTCTCGAAAAAGCGGGTGGTTTCTATGAGATATGCCATTTCCTGGATTGTACTCACGTTGGAATCCTCGATGGCTCCCTGGGTAACCCTGGGGTTTGTGACCGGCTGCGGCGTCGCCTGGGGATCACTGGGGACAAACATCGCGTTGCCGATCTTCTGCAAGGCGTACGGTTTGGGAAAGTCCACGACCTGCAGGGTGGCAACGGGGACGCCGTTTACAACAACGCTCCCACGGGGGTCGATATCCACCTTGCCGCTGGCAATGGTAATCGGACCGCTCCCGAGCACCTCAAAGCCATCGGTGGTTACCAGCTTCCCGTTGCCATCCCTCTGGAAATTACCCTGCCGGGTGTACGCTCTCCCCTGGGGCGTGTCTATCACGAAAAACCCATCTCCTTCCAAAGCAAGGTCCAAAGTATTACCGGTCTGCCTCAACGGCCCCTGAGAAAAGTCGGTATAAAAGCGGTCACCGGATAAAACCGGTGTGTTGCCGGGATTGACATTTTGCGTCAAATCTTTGGCATTTGTCATGAGGCTCTCAAACATGAGCCGGTCCTTTTTGAAACCGGCGGTATTGGCATTTGCCAAGTTGTTGGTCAGCACATCAAGCCTTCTCATTGAAGCAAGATTGCCGGAAAGCGCCGCGTACATGCCGCTGTTCATAAATCCCCCTAGAAATCAGTTCTACGTTCTACGTTCTAGGTTCTAGGTTTAACTTAGAACTTAGAACATAGAACGCAGAACCGCTTTATTTGTGCTGCTTCATCTTGCCGCGCATGCGCAGGATCGCCTGGCTGTGCAGCTGGCAAATTCTCGACTCGGTAAGACTCAGGACCTCGCCGATTTCTTTAAGGTTCAGCTCTTCATAGTAATAGAGGGTAACGACGATCCTCTCCTTTTCCGGCAGGGTATCAATGGCCTCGGCCAGGATATCGACCATCTCTCTGGCCAGCATCTGGCTCTGGGGATTCTCGATCGCCTTGTCCTCCAGCACGTCAAGCAGACCGAACGGGCTACCGTCTTCATCTTCCCACGAATCGTCCAGACTCACTACGGAAAGGAAATGGACTTCTTCAAGGAGACGGAAATAATTCTCCAGATCCATCCCCATGGCACTGGATACCTCTTCACTGGTAGGGTTGCGGCCCAGTTTCTGTTCAAGTACGGAGAATTCATGTTCCAGGCGCTTGAACTTCTCCCGCAGGGACCGGGTAAGCCAGTCCTGGGAACGAAGTTCATCCATGATGGTTCCCCTGATTCTCTGCTCGACAAAAGTCTTGAACTGAACCCCCCGCAAGGGGTCAAAACGCTCCGCTGCCGTGATAAGACCGATAACGGCCGCACTCATCAAATCTTCCCGGTCCAGATGGGGAGGAAGCTGCGAGGCTATCCTTCCAACCAGGAATTTAACCATGGGCAGATGGGAAATAATCAACTCATCCCTGGTGGGAAGCGCTACCCTCTGAGCCTCTTGTTCGTAAGCCTTGAGAAGGCAGTTCATAGACCCTCCAATCCTAATGCGGGGGCAAATTTCTGTCTGAAGAAAAACTGGATGTTACCCTTTGATCTATTTTCACCGGCGTTTGCATTAACCCTTCGCGCCAGGTTTGCAAAGCAGATGGAGGCCATGGAGTCCGGATACATCTCGAAAACCGCCCGCTGCCGTTTCACCGATTCGACCAGCTTTTCATCCCACAACACGCATCCCAGATAATCAAGGGAAATATCCAGAAAACGGCTCGTTACATTGGAAAGCCTGGCAAAGACCTCCAGGGCGTCCTTGCTGTCCTTGACCATATTGACCAGCACCTTGAAACGATGCTCACCGTAGCGGGTGGCCAGGAGCTTGATAAGGGCATATACATCGGTAATGGAGGTCGGCTCGGGCGATGCCACAACCACTATTTCCTGGGCGGCGGTGGTAAAATAGGTGACATTTTCCGAAATGCCGGCCTCGGTATCGATGATGACGATGTCAAAATCCTCCTCCAGCCGATCCAGTTCGGAAATAAGCCTCAACCGCTCATACTGCCCGAGACTGGTATATTCCTGGATACCGGAACCGGCCGGGACCAGTTTTATCCCGGCAGGACCGGACACGATAATTTCCTCCAGGCTCTTTTCTCCCGAAAGGACATGATTCATGGTATAGGGAGGGGAAAGCCCCAGCAGCACATCGATATTTCCCACCCCCAGATCTGCGTCGATCACCAGGACCCGAGCACCCATTTTAGCCAGCGCGATGGCCAGATTGGCAACCACATTGCTTTTGCCGACACCTCCCTTGCCGCTGGTCACGGAGATTACCCGGACTCCCTTCCGCTCACGACTCTCTTTGGCATGGAGCGGAACAGCGATCCGTTTCCCCTTCAAAGATCTGGCCAGTTGCCTCAGCGTATCGGCCTGGTCCGTCCGCCCACTCGTCATTACGTTCATCTATATCGTCTCCCTCAAGACCAGATTTGCCAGCTTCCTCGGGGTTGCCACCACGATATCCTCAGGCACCATCTGGCCGTTAGTGAAATAAGAGAGCTGGAACTTGCTGCGCAAATGGACATTTACGATACACCCCAGGCTTTCGGTTTCATCCAGCTTGGTGAACAGCAGCCTGGATATGGGGAGGATCCCGAAGCGGGCGACAATCTCGTTGAGCTCCTTATCCTTGGTAGTCGCGGAAAGACAGAGATGGGTCTCGATGGGAAGCCCCGACTCCAGGAAAGCCTTCAGCTCTTCCAACTTTTCCTGATCCTTGGGGCTCCGGCCGGCCGTGTCAATGAGGATCATATCCTTGTCCGAATGGTTTTCTATGGCTTTAGCCAGCTCCTTCGGCGTCGATGCAATCTCCAGCGGCACCCCCATAATCTTCGAATATGTCTTAAGCTGCTCAAACGCCCCCACCCTGAAGTTGTCGGTCGTCACCAGCGCTACACTGGCACCCTTGGTCATGGCATACATGGCGGCCAGCTTGGCGGTTGTGGTTGTCTTACCGACCCCGGTCGGACCCACCAGCGCCATAATGCGTGGACCGTTCTTTTTCATTCTGAGCGGCCCCGAACATTTGATCAAGCCGGCAAAAGCTTCGACCAGTGAGTACCGTAGCTCGTCTTTCTCCTCGCCCTGCTCTGCCGCCGGCTTAAGGAATTCAAGGAGAGCGCCGACAGCCTCCTCCTCTATTCCTGTAGAACGCAGTTCCTCGGCGATTTCAGCCAGCGCCGTCGCAGAGCCTTCAATTTCTTCATGCAGCTCCTTGCTCTCATCTGTATTGCTTTGCTCCTGGGGAAAAACGAACGGGACCGGGTTTTTCTTTTCCCTGGACATGACTGCATTCAGCAGGAATTTCTTGATCTCCTCCATGTCCTCTCTGGCAAAGCTCCTTGCGGACAGCCCATTCTCCGTGTTAAAGCCGGTTCGCTCTTCCCGGAAGTTCTGCGTCTGGAAATCCTGCTGACCGGGGGTGGCGGTCTCCTTGCCGGCCAGATTCTCCACTCTCTCCCGCAGGGCTTTAAGTTCCCTGGCCATGGGTCCCAGCATGGAGTTCTGGAATTCCTCGCGGGTTGAGAGTAACCTTTCCTCCCTCTCCTGGTAAGGATTGGGGCGAGGAACAGGCTTAATCTCCAAGGCTGCCGTCACCTCAAAGAAAGGCTTGGAGAAGAGCCCCATAATACCCTTACGCCGTTCCTTTTTTGAAGAGAGGATCATGGCGTCCGCACCCATCTCGGCCTTGATCATCTTCAAGGCCTCCGTCATGTCGCCTGCTTTAAAAGTTCTAACTTGCATTGAGTTCCACGACCCCCAGTGATTGGATTTTTATATGAGGCGGAATTTCGTTATGGGAGAGTACCGCCAGATTCGGCATAAACCGCTCCGTGAGCTTCTTCACATGTCGTCTGATGTTGGGTGAAGCGATCATCACCGGCGTGGTTCCGGTCTGGTCGAACTTCTCCATGGACTTCCGGACATTGCCGAGAATCTTCTGCGCAGCGCCCGGCTCAATGGCCAGATAACTCCCCTGGTCGGAAAGCTGCACCGCATCGGCCACCACTTCCTCCACCTCCCGGGAGAGGGATATAAGACAGAGGGTTTCGTCTTCCCTTTTGTACTGATCCACGATATAACGCCCCAGGTTCTGGCGGACGAATTCGGTGAGCATCTCCGGGTCCTTGGTGACGCCCCCGTAGTCGGCCAAAGTCTCCAGGATCGAGCGGAGGTCGCGGACGGAAATGTTCTCCTTCAGGAGATTCTTGACGACCCTGAGCACCGTCCCCAGATTAAGGAGTGAAGGAACCAGTTCTTCCACCACCTTGGGAAAGCTAGCGGCGAGGTTGTCCAGAAGCTGCTGCAATTCCTGGCGCCCCACCAGTTCATGGGCGTGTTTCTTGATGATCTCGCTGATATGGGTGGCCATGATGGTCGTATTATCCACCACTGTATAGCCGCAGAGCTGCGCCTGTTCCCTGTCGCCCGCCTTGATCCAGATGGCCGGCAGGCCGAATACCGGCTCGGTGGTATGCGTCCCCGGGATCTTGCCGGTAGTGGCTCCCGAATCCATGGCCAGATACTGGCCGCTCATCTCGCCGCCGCCGACCTTTGCCCCCCTGATGAGGACATTGTATTCGTTGGGCTTAAGCTGAAGGTTGTCGTGGATATGAATGGGGGGGACAATAAATCCCATCTGCTGGGCAAACTGCTTGCGGATTGAACGGACCCGTTCCAGAAGTTCACCTTCCTGGGCGGCATCCACCAGCGGCACCAATCCGTATCCTACTTCCAGTTCCAGCATATCCAGCGGCCTGACGGCGTTTATCTGCTCTCCCCCCTCTTCGGCGGCATGCAGGTCGCTTATATCCTCCTCGTCCATAGCGGCCACCTTCTCCTTGGCCATCCTCCCAATAAGATACGTAACCCCGGAAACGAGGAAAAAGGCGAAATGGGGGAGCCCGGGAATAAGGCCGAAGGCGAACAGGACGCCGGAGGAGACGAAAAGCGCCTTGGGATAGTTGAGCACCTGACCGGTCAGCTCGTGGCCGAAATTTTTCTCATCGGCGGAACGTGTAACGATAATACCGGCTGCTGTGGAAATGATCAGGGCAGGGATCTGCGCCACCAGGCCTTCTCCGATGGTGAGAAGGGTATAGTTTGAAAGCGCCGCCTCAAGGGGCATTCCCTTTTGCCAGACGCCGATGATAAAGCCGCCGATGATGTTGACCAGCATGATGAGGATGCCGGCAACCGCATCCCCCCTGACAAACTTGCTGGCACCGTCCATGGAGCCATAGAAATCCGCTTCGCGGCTGACATTGAGCCGGCGGATTTTTGCCTCCTTATCGTTGATGAGACCGCTCGACAGATCGGCGTCTATGGCCATCTGCTTTCCCGGCATGGAATCAAGGGTGAACCTGGCGGCCACTTCAGCCACGCGGCCGGCACCCTTGGTGATAACAACAAAGTTGATGATGACCAGGATCATGAAAATGACCGCACCGATCACATAGTTTCCGCCGACTACGAACTGGCCGAAGGCTTTAATGACTGCCCCGGCAGCTTCCGCCCCTTCGCTGCCGTGCAAAAGGATCAGGCGGGTGGAGGCGATATTGAGCGCCAGACGAAACAGGGTGGTAATCAGAAGGACGGAAGGGAAAACCGAGAAATCCAATGGTTGTGTAGTATAGAGCCCGACCAGCAGAATGGCGAGTGCTATGGTAATGTTGGCCGCCAGAAAGATATCGAGGAAAAAGGCAGGAAGTGGGACGACCATCAGCGCCAGAATGCCGATAACCACAATCGCCATATAGACATCGGAATTCTTCCTGAAGGATTGGAACTCGATTGCTTCCGCAGCAGGATTCGCCATGAATCGTTTACCTTTTAACAGTAACGGGTATTAAACGCAAAAGTAGTTGTGCAACCGGTGTGCCAGCACCCTTTATTAACCCCAGACCCGCTACAGTTAGAGGGCTAGGAGGTTACCGTCTGGCACAAGAGACCTGAAGACGGGAATAACCAGGAGGGAAAGACGGCATTTTGAATGATGGAGGGTCAATCTTTTGACAAAAACAAAAGGGCCGCAATGACTGGCCAATGGAAATGGGAAGGTTAACGTCGGCAACCTGCACTGCAAAGCTCCCCATATACGCTCTGGGCGTCCAGGAGTGGTATATTGAGAGTGCTTTGAACGAAGCTCGCCGATTTGCGGTGGGCTTTGAGATATTTCTTGAGTATATCGAAGAAGGGGCTGTTGAACGCTTCTTTGGCGCAAGCAATGTAGCGGGACGCAGAGGGTTCCTTGGTGCCGAACAGAATCTCGCTTACCGGCTTGTACGATTTATTGAAGTTGCTTGTCGCCTTATGGATCTCATTATCCGAGTCAAGATCGATCTTAGCCGTGCCTTTGAACTCCGCATATTTATTGATTTCGTAGTATACGGTCAGTGGCGACACAACAAGTCGGTCCGCAGTCTCCTTGATCCGATTGATCTGCTTGCCGATGATGTTCAGCCGATGAAGCGCCTCGTATTCCCTGGCGGCCAACTCCTGGGGAATAAGCAGCGCGCCGGCAAATGCCTCGGCAAAATCCTCCCCTTCATCCCCCTGCAGTTGCGGGGCAAGCACATGACCCAATTCATGCGACATCCAGAACTTGAAATCGTGCAGCTTGCAGTCGAGATTCAGATAGATCCAGGTGGTTAGTGAATCGGGGAGATATATGTGCAGTGCATTTTCGTGCTTGTCTTTGTGCGCCCAGAGCACCGGTATGAGCACTGCATGCAGCTTGCTGAAAAAATCGATCAATTTTTCAAAGTGGATCTCATCCCCTTCATGCACACCGATCTCTTCCCGCACCCGTCGCGCCGCCTTATGCACGTATTCATACTCGTTGACCGGCCTTCTGAGGGTTGCAGGTAGCGCGAGGTCGTCAAAGGGGAGATAGGGTACGAGCACTTCAAGGATGCGCCCCATATCCTTGGCCTGTTCGACATACTCCGGTGTGATCTTGTGAGCCCCTTTTTTCCGAAAGGCAACAACCGGCTCATTCGGAGCTGTAAGCTTGATGACCAGTTCGGAAAAAGAGAGATCGAGCAGACGTGCCAGTTTGAGGAGTTTGTCGGGGCGGGGATATTTCTCCTGCTTGAACCATTGTGAGACGGTTTCGCGGGAGACGCTCAAGGCCTTGGCAATTGAGGACTGGTTGTGCCCCAGTGCTTCCGCCTGTTGGGACAGTTTTTCAATATTGAGTGTATTTGTCATGAGTAAACTGTATCCAAGCCGTCAACTTTTGTCAACTAAATATACGTTCGCCACGAAAGGCCTTGACAAGGATGGGTTGGGGAGCTTGTCCACGTGGGCCTTGGCCGGGCAATGAACGGCAGCGTTCAGTGTTCAGCTTTGAGCTATCGGCTATCAACTTAAAGTCCACTGACCGGTTTTCAAGCAGCTGCCTCATATTTTTTCCTGGAGCTGCAACATCAGGGAACGCGTTTTGAACACTTTTTTCCGCGCTGCTTCATGCCGCTGATAATCCTCGATCTTCTTCCCGGATGCGCAAGCACTGGGCAGTAATTCCGACAGGAACTGGACATCAGACGCCCTGGCAGATCCTTTTTATCTACCCTCTGAACGTACTGCGAAAGCCGAAAGGAATGTACCAGCAGAGCTAATTAGTTTCCATCCGGAAAGTCCGGATGAGAAACTATTGGTTTCCAGATGGGAAACGAGGATTATTTTGTCCTGGCAAGGAAATCAAGGGATTGCGCGGAGGCGTACATCGGTACGCCGCACAAGCAAGCCCGCAGATTGACACCGCCAGGGCGGAAAAAGACCGTTTCCGGATGGAAACTCCGCACAAGCAAGCCCGCAGATTGACACCGCCAGGGCGGAAAAAGACCGTTTCCGGATGGAAACTAATTAATATTGCGCTAAAATGCGTTGGAGCAGAACATGAAAGGTTGGCTGATGTTGGGGTGTTCCTTAAGTGGCTTGGGCGCTAATGGCTTATAGTTCCTTTACTTTTCCGGTATTATTGATTATAAGAGTATACAATTTAAGACTTTACCGGGACCAAACAACCAAAAGGATATCTAAATGGAATTCTTTAGCGCTCTTAATTTTGAAAAGGTTGAGGGACTGCTTGACGCCGAGGAAAAGGTAAGGGAAGAACGGAAGGCCCTTGAGCGCAACACCGGGGATACATAGGAGGAGGTGACGTCATGAAAATTCTGACGCCCGAACAATTGCGTACTTTGCTGGCGGAATTCAAGGCGTGCCACGGCGCGGAGTATCATTTGCGCGCACTTGGATTTTTCGGCTCCTATGCCCGTCGGGAAGTCTCGGAGGAGAGCGATGTGGATATCGTCTTCGAAACCGACGCGCCGAACCTGTTCAGGGCCGCGCGCATGAGGGAAGAGCTGGAGCAACTGCTGGGACGCCCGGTGGACATTGTACGGTTACGTGATTCCATGAACCACCGCTTGAAGGCCAATATCGAGAAGGAGGCGGTCTATGTATGATACTGCTGTGCTGATCGACCGGTTAACCTCGGCCCTTGAGGCGTTGGAGCGGATTCCACGACGCTTCGCAGGAATCGAATCACCCGATGATTTTCACGCCGGCAATGATGGGATCGACAGGATGGACGCCATCTGCATGATCCTGATCGCCGTGGGGGAAGAGTTCAAGCAGATCGATCGCAAGACCGGGGGGAACTTGCTGGAGCGTTATCCGAACGTGGAGTGGCAAGGGGTCAAAGGGGTGAGAAATGTCCTTGCCCACGGATATTTCGATGTGGACGTGGAAGAGCTGTACTCCATCTGCAAAAACGATATTCCCGTATTGATCGAAACCGTAAAAACCATGGTCAAGGACCTTAAAGATGGCACTGCACCCTGATTGCCGGACTCGAAAGACACACACCTTCCCCGCCAAACAAAAAAGCCGCCCCAAGCCCTTTGATTCGGCTCACAGCGGCTTTGCGCTTTATCTTTGAAGTCCCTCCATTATAACTCTCCCGCATGACATAAAAACTGCCCAATGCACATGAAACAGTAACCTGGATGTCCCCGGAATCCACACGGCGCGATACCGCATGCCATTGTCGCAGAACTGCCGGCTCGACGTCGCTACTCGCATTAACAAGCCCCCTCACACCTTCCCCTTCATGCTGTAGACATACGCCAGCACCTCGGCAACCGCAGCGTAGAGCGCTTCGGGGATCTCCTCCCCTTCCTTGACCTGAGCGTAGAGCTCCCGGGCGAGAAACCGGTTCTCTACGAGCATCACGTTACTCTCCCGCGCCATCTCCTTTATTTTCTGTGCGAGGTAGTCGGCCCCCTTGGCGATCACTACCGGCGCAGCCATCCTGTCCCGATCGTATTTGAGTGCCACGGCAAAGTGAGTCGGGTTGGTGATCACCACATCGGCGGTGGGAATGATCTTTCTCAGCCTCCTGCGGACCTGTTCCAGCTGCATCTGCTTGATTTTCCCCTTTACCCGCGGGTCACCCTCGGCATCCTTATTCTCATCTTTAACTTCCTGTTTGGTCATCTTCAGATTCTCGATGTGCCTCCACTTGACAAAGGCTAAATCCAGAATCGACAAAATCAGCATGACACCGCAGGTATGGAGGACAATCTTGAACGATATATGACTGACAAAATCGACTATCCCCTGGATATCGCTTTCAACCAGATAGATGATGTCATTGACCTCATCCCGCAGTATTCCATAGGCCACATAGCCGACTATCACTATTTTCAGAAAGGATTTGGCCACCTGATAGAGCGATTCCTTGTTAAAAAGCTTACCCATTCCCTTAATAGGGTTCAACTTGTTAAGGTCGAACGAAAGCCTTTCCATGGAGAAATCCAGCCCTCCCTGGCCGATGTTGACCAGAATTCCGGCAACGACGACGACCAGAACAAAAGGACCGAGCACCGCACCGATGATGACAAAATGTTTCACCATGAGACTGTAGACTCCGGCCTGGGTTACCTCGTAGGTGCCGATGCCGGAAAGAAGCTCCCGGCTGCTCTTCTTCAGGGTAGAAAACATGAAACCGCCGGTGGAATAGAGCGCTATGATGGCAACCAAAAGGCTTACAGTGGTAGACATCTCCATGCTGCGAGGGATGTTCCCCTTCTTCCTGGCATCGGCAAGTTTCTTACTTGTGGGTTGTTCTGTTTTTGAATGTTTGTCTTCTGACATGGAAAGGGCCTAGGAGAGAAGCTTGAAAAGGGTCTTTATCTGTAAAGTTATCCCGTTGAAGGCGTTCTCCAGGGTGTGTAGGAAAACAAGCAGAGAGAGACCGAGGATCAGAAAACCGATGCCGATATTGAGCGGCATGCTCACCATGAAAACGTTCATCTGGGGGAAAGAACGTGCCACAATCCCGAGCACAACACTGGTAGCCAGGAGGGAGACCATGACCGGCGCCGCCAGCTTGATCCCCAAAACAAAAACCGACCCGATGCTGCCGATGAAAAACTGCACCAGTTCTCCGCTTATATGCCACCCCCCGACGGGAATAACCTGGTAACTCTCCACGATGGAGCGAATGAAGACATGGTGAACCCCCATGGACATAAACAGGAGCATCGCCAGAAGGTTCTGGAATACCGCCATGGTGGACACCTGCCGCTCGGTGGTGGGATCGAAGAGATTGGCAATGGCAATCCCCATCTGCATCCCGACAAGCTGCCCGCAGAACTCGACGGCCGTGAAGATGACCTGGGAGAGAAGTCCGAGAGTTATGCCAATCAAGGTTTCGCGGATGATCAGAAGGATCAGTGAAACGGTATCACCAGGCAGTTGGAGGGGCTGCACCTTCAGCACGGGATAAAGGACCAGGGTCATCACCAGCATGATGGCAGCCTTGATTTTCATCGGTACCGCCTTGCCGCCGAACAAGGGGATGGCGGAGAAGATGCCGGCCATCCGCCCCAATACCAGGGTAAACAGGGTAAATTCATTGAGCGTGGAAAATGGAAGGCTCGGGAACATCGATCAGTGTCTCATGTTGGCGATCATGCCGAATATCTCGCGAGTGAAGTCGCCCATATAGCTCATCATCCAGGGGAAAAAGATGATCATGGCCACCATGACGGCGACGATCTTCGGTACGAATGCGAGTGTCGCCTCGTTTATGGAGGTGACCGCCTGAAAGATGCTGATAAGAAGTCCCACCACCAGGCTAAAGATCAGAAGAGGCGCCGACAGGAGCAGCGTCACCTCAAAACTCCGGCGCGCAAGCTGAACGACCAGTTCGGGTGTCATAAATATCTCCTTTTATGCCAACTTACGGTTCGCGCTCAAAAATGCCCAGATGCAAGGCACCGAGGAGCGAGCAGCGGAGCATACATCAGTATGTGAGCAGCGGAGCAACGAAGGCAACGCCGCAGATGGGCGTTTTTCAGCGTGAACTATCCGAAGCTCTTGACCAGCGACCCCACCACCAACCCCCACCCATCCACCAGAACGAACAGGAGAATTTTAAAGGGGAGCGAAATCATCACCGGCGGCAGCATCATCATCCCCATGGACATAAGGATCGAAGCGACCACCATATCGACTACGAGAAAAGGGATATAGACGAGAAATCCGATCTGGAATGCCGTCCTGAGCTCCGAAATCATGAACGCCGGGATAAGGGTCAGAGTCGGGATATCGTCTGCGTTTTTCGGACGAGGGAGCTTTGACATGCTTAAAAACAGGGCTATGTCCTTCTCCCTGGTCTGGGAAAACATGAATTTTCTGACGGGGATCACCGCCCTCTTGAACGCTTCTTCCTGGCTGATGGTCTGGGCCTTGAACGGCTTCAGCGCCTCTTTGTCGATCTGTTGCCACACCGGGCTCATGACATAAAAAGTAAGAAAGAGCGCAAGCCCTATGATGATCTGGTTGGAAGGCGCCTGCTGGGTCCCGAGGGCGTTCCGTAAAAAGGAAAGAACCACAACGATGCGGGTAAAGGAGGTGGTCATGATCAGAATCCCCGGGGCCAGGGAAAGAATGGTCATGAGGAATAATATCTGGAGCGTAATGCTCACATCCCCCGGCTTTGTCGCCTTCCCCACCCCCACGCTGACCGTCGGCAGCGCAAGGGGCTCAGCAAAGACCACTGCGGCGCAGAAAAAGCAAAACAGGCAGATAGCCAACACAGAAAGTTTTTTGTATCTCACGGTCTTGCACCATTTTTCTTATGCACCGGCATACAGCTTGGCAGCAAAGGAGGCAGCCTTGTCACGAATCCGCACAGTTTATCCAGCAATCCCCCCGGCACGAGCCGCGCAAAATCCGGAGACTCAACGACCTCAATCTCTTCCAGCATATCTATCTGCTTTATGAACTTCATCCCCTCGCCGGAGTTGCTCAAGAGCAGATATTCACCGCCGACCTCCACCAGCAAAAGGGATTTTTTCGGGGCCAGATAGCGGGTCTCGATCAGCCTGATGTAACGGGGCGCGCCTCCGGCAACCGGGCCGGACTTGAACAAGCGATTGGAAAGATAATAAAACAGCAGAATGACGCCGACGACCACCGCCAGCGACGCCAGCATCTGAATGAACCCGCCCATCAGGGTGAAGTCGCCCCCGGCGGCCATCATAACACCTTCTCTACCCGCTCGTTGGGGCTTATAATATCGACCAGCCTGATTCCGAATTTTTCATTTACAACCACGGCTTCACCGCGGGCCACCAGTTTGGAGTTGACAAAAACGTCCAATGGCTCCCCCGCCAGCTTGGTAAGCTCCACTACCGACCCCTGATTCAACTGGAGAACATCCTTTACCAGGAGCTTGGTCCTCCCCAGTTCAACGGTCAATTGCAGTGGAATATCGAGAATGAAATCGAGGTTTTTCTTCTCCTGCCCCCCATCTTTCATCTCTTCTGTTTCGACTTTGTCACTCACTGGCTCCCCCCTTATTCAAAAGGCCGTTTATCTTGACCGCCTTGTTGCCGCCACGTACCCCGGCAATACCGATGAATTTATCGATGCCGCCTACCCTCACCAGCAGTTCATTCTGATTCGGCCTGTCGTTCAGCATGATCGTGTCGCCGGGCGCAAGATTCAGCAGTGCGGCAAGACTTATGTTTGCACCGCCCATTTCAACTGAAATCTCCAGCGGCGCCTCGATGAGTTCCGCAGACAACCGAAAAGACCACTTCGGGTCAATGGCCATCTGATCGAACTGCATGCCGCTCTTGAGTTTATCCCGAATCGGTTCTATGGTCATGTACGGCAAGGCAAACACCATATTGCCGATTGTCGCTTCGACCTGAATCTCCAGGGCCATGGTGATCACCTGATATTCGGGGGGGACGATGTTGACCATCCGGGGGTTCACCTCCGTCTTGAGCAGGCTCATGCGAGTGGCGGTGAGGGGCGCCCACGCCTTCTCCATGTCCAGGAGCGCATCCTTAATGATCTTTTCCACCAGCCTGAGCTCTATAGAGGTAAATATCCGGTTGTTTTCCGGAATCTTCGGTTTTCCGGTCCCTCCGAGGATGCTGTCGACCACCGTAAATACAAGAGGGCTGTCCATGGCGATGAGGGCCGCACCCTTGAGAGGGTCTATCTTGTAAATGGCCATACATACCGGAGTCGGGAGGGTTTGCAGGAAATCGTCGAATTTGAACACGCGCGCGCCGATTTTTCTGAACTCAACGATCTTGCGCAGACGATTGGACATGCTGATCCGGTTATAGCGGATAAAGCTGTCATAGATGATATCCAGGTTCGGCACATGACCTTTGCTCGAATCGGAGGAGAAGAGATTATAGTTGGTGATCCCTCCTCCTTCCCTGGCCAGCTCTTTTTCCGGATCGATGCGCCCCTCGAAAACCGCCGAGAGCAGCGCCTCAATCTCTTCTTTGCTAAGAATGTTTTCCATGTCTCTTTTCCTTCCGGGAATCGTGATTCGTAAATCGTAAAAAAATTCTTTCTTCTTGTTTTTTCATTTCACGTTTCACTTCTCACGTTTCACGGGTCTCCTACTGCACCACGAAATCGGTGAAATAGACCTTGGTCACCTTGCCGGGAGGGGCTATTCTGTTGGCGGCAGCCAGAATCTCCTCACGCAGCTGATTCTTCCCCTGGAGATCCTGGATATCCTGAAGGGTCTTCGTGGTCAGAAGCACCAGGATGGCATCGCGCAACGGCGCCTGGCGGGCGTCCATCTCACCCTTTACCTCGGCTCCGGCAATTTCGAACTCCACCTTCACCTTCAGATATCTGATCTCCTGACCGTCATAGATGTTGACGATAAAGGGCTCCAGGGGATAGACGTTGGCCACGGCCCCCTTTTCACCCCCCTTTTCCCCTTCTTTTCCTCCCTCCGCCTTCTTCTCCACTTTCTCCTCGCCAGGCTTATCTTTCGCCTCACCACTCTTGCCGCCGGTGAACATCAGCACGGCCACCGCAATCACAACCGCGGCCGCCACCGCACCGATAATGATGAAAAGCTTTTTATTATCCTTTGCAGGTGCCTTCTCATCCTTTGCTTGCTCATCCTTTGAAGACATTCCTGTTCCTCCTCTTTTCTCTGATTTTAGAAGTCATTAAACATCTGCCATATTGCAACTGAAGTGCCAGCCCGGGCAAATTGCTCCTGAAAGCCGATGCGTCGGGCAATACCGACTATCTGACAAAAAAACAGGCGAGCACACGGCTCGCCTGTTCAATCAAAATTTTGACAAATACACCAATAAAATCGGGTAAAACGGGGTCTACGAAACGGATGTGGTCAGAGATTTGACATCACCCCCAATCACTGTTCCCCATCAGCTAGCGCTTCAGGCTCAGCGCCTCCTGCATCATTTCATCCGTGGTGGTGATGGTCTTGGAATTGGCGGAATAGGCGCGCTGGGTGGTGATCATCTTGACGAACTGACCGGCCATGTCCACGTTGCTCATTTCAAGGTTGTTCGACAGCATACTTTCAGTTGTGGCATTGGCGGTATTGCCGGCAAGGGTGAAGGCAGCAGCAGGGACGCCTGACGCAGTAGTCGGTTTAAATAATGTCCCACCGGCTTTTTCCAGACCGGTGGCGTCAACGGCGCTGACAACGGCGATTTTCTGGGCAGCCGCCGCATTGGCTGCAACGGCAGGAACACCAGCACCTGTAGCGCTATAATAGAGCGTGGATATACCGTCCTTTGCTAAATAGGTTATTAAACCATTGGGTTCTATTTTTATTATTTTTGAGAAATCGGTCGCAGGGACACCTGGAGTTGACTGAAATAGAATCGGATTCCCGGCCGTGTCCAGGACCTGGTACCCATCAGGATTAACCAGATGCAAGGAACTGTCAACATGGAACGCGCCGGCTCTCGTTAGAAAAGCAGCGTTTTGTGTTGCGACAGCAGCGTTCCCAGCCGGTTTCCCGAGGGCAAAAAAGCTGTTCCCCTGGATTGCCAGGTCGGTGGTATTCTCGGTGCTTTCAAAGGACCCCTGGGAAAAATTGTTCTCCACCTTTTGCAGCTGCGTACCGCGGCCGATCTGCGAGTTATTGCCGATGTTCGCCGAAAGCATGTCCGAAAAAAGGGTCCTGCCGGATTTGAAGCCGATGGTGTTGATGTTGGAAAGATTGTTGCCGATGACGTTCATGGCTTCGCCGTTATTGAGAAGTCCGCTCACGCCGGTGAATAGTGCCGATGTAATACTCATTGTAGTGCCTCCTTATTTTCTGAGTTCGATGGAACGCCTCGGTCGGTCGGCGTTTCCTGGGCTCCCTCATGGAGGTCCAGCCCGTTAACTTCGGTTCTAGGTTCTAGGTTCCAGGTTCTATGTTATGGTTTTAACGTAGAACATAGAACATTGAACGTAGAACGGTTTCACTTAACAAGTACCGCAGAATCGATGTTGGTGAAAATATTCCCCTGCCTGGCATCCCGGTCCAGCGCCGTCACTACCGTCCGGTTTTTGACACTGACCACAAAGGCGGCGTCACCAAGCATCACCAGGGACTCCTTCCCTCCCTTCTGAGCAACGCTCTCCACCGCTCCCTCCAGTTTCCGGAGATCGGTTTCGGAGAGGGAAATACCCCTTGCCCGCAGCCTCTCTTGGGCATGCTGGGAAAACTTGACACCCTGGGCAGGTAGCTTTTCGTCCAGCACCCTGGCGAATGGGGTCTTTACGTCTCCGGTGACGGCAGGTTTCTGCCGGGGAATCGGCGGCGTGGTTGTCACCTGGACCGGATTGGGGAAAAATATCTTATCCACCATGTTACACCCCTTTCACCGATAACACGGAGGTCAAGGGTACATCCAGCCCGTTTATCGTCAACACGGGAGTGCTGCCGTCCAGTTTCAGGCCGTCAACCTTCCCCTGCACGAGAGAAGTGGCCTGAATCCCATCACCAGCGGAGTTTTTGCCGGTTACCGAAAAACTGTAGGCGCCGGCCGGGAGAGATTGATTGTTGCCGTCCTTGCCGTCCCACGTGATGCTGGAGTCGCCGGCTGCAGTGCTCCCCCGGGTCAGGGTCCTGACCGTCTTACCGCTTGCATCCTTAATGTCCACGGTAATCTGTTGCGCTGCATCCGTTAATCTGAAATTCAATGCAGGCTGTCCGCCGGCCGTCAATACCACTTGGGACCCGGTCGCCGTGACCTCCTTCCCGATGAACGACACAGCACTCAAGGTTGACGCGTTATTCTGGGCGCTGATCATGTTCTGGAGATTGGAGTTGGTGTTGTATGCCTGCTCCACCTGGGTCAATTGGGCCAACTGCCCCAGAAACTGAGTCCCGTCCTGGGGGTTGAGGGGGTCCTGATTCTGCAACTGGGTTACGAAAAGCTTCAGGAAATCATCCTTGTTCATACCGGTTGCCTTTTTCATGGCAGCCGCCCCCGATGACGAATCGGTTGTTGATGTAACGTCGGTAATCATTTTTTTCACCTCCCGTCTTTATAGTCTTACATCGACCAGAGAGTTTTCACGTGGCTGCCAGTATCTGACCTCGGTGCTCTCCTGGTCTTGTGCGAGGTCGGCAAGTTGCGCGATGGGGGGATAATATCCGGTCTGCGCCGTCTGCCTCCCTTCCCTGAACGGCTGGTTGGAGCCCTGCCCGCCGGTTGATACGTCAAATCTCTCCATGGTGATATTCTGCCGGGAGAGGGTTTCCTTGAGGCTGTCAAGGTTCTGCATGAGTGCATCTTTTACGGTCTGGTTCTGCGCCACGATTTCAACCTTGAGCCGCTGGTCCACCATCTGCACATTGATCCGCAACTCGCCGAGCTGTTCCGGGTGCAGCTTCAATGTAATCTGTCCATCGCCGGAGCGTGGCTCGAGCGCGGCCAGCCTCTCCTTTACCTGAGCCATGATATGCTCATGACTGCCGGACTTTCCGGCTTCGGCCTCTGTTTGAGGCTGGACCTGGTCAGGCGCCTTGAAACTGCCGGAAGACACCGGGCCGGCCGATTGCGTGGGGTTTTCCCTCCCCTTCTCTCCCATGCCTGACTTCATTTCGGCATCAGTCGATGCTGCCGCTTCTTTTACCGGCATATCCTGAATAACTACTTCTACCTGGGAAGGGTCGATGCCGGCGTCTGCTGCGGCCGCAGTGGAAGGCCGGGCAGGTCCTGCCGCCTGCTCAGTCTCCTGCATGTGGATTACCGTTGACCGCGACAGGAGACTTTCAGCGGATGATTTCTGCGTCGCTGCGGGTGTTTCAGCGGCTTTTGCCCGGGCCTCCGGGATTTCGACCGAATTTGCAGCGTTTTGTTGCCGAAGCTGTTTTGCTGTTGCCGGATCGGGTGCTTCCGGTTTTTGCGCTTCAACATCCGCGGCAACTGCGGGGAGCGGTGCATCCTTGACTTTCTGTGACTGTTCCTTAACGGAAATTTGACCCACAGCTTCCTGATTCTGACCGGCAGTTTTTACCTCCTGGATCAGTTGTCCCAGGTTGGTCGCATCCGGCGCTGCCTCTCCTTGTCCACCACCTTGCAGAGGGACTTGAACCTGATTTTGGCCGGCACTCTTTACCTCCTGGATCAGCTGTCCCAGGTTGGTCGCAGGAACGATTCCGGACTTCCCATGGGCCGCATCCTGCGCTGCCTCTCCTTGTCCACCATCTTGCAGAGGGCCTTGAAGGGTGGGCTGTTGCATTTGCATCATCAACAGAGCAGCTAATGCTTGGAGAGGAACCGGCACAGCATCTTGGGAGGCTTCTCCCTTACCTTCCCCTTCTGCGGCGACTTTTCCTGTTTGGGAGTTCTCCGGCTCTGCTCCTTTTTCGATCGGTTGTGAGAGTTGTTTTCCGTCTGCTGCCGGTTTTGCTTCCTGTTCTGCGGTTGCGACGATCAGCGTGTCGGCTTCCTTGCCGTCTGGGTTCATCAGTTTTTCCAGAAGTCCCTTGAGTGAGCCATCGGGTGTTTCATGCTTGACTGCCTGGTCAGAATCGGCGGGAGCAGAAGTATCGGGCATGACTACCTGACCAATGCTTTGACCGTCAGTCAAAACCTGGGATGGCAATGTGGTCCCAGCATCGACCAACCGGGCCAACAGCAGACCGAATAACGGTGCAGCTCCTGACTGTGCCGGTTTTACCTTGCCGCCTGCGTCAGGCAAGGAGTTGACGGCTTCCTGACTCCCCAACAGTTGTGGTTGCGGCATACTTTGTAAAATTTCCATTCCTTTTCACCTCCTTTCTTTATGGGATGTACTTCACCCTCCGTTCAGCTCAAAACCGCGAAAAGGAGGGCCGAACGTTATCTGTCTGCCCGGAGGTTCTCCTTTACCCATTTGAGTACCCTCGGCTGGTTCAAATACGGAATAAGCTTGAGCGTGGTTTTCTGGTCAAGCTTGTTCAGCATTTCTATGGCAACGTCTTCTTCCAGCTTGTCCATCAGTTTTGCGGATTCTTCCGGTCTCATCTTTTTGAACATTTTCAGCATTTTCACGTAACGTTCACTCTCAACCTTCTTTTTCGTTGAAAGCGAATCGTCAAGGGATTTCTTTGCGGCATTGATCTCGTTTATCCTGGCATCGAGCCTTGCTGTCGACTTTTTCAGCTCCAGCTCCTTCGCATTGAGCGCCGCCTCTTTCTCTGCCAGTTGCTGTCGCCTTATTTCCAAGCCCTCTGCCTCGTCCTGGGCGGTTTTCGGGGAAGACGCCTGATAACTCCCCGCCGCAGCCTCACCTGCCGGTTTGGCAGGCTGAGGGTTGGCCGCCATAGCCGTTTTGCGGAGGGAAGTAGATCCATGGCTCGAAAGCCATAGAAGCATCAAGACAGCACATGTAAGTACCCTCGCAACTCTTTTCATTACTTGTCACGACCACTTCTCTGAATTGCAATCTCGTCCAGAAAAGCACGTTCTTTTTCTGCAAGCTCCTGCTTTTGCACCGTGATCTTTCTCTCCTTGAACGTCTCCAGCACCTTCTTATCCTTGGCGGCTTCCAACAGGGTTTCCCTCTTTTCCATCACTTTTTTGTCGAGGGAATCCACGCTCCTGCGCTGCATCCGGATATCGGCGCTCTTTTTTCTGGAAAAATCCGCGTACATCTGCAGTTCGGTCGCAAGTATCCCGACTGCCTGCTTCCCGTTAAACTCCGAAGCGAGCCGGTTCGCTTCATCCTCTTCCCTCTTCAGCCGCTCCGCGGCCTTCTGAAATTCGTGCCTGGCAGCGGCAAATTCAAGTTTGCGCACCTTTTCCACCTCTTGGCGGAAATTCAGCACCTGATCCAGCTTAAATCCCCGTTTATGCATGCCCGTGTCCTCGCAGCGATTACCCGTTATGCGGCAATCACTATCACAGCCTGCTATGCAGACCCTTCATCGAAAATATCCTCAAGCGCCTCTACGGCCCGCTCAAAACTGACTCCATCGTGAATGTCCTGCTTCAGATACGTAATCATCTCATCCATCTTGACTATTGCCTGATCGATTTTCGGATTGCTCCCCTGCTTGTAGGCGCCGATATTGATGAGATCTTCGGACTGCTTGTAGACGGCCATGAGCTCCTTGAATTTACCCGCCATTCCCTGCTGGTTTTTCTCCGTAACATCCATCATGACACGGCTGGCGCTGGCAAGAACATCGATGGGCGGATAGATGTTGCGCTCCGCAAGTTCCCTGGAAAGGAGGATGTGCCCATCCAGGATGCTGCGCATGGAGTCGGATATCGGCTCGTTGAAGTCATCCCCCTCCACCAGGACGGTGTAAAGCCCGGTAATGCTCCCTTCCCGGAAGTTCCCGGTTCTTTCCAGAAGCTTGGGAAGTGCGGCGAAGACCGAAGGGGTATACCCCTTGGTGGTCGGAGGTTCACCAATGGCCAGGCCAACTTCCCGCATGGCCATGGCAAAACGGGTGGCAGAATCCATCATGAGCAGCACCTTCTTACCCTGGGCCTGGAAATATTCGGCTATGGTGGTCGCTATATACGCCCCACGCATTCGCACCAGCGGCGGCTGATCCGATGTGGCCACAACAACCACCGACTTTTTCAGCCCCTCCTCCTGCAGGTCCTTTTCGATGAACTCTCTGAGTTCCCGGCCACGCTCGCCGATGAGGGCGATTACATTCACGTCCGCCTCGGTATAACGGGCGATCATGCCGAGGAGGGTCGACTTCCCCACACCCGAACCGGCCATGATGCCGACCCGCTGCCCTTGGCCGCAGGTCAACAGGCCGTTTATGGCCCGGATGCCCAGATCGAGCGGTTTTCTGATCGGCGCACGCTTCATGGGGTTAACCGGTATGGCGTAGATGGGATACTCCTCATCGGCCATGATCGGTCCCTTCTCGTCTATGGGGGCGCCAAGTCCGTCAATGACACGCCCCAGCAGGTCAGGGCCCACCCTCAGGGCAGCTTTCTTCCGTCGAACCGAAATGAGACTGCCGAGCCCCACCCCCCGCAACTCTCCAAGGGGCATGAGCAGCGTCTTGTTGTCACGAAATCCCACAACCTCGGCCGGTATGGGGTCCCCGTCATGGGGATGTATTTCGCACAGGGTGCCCACCGCGGTGTCCGGACAGTACCCTTCGATGACAAGCCCCACAACCTGTGTTACCTTGCCGAGAAACCTTATCTGCTTCACAGTTTCCACCCCCGGCATATACCGGGTAAGATCAACTTTTTGAGTCATCATGTCGGCATTCCTCGGCAAGCAGTTTCAACGGAGTTTCTCCGGGCATACCACGCTCCTCCACAAAGCGCCGGTAAATTTCGTCAAGCTGAACTTCTATGCGGGCATCAATGGTCCCTGTAACGGTTTCCACCATGCACCCTCCCGGAAGTATCGCATCATCGGGGGTCATGGTGATGTTCGTATTCCGGCCGATGCCGGAGAAATAGAGCTGCCGGTCGGCGGCCACCAGGTGATAGTCTTCCGGATTAAGACGGATGTTTACCCTGTCCAGGTCGGTGCAGCCACTGATTGCCGCTGCCACAATGTTAGCCAGTATCTGCGGGTCCTGGCTTATTTCCTGCTGGATGATCTTCCTGGCTACCATTATGGCCAGCTTAAGGAGGTCGTCTTCGCTTTCCCTCAGGACCTTCTCCCGCAACCTGGTAATACCGGTAATCCCCTCGCGCAGCGACTTGAATACATTGGACAACCCTCTTTCGGCCGCCTGACGTCCTTCATCAACCCCTTTTTGAAATGTTTCATCCAGCTTCCGCTGCAGCTCATCTTCGGAGATGAGCTGCATTCCCTCAGCGAGGGGCGCCATTTCCACCGGGACTTCCTCCTCCCCACCGGGGGGAGTCACCGAAATCTGGTCCACGCCGGCGGAACCGTTAAAAACAAGCGGTTGGAAACCGTCGGCATTCGAACTTGCCACATCTGCGGCAGCGGCTCCTGACAGAACCAGGTAACTTACGCTGCTGACGGAATGCTCTGCAAGCTGCCCGGATTTGATGACCTTAGACGAGGACATCGTCCCCTCCACGGCCGACAATAACCACCTTCCCTTCTTCCTCCATCTTCCGCACGACCTTTATTATCTCGGACTGCGCCTTCTCCACATCGGAGAGCCTTACCGGCCCCATTACCTCTATGTCCTCCTTGATCATATCGGCGGCACGACTGGAAATGTTCCGGAAGACCTTGTCCTTGACCTCGTCGGTGGAGGCCTTCATGGCAAGGGTCAGCGTATCGTTGCTGACTTCACGCATGATCGCCTGGATAGAGCGGTCATCGAGCTTGAAGATGTCCTCAAAGGTAAACAGATGCTTCCTGATGACTTCCGCCAGGGGGGGATTCATCACGTCGAGGCTGTCCAATATACGTTTCTCTTTGCTCCGGTCGAGATGATTGAACATCTCCACAACCTTCTCCACACCCCCCACTTTGAACCTCTGGACCCCCCCCATGGCCGTCAGTTCTTTCAATATGACCTCATCAATATCGGAAAGGACCTCGGGCGACACCTGGTCTACGTCCGCAATGCGGATTACCACATCCGCCTGCAGTTCCTGGGGGAGATGGCCGATTATTTCACTGGTCTGCTTCGCCCTCAGCTTGGCTATGATTACCGCAATGGTCTGGGGATGCTCCTGGGAAAGAAAATTTGCTACGGTCTTCGGGTCCATGGTGCCGAGGATGTCTTCCAGATCCCCGAAACTGGTGGTATGCAGCTCCTGAAGGAGCATTTCGGCCTTCTGCGGCCCCAGCGCCTTCTCCAGGATCTTCCTTACAAACTCATCCCCTTGGGAAAAAAAGCCCGACTCCGGGTTGGTAATCTGGTTAAATTCATTTACCACATCCAGAATGGTCGGAAGGGACACATGCCCGAGATTGGCCATGGCTTGACTGATTCTTTTTATTTCCCCATCTTCCATATGCTGGAAGACCTTGCTGGTCGCCTCTGTCCCAACATACAGGAGAAGGATGGCCGCCTTGTCCGTCCCTGTGAGAGTGGCAATTTTATCTGCTGCCGCCATATACTACCCCGATACGGTATCTTTCCATTGTTGTTGCGCCGGTTTATTTCTTGCTTTCTATCCAGTTCTTGAGCACCTGGGAGGTCTGATAAGATTCCTGCTTCACCTTTTCGATCAATTCCAACTGGTTTACCGATTGACTGGCCAGTTTGGCTTTCTGGGCATCCAGCATTTTTTTCACCTGGTCTTCAGCTGACTCCAGGGGCTCGAATGATTCAGGGGCGGATCCCTTGAGGGTCCCCAGCAAAGGACGGATCACCAGAAAAAGGAGCGCCAGGAAACCCAGACCGATCAGCGCGTTCTTCAAGAGCGACATAAAGATCGGCGCATTCCACCAGCCGGGAGGTTCCTCCTCGGCTTCACCGGTATCCTGAAAGGGAATGTTGGCAACCGTTATCTGGTCACCCCGCTCGACGTTGTAACCGACCGCGCTTTTTACCAGCGCCTCGATCTTTTGCAATTCGTCCGGGCTTCTGGGTACGTATTTCGCCTTAGCCGCAGCGCCTTCCTTGGCCTTGACCGGCGTTTCATATTTGCCGTCCACCAGAATAGCCACCGAAACCTTGGAGAGAGTCCCCACCGGCTCAATAGTGCGGGCGGTCGTCCGGCTCACCTCGTAGTTCAAGGTTTCATCACTCTTGGATCCCCCACCCATATTTCCGGCAACGGGGGCGGTTTTGCCAAGGTTCGTCTGCACACCGGGTACGCCGGCCGCAATGGCGGCAGCACCTCCCTTCTCCTCGCTCCGTTGCTCACTGCGCACCGCAGCAGTTTCAGGGTCATAACGCTCTTCAAATTTCTCCACCTGCTTAAAATCGAAAGTTGCGGAGACCCGCGCCGCAGATTTTCCCGTGCCGACCACCCTGTCAAGCAGCGATTGCAGCCTCTCCTCGATATTTTTTTCATAATTGCGCTGCGTTTCCTGCATGGAGGTAGTCATCTTGCTGGTGACGTCGGTCGCTCCTGTCCTGCTCAATACCTTGCCGCGTCCGTCCAGGACCGTCACATGGTCGGTGTCCATCCCCTCCACAGACGATGCCACCAGATGGACTATCCCTTGGACGTCGCTTTCCCGCAGGGTCTTGTTGGACTTCATCTTCAAAACGATGGAGGCGGTCGGAAGCTTTTCGTTATCTTTGAAAAGGGATTTTTCCGGAATCGCCAAATGAACTCTGGCCTGTTCCACCCCTGCGAGCTGGGAGATGGTCCGTGCCAGTTCGCCTTGCAGTGCCCGCTGGTAGTTCAGTTTCTGCACGAACTCCGTCATACCGAAGTTTTTCCGGTCGAAAATCTCGTAGCCGACCCCTCCCCCTTGAGGGAGTCCATCGGAAGCAAGGGAGAGACGGAGGTCGTACACTTTGTCCGCCGGCACCAGTATCGCCTTGCCATCCGCGGCTATTTGATGGGGGACTTTTTGCTCCTTGAGTTTCTTTATGATTTCGCCCGCGTCTTCACTGGTCAGATTGGCAAAGAGCGGCCGATAATCGGTCTTGTTGGCAACAAGAATCAGCACGGTAAAAGCCAGTACCGAAAGGGCCGCCACCCCGCCCACCACCCAGCGTCTGGCTGGCGAAAGGGCAAGAAACGGTTCAAGCAGTTTTTTAAAACTATCCTGCATCGGAACTCCGAAAACGTTCAACGTTGAACTTCTATGTTCTACGTTCTACTGGACAAAACCTAGAACCTCGAACCTTGAACCTAGTACGTTGTAACTCTTTTTATTTCGCATGGTCCCCCCTCCCTTGACGGGAGGGGGTCAGGGGGTGGGTGAGGCTGCAACCTTGCGTCTTTGTGGCAACTTCCCCCCCACCCTAACCCTCCCCCGCCTGTATCAAATGTTACAAGGTACTAGAACCTAGAACCTTATGATTATACCGGCATCCGCATTATTTCCTGATACGACTCCAGCGCCTTGTTCCGCACCTGAAGCAGAAACTGAAAAGAAATGCTGGACTTTTCCATGGCGATCATCACCTCGTGGAGCCCTTTTGATTCACCGGTAACAAGACCCTGGATCGCCTTGTCCGTCTCAAGCTGCGAACTGTTTACTTTCCCCACCATTTCCCCCAGTACTTTGCCGAATCCCTCGGCAGGAGATGCCGGCTTCGCTCCCGTTGCCAGCGGAGAGGGGAATACCTGCTCAATTCCCGTCCCACTCTCGATAGCCTTGATTACCATACGCCCCTCCGTAAAAATCAGTTAAATCAGCTATGCCAACAATTTGACTCTTTACTATTCGCGATAATCAACGCCCCAGTTCCAGGGTTTTCAGCGCCATGCTCTTGGCCGCCTGGGCCGCCGTAACGTTGGCTTCGTAAGCCCTGGTGGCGGATATCATGTCGGCCATCTCCTCGACGACGTTCACATTGGGGAGCGCCACATATCCCTGTGCATCGGCATCAGGGTGGGCCGGGTCGTACTGCAGCCTGGGCGGATTCTGATCTTCTGTTATCTGCACCACCGCCACTCCGGTGGGGTCTTTTTGACTGAGCCGGTTCAAAGCGGCATTAAATTTACTTGCCATCGGCGCCGCTGAAAATACCGCGTCTTTGCGCTTGTAGGGGCCGCCTTCCGCCGTCCTGGTGGAGTTGGCATTGGCCAGGTTGCTGGAGATCATGTTCATCCTGGTCCGCTCAGCCGTCATGGCCGATGAGCTGACATCCATGGCAGTGAAAAAATCCATTTACATACCTCCCTTGATGGCCTGTTTCAACCCTTCAAACTTTTTCCCCAGTATCTGCACCGAAGCGTTGTACATGATCTGGTTTTCCATCATCTTACTCATTTCGTTTTCCAGTTCGACCCCATTCCCATCCCGACCGATCGTTGCTGCGGGAGTCTCGACCACCTCCCCTTGCACCCCTTCCAGGTTGGCCGCCTTCCCTTTAAGCGGAATATGCCGCGGGTGTGTGACCGCCGGGGTAGCGTTCCCCTTTCCCTTCAGCGCCCCCTTCAACTCTCCTTCAAAAGAGAGAGTTTTCGGTATATAGCCTGGGGTTTCGGCATTGGCCAGATTGGCTGATATATGGTTTTGATTTTTGGCCCGCAGGTCAAGACTCTTGCTCACGAGATCGACCGTGGTTCCGAATATCCCGTCTATCGGCATACATGCTCCTTTCCATTGCATGATTTTAGCAAAACCCATACCATAAGATTTGCTCTTCAATTACGGCTACTTACGCTGCAACACCAGCCGCATGTCGAAAAGGGAGGTAATCATTCCCACCTAAAGTCATTAATTTGACAGGGTTGTAATCTTTCCCTTCATCCTCTCCCGCCACTCCAGGTCGTCAATAGCCTGGACAGCAAGCTTCTGCCAAACCGGGTCGTTTCCTCCCGTTTTGATCTGTTCCCACAGACTCCTGGCCTCATTGGTTTTCCCATCCAGCATGCTGAGTTCTCCCATTTTATAGAGAAACTGGTCACGCCTCCCCGCTTCGGCAATCTCGAGGCCGGCGCGGTACACAGCCATCGCCCCTTGCCGGTCGCCGGCGGCCGTCCTGGAAAAAGCGGACATATAATAGGCGTCTGTCAAAAGGGGAGAAGCTATTCCTCGCTCCTTTATTGCCGCAATGAAGAGGGTCATGGCCTTGTCGGCCTCTTTATGTTTCCCGGCGCCCGCCAGCGCCTTTCCCAGATAATAATAACTTTCGGGAAAGTCGGCTCGCGTCCGGGGAGCAAGAAGCCATGACAACTCAGAAACTACTTCCTTCATATCGTTTTTCCGGTAACATATCTCCCCCAGCTTTTCACGGATACGATGCGCATACTGGTGATGGGGAAATCTTTGCAGAAACCCCCTTGCCGCACCTTCAGCCAGGGAGTAATCGGAAAGCGCAAGGGCATCGTCGAGAATCCGGCTGAGCATGAACGGGACAGAGGCCGTCGCCCATTCCCGCTCAATAAGATTACCGAATAGGGTTATCTCTCCCTTCAGCATTCTTGCAGCAGCAAAAGAGTCGGCCAGCCGCTCAATGAACTTGTCGTCGGCAAGGCATCCGGCCAGGTAGTCGCGGTTTTCCTGGGCCAGCTTCACCAGTCCCTGGAAATCTTTGGCAGCGTAAAGCTCCTGATAAACAGGGACGAGCAACTCCTCGCGCATGGAGCCGGCAATGTTTATGAAGACGCCCCTGGGGTATTTTTTCTGGTAGCCGACCACCATGGATAATGCGGTCATCCCGGGACCGTACATGGATTCAAGGAGAGTCGCCTTGAAAAGCGCCTCCTCCCGGAGTGAAAAGTCCGATGACGTCTCATTGATCTTTTTATATTCCTGCACCAGTTCCTGATAGGTCTCTCCGCCGGTTGTAAATATCCGCCGGTCGGCCAGTTTCATTGCTGCGTGGCTTACTGCCTTGTTCCCGGTAAAATTGGCAACCACCGTCCGGTAGATGGCAAGCGCCTCCATTTCTCGCCGCTGCCGGGCCAGGATGTCGGCCAGCCTCACCAGAAGAAGGGGCGCATATTTTTTGTCGGCCAATTCCGCGATGAGACGGGTCAGGACCCTCCGCCCGCCGGGGAGATCACCGCTCCGTACTATGCTGTCGGCATAATAAAAGGTAACGGAAGGGTTTGACGACATGTACTGCGGCCAGAGCCGTTCTCCTTCGCGAAAGGCCTTCAGGGCCGCATCGTATTTTTGCAGAAGGTAAAGGGCCTCTCCCCTTCGGTAGGCGGCCAGTGCCCGAACCGGCGACTCCTTTTTCATGAAAAAGGCGAAGACCTCCTCGGCCTCGGTCCCATTCCCCTTGTAAATTGCTGCTTCCCCTGACAAAAAAAGTTTCAACTCTGTCGGCGGAATCAATTTCTCCAACAGACGGCGATCTGTGGGGATAAAAGGAATATCCGACTTAAGCGGCGGGTCGAATTCCCGGATCAGCTTCCCGGCGCCGTTCCAGATAGACTCACGGCCGGGGATAACAGACTGGGAAACCGTCGCCTTGAAAAGCGGGCCAACGTCGAGGGAATAAATATGTGATCCGGAGAATCTTACAGAACGTACTCCAGGGCCATCCTCCATGGCGGAGATGGTCACCAGCAGGTTGTCGCCGCGCTGCGATACCACAATCCCCGCGATGTACCGGTCGGAATAGTTCCGCAGCTTTTTAAACAACCGTCCATCGGTCTTGTTGAAGACAAGATGTATCCGACGCCGGGCGGGAAAGGCGATAGAAGATTCCGTCTCTTTATCCAACCGGAATATGAGGCGGGTGTAATTTGTGCTCGGACGAATCGCGACCCTGCAAAGATGTGAGGAAACCTCTCCCGCGGCTTCAGAGGTTAAGAGAAGGAGAAAAATGAGCCCGGCAAGAGCCGGAAAAGGCGACATGGGGATGTGTAATTTCCGGTTTCGAGGTACAAGTTTCCGCATAGGGGTTGAAACTCGAAACTCAAAACTCAAAAGTCGAAACCAGGTTTTTTGGAATAATCCCATTCCTGTCCCTCTTGCCCGAGATGCACGAAAGAGTTAAGGCAAAAGCCGTGCCGTTGGCTGGCGACAAATAACTCAATTATTTTAATTAGTTAGATAGTAATAAAAAGAACGCCGGGCGGGAAGTCAAAAATGCGGTAACCGGAAGATACTTTTTTGACGCTTAGGCGGCGATAAGGAATTTATTAATTTTTGCCACCAGTTCATCGGCGTTGTAAGGCTTCACGATAATGTCCCTGGCCCCGTATTTCAGAGCCTTCAGCACGCCGGTCCGGGTCCATTCCGTTGCGCACATAATGATGGGAATGGGCGATCCCTGGCAGAGCGCGTTGATCTTTATGCAGAGGGCAAGTTCTCTGTCTTCCGTATCCGCAACCCCTATTACCACCACTTTGGCATCACCCCGGGAAATCAACTCTCTAATGTCCTCGCCAAGGGGGGCGTCAATCCCTTTAAGTCCTGCAACGGCAAGAAAATCCTTGGCTTGCCGCCTGGCGGGCTCATCATCATCAAGGATGAGAATGGTCTCCTCCGAAGCAACGGCGCGGGGAACCGCAGAGGCCGTTCCCGTCTCACCCGAAACTCCCTCCAACTGCTCGTCAGCTCCGGCTGTTTCCTCTTTCACTTCTTTGCCGGGCGCAAAAAGGTTTGCCAGGGAAAGCGGCATCAAAATATCCAGCCGGTCCATCTCCACGCCTTCCATATTCAACGGGGCGCGAAACAGGAGATAATCGTCTTCCGGAAAAGGCTCCTGTTCGGTCAACTCATCCATCCCGGGAATAAATTTCTTCGGCGGAAGGAGCTTTAAATGCACCTTATTGGGGAAGCTCGGCTTGAAGACGGAATTGAATGAACCGATGATCTGGTTCATGATTTCCCCAAACGCATCGCAATCATCAGGTTCCATGATGGCCAGCTTTCTCTTTTCCGAAATCCGGGCCGGCGGAATACCGAGCAGCATGCCGCTCAAAAGAATGGCGTCGCGCAGGGAAAAAATCATATGGATCTGGCCGGGGTACTCTTCCTTGGACTCTACCTCGGCAACGAAAATAGCGTCATCCATACCGGCAAAGAAACTCTTTTTGTCGGTATTGACGGTATCGGTTTCATTTGCCGACAGAGTTTGCCCCAGAAGCATGCTGCTCTCTTCTCCGGTCTGCTTCAGAGCGGCATCCAATATTTTTTGCAGCTTGGCGATATCCGGCATGATCTATCCCGAGTATTTACCCTTCTTTCCTGAGTTTCAGACCGACCAGAAACCGTTCCCCTTCATTGACAAAGGGAATGATTACGCAATCACTGTCAGACATGGCATTGACCGTATACTCCTCACCCGAGATCACCGTCGGGATGGAAAGATTTATGTCCAGTCCCCCCTTGGAGAGGATCTGCTTCACATATCCCCCCAGCATGTTGGCTATTTCCCCCAGGGCGTCGTTGACATCTTCGCCTACTTCATCAACCTCCATCCCCAGCATGTTTGAGGTGATTCGCAGGGCAAACCCCTGCGGGCAATGTATGGAGAGTATGCCGGTATAGGTGCCTGCCAGACCGACCATTCCGGTGACGCTGCAATGAAATTTGGTTACCGGTTCGCGCAAAGGATAACAGTCCGCCAGCTCCATCATCACCATGGTGCCAAAGACTTCCTTGGTCGCGTGGATCACATAGCCGGCAAGGTCATCTTCCAGTAAGTGGGCCGAATGAGCAACCGCAGCATTCAGAGTCATCAGAGCAGTCCTCCTAATTTTTCATTGAGCTGTTCAGGGGTGAACGGCTTTTTGATGCTATCGCTGGCGCCGTTGGTAATGGCTTCTTTGAGGATATCCTCCCCCCCCTCGGTGGTTATCATAACGATCGGCACTTTATTGCCGCCCGCACGCACCTGCTTGACGAACTCGAGGCCATCCATGTTCGGCATGTTGATGTCGGAAAGGATCAGGCTCACCTTGTTGCCCCCAAGGACATTGAGCCCTTCGATCCCGTCACCGGCCTCATAAATATCATCTACGGCGAGCCCTGCCTGCCTGAGAGATCGGGAAATGATCTTCCGCATCGTAGAAGAGTCATCCACTATCAATACGTTACCCATTGTTTATCCTCCTTTCTTTTCTTCACACAGATACCATCTCCCTATCCGGCCCTCTGCCCGAGGACCCGGCGTCAAGCGGCCTTTAACTTGCGAACCAGCCGCTCTATTTCACCTGTGGCGCGAGCGGCGCGGTCGGCCAGTTGCGACATACCGTCGATTTCCTTACAATAGACATCGCTCAGATCGCTGTTTTCCAGACTCTTCAGTGCGAGTTCCAGCGCAAACAGATTGGCTTTTTCCACTGTTTCCTCGATATTTGCGATGATGTCGTCAACCGTGGTCGCCTCAAATTCATCAAAGTGCATAATGTCCCTCCACAGTGGTTTTTACAGCCTGATCACCTTCATGTATCCCGCCTATGCACGTACTGTTCCCCAAATCGCATAAATTCAGAAAAAATTTACACAACGCCTTTGCCGTTCAGAAAAGGCCCATACTTTTTGTCGTCTCCCTGAATGTGCTTTACCAGCCATTCCTTCAGGAAATTCATGATGTTCTGGGTAATCGGCGCGTTCCCTTCCTGATATTTCTTCTGCACATCGAGCACCTGCATGACCAGCATGTTGTGTTCTTTTTTGTGCGCTTCGTAATCCGGATAGCTGTGGAGCTTCATCAGCCGCTCCTCGGCGGCAAAGTGGGTCCCCGTGTAGTCGATCAGGGCCTTCAAGACATCACCGATGATCTGCCCCCCCTTACCTACCTTCATGGCATCATGGAGCTGGTTGACGAGGTCTATCAGTTTTTTGTGCTGGTCATCGAATTGTTTAACCTTCACGCTGTAGCCATCATTCCACGTAAGAAGCGCCATCTTCATCCTCCGTCAGTTTTTTTCACTCGTATAGTTTCATCGGCCGGGAAACCGGGAAACTTTAGCCGGGATCGTTACTAAGCCGCCAACTTAAAGCGTCCCACCAGTTTTTGCAGCTCCTCCGCCAGGCTCGCCAGCCGGCTGGCGGCGTAAGCGCTGTTGCTTGCCCCTTTGGCGCTCTCTTGCGCCGCTTCGGTTATTCTCTGGATGTTACTGCTGATTCCCCCGCTGGTGGAGGTCTGTTGTTCGGCTGCGGTGGCTATCTGACTCACCTGCATGGTGACCGAATTTATCTGGTCGAGGATTTCCCTGAGCGCATCCCCCGACTTGGCGGCTTCTCCGGTACCTTTCTCCACCTCCTTCACACCCTCGTCCATGGAAGAAACCGCCCCTTTCGTCTCGAGCTGGATCGCCTTGATCATCTCCCCGATTTCTCGGGTGGCCTTGGTGGTGCGCTCTGCAAGCGCCCTTACTTCATCGGCCACCACGGCAAACCCCCGCCCCTGCTCTCCTGCCCTGGCCGCTTCGATGGCCGCGTTAAGGGCCAAAAGATTGGTCTGATCGGCAATATCCTCAATGGTGCCGACGATCTTCCCGATCTGGTCTGACCTTTCCCCCAGGCTTTCCACGGTCTTTGCCGATTCTTTAACCCGTGCGGCGATCCGGCTCATCACAGTTACCGTCTCATCCACCACTGCCGAGCCGGTAAGGGCGCTGTCGCTGGCCTTTTTGGAAGATTCGGCCGCCATAGCGCAGTTCTGGGCAACCTCGGCTGAAGTTGCGGCCATCTCCTCACTGGCCGTGGACGCCGTCCCTGCCTGAGTCGCCACCTCTCCCGCGCCGGTCGCCATCTGTTCGGACGCGGAATGGACCTGGCCGGCAGCAGTAGCCACCTGCATGGCGTTGTCGGCCACATGCGAAATTATTCCCTGCAGTTTTTCAACGAAGGTATTGAATGAATGCGCCAATTCCCCCGATTCATCCCGGCGATAGATCTCGATACGCCGCGTCAGATCCCCCTCCCCCTGGGCGATGTCATGCAGATTGTCCTTAACCTTCTTAAGAGGCCTGGTAATCCCTAACCCTACGGAAAAAGCCAATGCCAGCATAACCAGACCCATCAGCAGGGTGGCGATGACCATCCCCCACCGCAGCCGGGCAACCTCTTTCGCGACATCATCCACATAAACCCCGCTGCCGATTATCCATCCCCACGGCTGATAGAGCTTCACGTAGGATATCTTGGGAACCGGTGTGCTCTCCCCGGGTTTGGGCCACATGTAATCCACAAAGCCGGCCCCTTTTTCTTTTACCACCCTGACAAACTCCAGGAAGAGGTACTTCCCGTTGGGATCCTTGTTTTCGCTCAGGTCTTTCCCGTCCAGTTCGGGCTTGGTGGGATGCATGATCATTTTCGGAGCGAGATCGTTGATCCAGAAATACTCCTTTTCCTTGTACCGCATACCCTTTATGTCTTGTGCGGCTCTCTTCCGGGCCTCTTCCTGGGTCAGAAGGCCCGCCTTGGCCTTTTCATCGTAACCGGCAATTGTGTGGTAGGCAACTTCCACTACGTTCTTCGTCGCCCCCTTTTTCCCAGCCATTAAATGGCCTTCGACAAGGGGTAAAAAATAAAACGTGACTACGGCAATGACAAGCATGACGGTAATGGCCGAGATACTCATTATCTTCGGCAAGATGCCCCAGTTCCTGAACCGCTTGATCTCCATTGAATCCTCCTCATCAAATATCGATACAACCCATCTCTGTCCAAACAAAATAAAAAAGTCTGAAAAGGGAAACATTTCTGCCCCCCTTCGTTATCACCCTGAATGTTTTACGTGGAGCTGCTCCCTATTCTGCCTGAACAATGGGCAAGTCCACGGTGAAGCGGCTCCCGACCCCTTCACTGCTCTCGACCTCGATGGCGCCGCCGTGGGCATCGACTATCGCCTTGCTTATGGTGAGACCGAGCCCGGTCCCCTTGAAACCGCCGGCTCCGGCAGAGCGGTAGTATTTGTTGAAAACCCGTGCATGGTCGTTTGCCGGAATGCCGATGCCGGTATCCTGTACCATGACCACTACGCTGCCCCCCTGTTTCTCTGCCACTACCGAGACATTTCCCCGGTGCGGGGTGAATTTCAGGGCATTGCCTATCAGGTTGGCAAAGACACGCACAATCTGCTTTCCGTCCACTTTTAACGGATGGATGTCGTCCGCGATGGAAAACGTAAAATTTATCCCCCGGACTTGGGCCTCCCGCGCCATGTCCCGGCAACACCCGTTCAGGACGGCCTTTATGTCGCAATACTCCCGATTAATCTTAAGAAGGCCCACCTCCAGCCGGTAAGCGTCCAACACATCCTCGATCATGGCCAGAAGCTTAAATGAGCTCCTGTCCAACTCATGGATACAGGTGTGAAGAGATTCATCGACTCCCCCCACCATTTCATTCTTTATGGCCTCGATGTACCCCATCATGACCGTCAGGGGAGACTTGAGGTCGTGGGTCATCATGGCCACAAATTCTTCACGCTGACGCCGCTCCTTCTTCTCCTCGGTAACATCGCGCAGCTCCATTACCTCCCCCAGGACAGAGCCGGTATGGGACCTTATCTCCGAAGCTTTCACCATCACCACCATTCCATTGAAGCTCATTTCAACGGGGAAGTCGCGGCAATTTTCACTTACCACCTTATAGACGGCGGTGCGCAAAGGGAGCATATCCACTCTTTTCCCCAGGACGGAATTTCTGGAGACCTGGAGCAACTCTTCGGCCCTGCTGTTGATAAAGCGGAGAATTCCCAAGTCATCCATATAAATGATGCCTGCGGATATATTGTCGACTATGGAATCAGCAACGCCCGCAGCAGTCGGGGTAAAAGGAATTGCTTCACTGGGAGGAGCCATTAACCGGATGTTTTCCATGTTTCCCATATCGGGGCGTAAGGGTATAACTTTAGGAAAAATTTGTGGTATTTCTTAAACGGCAGGAGATGCAAAGGGATGTGGAATGGGTTTTTACAATGGCAAGGGATGTGACGCAAGGCAAGGCCGAAGGCCTTTAATGAATAGCCCTGTACATCTGTCATCTGACAATGGCAAAGCCGTTTCTGTACCAGCCGATTATGCCGTCACTCATGTTGTAAACATCACGATAGCCTTTACCCGCAAGGAAGCCGGCAACCGGCACTGAACGGGAGCCGACGGCGCAGTAAACCACGATGGTCCTGTCTCTGGGAATTTCCGCCACCCGCCGCTCCAGCTCGTTAATGGGGATCAGCACCGAACCGTGGAGGTGGGCCTGCCGGTATTCCTCAGAGGTCCGGACATCGAGCAGGAACACGTTTTTGTTTTTTGCCAGGAGCGCTTTCGCCTCAACAGACCCGATATTCCGGTAGCCGGCGGCAATGGCCGTGGCGGTCATGGCACTCAGAAGGGTCACCATCACTGCAAACTTTTTCATGCCTTCATTCTTCTCACTCTTCACTTCTCACTCTTCACTTCTCACTCCTCACTTCTCACTCCTCACTTCTCACTCCTCGCGAGTAGTATCACACTTCCAGCGTGTACCCCACATGGGCGGGATGAAACGCGCCGGGGAACTCCTTCAACAATCTTGCCGAGGCGCCAAAACCGGTGCAGTGGCTCCCCAGGATTTTCCGGATCTTATATCTGTGAAGGTTCCTCATGGTCTCATCCAGTTGCGCGGAAGAGCAAAACCCGAGATGGGTCCCCCCTATTACCGCATGGACTTCGTCCATGCCGCTCCTCTCCAGGGCCAGTTCAATGGTGTTGATGATCCCGGCGTGGCAGCACCCCAAGACAAGCACCAATCCCCTTTCGCTCCGAATGACGAGTGACTGGTCATCCGGAATATGGTCAACCTTACAGCCGGTATCGTCACAGAAGAGGCCGCTGTCTCCCTGTTCGAACGAGTTGCGCCGCGGAACCTCGCCGGTAAGAAAAAGACCGGGCCCTACCTCCCGGAAGGCTTTGCTGAGATCGAATACGCCCCCATGGCTGCACAGGAGTTCCTCCGTGTGGGGAATCCCGATGGAGATGCTCTCTCCCGTATCCTTTACCCGATAGCGGCGGGCGAACACACCGGGATGGGCCAAGATATCCCTGCCGCCGCAGGCTTGCAGCAGCGGGAGAAGCCCACCAGTATGGTCGTAATGACCGTGGGAAAGGGCGACCTTGCCCACCCCGCACAAGTCCCGGTTCATCCGCCGGGCATTGTGGAGCAGCGTCTCTCCCTGGCCGGTATCAAAGAGAAGGGCGCCCCCCTCATACTCCACCAGCGCCGCAAAGCCGTGCTCTCCGAGCGTCCCTGCTATGGGGCCGACACTGTTGTCACAGAGGACCGTTATGCGGAACTTCATTTCTGTGCGCACTCTTTCGGAAATTTGGGCATCCCCAGTTTTTCCAGTATGGTTATCATCGGGCACCAGTTGGTAAATCCCGACTGGAACAGGTTCAGCCCCACAAAGGCAGTGAACCAGAGCCAGTTGATGTTGACCTTTACGGCCAGCGCCAGCGAAATGAGGATGAAAGAGCCGGCGATAATTCTCAGCATTCTGTCGATATACATATTTTTTCTCCTTGGTTTTTTGATCCCCCCTTTTGTAAAGGGGGGGCTGGCGGGGATTTACCACCTGAATCAAATCCCCCTGAATCCCCCTTTGCGAAAGGGGGACTTTAATCAGAGCGCGGCCAGGACCCGCCCCATTGTTCCATAATACGTCGCCCCTACACCCCCAACAGCTCCGCCACTTTTCCGGCCACATTGCCGGTGAGCAGGGGACAGCCGCTTTTCCCTTTTGCGGTTATCACCTTGCAGCAGGTGGCGCCGTACTGCTCCTTGAACCATCTGTGGAGTTCACGGGTAAGCTGAGCCACCTTTTTTTTATCGTTTTGCAGGACCAGCCCCAACGCCATCGTTCCGCCGGCGACCGCCCCACAAATGCATCCGGAGCCTGAACCTCCGCCGAAACCTGCTGCAAGCCGCACCACGTCATCGGACACCGTCGGGACGAAATTATTCTTCACCGCAGCCAGCACCGCCTCTGCGCAGTGCATCCTGCCGGAGCGGTAGAACCCCTCCGCCTCAATGGCAACCTTCTCCGCCACCCCTTCCGTAACCGCTTCAACTGTTTTCTGTCTTGACCAGAACATCCGACCTCCCACTGGATTTATTTCCACAGGGCGCACGCCGTGCGCCCTCACTCCTCACTCCTCACTCCTCACTCCTCACTCCTCACCGCCTTCCTCTCTTTCCACGACTGCACCATATAGTAAAGGATCGGTATGGTTATCCGGGAAAGGGTGGTGGAAGCGATCTCGCCGCACATCATGGCCAGGGCGAGCCCCTGGAAGATGGGGTCGAAGACGATGACGAAGCTCCCCACAACCACCGCCGCCGCAGTCAGAAGCATGGGACGGAAACGGACCGCTCCGGCGTCGATGATCGCCTCGTCCAGCGCCATCCCCTCTCGTCTGCGCAGTTCGGCGAAGTCGATGAGAATAATGGAGTTACGCACGATGATCCCGGCCAGGGCGATGAAGCCGATCATGCTGGTGGCTGTGAAGAACGCGCCCATGAGGGCATGCCCCGGCAGGATGCCGATGAGTGTTAGTGGAATGGGCGCCATGATCACCAGGGGAGTGGTAAAGTCCTTGAACCAAGCCACTACGAGGATATAGATGAGAACCATGACCGCGGCAAAGGCGAGTCCCAGGTCACGGAACACCTCGTAGGTTATATGCCATTCGCCGTCCCACTTGAGCCCCGGCCGCTCCTCGCTCCAGGGCTGTGAAGCGGCCCGCTGCTCGATATGGTACCCGCCGGGAAGGGAAATCTTGTCGATTTCCTTCTGCATCTTCAGAATGGCATAGACCGGCGCCTCGATCACCCCGGCCACATCACCGGTAACGTAAACCACGCTCTTCAGGTTCTTCCGATAGAGGCTCTTGTTCTCATTCTCACGGCTCACCCGCACCAGCTGGGAGAGCGGCACATTCCCCCGCCCCCCCGGCACATGAATGGAGGAGAGAGACGCGATGGAACTCCGCTCGGCGAGCGGCAGGCGCAGGTTGATCATTACCGGCTCCTTTTCCTTGGGAAGGTGCAGGAATCCCGCATCCATCCCGTCCAGGGCCACACGCAGGGTCTTGACCACATCGGAGGTCTCAATGCCGGAGAGCGCCGCTTTTTCCTTATCCACGGTGAAGCTGTACTTCTCCCGGTCGTCCTCCACATACCAGTCGGTGTCCACCACGCCGGGGGTCTTCTTGAATATATCCTTCACCTGGCCGGCGATCTTCAGGCGGGTCTCCTGATCCGGTCCGTAGACCTCCGCCACCAGGGTGGAAAGGACCGGCGGGCCGGGAGGGATTTCAGCAACCTTGAGGCGCGCCCCGTATCGGTCGGCAACCTCTTTCAGCATCGGCCTGACCCGCTTGGCGATGTCGTGGGACTGGTCGCTCCGCTCGTTCTTATGGACGAGATTCACCTGGATGTCGGCCAGGTTGGCGCCCTTCCTCAGGTAGTAGTGCCGCACGAGGCCGTTGAAGTTGAAAGGTGCGCTCACACCCACGTAAGTCTGGAAATCGGTCACCTCCGGCACCCTGCGCAGGACATCCCCCATCTCCGCAATCATTCGCGCCGTCTGTTCCATGGTGGTGCCGTCCGGCGCGTCGACAATCACCTGGAGCTCGTCCTTGTTGTCGAAGGGGAGCATTTTAACCGTGACGAGCCTGAAATATATGAGGGAGCAGGAAAGGAGGAGGAGTACCACGACTCCCGCCAGGAAGCCATAGCGAATCGGTTTCCGATGGAGAAGCGCCCCCATGACCTTGCGGTAAAAACGGGTGAGCCGCGACTCCTCCGGCCCAGTCTCACTCCCGAAGTGGGACTCCCCCTTCATGAACCTGAAAGCGTAATAGGGGGTGACGGTTAAGGCGATGAGCAGGGAGAAGAGCATGGCCATGGACGCTCCCACCGGGATGGGGCGCATGTACGGCCCCATAAGCCCCCCAACGAACCCCATGGGGAGGATCGAGGCGATGACCGCAAAGGTGGCGAGCGCCGTGGGGTTGCCGATCTCGTCCACCGCCCGCACAGCAGCCTCCAGGGGTCTGAAGCGGGTGGTGGTAAAGTAGCGGTGGATATTCTCCACCACCACGATGGCGTCGTCAACCAGGATGCCGATGGAGAAGATCAGGGCAAAGAGGGTGATCCGGTTCAGGGTGTAGCCGATCAGGTTGAAGATGAGCATGGTCAGGGCCAGGGTCACCGGGATGGCGATGGCCGCCACCGCCCCGGCCCGCCACCCCATGAATATCGCAATCAGGATGGTGACCGAAATGGCGGCAAGGAACATGTGAAACAGGAGCTCGTTGTTCTTTTCCTTGGCGGTTTCCCCGTAGTTGCGGGTCACGGTAACCTGGATGTCCGCTGGGACCAGCTTCCCCTTCAGGAACTCCACCCGCTTCAGAAGGTCTTCCGCCACCCAGGTCGCGTTGGCCCCCGTGCGCTTGGCGACGGAGATTGTTACGGCAGGGTAATTGGCAGATTTGTTTATTTCCCCCCCACCCTCG
>WSYB01000063.1 GCA_009773645.1 Geobacteraceae bacterium
CCCCCAGCCCCCTCCCGCCAGGGGAGGGGGAGTTTAAATGTCCAAACTCCAGGCTCTCTCCCTCCGGGAGAGAGATAGAGAGAGGGGGGGGGTTGCGCTGCTGCAAAAAGCTAACCGTACAGTATTGGTATACAATAGAAAAATAAATAATAGCGCATACAGCCGGGGGAGTGTGGTAATGTGAATCTTGGCAAAATCGGTTATTTCAGCACAGAGGAAAGAAAACATACATGACGATAGAATGGTATCCCGGGCACATGGGCAAGGCTCATCAAAAGATTTCCGAATTGATTCGGACGGTCGACGTGATCATTGAGGTCCTCGACGCCCGACTGCCCGCCTCCAGCTCCAATCACCTGCTGCAGGAACTGCGCAGGAACAAGCCGTGTATCAAGGTGATGAACAAGAACGACCTGGCCGACCCCGCCGTCACCAAGGCATGGGTCCGCACATTCGAAAGAGAGACCGGCATTCGCGCCCTCCCGCTGTCGGCGAAGCAGTACCGCGAGGTGAACCAATTGACCAGGCTCTGCCTGCAACTGGCGCCCACCCGCGGCAAGCCGGGCAGACCGCTGCGCGCCATGGTCGTCGGCATTCCCAACGTCGGCAAGTCGACCCTGATCAACACCCTGGCAGGAAAGTGCATGGCCAGAGTCGGAGACAAGCCCGCCATCACCACCTGCGCCCAGCAGATCGAGCTGCGCAACGGCATCATCCTCTCCGACACGCCGGGGCTGCTCTGGCCCGACATGAGCGACCAGGTTGCGGCCTATCGGCTGGCAACCACCGGCGCCATCGGAGCCGGCGCCCTCGACTACACCGAAGTCGGGCTCTTCGCGGCCGAGTTTATGATGCAGCGTTATCGGGAACTGCTCAGGAGCCGTTACCAGCTCACCGACGTTGCTGATAGCGCCACCGCTGTTCTCGAAGCGGTTGGTCGCCGCCTCGGATGCCTGGTCGCCGGCGGGGAGATTGATCTGCACCGGGCCGCCGAGGCTTTTCTGCGGGAGCTTCGGGCAGGAAAAATCGGTCGGGTCAGCTTCGAAGAGCCGGGACAGGATGCCGGTGAGGCATCCGGTGGCGAAGGAAACCAGCCCGCATGATTGCTGCAAAAAGAGCCGCCGTCAAACATCAGCCAAAAGGAGTGGCCGTACTGTACGAGGACCAGGACGTCATCGTCATCGACAAGCCGGTCGGCCTGCTGACCATGGGGACGGAACGGGATAAATCCCGGACCGCCCACTCTATCCTGAATGACTATATTCGCAAAGGAAACGCCAAATCCCGAAACCGGGTGTACATCGTCCATCGGCTGGATCGCGATACCTCCGGCATCCTCATTTTTGCCAAAAGCGAACAGGCAAAGCAGTACTTGCAGGATAACTGGACGGAGACGGAAAAGAAATATCTGACGGTTGTGTACGGCCGGCTAACACCGCAAGAGGGAATCATCAGCAGCTATCTGGCGGGAAACGGCGCATACACGGTCTATTCCACGCCCGATCCCACCAGAGGGAAACTATCCCTTACGGCATATAACACCCTGAAAGAAGCGAAAGGGTTCAGCCTGC
This sequence comes from Geobacteraceae bacterium, assembly GCA_009773645.1. Lineage (GTDB taxonomy): Bacteria > Desulfobacterota > Desulfuromonadia > Geobacterales > Geobacteraceae > WSYB01. Next base: position 1,572 of record WSYB01000063.1, read on the forward strand.
TGGAAATCAATCTGCTCACCGGCAGAAAGCACCAGATACGAGTCCATTTATCAGAAAAGGGGCATCCGATTGTAGGTGATAAAAAGTACGGAAAAGAGGGGGACAGTTACAAATGGCTGGCGCTGCATGCGCAGTCGATCACTTTCACCCATCCTGTTACCGGTAAGCGGCTCACTATTGCAACACAGTCTCCGGAATATTTTGTCAGGCTGATGGGAACTGCAGTCCTACCCCAGAAACGACACACCTGAGTGCTCAAACCCGTCAAATAGTTTCCATTAGTCATAAAAATCAAAGCATCACGGGCAGATAGCTTTGCAGCTATCGTCATATTATTGGCGGATTTCAAAAAAAATACAAAAAGTGGATATTTTTTCCCTTCTATTTATACAAGGTTAATCTACGGCCCTCTATATCAACAAAAACTGTGGATATGTTTGTGGATAATATCCAGCATTTTTACACATGGAATGAAAATAAATAGATTTTTAACTTTTTGCACAAAAAATGATCACATTATTTATGACTCTTCACTAATAGGTAGCCTCGTAGCGCCCCGGTTGCCGGCAGGAGTGTAACATAAACTTGAAACTCATCACCATACCGCTCCGCGAATTTGCATTACCGGTGCCACGAACCGGCAGCATCGAAGCTCATTCAGGGTATGGACGCTCAGCGGCCGACGGGCAGGAAATCCACGTCCGCGTCCAGAAGAAAAGACCCAGGGACAATGCTTCTTATCAGGCCGAAGTCCCGGTGAGCGGTTTGTTCAACCGGGAGGGGTACCGCTTCCGGATCGATGGACGGATGGACGGTATTTTCAGGCACGATCCGCCAACGATCGAGGAAATCAAGTCCGGCTTCACTATCCGGGAACTTGCCCGCCGGCTCGCCGACAACCCGATGGACCATCCCTACTGTCTGCAACTCCAGACGTACGGCTACTTTTACTGGCGCGAACACCGGGTCATTCCCCGGCTTTCCTTTCATCTCGTCTCTTCCCGGGGCGGTGAGTTCGAGGACCTCCAACTCGCGCTCGATCTCCCCCTTTACGAAAAATGGCTGGAGCAGCGTCTTGACGAACTCGTCATCGAAGCAAGGCTTGCCGAGAAGCGTGCCGCCAGGCGCCGAAAGATTGCCGACCGTTTCGCCTTTCCCTTCACCAACCCGCGTCCCGGTCAGATCGAGCTCATGGAGGAGATCGAACGGGGAATGACCGAGGGGAAACCGATGCTGATTCAGGCCCCCACGGGGCTGGGAAAAACCGTGGGGGTCCTCTATCCCGTACTGAAGGAAGCGTTGAGCCGGGGCCAGAAAGTGGTCTACGTCACCCCGAAGAACAGTCAGCACGCGGTGGCCGAGGACGCTGTCAGCCGTTTCCAGGAGGCGGGCTCAAACGTCAAGTCTCTCTCCATCACGGCAAAGGGCAAGATCTGCTTCAAGAACGAGCCGCTCTGTACCCCCGATTACTGTGAGTATGCCCGCGATCATTACACGAAGGTAAACGAACATGGCATTCGCGATATCCTGGCTAAAAAAAGACGGTTGAAGGCCCGCACCTTTCGCGACCTGGGCGAACAATTCCAGGTCTGCCCGTTTGAATTGCAGTTCGACAGCGCGGAGGCAGCCGACGTCGTCATCTGCGATTACAATTATGTCTTTGCGCCGCGCTCGGCATCCGGCCGCCTGACGACCATCGGCATAGATCAGGCAGGGAAACCCAACCTGGTCATCGATGAAGCCCATAATCTTCCCTCCCGGGCCATGGACTACTATTCTCCCGTGCTCTCATCGGTCATGCTCGAACGGATGCGGGACGAGATTCGAAGGGTGCTCCCCCTCTTCCGCCGCGAGGCGGAGGAGCTTCTCGACGACTGCCTCCGGGCCGTTGCCTCCTGCCGCAGTGGGGAGAGTTCAAGACCTCTGCGGATCGCTCCGCCGGTGGACCGTTTTCTTGAGCTGGATACGCGGCTCCGCGCCTTTCTCTCCCGTTACCTCGCCTCCGATGTGGAAATAGAGCAGCACGACGTAATCCTGCGCCTCTGCTTTTACTGGTCCGAATTCACGGAGACCATGGAGCACGCCGGCGATCCTGACCGGCAGGAGTTTTTCACCACCTATCAGCCCCATCCGACCGGCGGCACGGTGCGGATCACCTGTTGCGATGCCTCGGCAATGATTTTGGATTGCTATGACGACTACGGGCAGGTGGTGGGGTTCTCGGCAACACTGAAGCCCTTCGCGTATTATGCGCGGCTTTCCGGGCTGGACCCGGCGACGGTGAGGACCGCGGAATTTCACTCCCCCTTCCCGAAAGAGCTGCGCAAACTCTTGATCATTCCGCAGATCTCCACCAGGTACGCCCAGCGCGAGCGCAACTATGCCAAGATCGCCGATGCCGTTCAACGAATAACGGGACTGCACCGGGGAAACTATTTCGTCTTCCTGCCGAGTTTCGAGTTCCTGGAGCGCGTGGTCGTTCTCTTCCAGCCGCCCGAAGGGTTTACGGTGCTGAGGCAGGAGCGGGAGATGCGGGCCGCCGGCGTAGAGGCGGTCCTGGACCATCTCCGCGCCGGGAGCGTGCCGACCATCGTCTTTGCCGTGCAGGGGGGGTCATTCTCCGAGGGGGTGGACTACGCCGGCGACATGGTGATCGGCGCCTTCGTGGTCGGCCCGCCGTTACCCAATTACGATCTCGAACGCGAGCAGATGAGAGCGTATTACCAGCGGCGGTACGGCGCCGGTTTCGAGTACGCCTACACGATTCCGGCCATGGCCAAGGCGATTCAGGCCGCGGGGAGGGTCATCCGCTCCGAGACCGACCGCGGACTTATTGTCCTGATGGACAGCAGATTCATGGAAGCGAGCTACAGCCGGTCGATGCCGGTTGACTGGTTCGACTCCGATGTAAGAGAACTGGTTTCCGACAGCATCTTGCGGAAAGTTGCCGATTTCTGGGCACGATGATCTCGACCAAACAATTCTTTAATGGCTTCAGTCTAATAACCGAGTTTGAGCAGCAGTTCCGCTTTCAGATTTTCGTCAATGAGGCTCTCTTCGATGGCTTCCCGTATCCACGGCTCTTTACATCGGGCCAGCACTTGTGCCGCCCCTTCGGCAACAGCCGGTATATCGCTCCAGAGGGCGTTGCGGATGGCGTGCAGCTCGTTCAGGCCGGCTTTTCTGCCTTCAGCCAGGGTGCGACATCGGCCGCACAGCAGAGCCAAGCTGTCCATCTCCGGCTCCCGGTCGGGTTTCTGGTCCCAGACCCGCAGCTCTTCCTTCTCCCCGCACCATTCACAGGTAAAGCCCGCCCGCTTCCCTATGGCCTTGCCGTAGGTGCTTAATGCTTCCTGTCGTTCCTTGTTTGCCTGATAGCCTTTAGCCATGAATTATTCCTCCTTTCAGCCCCGGCACACGCACGACACGGTCAGGCCGTCTATCGGTTCCGGGCATCATGCAGGAGCAGACAGACCAAAGCCCGTGAAGGCGGGCTCCGGTTTCCATTATGCCAGTCGGCGGACGGTTTTCTCCGCATGACCACCGATAAATTCCATCAATCGATAGAGGGTGTCACAGCTATACGGGGCGAAGGCACCTTTGAAAAGCTGCAGCCCTACGCCGTGTATTTTCTGAGCCATTTCGGTGACACGGGTCAGCACCAGCCGCGGTTTTACGCCGACCTCTGCCGCGAACAGTTCCCAATGCCGTCTCCGGATCGCATCCGGTTCGCTCTCGCCGCCGATCTTCATGGCCAGTCCTGCCGCCAGGCCGTAATGGGCATAGATCCTTGTGGAGAGAAGATCATAGAAGTGGGCCAGCATTGGTCCTTCGGGCAGCAGCAACAGTGAGATGTTTTTGCCATGGGCGTCGGAGTTGCCTATCAGATAGTTGAAGATCACCCAGTTGAGAAGCGACACGACGTCCTTCCCCGACTTGATGCTGGCATTACGCACCAGCTCGAAGCATGTCGCCAGGGAAGGCCCTCCTTCGGTTTCATACTTGTACTCGGGAAGGATCCGGAGCGCCTGACAGAAATCTTCCTGGTGCAATCGTTTCGTTCCATCGGTTACCGTCAGACGATCAAACCGCTTGACGACCAGCACCCTCGTTTCCGCATGCTGATGGATAAATGTCCGGGGCACATCAAGACCGATCTCGCGGGCCAGGGCCATGCAGAAGGCCTCGTTTTCGACCGTGCCGTCAAGGTTTTCAATTGCCGGCTTGATGATGTAATTGGAAGGGAAAACGCCATACCCGAGATAATAGTGCTCTTCATCGTAGAAAACCGGCAGTTTCTTCTGCGCGCCGGCCAGCGAAAGCCGTACCCCCTTTTCGCCGGCCATAAGCGGGCGTTGTGGAAGTTCCCTGATGATGGCGTCCAGCTCATCCGGCGAAAGCTTACGATACCTGCCGGGTTCCCGCTGCAGAAAGGCACTTTCGGGGTAGAGCGACACCGCGCCGGCGCAATCGCCGCCGATGCGTTCCAGCAGCCCGAAATCGTTGTGCAGGGAAATCCGGAGATTCCGGGCGATGACTTCCCGCATTTTCTGCTCCGGGAGAAGATTGGCGAAAAACGCGTGCGACTCGTCGTCAAGGTAGGGTTCCTGCCTCAGCGGCAGCGAGAGGGACAAGGGGATTCGCGATTGCTCCAGCCAGAGCGGGTCATACCGGAAACAGAAGCGCTTGTTTTCATCCAGCCAGAGTCTGCCGACAACATCGTCATCAATCCGGACCAGCAACACCGCCGTCATCGATCGTCACCCCGTGCTCCCCACGTCCGGGGCGCCGCCTCAAGCTCGATCCCGAGGCACCGGGCAACCTGCAGTACCTTGTTCAAGCGCACCGTCTCTTTGCCGTTCTCCAGTGCCGACAGAAATGCATAGCTCACCCCGCACACTGCGGCTGCCTCTTCCAGGGTCAGGCCATCGTCCTTCCGCTTCTTTTTGATAATCCTGCCGAGATCGTCCGGATTCGTGATTTTCATCTCACCCCTCCTGCAATATCTACGATCATACATATTATCAGCAGGAAGCATTCATTGCAATCATAAAATATACGATCGCATATATTGCGTTTCGAAAGAGGCATGAAACAGGATAATATTTGCGATCACATACGGCAGGTTGATAATGTGAGGAGAAAAGTGAACATTTGCGGATACATATTCATTCCGGCTCAGCCATCAGCAGTCTGTTTTTCGGCGTGATATCCCTGGGGATCTGCTGGGTGAACACCCTGTACCCCAGGGAGCGCAGTCGGGACACACGGACTGCATCCATGGCCAGCGGACCATCCAGCCACCCCTCCAGGCCGCCGAGATCGGCATCCTTGATGTCGTGACAACAGGGCAAGACCGCAACGCGGGCGCCCGCTTCGACCGCCCGGCCGAGGATCAAGTCCGTCAATCCACCGCAGGCATGGGCCGAGACTATCAGGTCATCGTGATGCAACTTCACCTCCGAAAGGTCCGTCTCGATAAACTGGATCCGGTCCTGAATGCGCGGCCAGGCTGCGCTCAACGATGCTGCGAGGCTTGCGGCGCTCTTGGGGATATGGCGGTCGACGGCCAGGGCCACGGGGGAGCTGTCATCGAGCAGCAGCAGGCAGTGGGCCAGCAGTCCGTGACCACAGGCCAGGTCGACTATCCGCCCCCCCCTGAAGCGGCGGCGCACCCGTCGGGATACTTCCCATGCCTCGTAAAGCTCCTTGCGCGGCAGACAACCGGCACGGCAGACCGCCCGGGCGATGGCGTCAAACAGGGTGTCTCCGGTA
>WSYB01000064.1 GCA_009773645.1 Geobacteraceae bacterium
CGAGGACAGATTTTGTCGATTTTGCAGGTCAATAGTTGTTCTATTGACCAAGAAAGCGGCGAAATATGGACCGTCCAGGCGGATTTGCAGTAGATTTCCTTTAAGTCCGACAGCCTCCTAGGCATGCTACCCTGATCACTGTCCCGGTTGCCTGCGGCATTCGCCGGTAGCCCGAACCTTTTTGCCAAGGAGGAGTGCATGAGTTTGAGTCGTTCGGAGGTGTATATTGACGGCGCGTGGCGACGGCCACTGAGTGCAGAGCTGATCGAGGTGCTCAATCCGGCCACCGAGCAGGTGCTCGGTACCATTCCGGCCGCTACGGCAGCAGACGTCGAACAGGCCGTTTCTGCCGCGACGGCGGCCTTTGCCGCCTGGAGCACGACCACGCCGGCGGAGCGGGTTACCCATCTGCGCACCCTGCACCGCTGTCTCGCGGCCAGGGCCGAGGAGATAGCCCAAACCATCACAGCCGAAGTGGGGATGCCGCTCAAGCTCTCACGGCGCATCCAGGCCGGCCTGCCGCTTGCCGTGCTGGAAAACTACTGTGCGCTGCTGGCAGGGTACGACTTCGAGGAGCGCATCGGCACGTCCCTGGTGGTCAAGGAAGCGGCGGGAGTTGCCGCCTGCATTACCCCCTGGAACTACCCGCTGCACCAGGTGATCGCCAAGGTGGCCCCTGCCCTGGCGGCCGGCTGCACCGTGATCCTGAAACCGAGCGAAGTCGCCCCCTTTTCGGCCTTTATCCTGGCCGAGGCAGTGCATGAAGCGGGACTTCCCCCCGGGGTCTTCAACCTGGTAACCGGCACGATTCCCGGGGTGGGCGAACCGCTGGTCAGCCACCCCGGCGTGGAACTGGTTTCCTTCACCGGTTCTCTTGCCGGCGGCCGGCGGGTGACCGAGCTGGCAGCCCGCACGGTCAAGCGGGTTACCCTGGAATTGGGCGGCAAATCGGCAGCCATCATCCTGGATGACGCCGACCTCGCCACCGCCATTAAGGGGGCCGTCGGTGCCTGTTTCATCAACTCGGGCCAGACCTGCACCGCCCATACACGCCTGCTGGTGCCGGAGCAGCTCTACGACCGGACCGCCGCCCTGGCGGTGGAGATCGCAGCAACCTATCTCCCCGGGGACCCTACGGCCGAACAGACCAGACTCGGCCCCCTGGTTTCGGCCGCGCAGCGGGAGCGGGTGCTTGATTACATTAGAAAGGGGACGGCGGAAGGGGCCGAACTGCTGCTCGGTGGCGTGGAACCGCCGGCAGGGCTGGAGCGCGGCTACTACGTCCGTCCAACGGTCTTCGGCCGGGTCACCCCCGAGATGACCATTGCCCGGGAAGAGATTTTCGGGCCGGTGCTGGCGCTGATGTCGTACCGGGACGAGGACGAAGCGGTGCGCATCGCTAACGGCACGATCTACGGCCTGGCAGCGGGCGTCTGGTCCGGCAGCGATGAACGGGCCACCCGTGTGGCCCGCCGGCTGCGGGCCGGTCAGGTGGACATCAATGGGGCACCATTTAATCTCGCGGCCCCCTTCGGCGGCTGCAAGCAGTCGGGCTACGGCCGTGAACTGGGAAAGTACGGTCTGGAGGAATTTCTCTGTCTCAAGTCTCTCCAATTGAGGGAGTGAGGCAATGCGTGCCGGAGACGGCCTGACGATCAATGGGTGCCACTGTCACCGGGGAGCGGAGTGGTTGAAATGCACCCGACATTATTTCGTTTCCATCCGGAAACGGTCTTTTTCCGCCCTGGCGGTGTCAATCTACGGGCTTGCTTGTGCGGCGTACCGATGTACGCCTCCGCGCAATCCCTTGATTTCCTTGCCAGAACAAAAAAATCCTCGTTTCCAAATTGGAAACCAATAGTTTCTCATCCGGACTTTCCGGATGGAAACTATTTCGAATCCTGCTATTTGATGGTTCCATGATACAATACAGGTAACAACCGCTAGCTCTTTTTTCTTCAGGATAAGAGGAGATCGGCATTATGGAACAGAATGAGTTTGAGTTACGGAAATTCGTTGCTCCCGAGTTTATTTTCGGTATCGATGCCCGCAAATTAACGAGTCGGTATGCAAAGAACTTTGGCGCCCGCAAAGTGCTGGTCGTCACAGATCCCGGGGTGATGGCAGCCGGGTGGACGGACGACGTGCTCGCCAACCTGAGGGAAGAGGGGTTGGAGTACGCCGTCTTTTCTTCGGTCACCAGCAATCCCAAGGCAGATGAAGTCAAGGAGGGGACCGAATTCTATCGGAGGGAGAACTGTAATGTCATTGTTGCGGTCGGTGGCGGCAGCCCCATGGACTGCGCCAAGGGGATCGGCATCGTCAGCACCAACAAAAGGGATATCATCGAGTTCGAGGGGGTGGACAAGGTGGACCTCCCCATCCCTCCCCTCATCTGTGTTCCCACCACCGCCGGCTCTTCTGCGGATGTTTCCCAGTTTGCCATTATTACGGATGCCCGGCGCAGGGTTAAGATTGCCATTGTCAGCAAGATGATCGTTCCGGATGTCGCCCTGATCGACCCGGCAACCACGTCAACGATGCCTCAGGAACTGACGGCGGACACGGCAATAGACGCCTTGTGCCATGCGATTGAGGCGTTCGTATCCACGGCCCACTCCCCGATCACCGACCTCTTTGCCCTGCAGGCAGTCAGCCTGATTTCTTCAAATCTGCTGCCGACTCTGGACACCCCGGACAACAGTAATTTCCGCGGCCGGCTGATGCTGGCCAGCCTGGAGGCTGGGCTGGCGTTTTCCAACACGAGCCTGGGGATGACCCATGCCATGGCGCACAGCCTGGGAGGGATGCTTGACTCCCCCCACGGCGAATGCAACGCCATCCTTCTCCCCCATGTCATCGACTTCAATTTCGCTACGGTTCCGGAACGCTATAAGCGTATCGGAGAAGCAATGGGGCTGGCGACTATGGGAATGAGCCCCGATGAAATACGATCAGCCCTGCACTCCAGGATTAAGTATTTGCGCGAGGCGGCAGGCATTACCCATACCTTGACCCAAATGGGAGTTGACAAGAGTCTCATCCCCTTGCTTGCTGGAAAGGCGATGAATGATCCCTGCATCGTCACCAACCCGCGACAGCCGAAAAAACGGGATATCGAGGCTATCTATGAAAAAGCCCTCTGATCCCAAGGAAACCTGGGACACTCAGCGGGAAAAGATTATCGGCCTGGGCGAGCGTTCCCTGCGGAAGACCTATTATCCGGAACTTCAGCAGAAACTCGATGAACTGGAAAGGTTCAGGGCACTGCTGGATCAGAGCAACGATTGCATATTCCTCCTTAAGGTTCCTTCCCTCACCTTTGTCGATGTCAATGAGTCGGCCTGCCGCCAGTTGGGTTGTTCCCGGCAGGAGGTCCTTTCCCTCCCACTCGAAAAATTTTTCCCGGAGGAGGCGGCAGCCAGGGTCAGGGAACTTGTCGCCTTCGGGCATGCGGAGGGGAAGGACCAGGACATGATAACCACCCACCTGTCCAAATGTTCCGGGGGAGGGCTCCCGGTAGAGATCACTATCCGGCTGGTTAACTTCAACAAGGACCTGTACGGCGTAGCGGTGGCCCGGGACATATCCGAACGGAAACGGGCAGAAAAGGTGCTCCTGGAGAATTCCAGGATGCTGCGCGACATGGAACTCGCCCGGCAGATCCAGCTCTCGCTCCTCCCAACCGCTCCTCCGGAACTCCCCGGTATCCGACTTGCGGGGTGCTGTGTGCCCGCTGCCCATGTGGGAGGCGACTATTACGACTACTACAAGCGCGAAGACGGCAAAGTGGATCTGGTTGTCGCGGATGTTTCAGGCCACAGTATCGGTGCAGCCCTGATGACGGCGGAGGCCAGATCGGTCATGCGCGCCCAGGTTCACTTATTCGGCAGCACCGGGGAAATCCTCGCCTCACTTAACAATATCCTCTACGAAGACCTTAACCACGCGGAGCTCTTCATCACCCTGTTTTATGTCAAATATGACACCATAACCCGCACGCTGACCTATTCCAACGCCGGCCATGTTCCGCCCCTGCTTTTTCGGGACTCCGATGCGCTTTGCCGGGAGCTGGACGCCGACGGGCTTATTCTTGGGGTCAGGAAGGAGGTGGCTTTTGAGGAAAAGCAGCTCCTGATGCAGGAGGGAGACGTGCTCCTCATTTACACCGACGGCATTACCGAATCCCGGAACAGCGCCGGAGAACTGTTCGGCCTTGCCAGGCTGTGCAGCATCCTCACTGCCGGGCATGGGGACTCACCCCAGGCGATTATCGACACCGTTCTCCGGGAGGTATCGGCATTTACCGGCACGACTGTCCTGGAGGATGATGTAACCATGATCGTCCTTAAGGTAGCCTAAAAGGGCATTTACGCGACACCTGGGGAGACTCGGGACAGCCGGGCAACATAGGGGTCAATCATTGCGCCCGTTACATTGTGTGGATTTTCGCTTCACAGAGGTTTTTCTCCACAACTTCCCCCACCTTTCACCTCACATCCGGTATCCGGGGAGATGCTTTCCCGACTTTTTTTACATCCCAACATGCCCCATCAGATAGTCAGCTACGCAGCCCCCACTCGCCGTAACACTTTGATTTACCTGAATGATTATTGTATTCCTGCCGTCCTGCCCCTTTGCGGAGCACCCTGAGCCGCTCAATTAATGAGAAGATGGCCCGCCTTTTGCTACCATGCGCTGGTATCATGGATTATTCATCACCCCGGCGGGCAGTCTGTTCGTCCGCCCAGGGAAGGTCGGTAAATAGATAGTGAAGAACACAAAGATGCAACTCTCCATCGAGACCATGAATCTCGAATTCGTCCGCAAGGTGGAGGCACTCTCCGGCAGTTCGGTGCGCCGCTGCTTCCAGTGCGGCAAGTGCTCGGCCGGCTGTCCCATGCGCTCCTTCATGGAGCACCCCCCAAACCGGATCGTCCGTCTTTTGCAACTCGGCCAGTACGAACGGGTTCTGGCCGGCCGGAGCATCTGGTACTGCGCCTCCTGCGAGACCTGCTCCACCCGCTGCCCCAACAAGGTTGACCTGGCGGCCATCATGGACGCCCTGCGCAAATGTTCCTGGGATGCGGCCGGCCACTCCAAGGAGAGCTACGTCCAATTGGCCAACCGGCTCTTTCTCGAAAACATCCGCACCTATGGCCGGCAGTATGAGATGCGGCTGGCGGCGGTCTTCAACATGAAGAGCGGCCAGTTCCTGAAGGACTTCATGCTTGGCCCCAAACTGATCACCAGGGGGAAGCTGAAGATGTTCCACCAGAAGAACAAGAACCTCCCCGAGATCGAGAAGATATTCAAAAGAATCGAAGAGCTGCGCAAAAAGGGTGAAGCGCCCTGATCCGACCGAACAGTCGGATGGACTGATCGGTCGGATCTAACAAATTCCCGGAGAAAAAATAGTGCCGACAAAAAATATCCTCAACTACTCCTACTACCCCGGCTGCTCCCTGCACGCCTCGGCCAAGGAATACGACGAATCCACCCGGGGTCTGTTCAAGGCGCTCCATATCGGCCTGCAGGAAGTCCCCGACTGGCTCTGCTGCGGCGCCACCCCGGCCCACAACGTCGACGAACTGCTGTCCCTCTCCCTGTGCGCCAAGAACCTGGAGCTTTCCGAACAGGCGGAAGGGGACCTGGCGGTGGCCTGTGCCGCCTGCTTCTCCCGGCTCAAGGTGGCCCAGCACAAACTGGCCGACCACCCCGACACGCGCAAGCAGGTGGAATATGCCCTGGATGCTCCCTTGGCCGTGGAGAAGCCGGTCAAGCACCTTCTGGAGATCCTCGCCAACGACTTCGGCCTGGAGCGGCTGGCGGCAGCAGTCCGGAAACCGCTTTCCGAGCTCAAGGTAGCCTGCTACTACGGCTGCCTTTTGACCCGGCCGCCGAATGTGCCGGAACTGGACTGCGCCGAGGCGCCGACCATAATGGAGCGGGTCATCGGTGCCGCCGGCGCCGAAGCCCTCAACTGGAGCCATCGCCTCGAATGCTGCGGGGCCAACTTCACCCTGTCGCGGCCCGGCGTCGTCCTCAAGCTCTCCGGCGACATTCTCGCCTCGGCCAAGCGGGCGGGGGCCGACTGCCTGATGGTAGCCTGTCCCCTGTGCCACGGCAACCTGGACATCCGCCAGCAGGAAATCGAAGAAGCAAGCGGCGAACGGTTTGCCATGCCGGTCTTCTACATGACTCAGCTCCTGGCCCTGGCGGCCGGCGTCCCGGCCCATAAACTCGGCTTTGACAGCATGATCGTCTCCCCGCTGCCGCTGTTGAAAGAAAAGAATCTGCTGTAGGGGCACCCCTGTGTGGGTGCCCGCATTCTGGGCGGCCACACAGGGCCGCCCCTACAAGGAATAACAGATGTCACGTATCGGCGTATTTGTCTGCCACTGTGGTGAAAACATCTCCCGCACCGTCGACGTGGAAAAAGTAGCCGCGGCCGCAGGTCAGCTCTTCGGTGTCGCCCATGCCACCGACTACAAGTACATGTGCTCCGACCCGGGCCAGAGCCTTTTGAAGAAGGCCGTTGCCGAACATAATCTGGACGGCATCGTCGTCGCCGCCTGTAGCCCCAGGATGCACGAGAAGACCTTCCGCACCGCGGCGAAGAGCGCGGGTCTGAACCCGTTCCTCTGCGAGATGGCCAACATCCGCGAACACTGCTCCTGGGTCCATGAAGACAAGGACGAAGCCACCGCCAAGGCGGTTCAGATCGTCACCATGCTGGTGGAGCGGGTAAAGCGGAACAAAAAACTGGTGCCCATCACCGTGCCGGTCACCAAGCGCTCCCTGGTCATCGGCGGCGGCATCGCCGGCATCCAGGCCGCCCTCGACATTGCCGACGCCGGCCACCAGGTGGTCCTGGTCGAGCGGGAACCATCCATCGGCGGCCACATGGCCCAGCTCTCCGAGACCTTCCCGACCCTGGACTGCTCCCAGTGCATCATGACCCCCAAGATGGTCGACGTGGCCAACCACCCGAACATCACCCTTTACACCTACGCCGAACTGGAGGCGGTCGACGGCTACATCGGCAACTTCCAGGTGAAGATCAGAAAAAAGGCCCGAAGCGTCGACATGGCCAAATGCACCGGCTGCGGGGTCTGCATGGCCAAGTGCCCGCAGAAGAAGATCCCCAACAGCTTCGACTGCAACCTGGGCTTCAGGCCGGCCATCTATGTCCCGTTCCCCCA
>WSYB01000065.1 GCA_009773645.1 Geobacteraceae bacterium
CACCCTAACCCTCCCCCGCCAGGGGGGAGGGAATTAAATTGGGCGTTGTATCAAGTGTTACAAGGTACTAGATAGTTTCCATCCGGAAACTCACTATGACATTACGGCCCGTTGCCAGGAGAGGGAAAATGGAGAACTCCGACCAAAAGGATGAAAACGCGCGGATCAGACGCCTCATCGAGCTGGACAAAAGCGCCCTCCCGGCGGACGGCGGGCCGCGGTTCAACCGGCTCATCTTTGCCACCAGCCCCTATCTCCTGCAGCATGCCGAGAACCCGGTGGAGTGGTACCAGTGGGGGGAGGAGGCGTTTGCCAAGGCAAGGGAGGAGAACAGGCCGATTTTTCTCTCCATCGGCTACGCCACCTGCCACTGGTGCCATGTGATGGCGCACGAGTCGTTCGAGGACCGGGATGTGGCGGCGGTTCTGAACAGACACTTCGTCCCGATCAAGGTGGACCGGGAGGAGCGGCCGGATATCGATGGCCAGTTCATGGCGGCAGCGCAGATGATGACCGGGAGCGGCGGGTGGCCCCTCAACGTGATCCTGACCCCGGACGGAAAGCCGTTCTTTGCCGCCACCTACATGCCGAAGACCCCGCGTATGGGTATGCCGGCGGTAGCCGATATCCTGGAAAGGTTGGCCGAGATCTGGCGCACGGAGCCGGATATGGTGGAGAAGAACTGTGCATCGGTCATGGAGGCTTTGGCGCAGCTTAACATGACCTCCCCCGGCGCCCTGCCGGGGAGGGAGATGCGCATGGAGACGCTTCGGCAGCTCGACTCGATGTACGACCCGGAATGGGGGGGATTCGGCCTCGCCCCCAAGTTTCCCATGCCCCACTATGTTTCCTGGCTTCTCCGCTGCTGGAAGGAAACCGGAGAGGAACAGGCGCTTTCCATGGTTGAGCATACCCTGCGACAGATGCGCTGCGGGGGGATCTGTGACCAGTTGGGGTTCGGCTTTCATCGCTACAGCGTGGACCGGCAGTGGCTGGCCCCCCATTTCGAGAAAATGCTCTACGATCAGGCGCTCCTTGCCATTGCTTATCTGGAGGCCTTCCAGGCGACCGGCAACCCCTTTTATAAAACGGCCGCGGAAGAGATATTCGCCTATGTGCTCCGGGAGATGACCTTGCCCGAGGGTGGCTTCTGCTCCGGGCAGGACGCCGACACGGAAGGGGAGGAGGGAAAATACTACCTCTGGACCCGGGCCCAGGTGACGGAAGTCCTGGGGGAGGGTCCGGCCCGCATTTTTTGCCGGCTCTCCGACGTCACGGAACGGGGGAATTTTGAAGGGAAAAACATCCTCCGCCTGCTGCTTCCCCTGGAGACCTTTGCCGAGCGGGAAGGGATCATGCCGGAACTTCTGCGCGCAGATATGGAGCGGTGGCGGGAGCAACTGCTCCAGGCGCGGGAAAGGAGGATACGGCCCCTTCGGGACGAAAAGGTGCTCACTGCCTGGAACGGCCTGATGATCGCCGCCCTGGCAAAAGGGTACGCAGTAACCGGCGACGAACGGTATCTGGCGGCGGCGGAAAGGGGTGCGGCATTTGTCAGGGAGAAGCTCACGACCCCTTCCGGCAGGCTCATGCGGAGTTTTCATTTGGGCCGGCCCGCCATTCCGGCTTTTCTGGAGGATTATGCCTTTTATCTCCTGGCGTTTACGGAGCTTTATGGGGCAACCGCTGCCAGAGGCCATCTGGCGGACGCCCAGCGCTTTGCCCGGGAGATGCTGCGACTTTTCCCCGATGAAAAGAGCGGCGCCCTCTTCGACACCGGGAGCGATACGGGAGAGCCCCTGATACGGACCCTGACCGCCTATGACGGCGCCGTTCCCTCCGGCAATTCGGTGGCGGCCATGGGTCTTATAAGACTGGGGAAGATAACGGGAGATTCCGACTTCCTCCGGGCAGGGGAGGGGATTGTGCGCGCCTTCATGGGGAAGGCGGAAAAGCAGCCCGCCGCCTTCCTCTATCTTTTCATGGCGCACGACTGTCTGGTCATTCCGGAAGTGGAGCTTACACTGGTTGGAAAGCCGGAAGATCAGGAGACGAAGGCCATGCTCCGTGCCGTCGGCCGCCGCTTCCTTCCCGGTCTGGTCCTGCGTTGTTTCGAGGATAATGAATCCCCTCGGTTCAAGGTCATGGAAGGTCGAACGACCGCTTACCTCTGTGCCGAAGGCGCATGCAGGCCGCCGGTTGCCGGGGTGGCGGGGCTGGAGAAACTGCTGGAAGGGATATGAAAAAGAGAGGCATCACGCAGGGGAACTCTTTAGGTGCTTTTTTTGACGGGAAGGTATATTTTGACCGATGTGCCTGCGTTTTTCTCGCTGGAAATCTCCATGTAACCGCCGTGGTACTGGACAACCTCTCTGGTAATGAACAGACCGAAACCTCTGCCTGCTTTTCCCCTCTCTTTCAGGGGATATAACATACCGTCAATAGTCCGGTTCGGCATTCCCGGGCCGGAATCGGAAATCTCGATCAGGACATGGTCGCCGCCATTTATGCACACGGCCGCAGTTTTAAACGTTATGCTCCCACCGCTCTGCATCGCTTCCATTGCGTTATTTACAACGTTCAGAATGGCGTGTTCCAGTTGGAATGCATCGGCTTTGACTGTCGGGACAGCGCAAAAATCTGTCAAATACGTTATATTTTTTGTCTGGGCCTGAAGTTGAGTTATTGCCACTATCTTTTTGAGGGATACATTGACATCCAGGTCGGTAATTTCCGAATCCATGAACGATGTGCTGAGGAACTTCGTTATGAATGTGTCCAGCTTTGTGATTTCTTCCTCAATTATCTGGGTGAATTCAACAATCGTCGGTTCTGATTTGTACTTGTCATTCAGATAAACCACAGCGCCTTTGATTGCATTCAATGGATTTCGGACTCCATGGGCAAGGGTCGTGGATATCTTGCCTATGTCAATTAACGGCTGCGACCATTGCAGTTTCTGTGAAAGGACACAGCCCGGAAAGGCGTCGGTTTTCACTTTGGCGCCGATGACTGCCCCGTTGTCATCGGTAACCGGAAGAATCGTTATGTCCGCCACCGATGAGCCGAAAAAACAGGCGACCGGATACCCCTTGAGTTGCAACGGCTTGCCGGAACGGATTACCTCCACCAGGGCGTCTTTTTTCCCAAGGAATATGCGCGGAAGGAACTGGTGATAGGGGAGACCCCGTACGTCGGATAAGGTCTTATCCTGTATCTTTTCCAGGTTTTTGTCCCATGCACAGATGTTAAGTTCTCTATCTACAGCATAGGTATATCGGTACATGCAGGTAGCTCCGTTAATGAAAAAGAGGGGAGACTGTTCCCGTTTATATATTCCGTTTATACCATGAAAGAGATTACAGATAGATTACGTATTCGAATTAAACGAAAGAAAAGTGCCGGTATCAGCCAGTATACCGCAATATTTCCAATATTAAACCGGATAATTTACACACGACGAATTCTGAAAATATTACCAATTTCCCTGTAACTATGGTAAATACGCTCTGTTGCATATAAAAGCAGGGGAGTCCATGTCGGAAAAGAAGAACATCGTCCGGGCCGCGGGGGTGCTCGGTTTTGCCACGATGCTGTCACGCATCATGGGGATGGTGCGGGACATGGTGGTGGCGCGCCTGTTCGGCGCCGGGTTTGCCACCGACGCCTTTGTCGCCGCCTTCATGATCCCCAACATGCTCCGCCGTTTCTTTGCCGAGGGGGCGCTCACCTCGGCCTTCGTCCCCACGTTCTCCGAATGGTACACGCAAAAGGGGGAGGCGGAGGCCAGGGACCTGGCGAATATCTGCTTTACCCTGCTGACCATTGTCATGGCCGTGGTTACGCTGCTGGGGATCATATTTTCCCCCCAGATCGTCCACCTCATGTTCCCCGGCTTCAAGGCGGAGCCCAGCAAGCTGGAGCTGACCATTTTCTTAAACCGCCTCATGTTCCCCTATATCTTCTTCATCAGCCTGGTGGCGCTCTGCATGGGGATTCTCAACACCGTGCGCCATTTCTTCACCCCGGCCATCTCCACGGTGTTTCTTAACTTCGCCATGATCTTCTGCGCGGTTTTCCTGCACAACAGGTTTGCCGTTCCCATTACCGCCCTGGCCGTGGGTGTCCTTCTGGGGGGCGTCCTCCAGCTCCTCCTGCAACTCCCCACCCTCTACCGCAAGGGGTTTCCCATCCGCCCCCGCTTTGACCTCCACAATCCGGCGGTGCGGAAGATCGCCCTCCTCATGGGCCCCTCCATCTTCGGGGTGGGGGTCTACTACCTGAACATAACCGTGGGGAACATCCTTGCCTCGCTCCTTCCCCAGGGGAGCGTCTCCTATCTCTATTACGCCCAGCGCCTGTTTGAGTTCCCCCAGGGGATATTCACCGTTTCCGTGGCCCAGGCGGTTCTTCCATCCATGAGCAGGCAGGCTGCAGCCGGTGAAATGCCGGAGATGAAAGAGTCTCTCGCCTTTGGCCTGCGGCTCATCCTGTTCATCACCATCCCGGCCATGTCCGGGCTCATGGTCTGCTCCACCCCCATCTTCTCCCTCCTCTTCATGGGAGGGGAATTCGACTACCAAAAGGCGGTGAAATCGGCTGAGGCTCTGTTCTATTACTCCATGGGACTTTCCCTGGTGGCGCTGGTCAGGGTGCTGGTCCCGGCCTTCTATGCCCTCAAGGACACGCGGACCCCGGTGCTGATCGCTTTCGTCGCCTTTCTCCTCAACGTGGCGTTCAGTCTGACGCTCATGGGGCCGCTCTTGCACGGTGGCCTTGCCCTTGCTTCGAGCCTGTCCGCTTTGTGCAACATGGTCATGCTCGTCTATTTTTTACGAAAAAAGATCGGCCCTTTCGGCGGGCGGGGCATCGTCAGGGCGGGCTTTAAGGCCTTGCTCGCCTCACTGCCGATGGCGGCGTTTGTCTACTGGGCAATGGGCCTGATCGACTGGTCGCTGACCGGTCATAAACTCATCAAGGCGGCGACCCTGGGGGGGTCGGTTGCGGCGGGAATCGTCGTTTTTCTCCTCTGCGCCCACCTGGTGCGCAGTGAAGAGGTCGGTGAGGCGATCGGGTTGTTCCGCAGGAAGTTCCTTAAGAATCGGTGAGAGGTGAGAGGTGAAAAGATGAACAAAGCGAGGGAACAGGGAGCGGGGAAATACCGTTCCGTTTTTACGACCGACTTGGGGTGTGGCGGCGTAGTGGCGAACACCTACGGGCTCGTGGAGGTATTTCTGCCGTTTGCGGGGAGCACCCGGAAAGAGGTGCTGGCGCGCATCGGTGAGCTCTATCCACTTGCCATGGGCGAGACCCCCTTGACAAAGGAGGCTGCCGCACGGCTTGCGCGATATTTTGCGGGGGAGCGGGTAGAGTTCGACTTCCCCATCGACCGGCGCCGGTTCACGCTGTTTCAGTGCTCCGTGTATGATGTCGTGGCGCGGATTCCGTACGGCGCGGTGAAGAGCTATGGGGAGATAGCGAGGGAGGTAATGCGGCCGCAGGCGGCCAGGGGGATAGGGCGGGCAATGGCCGGAAATCCGCTCCCCGTCATTATTCCTTGTCATCGGGTGGTTGGCGCAGCCGGGACCATGACCGGTTATTCCGGGCCGGGCGGCGTGGTATCCAAGCAGTGGCTGCTGCGGTTGGAAGGGATAGGGTTGACCGAGCGCGGGAGGGTTGGGTAGTTTTTATCCGAAGAAACATACCCATAATAACTATGAAAGACCAAATCGCCAAATATACCAACAAGCTTCTGGCCGACCGCTCGGCCATTCACGATGGAATTGCCTTTGCCGCCCAGGACGACCGGCTTCTGACGGATGGAGATCCCGAACTGTCCCGCTTGGCGGGGGAAGTCCTCTCCAGTCTCAACTGCCTTGCCCTGGTGGCGGCGCGGCCGGCGCTTCCCTTTGCCGACCTTCTGGTGGCCCGTGCGCCCCACGGGGAATCCGGTATCGTTCCTCCCGACACCGAGACCCGGACATTCCTCCATGACATTCCGCTGGTGCGCCGCGACGAACTTAAGGACGGCGGAGCGCGGCGGATTGCGGAACTTCTCGGCAACCGCAAGGGGGTGATCGTGGAAGGGGTCGGCATCGTCGCCACCGGGGTGCTGACCGTCGAGCAGGCGTACATCAATTACTCGTCGGTGTTCCATTCCACCTTTGTCAAATACCTCTTCGACCTCTTGCGGGACGGGTTCCTGCTCTCCGGCGAGGCCGAGGCGTTTCAGGAGTTTCGCAGAGAGTGGCTGCGCCCCCTTTCCGCCGACGGGCTCGCCTTCAGAAGCGGCCCGCTGACCGAGCCGGGGGAGATCATCAGGGAGGTGGAGGCGGTCGGCCGCTACACGGTGGAGCGCGGGCTGGTCGATTCCTTTTTCGGCAACATTTCCGCCCGCGCCGGGGATATCATCTACATCTCCCAGACTGCCGCGAGCCTCGACGAACTGGCCGGGTGCATCGATCCGGTTCCTGTGGACAACCGCTCCACAACCGGGATCACCGCCTCCAGCGAGCTGGCCGCCCACCGGCGGATTTACGAGCTCTCCGGTGCGCGCACCATCCTGCACGGCCATCCCAAGTTTGCCGTGGTGATGAGCATGCTGTGCGAGGAAGAGGAGTGCCCGATCACCGACTGCTGGAAGGAGTGCCCCAGGGTGCGCTTTCTCGGGGATACCCCGGTGGTGGCCGGAGAGATCGGCGCCGGCGGGCTGGCGAAGCGGGTTCCGCCGGTCATAGCCGGACCGGGGAAGGCGGTGGTTTTCGGCCACGGAGTTTTCACAATTGGGCGCGAGGAGTTCGGAGAAGCGTTCCGCGCCATGGTCGACGTGGAAAACTGGTGCCGGCAGGAGTACTTTCGACGGCTACTGAATCCCCTCTCCATGAGGGAGAGGGCTAGGGTGAGGGGGTAGAGTTGATAAATGTGGCGCTGCTGCCCCCTCATCCGGCCTTCGGCCACCTTCTCCCTCATGGAGAAGGAACTAGCGGGAGATGAGTGCTAATCAGGAGAGGCTCCCCGAAGTGGCGGCTCTGCGCGGGGTGCCGCAGCCGGAGGAGTACCATGCCGAGGGGGACGCCTACACGCATACCATGCTGGCGCTTGCTGCGGTGGATGACGATGCGGACTGCCGCGTCTTCTGGGGGACGCTTTTGCATGACGTGGGGAAGGCAGTAAAGACCGCATTCATCCATGGCCGCTGGCGGTCATACGGACACGGGGAGGCAGGAGGGGCGATGATCCCTGAAATCATGGGGCGCCTGGGGCTTGCGGAGCTTTCCTCGGACGTTGCCTGGCTTGTCAGGAATCACCTCTTTCACTTCTCATGGAATCTCCACCCCGGCGACAGGCTTACCAGGAATCATCATAGATTCATGGAGCATCCCCTTTTTCCCCTTCTTCTCCAGGTTTGCGCCGCAGACGCGGCCGGTTCCCTCGGCAAAAGCGACAAGGGGGAAAAAATCAGGATGATCGCGGAGCTCTACGCAGATGAGAGTCGGGAGTGACCTGCTGCTGCGGGGCTGCCGGAGGAGGGGAGCCATGAAGATTGCTTCAAAGTTGCCGGCGGTAAAAAGCCCCGACCGTTTTGGCCGGGGCTTTTTGTTACTTTCCTTTGCCGGTGAGTTTCACTAGGGCTTCCATGTACTTCTCTCCGGTCTTTCTCACGATCTCGTCGGGGAGCGGCGGGGGAGGGGCGGTTTTACCCCAGTCGAGGGTCTCCAGATAATCGCGCAGGAACTGCTTGTCGAAGGAGGGCTGGGGGCCGCCCGGCTTGTAGCCTGCCTTGGGCCAGAAGCGGCTGGAGTCGGGGGTCATGCATTCGTCGATGATGATCAGTTCGCCGTTATATATCCCGTACTCAAACTTCGTGTCGGCGATAATTATTCCCCTGCCATCTGCAATATCCCGCGCCTTGGAGTAGATTTTCAGGGTTACGTCCCGAACCCTCCCGGCGGTCTCTTTCCCGCAGAGCTCTTCCATTTTTTCGAAGGGGATGTTTTCATCATGGGTCCCCAGTTCCGCCTTGGTGGAAGGGGTAAAGATCGGTTCCGGCAGTTTGTCGGACTCCTTGAGCCCTGCCGGAAGGCGGATGCCGCAGATTGCGCCGGTCTGCTGATAATCTTTCCAGCCGGAACCGGAGAGGTAGCCACGCACGATGCATTCGACCGGAAGCGGCTTCGCCTTCTTGGCCAGCATGGAACGACCTTCCAGAATATCGGCGTACTTCCGGCACTCCTGGGGGAAGTCCTTTACATCGGTGGAAATAACGTGGTTGGGAATGATCTCTTCCATCTGCCTGAACCAGAAGGCGGAAATCTGGTTCAGGACAAACCCCTTATCCGGAATACCTTCATTCATGATCACGTCAAAGGCCGAGATGCGGTCGGTGGTGACGATGAGGAGCGTCTCTCCCAGGTCGTAGATGTCGCGGACTTTCCCCCGTCCCGCCAGCTTCAAGTCAGGAAAATTAGTTTCTAAAACGAGTTTGGACATATAACGATGCCTCCTTGAGCTTTAACCTAAATGTTCTATGTTCTAGGTTCAACGTTCTATGTTGTAAACTTTGAACCTAGAACGTAGAACCTTGAACCGCCGTTATTCGGCGAGCAGCGCGGCGTTGGTCTCAATCTTGGCCTTGCTCTTCAGCTCCTTCAGCCAGCTGTCCATGGCGTCCTGCTGCTTTTTGGGGAGCAGGCTCTTTTTAATCTGTTCCTTGGTTCGCTGAAACTCGGCAGTGTCCGCCGCAATCCGGTTTTTCAGCTTTACCACATACCAGCGGTCACCCACCTTGAAAGGAGTCTTGGCTGCCGGCGATGCAGTCGTGAGGGCGAAGGCCGCTTCCATGAGATCAGAAGATTTGCCGATCTTCGGGATGTCCGGACTCTTGTCGGAGAATGCAAAATTCCCGGTCTCCTGGAGCGCCACATTGGCGCCCCCTTTGGTGAGCTGCGCCAAGGTTTCCTCTGCCTTCTTCTTTGCCAGTTCCCGGGCCTTGTCCTCTTTTGCACGCACTTCAACCTGCGCCCTGATTTTCTCCAGGGGTGGGACTGCGGCCGGTTTTTTCTCTTTCAGCTTGAGCAGGTATACACCCCGCGCCGTCTCCACCGGTCCCCCCAGTTCTCCCGCTTTAAGGAGAAAGGCCTTTTTTACGACCTCCGTTTCGGAAGCGAGCTGTGCCGCCGGAGCCGCTGCCGTAAAGAGGGGCGTTTCCGCCACCGTCACCCCCAGCGATTTTGCGGCGGCGTTTATGTCTGCAGATTTCAGGTTCTTGTTGAGGGTATCTGCCGCCATTTCATACGCCTGTTTGGCCCCCTTCGCCTTCAGGGCGTCGGCCTTGACCAGCTCCTTCACCTCATTGAAGGGGAGTATTCCCCCCTTTCCCTGGTAGCGGTCGATGTTTTTCTGGTAGAAGGTCTGGGCCTCTTCGTCGGACACGGCCAGTTTTGTTGCGACTTTGGCTGGGTCGATGACGATGTAGAGAAGGCTTATCTGCTCCGGAGTCTTGAACTCCTCCTGATGGCTCTGCAGGTAGCCGTTCAGATCCTGTTCGGAAAGTTTTACCTCACCCCGCACCTCTGCAGGCGAGAAGGAGGCAAAGAGGAGATCAACCTTGTCGTTCTGCTTTTTAAAGGCCTGGAGCGCTTCTTCATCGCCTACGGTTGCCTTGTCCATGATTTTCTGACGCGCCTTTTTGACCAGGAGCTCTTCTTTTTGGGCCTCTTCAAAGTCTTTTGGCGTGAGCCTGTTTGCCTTCAGGAGCTGCTGATACTGCTGGAAATTAAAGGCTCCATCCTTCTGGAAGGCGGATATGGCGGAGATAGCGTCTGCCACCTCTTCCTTGCTGACCTTAATCCCCATGCGTTTCGCCTCCTGGCGGATCAGGGCCGTTTCTACGAGATTGTCGAGGGCCAATTTCTTGATCCCCATCTGCTTTTCCAGGTCGGGGGTGAGGGTGCGGCCGTAAATCTGCTCGTAGACGCTTTTCAGGCGATAATACGTTTTCTGATATTCCTCAATCGGTATTTTGTCGCCATTGACCTTGGCGGCAAAGGCGGAACCGCCAAGTCCTTCCTCCCCTCTCCCCCAGACCAGGAACATGGTGCCGATGAAGGAAAGGACGATAACGCCGAACACTATCTTGATGACAATGGATTGTTTATATTTTCTCATTACGCCGAGCATGCCGGGATGACTCCTTTTATTCGGTAGATTTGGCGGAAAGCTTTTGGACAACGGTTTTGGATACTAATATATTTACTTTCCAAAAGCAACAGAGAAGATGACCGGGGCGGGGGAGGGGGAAAACTTTGCCAAGTTGTAAACAATTCCGACAATCCATTCTGGAATTCTTTACGCTTTTCGGGCTTGCAAATCCGCATATATTTGAGAAATCAATAGGTTAAAATTTGGCATGTAGTATGCTGTATACAGTTTCGCTGTCTTGTTTTAATTTTTTATAATTATGTAATGTGAATTTTTGTATGTGTTGAAGATTCGCGGTGGATAAGCGTTTTGTGGGTTCCAGTTTTGCCGGTAGAAACAGTTAATGAAAATTGAGTGCGGTTATCTCGCTGTAGACTCCCGTTATCCCGCGTAAAATATTCCGACACTTTTTATTGTGCTAATTTATTCCGCCGGCGATCAAATATGTAAACCTATGTAGGGGCATCCCTTGCGGGTGCCCTTTATAGGGCAGGGGCAAGCCCTGTCCCTACATTGAATCACCTGATTAATAAAAGATTTTTGGAGGGGAATGGGATGAAACGCGTCTGGTTTGTGGTTGTTTTACTTTCGTTATTTGTTGTCTTGAGCGGCCGAGGTCAAATTGCTTTGGCCTTGCCGTTTCAGAACGGCTCATTTGATTCCGGCTTTGCCGGGTGGAGCGGTGAGCTGGTAAGTTCCGACCCGGACGGATTTCCTGTTTTCACTGGGGTTGATCCGGCATCTGATCCCCAATTCTCCATTTCAAATCAGGTTGCCCAGCTCCAGATTGACGATACTTACTGGCAGGTGACGCTATTCCAGGATTTCCATGCAGACCAGCTTATTGGCGCAGGGTATAAGATGAACCTTTCTTTCTGGCTGCAATGGGCGCCGACTGACGCCGGTGTTGACCTTCTGAGCGCAACTCTTAGCGGCGGTGGGGACTCGCTTGATCTTCTTTCAGGCTTAGGTACTGCAAACCTTCTGGATGGGATAGCAGTAAATATCGACGTGACAAATTTCGCCAGCCTGCCGGTTGAGCTTGCTTTCACCATTGGTGATTTTGATTTCATTACGCTGGATAATCTGAACCTTTCCAATATTGCATTCTCCCAAATTGCACCGCCTACCGATCCGCCAACTGCTCCGGTGCCTGAACCGGCGACGATTCTTTTGGTTGGTGCGGGGCTTGCCGGTATTGTTTTCATCAGAAATCGTAAGAAAGTTTCTTTTTAATGCAATGACAAATTCGTTAGGGGGACCCCATGGGGTTGACCCAGAGAAATGAAGGGGTAGGTTCTTCACCCATTCCGTATATTGATTGTTCGAGGATTCAGAGTAATTCCCAAGGCGCAGAAGCAATAATGCAGTGCCTTGTGGTTTTTGGGCAGTTTTGCGTTTTACATAAATGAACTTCACCGGCGTTTCGGCATGACCGATTCGCCGGTTTTTTGTAATTATTGTTTTAATTAAGGAGTATATATGAAAAAAATTAAGTTTTATTTTTTTTGCATTCTTTCAATCGCTGTAATAAGCATTACTTCTGCCTCTTCGGCTGATGCCTTCCAAGGGAATACACATAAATTCATAGCTAAACAAGCAATTAGTATTTCAAGTAGTAGATACTTACCACTAACTACAAGTGAATACGGCAAAATTGTCGATTGGTCAGAAAAGGCAGACTATTACAACTATACTAATAATAATTGTTACCACCCTTATACCATCAAATTAAATAACGAATGGGGTTGGTGCTATGAGGGTTTTGTTGCAGCAAGAGATCATTTTTGGAATGCAGACACAAAAGCTGGATTATTTGGCTTCTGGACGGCAAAAGACAAGGCTAAGGATTTTTACAAACATATGAATGATTCTTATGCTGAGGGTAAGTATTCGCAAGCGTTTGAATTGCTTGGCGCTACGATACATCTCGTATCTGATATGGGAAGCCCTGCTCATGTACACAATGATGATCATTCATTTGAGGATTTCTTGGAAAGTTATGTCGAAGAAAATGAGCGCTGGTCTTCACCGAATGGCGATATTCCCCAATATCCAACTTTGGAAAGCTATATGTATAATTTGAATCAACGTGCCTCTTGGTTTCCGAGCAATGGATTAACAGGCCTTGGATTGGTAGATCAAGGAGTAGAGGGAAATGACCTTGATGAGTATGGCTTACGTCATTCTGAATGGGACTTAGGTCCACATTATTCCGTTAATGATTTGTTTCCTGATATTTATGCGCCAGTTCGAATGTCTATTGCAGATGTAGTTATTCCTTTGACTATTAAACATGCTGCTGGCGTATTAAGTCTCGCCTTTAACGATTTTTATGCGATTGATAAAATCAAATATCAATCAAAAAGTTTAGCGCCTAATATAGGTGAGCCAGTTTATGACATACATAAATGGGATGGCTACTGGGTCCAAAATTACATAGACGCTTCCGGCAATGAATCAATAACGATCTATAATCCCAATAAAGATAGAGTTTATTGGGTTCACGGTCAGATATGGTCAACGGTTTATCGTGATATGGGACCACAGTCTCGGCTTGGCCTACCTACGAGCAATGAATACTTACCAAATAATCAAGACAATGTACGACAGGACTTTGAACATGGTTTCATAACACGCAGTTATGATTCTGATCCATGGCAGGCATATTATTACCTCGGCAAATAAATAGTGCACAATAATCCCAGGTATGATAAAGTTCGTGCATGGAAAAAATAGACGCTCGAACACTCAATCAAGAAGCACAA
>WSYB01000018.1:0-117384 GCA_009773645.1 Geobacteraceae bacterium
AGCTTTCCCCTTATATTCGAATGCTCGGCGCTGATATGCCGGGCTTCTTGAACAATGGATTGAAACGACTTTTCAAGTCGTATCAATCCTTATTGGTTGTAGCCTATTTGCTAGCCCAAAACGCGGCATGTACCTTTTCCAACGAGTTCATTGTTATCGTTGTTCTATTGCCATAGTTGTTCCGGCGGATTTCCTGGGTCGTTCTGACCAAGCTATCTAAGTAGTCGGTGACTGATACATTTTTGAATCGATAGTAGCCAAACTCTAGGAGGTCGTCGAACCTTGTCTTTACGCTGCCATCCGGGTCAAGGCAGATGACGTCGATTGTTTTTAAATGCTTGCAGCCAACCACAGCCGACTTCAGCAGGTATTTTATGTACGAGTCGGACTCAGGGAGTGAGTAACCAATAAACCTGATGTGATTTGTGTCCCTAAGCACTTGATAAGCTGTCTTCCAAGCTGGGACAACTTGAGGGTGAGTACCTTTTGCCCATGTTGGTGGTACAATTATTCCACCTTCCAGGCAGCCGTGGAGCTTTGAAAGGTGGCATAACTCCCACTCTGGATCATAATTCGATTTTTCAAAAGATAGAGTGCCATCGGTGACAAAATGGTTTTTAACAAAGGAAGCCACATTTTCAAGAACCAAATCGTAGTTCATTGTCAATACAGAGTACCGGATAGATTCTTCTTTGCTTACTGCCGCATGAAATTCTCGTTCGTCTGATCCGGGTAACGCCTTAGCCTTCCGACCTTCACAGAAGGTCATCCTCAAAAGATTTCCGACAAAATACCCATATTTCGTTAGGGGTCCACTGCTACCGAATACAAAGTCATACCAGTTCCCAGGAAGCGCCCCACCGTCATAAGGTTTCATCTGAGGCGTGTGGTAGGAAATTACATCAGCTATGTATTTAGTAAATGCCTCGCTCAGCTTCTTTCCATCCAAAAAATCCATCATTTCCGTAAGTGACAATATTTCTTCAATATTAAAAAGATTGCTGTTGTAATAGTTTTTTGAAATCGACAGGCTTTCTATTGAGTCAAAAACCTTCTTGAAGTGGGTATAAGTATCTTGATTTTCATAATACATGTCTTTAGATTTGAACAAGAAATTACTCATCACAGGCAGCCCAAGAGGAGCCGAGAAGCCGGCACCGAGAATATATGTCACTTTTTCCAATTCATTTCTCCTTGCTACAACGATGTTATTAGGCGGTTAGAGCAAGCATCCTATAAAGGATACCGGCATCTTGTATAGGATATCTATAACCCCCTCTTCCCTTTAATGAAATCCGCCTGGATTCTTTCCTCCAGTTCCGTGCCGCGAACTGAGCCATACGGAACGAGCCAGAGCTTTTTCTCCGGGTCCCATCTTCCTCCCGCAGCCTTCAACCTATCCCGGAGGGCCTTCTCAGTATACGCCGCCATTATGGGTACTATATCTTCATCTCTGAGCCGTGAGAAAGGCTTCCACGGCTTTTCCTCCACGACGATCTCGACCGTCTTTAACCGTACCCCCCGGATTTCATCGTACCGATACCGGACATAGAGCAACGACTTGCCGTATTTCTCCACAAGTTGCTTTGTTCCCTTCTGCCCAGGTTTAAGATTCAATCTGCTTGTTTCTGGGGTCGGACCAAGCTAGTTGATTGAAATTACTTGATAATCGTTCGAAAAGAAGATGTTTTCGGCGCTTAGAGCCTCATTTCTAGGGGCAAAATCAGCATTTTAGGGTGCATTCTCTTCTCCCATCCTTAATACACCCGGAAAACCGAAAAATCAACGCCAAAGGGAGGGAACGGGGGCAGGGAAAACCTGAGTAAATAGAGTAAAAGATGGGAGGAAACCAATATCCGCAGTCGTTTCCTGCAGGCCAACTGTGACATCAGCCCCATCCGGAAACTACTGGGCCAAGGGGATAATCACGCGGAACAAGGCCCCTTTTCCGGGTTCGCTCTCCACCTCGATCCGCCCGCCATGGTCCTTCATGATACCGTACGATACCGAGAGACCAAGTCCCGTGCCGCTACTCCTGGTGGTGAAAAACGGGTTGAATATATGCTCCAGGTTTTCCCGCGTGATCCCCGCTCCCGTGTCGGCGATCGTAATCTCGCAATCGCCGTCCGTGGAGTTATTCTTTGTCGTCACCGTCAGAACCCCGCCGCCATCCATGGCCTGGACGGCATTGAGGATGAGGTTGGTGAATACTTGTCGCAACTGGTCGGCGTCTCCTTCGATTTCCGGCAGGTCGAAAGCATACCGCTTTTGGACGGAAATGGCCGTAAGGGAGACCTGGTGTCCTACCTGATTGAGGATTTCATCGAGCAGCCGGTTAATGTCCGATTTACCCGGATGCTTGCGCTCCCGGTGTGCAAATTTAAGGAGATTTGCCACGATCCGTTCCACCCGGCCTACTTGCTGCACAATGGTGTCCACCTCCTCGCGGGAAGGGGTTTCTTCCGGGATGGCCATCTGCAAAAGCTCGGCATTGCCGCGGATTATGGCCATCGGGTTGTTGATCTCGTGAGCCACGCCGGCGGCCAGTTCACCGATGGCGGCGAGCTTTTCAGCACGCACGAGCTCCTCCCGCGTCCGGACGAGGAGAAGGTTTTTGTCTTCGAGTTCCGCGGTCCGTTCCTGTACCTTGCGCTCCAGGTCGCGATTCAGGTTCCGGATTTCTTCCTCCCGCTGGGAGAGTGCCCTGGTCATCTGCACAAACTCTTCTGCCAGGTCGCCGATCTCGTCCCTCGTCATGACGGCAATCTGCACTTCCCGTTCGCCTGATGCCACGCGCCGTGCGTGGTTTTCCAACTCCCTGATGGGGCGGGCAAGGCGGGAACCCATCTTCCAGGAGAGGGCGATGCCGGTAAGCGTGCCGAAAAAGAGGACTCCCGCATAGATAAGATTGAGCTGACCCTGTATTTTCAGGTAAGGCTTTTCGGACATCCCCGCGTAAAGGGAGCCGACTGCCTTGCCATCCGGATCGAAAATCGGCTCATAGGCGGCGAAGTACCAGTCATCCAGCACGAAGGCCCGACCGACCCATTTCCGCTTCTCCAGAAGCACCCGGTCATAGACCTGCTCCGACATGAGGGTGCCGATGGCCCGCTTCCCCCCCGGCGCAGTTACGTTGGTGGCAATGCGCAGGTCGCCGAGAAATATGGTGGCGCTGCCGGCATCCTTGCCGTCAAATTGAACCCCTTCGTAAATGATGCGTTTTATCTTGTCCACGAGCCCGGTGTTATTGTTGAGCATGATCCCGCCGTAAAGTGCGCCGACTACGGCCCCGCCGGCATTTTTCACCGGCGCCGCCGCCACCAGGAACATTCCCGCCCGTTCGTATTTTTTCGTGTACTGTCGTGCCCGGGGAGTTGCCTGAACCGGAATCACGACCCTTTCCGCCAGCCTGGGGTTATCCTTCAGGAGTTCCTCGTAGGGGATGACCATGGTGCCGCTCACCTCTTCGCCGCTCATCAACCTCGGCACAAGTCGGCTGCTCCATCGGGAGGCGTCGGTTTCGGCAGGGTTGCCGGCCCGGAAGACAATCTGGCCGTAGGCATTGACGACGTTCAGAAAGTCAAGCTGCTCGTTATTCAACAGGGGGGTGAGGAGGGTGTCGAGCGTCTTGCGGTCGCCCCTGTTGAGGGCGGTGGCGGCCTGGGGGGAGCGCCCGGTGAACTTCACCACGTCGCGGATATGTTCGAGCTCGTTGAGATAGACCTCCCGGGCGGAATTGAGGTCGGTCCTGACCTTGTCCTGGGCCTGGGTGCCAATCCGCGAGCCGATGAGATAGAAACCGGTCAGCCAGCAGACGAGAATGGCGACGAGGAGGGGGAACAGCGACCCCAAGGTCAGTTTCAGCTGGATGGGAAAGCGGCGGGGCATCAGCGGAGGCCTTCGTCTGCCTGGTTCCTGCCCGGTTCCAGGGCGTATTCGACGATCTTCCGGTCGAGGGTTTTCCGGGAGATGCCGAGGAGGTCCGCGGTACGGCTCTTGTGAAAGCCGGTTTTGTTCAGGATGCGCTGGATATGCTCTCGTTCCAGCGCTTCAAGGGAGATGATCCGATCGTCATCCTGGCGTGGGGGAGGGTCGTTTTCCGCCATTTTCAAGGGGAGAGTCCCGCTCGTTATCTCGCTCCCCCGTGCCAGGATTACCGCCCGTTCTATGACATTCTCCAGCTCCCGTACGTTTCCCGGCCAGTGGTAATCGGTCAAAAGCCGCAGGGCGTCACCGGTGATGCCGGAGAACTCTTTTTTCATCCGCCGGGCGTATTTCCTGACAAAATGCCTCGCCAGCGGCTCGATGTCTTCCTTTCTCTCCCTGAGCGGAGGGAGCGTAATGTTGATCACGTTCAGCCGGTAATAGAGGTCTTCCCGAAATCGCCCCTCCCGTACCTCCCTTTCCAGGTCCTTGTTGGTGGCCGCCACAAAACGGATGTCCACTTTCTTCGGCTTCGTTGCCCCCACCGGGATGAAGTCCCGTTCCTGGAGAACCCGCAGGAGCTTGGCCTGGATTGCCATGCTCATGTCGCCGATCTCGTCGAGGAACATGGTTCCGCCGTCCGCCTCCTCCAGGAGCCCCTTCTGAGTGGTCACCGCGCCGGTGAAGGCGCCGCGTACGTGGCCGAAGAGCTGGCTTTCCAGCAGGGTGTCCGACAGGGCCGCGCAGTTGATGGAGAGGAAGCGGTGCCCCTTGCGAGGGCTGTTGTCATGGAGAGCGCCGGCGATAAGCTCCTTGCCCGTGCCGGATTCGCCGAAGACAAGGATATTCGCTTCGCTCTCCGCCACCTGGAGGGTGAGATCGTAGATTTCCCGGAATCGGCTGCTCTTGAAGATGATGTTGTCCGGTACGGAAGGCCTGTTCAACTCTTCCTTGAGGGCCTGGTTTTCCTTGAGGAGCAACTCCAGTTCAAGGGCACTTTCCAGCATGGTGAGGATTTTTTCCTTGGGAAACGGCTTGGTGACGTAATCGTTGGCGCCGAGCTTGATCGCTTCCACCGCTGAATCGATGGTGCCGTACGCGGTCATGATGATGACCGGCAGGCGCGGCCGCAGCTCTTTGACTTGTTTCAGCACCTGGATGCCGTCCAGGTCCGGCATGCGAATGTCCTGGAGGAGGAGATCGCCGTTATCGGGGGCCTGTTTCATGTGCTGGAGAAGCTTCTCTCCGGCGTTGAAGGTGGTGACGACAAGTCCTGCGGCCTGCAGGAGTTTTTTCAGGTAGCGGAGGATCTCCTCCTCGTCGTCGCAGATGAGAATATGTCCCTTGAGCATGTCAGGTTCCATTTACGTGTGGTGAGGTTTCGGTGCATTTGTTTCGGGTATGTGACAAAAAGATACACTCTTGGACAAAACGATGCAAGACAAGATTTCCTTTCGACACCTGCATCACCTGCGCATTGTGTGGCTATCGCTATATATCAAGAGTTTGCCGGATAAAAAGCGGTTTCATGGAAGTGTAAACGCGTTGGCATGGCTGTTGCCAATAGTCCGTAGGTTCCGCCCTCCCTGCCGGGCCAGGCCTATCCTTTTCATACCATTTGTTTCCAGGAGGCATTATGAAAGACGACGAAACCCTGCGCGGCGTTTCGCGACGGGATTTTATCAAGACCTGCGTAACCGTTACCGCCATGATGGGACTCCCCTTTGAGATGGTGACAAAGGTGGTTGAGGCTGCGGAAGCGGCCGACAACCGGCCGTCGGTGATCTGGCTTCATTTCCAGGAGTGCACCGGTTGTTCCGAATCGCTCCTGCGTTCGTCCCATCCGACAATCGCGTCTCTCATCCTCGACAAGATATCCCTCGATTACCACGAGACCCTCATGGTCGGCTCCGGGGCCCAGGCAGAGCAGTCTCTCCACGATTCCATGCGCGCCAACCGCGGGAAATATCTCCTCGTGGTCGAGGGGGCGATTCCGACCAAGGATCTGGGGATCTACTGCAAGGTTTCGGGGAAGACCGCCCTGGAGTCCCTGAACAAGGCGGCGGAAGGGGCGGTGGCGATCATTCCCATCGGCACCTGCGCAAGTTACGGCGGCATCCAGTCGGTAAACCCCAACCCGACCGGCGCCGTCGGCGTGCGCGACATCATCAAGGACAAGCCGATCATCAATATTCCCGGGTGTCCGCCAAGCCCGTACAATTTTCTTTCCACCGTAATGTACTATCTCACCTTCAACAAGCTTCCTGATCTGGACAGTCTGGGGCGGCCGAAATTCGCCTATGGCAGGAGGATTCACGAGCACTGCGAGCGGCGCCCGCACTTCGATGCAGGCAGGTTTGCCCAGGCTTACGGCGACGAGGGGCACAGCCAGGGGTTCTGTCTCTACAAGCTCGGCTGCAAGGGGCCGGCGACCTATGCCAACTGTTCGGTACAGCGCTTCAACGACGTGGGAGTGTGGCCTGTAGGCGTCGGCCATCCGTGCATAGGGTGCACCGAGCCGGATATCCTCTTCAAAATGGCCATTGCCGACAAGCTGCAGATTCACGAACCGACCCCGTTTGACAGTTATGCGCCGGTCAATCTGAAAGAGAAGGGTAAGGGCCCGGATCCGCTCACCACTGGCGTTTTAGGCCTTGCTGCCGGGGCTGCGCTCGGAGCCGGGGCGATGCTTGCCAAAAAGCTTCCCCGCGACGGCGGAGTGAAGGGAGATGACGACCATGAAAAAACAGAGTAGGCGTGATTTTTTCAAGCTGCTCGGCGTGACCGGCGCCGGAGCGCTTTTTTACGGCTCCAGGGCCGAAGCCTCGGATCGCTTGCGCGTCAACGACGAGGAACTGAGCATGCTCTACGACGCCACCAAGTGCGTCGGCTGCAAGGCATGCATGGCGGTCTGCAAGCGGGTGAACGGCGATTACGGGGATCTCTCCTACGAACATGCCAAGTTCGACGCGGATTCACTCTGGGACTCGCCGTCGGACCTTTCCGGCAACACCAGGACCCTCATCAAGCTCTTCAAGGAGTCGGATAGTCGCTGGTCGTACATCAAGTACTCCTGCATGCATTGCCAGAAGCCGTCCTGCGTCTCGGTCTGCCCGGTGAGCGCCATGACCAAGGACAAGGTCAGCGGGATCGTGGATTACAACAAGAACACCTGTATAGGCTGCCGCTACTGTCAGGTGGCGTGCGCCTTCAACATTCCCAGGTTCCAGTGGGACAAGACCATCCCGCAGATCGTCAAATGCGACCTGTGCAAAAACACCAACCTGCGCCAGAAAGGGATACCGGCCTGCGCCGAAACGTGCCCCACCGGTGCCATTTCCTTCGGCAAGCGCAAGGATCTCCTGCAGGAGGCGAAGAAGAGGCTGCAGGAGCACCCCGACAAGTATGTCTATCACGTTTACGGCGAACAGGAGGTGGGGGGGAGCAACCACCTCTACCTGTCGGCCATGCCCTTCGACAAGCTGGGGCTTCCCGTTCTCAAGCCGGAGCCTCCCGCCGAGTTTTCCGAGAAGATCCAGCATACCATCTACAAAGGGTTCATCGCTCCCGTCGCCCTCTACAGCACCCTCTGCTTCATCGCCGTAAAAAACCTGAAGAAGCAGGGAAACGGCCATGACGCCGATGATTCCACGCAGCACGAGGAGGATAAGTAATGGCCGGCCATAATGACGAATTTCAGCGACTGGAAGGGAAAATCTTCACCAAGTCGTTCTTTATTCTCCTTGCCCTGACCCTTATCGGCTTCTATTTGATCGCCGTTCGTTACATCAAGGGGATCGGCGTGGTCTCCAACATGAGTGACGGCTACCCGTGGGGGATATGGATCACGTACGACGTCGCCACCGGCACGGCCATTGCCTGCGGCGGCTATGCCATGGCGATCCTGATTTACATCCGCAACCGCATGCACTATCATTCCATGATCCGCTCGGCGATCCTCACCAGCATGTTCGGCTACGGCCTTGCCGGCTTTTCGGTCATGGTCGACCTGGGACGCCCCTGGAACGCCTACAACTTCTTCATCCCCTCCAAGTGGCAGGCCAATTCCGCCATGTTCGAGGTTGCCCTCTGTGTCATGGCCTACTCAACGGTGCTCATGATCGAGTTCCTGCCGGCCATCCTGACGACCCTGGAGAAGACACGGGGCGAGCGACTGCAGAAGGTCATAAAGTGGGTGAGCCCAAGGCTGGTGCCGGATGAAATCCGGTTGCAGGCCGGCCTTGAAAGGGTGCGTTCGGCTGCCTCCTGGCTGCGGCCACGGCTGGACAAAGTGCTCATCTTCATCATCGTGCTCGGCATTACCCTGCCGACCATGCACCAGTCGTCCCTCGGGTCGCTGCTCCTGATTGCATCCACCAAGCTGCACCCGCTGTGGCACACCGGCTTCCTGCCGCTCCTGTTCCTGATCAACTGCGTCTACATAGGCTACTCGATCGCCATCCTGGAATCAATCATCTCTTCCTATAACTTCAAACGCCCCTTCGAAACAAAGGAACTGGCCGGCCTGGCCGGGCTGATTCCATGGCTGACCGCCATCTGGCTCACGGTCGTGATCGGCGATCTGGCGTGGCGCGGGCAGATCGGCGCCGCGCTACGTCTCGATTTCTATTCCGGCTTTTTCCTGCTGGAGTTCCTGCTGGTGGCTGGCGGTTCCTGCATGCTTTTCAGCAGAAACCTGCGCAATTCGGTTCGCTGGCTGTTCGTTTCCGCTGCCATGATCGTCCTGGGGGGCGCGCTCTACCGGTTCAACGTGTATCTCATAGGCTTCAATCCCGGCCAGGGATGGCGTTACTTTCCGTCCCTTGCCGAGTTTCTGATAACAGCCGGCATCATCGCCTTCGAGATCCTCGGCTACCAGGTGCTGGTGAAGATATTCCCGGTCCTTCCGACCCTCGGCGGACATGGCGGACATGGGAAAAAAGGGAAACCCGAACCGGTTCAGGACGTTGCGCCGGTCTCCGTGCCGGGTGGGGTGTTGGGGAAATAGGTCGCAATGCCCTCACCCTGCCCCTCTCCCAGAGGGAGAGGGAATGTTTAACCGATTAATCAATAAACCGACAATAACAATCTGGAGGAATACATGGCTCGAATAACCTTGGACCCGATTACCCGCATCGAAGGGCATTTGCGGATCGACGTGGAAGTAAACGGCGGAGCGGTCACCAACGCATGGTCGTCGGCCCAGATGTGGCGCGGCATCGAGACGATCCTCAAGGGGCGCGATCCCCAGGACGCCTGGTCCTTTGCCCAGCGCTTCTGCGGGGTCTGCACCACGGTGCACGCCATTTCGTCGATCCGTTCGGTGGAGCATGCCTTGAACGTCGAGGTGCCGCTCAACGCCCAATACGTGCGGAATATCATGATTGCCCAGCACTCGGTGCAGGACCATATCGTCCACTTCTATCACCTCTCCGCCCTCGACTGGGTGGACATCGTCTCCGCCCTCAAGGCGGACCCGAAAAAGGCCGCCCAGATCGCCCAGAGCATCTCCGACTGGCCGGGGAACAGTGAAAAGGAATTCAAGGCGGTGCAGGACAAGCTGAAGGGGTTGGCCGCCACCGGCAGGCTGGGGATCTTCGCTTCAGGGTACTGGGGGCACCCGGCCATGAAGCTCTCCCCGGAAGTGAACCTGATGGCGGTCGCTCATTACCTCAAGGCGCTTGATTACCAGCGTAAGGCCGCCCAGGCGGTTGCCATCCTGGGGGGGAAGAACCCGCACATCCAGAACCTCGTCGTGGGTGGGGTGGCGACCGCCCTCAACATGGAGAATATTGCCACCATCAACATGGAGCGGCTCGCGTACCTCCGTACGCTCATGGAGGAGAGCCGGGAGTTCGTGCAGAAGGTCTACTTCGCCGACGTGGTCGCCATTGCCTCCGCCTACAAGGAGTGGTTCAAATACGGTGCCGGCGTGACCAATTACCTGGCGGTGCCCGAATTCCCCGAGGACACGAAGAACACCCGTTTTGCCCTGAACGGCGGGATGTTCTTCGGTGGTGATTTTTCCACCTTCCGGGCAATCAAGGACCACCGTGACGAGTACCTGATAAAGAACATCAGCGAGTCGGTGGCCCACGCCTGGTATGAAGGGGAGGGGAGCCTGCATCCCTGGGAGGGGGAGACCAGGCCCGACTATACCGACTTCAAGGAAAACGGCAAATACTCCTGGTGCAAGGCCCCGCGCCTGGATGGAAAACCGGTCCAGGTGGGGCCACCGGCGCAGATCTTCGCCTCGTACCTTTCTGGCAACAGCCGGGTGAAAAAGCTGGTGGACGATACCTGCGCCAAGGTCGGCGTGGGAGTAAAGGACCTCCACTCCACCATGGGGCGGCATGCCGCCCGTGCCATCAGGGCGCATCTCATGGCCGACCTTTCCCTGGAGCATCTCGACAAGCTGATTGCCAATATTGCACGGGGGGACAGAGTCTACGCCAACCATACCGAGATACCCAAGGGGGATTTTCGCGGGGTCGGCTTCCATGAGGCGCCCCGTGGCACTCTGTCCCACTGGATGGTGATCAAGAACAAAAAGATTGAGAACTACCAAAGGGGGTCCTGGGCCCCTACGAGGCCTCTCTCAAAGGGAACCCGGTGGCTGTTGCCGATAAGCCGCTGGAGGTGCTCCGCACCATTCACTCCTTCGATCCATGCATCGCCTGCGCCGTGCATGCCATTGACCCGAGCGGTAAAGAAATCACGAAGGTCAAGGTACTGTAGGGGCGCAGCATGCTGCGCCCTCTGGGTTTGGACATTTGGGAGTTGATTTTAAGTCCCCCCTCCCCTTGCGGGAGGGGGTCAGGGGGTGGGGGAAGTTGCCATGAAACCACGACATTCCTTGCATGGCAGGGCTCGTGATCTTCGCAACAACAGCACAGACGCCGAACTTGCTCTCTGGCGGCATCTCAGAATGCTCGAAGTCATCAGACAGCGTTGCCTGGAAGTGACTTCCCCCACCCCCCAGCCCCCTCCCGCCAGGGGAGGGGGAGTTTAAATGTCCAAACTCCAGGGGGCGCAGCATGCTGCGCCCTTGTAGAGACGTTGCATGCAATGTCTCTACGATCCCGACAATTTGAATAGCGGGCGCAGCATGCTGCGCCCCTACGGAGATGCAATGAAAACACTTATTTTTGGCGCAGGCAACCTTCTCCTTTCCGACGAGGGGTTTGGCGTCCACGCCATCAGGTACCTGGAAGACAACTATACCTTTTCTGATACGGTGGAGTTGTACGACGGCGGCACCCTTGGTATCATGGTAACTCACAAGCTGGAGGAGGCGGACCGGGTTTACGTTCTCGATGTGGTGGATGCGGTCGGCAATCCCGGCGATATCCTCCGCTTTGATAAGGAGGATATCATGCTCAATCGGCTTCCGGTGAAGCTTTCGCCGCATCAAATCGGCATCCAGGAAGTGCTGTTCCTGGCCGAGATGCGTGATACCTGCCCAGCGGAGGTCACGATCCTTGGGGTGATACCCCAGTCGCTTGAGGCGGCCAGTGAACTTACCCCCCTCATTCAGGAGCGTCTGGCGGAGGTCTGTCGGCTGCTCATAGATGAACTGACGGCTTCCGGGGAGAAGGTCTGCCGGAAAGCAGCCTGACCAAGATTTTTCTTTGCCTCTTCGAGACTTTGGGTTAAAGTTGATCTTCGGGCGGGGTATCCGGACAGGATGAAAGAGCAACGGGATGACAACCATCTACAGGTACGATAGAGAGAGACTGGAAGCGGTTAAGGCGGATATGGTGCGGGAATTTCCCCTCGTCCTAACAGTGAACGGTAAGGAACTGGCTACGCTTATCGCTTCACCCCACGAACTCCGTTTCCTCGTGGCCGGTTTTTTGAGGATGCAAGGGTTTGTGGAAAGTGCTGACGACTTTCTTGTGCTGAGTGTCTGTAATGACTTGAGCGCAGCCAATGTGCGGATCAGGGGCGAGGTGCCGGAACGGCTGACGCCGACCTTGACCAGCGGTTGCGGTGCCGGCGTCACCTTCAACCTTCCCCAGGCCTGTCGCGCAACAGGGGAGGCAAGAAACAGAGGTATGGGGACGTTTGCTCCTGAAGAGATATCCGCCCTGATGAACGAGCTTGCACGGCGCGCCGAACTCTACAAGAGACACGGCGGCATTCATTCAGCCGCGGCGGGCGATGGGAAATCTCTCTTCCTTTTTGCGGAAGACATCGGCCGTCACAACACCCTCGACCGGATTGCCGGTGAGGCCCTGCTGAAAAACATCGATCTGACCGGGAAAATGCTCGTCACTTCCGGCCGTATTTCCATAGAATTGGTAGCCAAGGCCCTCCGCCTGGGCCTTTCCCTCATCGCCTCCCGTACCTCTCCCACCGACCTGGCGGTGAAGATGGGCAATGAAGCGGGGATTACCCTGATCGGCTACGTGCGCGGCGGGAGGTTCAATGTCTACAGCCATCCTGAGCGGCTGAGGATTGACGCTCCCTGCGGGACTTGACCGTGAACCGGATCGGGCCGGAAGCCCGGGAGTCGTAACGGGAAGAGAAAGGGGGCAAAGGTGAAGGTGGTTTCATTTGTGGCAAAGTCGGGGACCGGCAAGACGACACTCCTGGAAAAGGTCATCGTGGAGCTCAAGTCCCGCGGCTACCGCGTCGGGGCGATCAAGCACGATGCCCATCGTTTCGACATCGACCACCCCGGCAAGGACAGTTACCGGATAACCGCTGCCGGGGCGGATACCATGGTGATCTCCTCTCCGGAAAAGCTGGCGGTGGTGAAAAAGCACGCCGCCTCACCGCCGGTCGAACAACTTGTCGCCACGTATTGTGCCGACGTGGATATCGTTCTGACCGAAGGTTTCAAGAAAAGCGGGCTGCCGAAGATCGAGGTGCACCGCCGTGAGCGAAGCGCCACCCTCCTCTGTCGCGGAGAGGAGCACGATTCCTCCCTGATAGCCGTCGCCAGCGATGAACCCCTCGACCTGGACGTGCCGGTGTTCGACATAAATGACGCCACGGGGATTGCCGACTTTATCGAACGGCAATTCTTACGGTAAGCCCAGAATCCGGAAAAATATTCAGAAAAATATTCTTGACAAAATGAATGTTGTTGATTAATCTACAAATCAGATAGGGTTAATTACATGATTTCGAAAAAGACCAAATACGCGCTCAAGGCTTTGATCTATCTCTCCAGGGAATACGACAAGGGGCCGATTCTTATTTCCGATCTGGCACGGGATGAAAGGATACCGAAGAAATTCCTGGAGCTGATTCTGCTCACCCTGAAAAATAACGGCATCCTGCAAAGCAAGAAAGGAAAGGGGGGAGGCTACTACCTGGGCAGACACCCGAGGGACATAACGATGGGACAGGCAATCAGGGTTGTGGAAGGGCCTTTGGCGCCGGTGCCCTGTGTGAGTGAATCGGCGTATGCCAAATGCGATGAGTGTGACGACGAACAGACCTGCGGCATCAGGCTGGTGATGAAGGATGTACGTGACGCCATGGCTAAAATCCTTGATGGGACAACCCTGGCTGATGTGCTGGAGCGGATTGACAAGGCTGAGCAGAAGCAAAAGGGAGTTTTGAACTTCTACATCTAATTTTTTTTCACACATTAATCTACCAAGTCGATAGACAAACAAAAAGGAGGAAGTACCATGATACGAAAACAATTGCTCATTATCACCCTGTCAGCACTTCTTGCCGTGGCCGGTCCCGTGGCTGCCATTGCTGCTCAGGTCGAACTGCTGAACGTCTCCTACGACCCGACCCGTGAGCTCTACCAGGATTTCAACGCCGCATTCGCCAAGCACTGGAAGAAAAAGGCCGGCGAAGATGTGGTCATCAAGCAATCTCACGGTGGTGCCGGCAAACAGGCGCGGGCCGTCATCGATGGCCTCGAGGCGGACGTGGTCACCCTGGCGCTCGCCTACGACATCGACGAGATTCACAGCAAGGCCGGCCTGATCCCTGAGAATTGGCAGAAGCGCCTACCCCACAACAGCTCCCCCTACACCTCCACCATCGTCTTCCTGGTCCGCAAGGGAAACCCCAAGAAAATCAAGGATTGGAACGACCTGGTGAAACCCGATATCAAGGTGATCACACCGAACCCGAAGACCTCCGGCGGCGCCCGCTGGAATTATCTGGCGGCCTGGGCCTATGCCCTGAAGCAGAAGGGCGGAAATGAAGCCAAGGCGAAGGAATTCGTTACTAAGCTCTTCAAGAACGTGCCGGTGCTTGACTCCGGAGCCCGGGGGTCAACAACCACCTTCGTCCAGAGGGGATTGGGGGATGTGCTCCTCGCCTGGGAGAACGAGGCGTTCCTGGCCGTGAACGAGCTGGGGAAAGACAAGTTCGAGATCGTGGTGCCGTCGCTCTCCATCCTCGCCGAGCCGCCGGTCACCGTTATCGACAAGGTGGTGGACAAGCACCGTACCCGCAAGGTGGCCGAGGAGTACCTGAAATATCTCTACACCCCTGAAGGGCAGGAGATCGCCGCGAAGAATTACTACCGCCCGATCGACAAGAAGGTGGCGGCGAAGTACGCAAAGACCTTCACCAAGGTGAAGCTCATTACCATCGACGACGTGTTCGGCGGCTGGCAGAAGGCCCAGAAGAAACACTTCGCCGATGGCGGGACCTTCGACCAGATCTACACGCCGAGCAAATAAATGATCGTAGGGGCGCCCCCATGTGGGTGCCCGTAAACCAGGGCGGCCACATGGGGGCCCGTAAACCAGGGCGGCCACACGGGGGCCCGTAAACCAGGGCGGCCACACGGGGCCGCCCCTACAGGGAATCAATATGAACCTGTCATTGAAAAAACACAGCGTCCTCCCCGGTTTCGGCCCGACCCTGGGCTACACCGTCTTCTACCTCAGCCTGATCGTGCTTATTCCGCTGTCGGCGCTGATTTTCAAGACGGCCGGCCTGACCTGGGGGGAGTTCGTGGCGACCGTAACCGCTCCGCGGGTGGTTGCCTCCTACCGCGTCACTTTTGGTGCAGCCCTGTTGGCTGCCGCCGTTAATGCCGTATTTGGCGTACTGGTGGCCTGGGTGCTGGTCAGGTACCGGTTTCCCGGCAAACGGCTCTTCGATGCCCTGGTAGATCTTCCGTTCGCCCTCCCTACCGCTGTGGCAGGCATTACTCTTGCCACGGTCTACTCGGGGGGCGGCTGGATCGGCCGCTATCTGGAGCCGCACGGCATTAAGGTTGCCTATACCCCGCTCGGCATCCTGGTGGCCATGGTCTTCATCGGCCTGCCGTTCGTGGTCAGGACCGTCCAGCCGGTCCTGGAAGAACTGGATGCGGAGATCGAGGAGGCTGCCGCCTGTCTGGGGGCCAACCGCTGGCAGACGTTCTCCCGGGTGCTGTTTCCCACCCTGCTCCCGTCGCTCCTGACCGGCTTTGCACTGGCCTTTGCCCGGGCGGTCGGGGAATACGGCTCGATCATCTTCATTGCCGGCAATATGCCGATGGTTTCGGAAATCACACCGCTCCTGATCATTACCAAGCTGGAGCAGTACGACTTTGCCGGAGCTACCGCCATCGCCTCGGTAATGCTGCTGGCCTCATTCATCGTGCTGCTGACCGTCAACCTACTCCAGAAATGGAGCAGACGCTTCGCGGAATAAGAAGGGGGTATTTAACCGTGCATGTAACCGGCGCTCTGAAAATAAAGAAGGGACAGAAGGGAGGGGGAGGCCTCGCTGAGCCGGCGCTGGTCCGCTGGCTTCTCATCGCCGTGGCGCTCGCCTTCCTCGGCCTGTTTCTGGTGGTTCCGCTGGCAGCGGTTTTTACCCAGGCACTGGATAAGGGGGTGGACGCCTATTTTGCCGCACTGAGAGAACCGGATGCCTTGTCCGCCATCAAGCTTACGCTGCTTACCGCCGCGATCAGCGTGCCGCTCAACCTGATTTTCGGCGTTGTCGCCGCCTGGGCGATTTCCAAGTTCGATTTCCCCGGGAAGAGCTTCCTCATTACTCTGATCGACCTCCCGTTCTCGGTGTCGCCGGTCATTTCCGGCCTGATCTACGTATTGCTCTTCGGCCTCCAAGGGTGGGCAGGTCCCTGGCTTTCGGCACACGACATCAAGATCCTCTTTGCCGTGCCGGGGATTGTCCTGGCCACCATTTTCGTAACCTTTCCCTTTGTGGCCCGGGAACTGATTCCCCTCATGGAGGCCCAGGGGAAGGATGAAGAGGAGGCCGCCATGGTCCTTGGCGCCAGCGGGCTGCAGACCTTTTTCCGTGTCACCTTCCCCAACATCAGGTGGGGTGTCCTCTACGGAGTGATTCTCTGCAATGCCAGGGCGATGGGAGAGTTCGGCGCGGTATCGGTGGTCTCCGGCCATGTGCGCGGTTACACCAACACTATTCCTCTGCACGTGGAGATACTCTACAACGAGTACAATTACGCAGCGGCGTTTGCCGTGGCGTCCCTCCTTGCTCTCCTCGCCCTGGTTACCCTGGTGGTGAAGACGGTGGCGGAGTGGAAGATACAGGAAGAGACAATGTAGGGGCACCCCTTGCGGG
The DNA here is from genome assembly GCA_009773645.1 of Geobacteraceae bacterium. Classification (GTDB taxonomy): domain Bacteria; phylum Desulfobacterota; class Desulfuromonadia; order Geobacterales; family Geobacteraceae; genus WSYB01. The sequence continues at coordinate 16,453 of WSYB01000018.1, forward strand.
TGCCCTGAATGGGCGGGCGCAAGACCCGCCCCTACAACAATCGTGTAAAGGGAACAGACATGAGCATAGAGATTGTCAGTGTCAGCAAGAATTTCGGCCAGTTTGCCGCTCTCGACAATGTGAGCCTCACGGTGCCGTCGGGCGAGCTGGTGGCGCTCCTGGGGCCTTCCGGCTCGGGGAAAACCACCCTGCTCAGGATCATTGCCGGCCTGGAGACCCCGGATGGCGGCAAGATACTCTTCAATGGCGAAGAGGCCACGGACCGTCACGTGCGGGAGCGCCAGGTCGGCTTTGTCTTCCAGCATTACGCCCTGTTCCGTCACATGACCGTGTTCGACAACGTGGCGTTCGGCCTGACGGTGAAGCCGAGAAAGGAGCGGCCGGGCAAGGCCGGTATCCGGGACAAGGTCCACGAGCTGTTGCGGCTGATCCAGTTGGAGAACCTGGCGGACCGCTATCCTTCCCAGCTCTCCGGCGGGCAGCGGCAGCGGGTCGCCCTGGCCAGGGCCCTGGCCGTGGAGCCGCAGGTCCTTCTCCTGGATGAGCCGTTCGGCGCCCTGGATGCCAAAGTCAGGGTCGAGCTGCGGCGCTGGCTGCGGCGCCTCCATGACGAGATTCACGTCACCAGCGTCTTTGTCACCCATGACCAGGAGGAAGCGCTGGAAGTGGCGGACCGGATCGTAGTGATGAACGGAGGGCGGATCGAGCAGGAGGGGACTCCCGGCGAGGTTTACGACCGCCCGGCCACACCCTTCGTCTTTAACTTCCTCGGCAACGTCAACCTGTTCCACGGCAGGGTCCACAACGGACTGGCCCGCCTGGGCGGCATGGAACTGGCTTCTCCCGAACATGCCGCGACCACCGACTCCCCGGCCGTCGGCTATGTCCGCTCCCACGATATCGAGGTGGAGCGGCTGCCGTCCGACAGTTCGGCTGTTGCGGCCGAAGTCAGGCATGTCCATACGGTCGGACCGCTGGTAAGGGTGGAACTGCTTTTGAGTGAAAGCGGTGAAACGGTGGAGGCGGAGCTTTCCAGGGATGTTGCCGACAGGCTGAGACTTAAGACAGGGGAGACGGTATTTGCCAGACCCCGCAAGCTGAAAGTGTTTGCGGGTGATTATCAGATTTAGCAGGCAGTCAGGTAGAGAAGCGGCTATTAACCCGGAGAAAAACGTAACGGAGGGGACTATGGGAAACATCGCGATAACGGAACAGAATGATCATTGGAGTCAGGACCTTGAGAAGAGAATCCGCGCCTCGCTGCGGGATATCCGCTACGGGACGGTAACCCTGGTGATTCAGGACGGGAAGGTGATACAGATAGACAAGAATGAGAAGATCAGACTCAAATAAAACGTTTTTTTTTGGGATATTAATCTACTAAACTGATCTTATAAATAGAAAGTTTTTCTCACCGTGGGGGGAGGATTGCTTATGGCTCCGAAACATATCGCCATTTACGGCAAAGGGGGGGTCGGCACATCGACCATGACTTCGAACATCAGCGCCGCACTGGCCGAGATCGGTTACCGGGTCATCCAGATCGGATTCGATCCTAAAAATGAATCCACCGGCACCCTGCGGGGGGAACGGGAGGTTACGACGCTCCTTGAGGCGGTGCAGAAAAAACGTGATGTGACTGCTGAAAACGTGGCAGTAGCGGGTTTCAAGGGGGTTCTCTGTGTGGAAGCCGGCCTCCCTGCGCCGGGTGTCGGCTGCACTGGGCATACATTCGGTGAGGTCATATCGCTCTTGAAAGAACCCGGACTCTTTGTGGAGCACCGCCCCGACTTCGTCATATATGACGTTTCGGGAGATGCGGTGTGCGGCGGCATTGTCGCTCCCCTGTTAAACGGCATTGCGGAGCGGGTCTATGTGGTCAGTTCGTCGGACTTCATGTCGCTCTTCGCTGCGAACGGCTTTTTCAGGCTCATCAACGAGCACGGTGAGAAGGGGGGGGCGGCTTTCGGAGGGCTGATCGCCAATGGCCTGACCGCCCCCTTTGCAGAATCGATTGTGGATGACTTCGCAAGGAAAACGGGCTCGCCGGTAGTCGGGTATGTGCCCCGCTCTCTCGTGGTGATGCAGAGCGAGCTCTATGGACAGACCGTGATCGAGGCGGCTCCCCTTTCCAACCATGCCTACATTTACCGGCGTCTGGCTCGCCACATCGCCAGGCAGGAGGGGGGAGAGCTCCCGCAGCCCCTTTCGCCAGGGGAACTGAAAAGGTGGGCGCGAAAATGGGGTGACAGGATTCTTGAGCTGGAAACCGGGGTAATCTCTGAGGGAGAAGGAATATAGGTGCGTAGCTTTCGACAATCCCACGGGATGATTACCAGCTTTCTGATTCTGAACATTACCACCGGTACGGTAGGGGGAGCGATGCAACTTGTCGTCCCCCTTTATGCTATGAGCTTGCAGGCGACTACCGCAGAAATCGGCCTCATACGAGGGATTTCCGGTCTGGGGCTTCTTCTCCTGGTTATCCCGGCAGGCTTCCTTGTAGACCACTTCGGGTCGAAAAAGCTTTTCCTGACGGGAAGCCTTGCCGGGACACTGATGACGTTTGCCTTGACCTTTGCCAAAATCCCTGTCGCCATGGTGGTACTGATGGGGCTTTCCGGCCTTTTCAGCGCCTTGAAAATGACGGCATTGAACGCCTCTTTCTTTCGTAACCTGCGCAACATGGGGGTGGAAAAAGCGGGCTGGTTCAAAGGGTCGATGTCCATTGGGCTCACCTTCATCGGCCCTCTGCTGGGGGGGTATCTTGTCAAGACCATCGGTTTTGGTCTGATCTTTCAACTCATGGCATGGTTGACACTCATACCCTCGGCGTTGGTTTTTTTCTTTCATAAAGAACCGGTTTCCCCCGGTCCGGTTTCCGAGCTTGGGAAGGCAGCCTCTGTCCAGCTCAGGGGATTCAATGCGCTTATGGGGCGCAGATCGCTCTACCTCCCACTTCTCACCGAGAGCATCTCCACAGCATGTTTTGCCACGTTCAGTGCATTCATCGTGGTGATTGTCGTCCGGAATCTCCACCTGCCGCCCGCTACGGCATCGTTGCTTCTCACTGCCGAAGGAGGCGTGTTTATCCTGACGGTTTTTATAGGCGGTCAACTCTTAAACCTCATGTCTCCGCAAAACATTTACCTTCTGAGCTTCGGTATTACAATAATCGGTTTGATAACTCTTTCCTTTGCCGGGACTCTTTTTGGTGTCGTGCTGGCCACGGTTGTGCTGGGGCTCGGGCTGGGCTTGAGCAATCTGGTGACATCGGCACGGATCGGCCATATGGAAGGGGAAAAGGGCAAGATCGTCGGGCTGTTCTCTGCCGCAGTCGGGGCGGGCATCTCACTTGGTCCCATGATTGGCGGCCTGATAGGGGAGTATATGGGAAATCAATTCATCTTTCTTGCATTCATTCCCCTCATCCTGTTCCTTGGAGTGCTGGCCGTCGTGAGCGAGCCGCGGCGGGAGGGGGAGCTTAAGAGCGATGCCCGGTATCCTGAAAAAGTCGAAATCCAGAAGATTCAGTGAAAGGAGGAGATATGTCGAATGTGTTGCTAATAACGGGAGGAGCCAGCGGCATCGGCGCAGCGACGGCCAGGCTTGCCGCCGAAAAAGGCTTCTCGATTGCCATCAACTACCGCACCCGGCAACAGGATGCCGTCCGTCTGGTCGAGGAACTGAAAGAGACTGGTGTCCGCGCCATTGCGGTACAAGCGGACATCTCCCGTCCGGAGGACGTCGAACGGCTGTTCAGAACCGTTGACGACAAGCTCGGACTCATCACCGCCCTGGTAAACAGCGCCGGTATCGGCGCTGCCCGTACCCGTGTGGAGGAGACCGATCCCGCCGTGCTGCAAAAGCTGTTCAACACCAATGTGTTAGGCCTCATCCTGTCCACACGCGAAGCCGTGCGCCGCATGTCGACCGTGCGGGGCGGCAGGGGCGGGGTGATCGTCAACCTCTCGTCCATGGCTTCGACCATCGGAGGGAGGCCCGGCGCAACTCTGTATGCGGCCACCAAGGGTGCGGTCGATGCCTTTACCGTGGGTCTTGCCAAAGAGGTGGCACCCGAAGGAATACGGGCGGTTGCAGTGCGTCCCGGCTTCACCATTACGGAAATGACTGCCGGTGCCGTCGAAGATCCGCAGCTGCTTGAGGAAATTTCGGCCACCATCCCGTTCGGTCGTCCCGGCCGTGTCGAGGAAATCGCCAAACCCGTCGTCTGGCTGCTGTCGGAAGAGGCTTCATTTATTTCCGGGGCCGTGCTGGATATATCGGGCGGAGGTTTTATGGTTGGCGGTTCGCGCCTGACGGCTTCAAACAAACTTTGCGAAACGGAGGAACGGATATGACCATGGAAGCCGACAACTGGCGGTTGCCCGGCGGCGGGATTCATCACATTGCGGTGCAGACGCACGACCTGGAGGGGGCCGTCCGCCTGTACCGCGATGTCCTGGGGATGCGGATCGTCAAGGAGGGAGGGACGCCGGAACGCCGTATCACCTTGCTGGACACGGGCGACGGCAGCCATGTCGAGCTCATTTCGCCGACCGGCGCTGCGCCGTCGGCCGCAACGTCGCCAGCGCACAACCCGCTGCTCCATGTCGCATTGACCACCACGGATCTGCGCCGGGCTGTCGAGCGCGTCCGCAGTGCCGGCTACGAGATTACCGTCGAGCCGAAAGAGGTGCAGCCTGGCCCCTCCCGGACGACGATTGCCTTCTTCAAGGGGCCGAGCGGCGAGCTCGTCGAGTTCATTCAAACCGACTGACCGCGTTGCATCGAGAGTCCCGGAGAGAACGACGTCTGACAGGATAATTCAATGAATATCAGAATCGCCCGGAGTGAAGATCTCCACTCAATTGTTGCCATCTACAATCAGTCCATAAACGGGAACCGTTCTACGGCCGACCTGACCCCGGTTCGCCCGGAAGACAGAAGGGGATGGTTTGCGGAGCACACTCCCGACAAATACCCTGTTTATGTTGCCGAGATCGATGGCGTGATGGCGGGCTGGTGCAGCATCAGCGCCTATCGGCCGGGCCGTATGGCATTACGGTTCACGGCGGAGATCAGTTACTACATCGACAACGCGTTCCACCGTCAGGGGATAGCGTCAGAACTCATCAGGCGCGCCATTGCCTCTTGTGGACAGTTGCAGATCAAGAACCTCTTTGCCATTGTGCTTGAGCGAAACGAAGCGAGCGTGCGGCTGCTTGAAAAAACGGGTTTCGAGAAGTGGGGCTGCCTTCCCCGCGTCGCGGATTTCGGCGGCGAGGAATGCGGACACCTTTACTATGGAATGAGGGTTTGGGACCCTGCGATTTAAGGCATTCATTTCTGCCGCAACAGGATACGGGGGGGCGATCAGGCATGTCAGGCTGGCATATTGTGCGGTCGTATATTTACCAAAACCGGCTTGTCTATTTTTCCGGTGTTACTCTTGTTGTGGTAGGGAGCTTGTTCGCAGTACTGATCCCACGGCTCCTCGGCCGCTTTGCGGACCGTCTGCAGCATGGGTCTCTGAACATTTCAGAAACGGCGAGTTGCGCGGGATTGATCATCGTTTTCGGCATCATCCGTGTGTCAACGGGGTGGACGGGACGCATTCTTGTTCACCGCAAGGGGCGTATCCTGGCATATCAGTTGCGCCGGGAGTTGTTCAGAAAATGGGGGACCCTTTCACCGGGCTATTATCACCGGCACAGCACCGGCGACCTGCTGTCCCATGCCCTGAGCGATGTGGAAGTGGTGCGGGACGTGGCTTCCATGGGCATTAACATGTCCACCAGCGGCCTCTCCATGCTGGCGGCCGCGTTTTACATGATGGCGGTACATGTGGACTGGCGTCTGACCCTTGCCGCTTTGGGGCCGCTGGTCGTCATTCCGGCTCTCGTCAGGTGGTTGGGCCCTAAAATCAGGCATCAGTCCCAGCGCTCCCAGGAGGCCCTGGGCTCCATGGCCCAGACGGTAGAAGAGGTCATCGGCGGCATCCGCGCCGTCAAGGCATTCGGCAATGAACGGGTGGTCATCGGCCGCTTCGAACAGAAGGTGGATGTAATCGTTGCAGAAAAGATGCGATTTGTCCGCCTCTCCGCGCTCTTCGGCTCCCTCGTTCCCCTGATGGCTAATCTGGGGTTCATCATGGTCCTGGGCTACGGCGGTTTCCTGGCCATCAAGAGCGTCATTACCCTCGGCGACTTTGTCGCATTCACCCTGTATGTGGCCATGCTGCGGATGCCGTTGGAGCAGCTGGGCAGTGTGCTCAACGTGATTCAGCGCGCATCCGCGTCGCTCAACAGGATCTCGGAGCTGTTACGGGTAGTTCCGGCAGTCGGCAATCGGGAAGGGCCCTTGCTTGACCGCCCGATCCATGGGGATTTGCGGGTGGAACGGCTGACATTTCGTTATCCCGGGACCGAACGGAATGTCTTGTCCGATGTCTCTTTTACCGTAAGGCCGGGAAGAACCGTGGGGATTATCGGTTCCATGGGGAGCGGCAAGACCACCCTGGCCGACGTGCTGCTGCGGCTCTACGACCCCCCTGAAGGGACGGTTTTCATCGACGGCGCGGATATCCTCCGTTACCCGCTGGCGCGGCTGCGGCAGGGGATTGCCTATGTGCCTCAGGACGGTTTCCTGTTTTCGACCACACTCCTTGAAAATATCGGATTCTCGGATGAGAGGCCCGACCGGGAATGGGCACAACAGAGCGCCAGGATTACCGCAGTATATGACAACATCGAGCGCTTTCCCGAAGGTTTTGAAACGGAGATCGGCGAACGGGGCGTTCGGCTCTCCGGCGGGCAAAAACAGCGCGTCGCCATAGCAAGGATGATTTACAAAGATGCGTACATCCAGATCCTTGATGACAGTCTGAGCGCAGTGGATACGAAGACGGAACGAATGATCCTGAAAAACATGAGGGAAAACGGCAGACTGAAAGGGTGTTCCCGTGGCGGCGGCAAGACGACCATTATCGTCTCGCACCGGCTGAGCGCAGTCCAGCATGCGGACGAGATCCTCGTGCTTGAAGAAGGCCGTGTTATTGAACGGGGAAATCACGCCGGGTTGATTATGCTGGGTGGTTCATACGCCAGATTGTGGTCCATGCAGTCAGGTTTGACGGAAGAGGAGGCGGCATCCTTGCAGACCGGTCTGGCAGTAAGGGTAGACACCATGCACACCGGTTTGGCGGAAGAGATGGAAGCCATGGGGTCCGGTTTGACGGAAGGAGTGGCATGAGCGGGCAATCGCAGGCGGCTCTCAGCGGCCTTCTCCCTTACATGAAGACATACCGTTGGCGTATTGCCCTCGTGTTCTGTCTGGTGATTACCGTGGTCATCATCGACCTGGCGCAGCCTTATCTGGTCAAGGAGGCCATCGACCGCCATGTGGCCGTTGCAAACCCCGATGCCAAAGCCATCATGTGGATGGCGGCGGTGTACCTTGGGCTGGTCCTGCTTTCCTTTGGTCTGACATACTGCCAGGATATCCTCATGCAGTCGGCAGGGCAGTCTATCGTAAGGGCGATCCGTATCGACCTGTTCAAACACATTCAACGCCTCTCCCTGAGATTTTTTGATCAAAATGCCGCGGGCCGCATCATTACGAACGTTGTCAATGACACCGAGGCGCTCAACAACTTCTTCACCCAGTTTTTGTCGAATACGCTGCGGGGCGGCTTTTCCCTGATCCTGATCACGTTTTTCATGCTGCGGCTGCATGTGACCATTGCGCTCTACTGCTTTATTCTCGTTCCGGTAATTGTGGCGCTTTCGTTTATCTTTCAGAGAATTTTACGCAATGTAAATGGGGAGATCCGCAACCGCCTGGCTACGGCAATTGCCTTTCTGGCCGAGAATCTGAATGGAATGGCAATTGTCCAGATTTTTCATCAGGAGGCAAAACAGCAAAAAAAGTTTGATGACCGAAACAAGGCCCTGCTCAAGGCGACCCTCCATGAAAACCGGATGCACCTTCTCTTTTTCAACATCACCGAGTTACTGGGCGATCTGGGAGTGGCAGCCCTGGTATGGTTCGGCGGCCGGGGGGTCATCCGGGGAGCAATCTCCTTCGGCGTCCTGTATGCGTTTATCGGGTACATCAGGCGATTTTTCCAGCCGATCAACACCATTACGCAGCAATTGAACATATTGCAGGCCTCGATCGTCGCCACCGAGCGTATTGCCCGGACCATGCAGGAACAGCCGGAAATCGCGGAACTGCCGGGGGCATCCGCGCCGGCAATCCGAGGAGAGGTCCGGTTCGACCATGTCTCCCTTGCGTACCGACCCGGCCACACCGTTCTCAAAGATATACAGCTTACGATCCGACCCGGGGGAAGGGTTGGTTTTGTCGGGGCATCGGGCGCCGGCAAATCGTCGCTGATGAATCTGGTGGCCAGGTTCTATGACGCCACGGAGGGGGCGGTCGTGATCGACGGGAAGGATGTCAGGGAATGGCCGCTGGAAGACTTGCGCCGGACGGTAGGGATCGTCCAGCAGGACGTGACGCTCTTTTTCGGGACAATCCTCGACAACATACGCTTTTTCCGGGAGGAGATTTCTGCGGAGCGGGTGAAGGAGGCGTGCCGACTGGTCGGTGCGGAGCCGTTCATCCTGAAGCTGCCGCAGGGTTATGCCACCGTGTTGTCGGAGCGCGGCAGCACACTCTCTGCAGGTGAAAGACAGCTCCTGTCATTTGCGCGTGTGCTGGTATTTGACCCCAAGATACTGATCCTGGATGAGGCGACGGCCAGCCTCGACTCGGAAACAGAGGAAGTATTGCAGGAGGCAATTCACCGGGTGTCGCGCGGTCGCACCTTGCTGGTCATTGCCCACCGGCTCTCCACCGTGCAGGAAATGGATGACATTATCGTTCTCGACCATGGGAAGATTGTTGAAACCGGGTCCCACGGTGAGCTTTTGCAGCGCCAGGGTTATTACTGGCGGCTGCACCAGTCGGGAATACTGCTGGAAGAAGCGGTTTGAGGATGTTTACGGGCCGGAGCATGCCGGCACAATAATACATTTTGAAGAGGTGGGGTATGTTTCGCAGCTCGATTATTGCAATAGTTTTATTTATCACGAGCATATCGTGGGCGACAGAGTGGAATAGCTGTCATAAAGACTTAAGCAGCATCAGGGAAAATTCAGACGAAGCAATCAAATCAACCGTCAAGTTGCGTGATTTGTATGATCGATATGAAACAAAGAAATTTGAATACGAAATGTGCAAGAGTCTGGGTGGTGATTGTCAATACTTGCAACTTGCAGTCAATGCACTGCTTATTGATTATGGAACAGAAAAGACGCGATTCAGCAATATCATGCACTCTATAAACATGCAGCTGTCATCAATCAAAGAAACATGCGGATATGACTTCAAACCTTAATACTTACGGTTTCTCATCCGGAAACTCCGGATGAGAAACTATGGGATATTTGGCGGATAGTCGGTAACAGCGTACCAATCGCTGAAGCGGAGGTTTTTCAGTGTCTGACCATCCTGACAGAACAATGCTGCTACTCGGTTTTGTCACGATGAATCTCATCACCGGCATCGCTGCGGGGATACTCCAGATGGCTGTCCCCCTGTATGCACTCAGCCTGAACGCCACCAATGCGCAGATCGGCCTCATCAGGGGAGTAGGCGGAATGGGCTTTCTCCTTCTGGTAATTCCGGCAGGGTTTCTGGTCGACCATTTCGGGTCGAAGAAGCTCTATCTGATGGGAAGTCTGGGCTGTAATCTGGTCGCCTTGGCAGTTTCTTTCGCCACAAAATCGATCGCTATGATTTTCCTCATGGGGGGGTACGGTTTTTTCCGCTCCCTGAGCTTCATCGCAACCAACGCCGCCTTTTTCCGCTCCCTGCAGACTATCGGCGTGGAAAGGGTCGGCTGGCTGAATGGATCATTGACGCTGGGTTTCGGCTTTCTCGGGCCGCTTCTGGGGGGCTACCTGGCCAAGAATGCCGATTTTCCCCTGATCTTTCAACTGGTGGCTCTGCTCATGCCCGTTCCCATTCTGCTGGTCTTTTTCTTTTACCGGGAGAGCCACCGTCCGGTGGCAGCCGGAAACAAGCAGGGGGTCGCCGCCCAACTGCACGATTTCAAGCATCTCCTCCTCAACAGGTCGATCTATCAGGTCCTGCTGGCTGAGGGACTCGGTGGCGCATGCTCGGGCACCTTCGGCGTTTTCATAATCGTAATCATCGTCCGGACAATGCATCTGTCGCCGACGGTGGCCTCTTTCATCCTGACCCTTCACGGGGGAGTTTTTATCCTGGCTGTCTTCTTTGGCGGTTCCCTGCTGAAAAAGTTTTCTCCGCCCAACCTCTACCTCACGACTTTCGCGGCTGCTTCCCTCGGTCTGCTCGGTTTGGCATTTACTTCCGGCCTGTTCGTTATCGGACTCGCTACTGTCCTTCTTAGTGCAGGTCTCGGCATGATCCAACTGATCAACTATTCGCGGATCGGGGAGATAAAAGGGGAAAAGGGGAAAATCACCAGCCTGCTCGCATCGGCGGGGAGTGCGGGGATGACCGTCGGCCCGCTGGCCGCAGGGCTGCTTGGTGAGTATTTCGGCAATCAGCTGATCTTCGCCTTTTTTGTCCCATTCTTTTTACTCCTGAGCCTGCAGATAATCCTCAATGAGTCGCGGGAAAAGGAACCGGCCCATGAAACCCTCCTGCAATTGGAAGCGGTAAAAGAAGGGGAGGAACGATGAGCATCCGCCATCGCCGCGGCTTGCGCGGGTTCGCACAAATTTTAATTTAAATGCGGATGCAATAAAAAAATTCTTGACAAATAAATTTATTATTGTTATTAATCTATTAAATTGATAGATAAAATAGTAAATTGAAAAAAGCTTCATCCGGACTTTGGACTCGACAAGTCACGGCAGGCTGACCAGGCATCTGGAGGCCGAGGAAATATCCTCGGCCTTTTTTGTATTTAAAAAGCAATATTCGCCGATTGAAAAGGTGAAATACATAAAGCCGAGCCTTTAAAAGGGATTCAATGTCCAGCTTCTTTGTTAAAAATAAGCTCATCCTGAGCTTCATCACCCTGAACATAACAAACGGGACTGCCGGTGGTTTGTTGCAGATCATCGTGCCGCTCTACGCCATGAGCCTCAATGCGACCACCGTACAGATCGGCATGATCCGTGGGGTTTCCGGGCTCGGGTTTCTGCTTCTCGTTATTCCGGCCGGATTTCTTGTGGGTCACTACGGGTCAAAGAGACTTTTTGTTTTGGGCAGCCTGGCGGTGACGTTTACCACCTTAGCCATGGTCTGGGCCAGGACTCCGCTGTTCTTGACGTATCTCATGGGGCTGCAGGGCTTTTTCCGTTCACTTCGCATTACGGCCATGAACTCTTCGTTCTTTCGCAATCTGAAGACTATGGGGCTGGAAAAGGCCGGCTGGTTCAAGGGGTCGATGTCCATCGGCTTCACCTTCATCGGCCCTCTGATGGCGGGGTACCTGGCCAAAGAGGCCAGCTTCCCCCTGATGTTTCAGATCGTGGTCATGGTCACACTCCTCCCCACGCTCCTCATCTTCTTTTTCCACAAGGATGGGCACCGCTTGGACCGGAGTGGCGGTCTTCGGGAAATTATCTCGTTCCAGGTCGACGATTTCAAGCTGCTGCTGCGGCGCAAAAACCTCTATCTTCCCCTCCTGGCCGAGAGTGTGGGAGCTGCCTTCAACTCGGCATTCAGCACATTCATCATAGTCATTGTCGTCCGCACCCTGAACTTGAAACCTATGTTTGCTTCCACGCTCCTGATCATCGAGGGGGCAGTCTACATCCTGACGGTTTTTTTCGCGGGAACGCTGATTTACCGGATGAAGGAGAATAATCTTTATCTCCTCGGTTTCGGCGTTACCTCCCTCGGAGCGATCATACTGGCCCTTGCCGAGAATCTTCCCATAATTGCTCTGGCTACGGTCATCATCGGTTTCGGTCTGGGACTCCTCAACATGGTTACCTCTTCGCAGATGGGGGCCATGGAAGGGGACAAGGGGAAGATCGTCGGCCTGTTCGCCGCCTCCACCGGGGTGGGGATGAGCGTCGGTCCATTCATGGGCGGTTTTATCGGCCAGTACTTCGGCAACAGGTACATCTTCGCGTTTTTTGTGCCGATCTTTTTACTCACCGGCATCATGACGAAGATGCACGAGTCGAGAATGATGGAGGTGGGTGCAGACTCCAACGCCGCTTGAAAGCCTTTCGTCTGCAAGATCTCAAGCGAAACTAAGAAATGCAGGTTCGTGCGGCTCCTTCGGGGGCGCCGATGGGCTGACCAGACAACTGGAGGCTGAGGAGATATCCTCGGCCTTTTTTCTTTTCCGAAGGCGGGTGCCATCTTTGGGCACAACATGGATGAATGAAACAAAATAACGGCGCAGAAGTGTTTTACGCACATGTGCTCCACTCTACCCCGGATGGTGTACTGAAGAATTCCGGGCAAATATTTTAAGGAGGAAGGAATGGTACAGGCATTGAGAAAAGTATGTGAAACGGGGCCGGAAACAGGGGGATGCAAGAAAGAGCTCTCGCGGCAAGGCCTCAAGGAGGCGCTGTACAAGGAACTGGAGCTGAAGATCGATCTGGCGGTTCAGGGGATAAGTTTCGCCCCTCCCGACCTGAAGCAGTTCCCCATCGGAACGACGTACCAGGAACAGATCCATATTCTCTTCGACATGGACAAGGAGCACCACGCCGACTTTCTCCTGCCGGCGGCCTTCTACCTCCCCCACGGCCTGCTGGTCGCTTTCCGCTGGGATTCCTCCTCCCCCTACCGCCTGGTGGCCGAGGGGGGGAAGCCGGTCATCTACAAATACCGCTATGGCAAGGACCCGATCAGGATCGCCGAGGTCAAGTTCAAAAATCGGCCTGAGCTCCTGAGCCGCAAGACCGCGGAGGGCGAACCGTTCGGTCACATCGCCGCCTTCACTCCGGAAGGGGGGGTCTTCGTCAGCTACAGCAACGAGTGCTTCCTCAAGGAACGGGGGGAGGACTGCAAATTCTGCAACATCAACTCCACGGCAGGCGCCTACAAGGGGGACAACATCTTCCTCAAGACGCCGCAGCAGGTGGCAGAGGTCTTCAACGCCGCCTATCAGGCGGGTGTCGGCAACCAGTTGAACGTCACCGGCGGATTCATCCCGGAGCGGCGGGAGATCGAGTATTACGGCGACGTGGCGGACGAGGTGAGGGCACTGACCGGCCTCGACGACTTCAACGGCACCGCAGTCATCGGCGCACCGGTCGACTTCGGCGTCATCGACAAGTACAAGGAGGCGGGGTACCGCAACGTGGCGCTGAACGTCGAGATCTGGGACAAGAACATCTGGCAGGCCATCTGCCCGGGCAAAGCCCGGCACTGCGGCGGTTACGACAACTGGGTGGCGGCGCTGGAATACGCGGCCAAGGTCTTCGGCCGGGGGAAGGTGCGCTCCAACATCGTGGCGGGGCTGGAGCCGAAGCAGTCGATCCTGGAGGGTGTCGAGTACCTGGCCGACAAGGGGGTGATCAACTTCGTGGGCGCCTGGTGCCCCAACCCCGGCTCCGAACTGGAGCAGCACCGCACCCCGGAGACCGCGTGGCACGTTGATCTCTACCACAAGGTGGCGAATATTTTCCGGAGAAACGGCTTTACCCTCCGGGAACTCTACGATTGCGCCGCCGCCAACAGCCCGGTGCATGACATCTATCGCATCGAAGAGGAGCATTTTGAAGGCAACCGGCTCAAAACCTGGAAGTTCCCCACATTACGGAAATAGGAGGCGAAAACAATGAACGACAAATTTCTCGGGCTGGATATCGGTTCACGGACGGCAAAAGGCGTTCTCCTGGTTGGGGACACGATCCATACCGCCATTCGGCCGACCGGATTTCACATGCAGGAAACGGGCGATGCCCTCGTGAAAGAGCTTCTGCTCAAAGCGGGGATCAGGAAGTCTGATATCACCCATATCGTCGGCACCGGCTACGGCCGCATCACGCTCGATTTTGACGGCATCCCTTACGGGGATGTCACCGAAATATCGTGCCACGCCAAGGGAGCCCACTATCTCCACCCCAACACCCGCACCATCGTGGATATCGGCGGGCAGGACAGCAAGGCGATCAGAGTTGACCCCAGGAACGGCAAGGTGGTGGATTTCGTCCTCAATGACAAGTGTGCCGCCGGTACCGGCAAGTTTCTGGAGATGATTGCCACTTCAATCGGCCTGACGGTTGAGGAACTGGGCGAAGTCGCCCTGAAGGCGGAGCGGCCGGCGAGGGTGACGAGCCAATGCGTGGTCTTTGCCGAGTCGGAGGTGATCTCACTGAAGGCTCAGGATGTGAGCCAGGCAGACATTGCGGCCGGAGTTCATCTGTCGGTGGCAAGAAGGGTGGGGAATCTCCTCAGCCGGGTTGGGATCGAGTCGGATGTCGTGTTCACGGGCGGCGTATCGAAAAACAAAGGGATGCGCCGAGCCCTGGAGGAGGTTACCAAGGCCAACTTTGTCGATCTGCGTCTCGACGCCCAGTATGCCGGGGCACTAGGGGCAGCCGTCTATGCCCGTGAGCATGCTGCCTCGAACACGGTCAAGCACGAATCCCGTCTCAAGGATCGTGACCTCTTCGCTTCCCTGCGCGAGGAACTTGGAAGGGTAAGGGAGGCGGCGGCATGACCGAACAGAACAAGGAAGCCGGCACACAAAAAAGGGCCGGCTACTTTTGCATCTACACACCCATTGAGGTGATCGCCGCTGCCGGGGCAACGCCGATAAGGCTCTTCAAGGGGGGTGACAGCATCGTGGTGAACAGCGGTGAGGTCTATACGCGCAGCTACTTCTGTCAATTCGCCCAATACAGCGTGGGTGCGTTCCGCGAGGATGACCCCCTCTACCGCTCGATCGACAAGATCTACCATTTCAATACCTGTGACCAGATGAAAAAAGGGGTCGAAGCGATCGGTGAATTCTTCGATGTTCCCTACAAGATGCTCTGTCTGCCGCGGGAGAGGAACCGTGACGCATCCCGGCAGTTTATGCAGCGGGAGGTGGAGTTCTTCCGCAAAGACGTGGAGGAACTGACGGGGAATCCCGTGACTGACGAGGGTTTGCGGGAGCAGATACGCAAGTACAACCAGGCGCGGCAGTGGGTGAAGAGGCTGTCGGAGCTCCGCAAGCAGGATGTCCCGCCACTGACGGGGGGCGAATTCCTCGATATCGTCAAGGCATTCTACTATCTCCCGGTCGAGACGAGCCTCAAATATTTCGAGGAGTTCTACAGCCACATTGCGGCGGAGAAGGCAAGCGGGGAGCGCCCCATCAGACTCATGATTTCCGGAGGGATCATCGCCGACGGAGACCGCCGTCTGATCGACCTGATCGAAAAGGAGCTGGGGGCGAGGATCGTGGTCGAAGATCACTGCACCGGGCTGCGCCCCTTCTACTACCCGATTCCCGAAGATAAGCCTCCGCTGCAGGCCCTCTCCGACGGCTACCTCGATACCGCTCCCTGCGCCAGGATGAAGCCCCTCGAGGAGCGGCTCGATTTCAGTCAGAAGCTGGCCGATGAATACCGGATCGACGCCATCATTTACGTGAGCCTCAAATTCTGCAGCTGCTATTCCATCAGCAAAAACAGCTTCACGAAGCGTTTTCACGGGCTTGAAATCCCCGTGCTCGACATCTCAGCCGACTATTCGGAAAATGACCTGGGCCAGTTGAGGACCAGGATCGGGGCATTTTTCGAGCTGATCAGGAAAGGAGACAGCCATGCCGCTGCATAAGGAAAAAAGCCGGTTAGACGTACCGCTTAATCAGCGCGACTATCTCAAGAGTCATCCGAAATCGCCCACCATCAACCGGGTGTTTGAGCTGTCCCTGACCTATATCCAGCGGGCGGACGAGGCCCACAAGAGAGGGCAGAAGGTTTACTACGGCGGCGGTGTCTACGATTCCCCCATTCTCCACGCCAATGACGCCTTCCCGTGCGTCTACAACGAACTCGGACGCCTGGCCGGGGACGATTCGGTGGCGCTTGCCGAAGAGCACTTCCAGATACCCAATGAAACCTGTTCCATGGTAAAGGCCACCATGGGGGAGCTGTTGCGCCGGAAGAATTCCTTCAAAGGGCTGATCGCCTACTGTTCCCTCTGCGAGCCGTACAACACCGCTTTCGAGGTACTGAAGGAAGAGGGGTACGACGTCTATTCCGTTGACCTTCCCTACCGGGCCGCCGGGGTCAACGATGCCCGCTTTGAAAGCCTGGTCGACTTCTCCGAAAAGGAGCTGACGGGGCTGGCCGAATGGATAGGGGGTGGCCGCGTCGATGAGGAAAGGCTGGCCGAGGAGATCCGGCGGACCAACCTCATTCATGCAAAAGTGCGGCGGTTGCTCGATCTCCAGGTTGCCAACCCCGACTACATCGGGACACTTGAAACGATGTTTATCTGGAACGGCGCCAACCACCACTACGGTGCGCCCGAGGAGTACGAGGATATCCTCGATCAGCTCATTGCCGAACTGGAGGAGGTCTCTGCCATTGAGAGAAAGATCGACCGGGTGCCGATTGTCTGGTGCGGCGGCCGCGGTCAGGAGTTCGGCATCTACAAGCTGCTGGATGACCTCGGGGGGTATATTTCCAAGTGGACCATGGCCGGCCGTCTTCTCCGCGACTATGATGAAAGCCTCCCCCCTCTGCGAGCGATTGCGTACAACAACGTGCTCGGCATGGGCGGCCCCGGCGGCGCCAAGGACCAGATACCCTTCCTGGAGCAGAGCCTCGAAGATACCAAGTCCAGGGGGATCATCTTCTACGGCTACTTCGGCTGTTCGTTCACCTCGGTCAACTTCGAGGTGATAAAAAATCATTTCGCGCACAAAGGAACCCCTTCCCTGGTTCTTGACGGCTCCTTCCAGATCGGCGATCCGAGCGGCCAGAACGTGACACGTTTGAAGGCTTTTATGGAGATGGTTACCAATGGCTGAACTTGATAGATATGATGTGGAATTGTAATGATTATTTAAATGTATTGTTGACAAGATATTTTTTTACAACTATTATTCTATTAAATAGATAGACTTCATAGTTAATAATTTGTTCAGCGGGCAGGCTGGTGGGGGTGATGTATAAAGCAGGGCGCCACCGGCTTTTAAGTAGCTGAAAAGTACAGGAGCGTAACGGCATCCGGCGGATGTCGGGTAGGCTGACCAGACAACTGGAGGCCAGGGACAATGTCCCTGGCTTTTTTTGTTCCCTGCTCCGGGTGAGTTCCCCACCGTTGGGAGAAAAAGGAAACTGTTGAACGAATGAACACAAACTTTCCTTGCCAGTCAACTGGAGATGAAAGACTTTAAGGAGGAGAAAACAATGAGGGTTTTTAATGTGGCAAGGTGGATGGTACTCACCCTTTTACTGCTGGCTCCCGCTGCATGGGGGGCCGAAGGGGAAGTGGTCGAGACAAAGAGTGCGGAGCAGACGGTGCTCGAAGGAGCCAAGGTGGGTGGAGATGAAACCAAGGTCGCCGTTGATGAAGACGGCGAAGACGCTCCTCCGAAAGAAGAACCGGTTACGCAGGAAGATATCAAGGGGGTAAGGAGCGAGATCGAAACCCTGCGCGATCAGTGGAGGAGGACCCTGGACAAGAATACAGCGCAGACGAAGCGGTCGCTCCAGATCGGCGGAACCGTGCAGACCAGATACACCTACTCCGAGGATCCCGCCATCAACGACGGCTTCAGCGTCAATTCGATCATCCTGTCGTTCCAGGGAAGTCTGCGGAAGGACTATGAGGAAGGGAAGAACGTCAACTACCAGTTCAGTCTGTCTACCAATTCGGACTTTACCATCAGGCCCCTGCAAGCCAGTCTCAGCTACTCAATCCTTCCCTCTCTCGATCTCGAGAAGCCCTATCTGACCGCCACGGTCGGCCAGCAGAAGAAACCGATCAGTCTCGAATCGCTGGCGACGGAGGAGTTCAAGCCGACGATCCGCGGTGCACAGTTCGCCAGCGCCCTGAAGCTCGATGAGCGCGACATCGGCGCCGTCATCAGTGGCGACCTCTTCCCCCACGTGGACTACGGGTACAAGTACCGGGTTCCTTTAATCACTTATTCCTTAGGAGTATTCAACGGCGCCGGCCCCAACAAGGCAGATGACAACAACGACAAGGACGTGGCCGGGAGGGTCGTCCTGAACGCCCCCGTTGACTACAACGATATTTTACGGGGCCTATCCCTCGGAGGCTCGTTCTACATCGGGAGGAAGAACGCCGAGTTCAAGAATGGAACCAACTCGGTTACCCGCCAGGGCACTAAAAACAGATGGGGTGCGGATTTGTCCTATGTGAACACCCCGATCGGATTCACCCTCGAATATGTCCAGGGGGAAGACGCCGCCCCGAACGGGACGGTGGCTAATCCCGCCCTGAAGGTTGTCAGGAGCGAAGGGTATACCTTTACCCTCTTCTACAACTTCGGCGAGCAGTTCGTGAGTGGCTTCAAAAGCCAGGACCGTTACGACGACTGGTATCCACTGACCTACCAGCCGTTCATCAGGTTCGACCGGTTCGACCCCGACGTGAAGAAAGCGGGCGACCGGACCGATATCTGGACCATCGGCTTCAACTGGTTCTTCGCCGAGACGACGAAACTACAGCTGAACTACAACATCAAGACCGGAGAGACGACATCAAAACAGGTGAATGAATTCCTGACCCAATTCCAGTTCGGTTTTTAGGCTAGAAGCGCGACGGAAGTAAAACAACGAACATCAATCAACACACTTTCATATCGAAGGAGGCATGAAATGAAAAGGCTTGTGAGCAGTCTACTGGCAGCGGTTTTACTGGTGGGTGTGGCGGGGAGTGGAACCCTCTTTGCCCAGGAGAATAACCCCAGGGTTATCCGGATCGGGAGCGCCTACGGCGGCGGGTACGGCAAACCCTATTCAACGGGGACCATCGGCATCGTCCATGCACGGGGGCTCCTGGAGAAGGAGTTCGAGAAGGACGGCATCAAGATCGATTGGTACTTTTTCAAGGGGGCCGGCCCCGCCACCAATGAAGCGATTGCCAACAATACCCTCGATTTTGCCTACGAGGGGGATTTCCCCAGCATCGTCGGCAAGGCGGGGGGGTTGAAGACCAGGATCATAGCCGCCGGCTCCGTTCGCACCGACGTCTTCATCCTCGTCCCCAACGACTCCCAAATTAAATCCATCAAGGATCTGAAGGGGAGAAAGGTCGGGATTTTCAAGGGAATCAACTCCAACCTCACATTCAGCAGGCTCCTGGAGGCCAACGGTCTGGTCGAGAAGGACCTCCGTCTCTACAACTTCGGCACGGCCGAGATCGAAGCGGCCCTTGCCTCCAAGGATATCGAGGCGGGGGTCGGGGGCTTAAGGACGCGCGACCTGGGGCTCACCAAGGTTCTCTTCTCGACCACCCCGGCCATAAAGGCAATCGACCCGCAGAAGGTGCCCGATGACTGGAAGACCGCCGGGCAGCTCCTGGTCATCGACGACTTCGCCAAGAAGTACCCCGACATCGTCAAGCGGGTGGTGAAGGTCTACGTGGAAGCGGCCAAGTGGGGGTCGGAGGATAAGAACCGCTCGGAGCTCTTCAAGCTCTGGTCCCAGAACGGGACCCCCTATAGTCTCCTTAAGGAGCAGTACGGAGGGAAGTCGGGCAAGCACATCACTACCCCGCTCCTGGACGAATTCTTCGTCAACCATTACAGGAACGGGGTGGCATACTCGAAGGAAAACAAGTACATCAGGAAACCCTTTGACGTCGATCAATGGATCGACAGGAGCTACCTCGACGCGGCGCTCAAGGAGCTGAAGCTGGAGAAATACTGGCCCCAGTACGACGCCCAGGGGAAAAAGAAGAAGTAGCGGATATTTATGTCCGATCATATTTTCCAGAAAGGAACAGATAGATGAGCAACCATGAATCAGGGCTGGAAGAACTTGCGGACAGATATCCCGATGTGCCGCGCTTCATCATACTGAAACTCGACGCGCAAAGGCGGGGGATCAAGCTGACGGAAAACGCTTTCAACGCGGTCCAGGAGCCGTTATACCGCTACGGCAGGTACAGCGGCGTCAAGGGGGAGGAGACCTCCAAGGGAGTATATCCGGGACCGCTCATCCTGAGGGACGGGACGACCGTCCTGACTTCGGCAGCGGCCGCCAGCCAGTTCGAGAACCCCTATACCATAGATCATGTCGAAGGGAAGTTCTACATCCACGACAACGGCAGGCGGATCGACGAGGTGGACTTCACCCCGCGACCGGACTACTACGGCAAGAAGACCAGTCGCGGCGTCCCCATGGAATCCATCGCCAGCGCCAGACCGCAGAGGATCGACATCCAACCTTACCGCTACTGCCATTTCTGGGACACGCAGGATCAGTGCAAGTTTTGCTCGTTCTTCACCGACCTGGAAGAACAGCGGCAGCTCTCGGACGAAAAGTTTCCCAGGGCGCTCAATGTGGAGGACATCTATGAGACCGTGCGCGAGGCGCTGAAAGAGCCCGGGAGGATCTCCCAGATAAACCTGACCGCCGGCGCCGACTACAGCGGCGCTGTTCCCTTCGACAATGAGGTGAACCGTTATATCGAGGTTCTCCAGGCGATCGGGAGAAATTTTTCCGGAAGGTTTCCCAGCCAGCTCCTTGCCCCGGCCTACACCAAGAAGCAGGTCAAGAGACTTTATGACGAAACCGGCCTCTCCTCCTACTGTCCGGACATCGAGGTGTGGGACGAGAATCTCTTCAAATGGATATGCAGCGGCAAAGATAAAGTGGTGGGGAGAAACGAGTGGGTAAAGAGGACCATCGATGCCGTGGAGATTTTCGGCAAGGGGAACGTCTATACCAACTTCGTCGCCGGGGTGGAAACGGCGCAGCCCCATGGATTCAAGACCATCGACGAGGCATTGAAGTCCAGTTTCGAGGGATGCGAATTCTTCGCCAAGCATGGGGTGGTTTACCTGAGCCTTGTCTGGAGACCGTGGAAGAGCTCCGTCTTTGCCGGGCAGAAGCAGCCCCCCCTGGAGTACTATGTGCGGCTGGTGAAGGGGCTGCGCGAGATACGGAGAGCCTACGGCTTGACCTCGGACAACGACGATTATAAGCATTGCGGCAATCACGGCGACAGCGACTTGGAGAGAATAGACTGATAAAAAAGGAGAGAGCGAGATGTCAATACTGCCGGAAGAACTGGTCAACCTGTTAAAGGATCACGATAGCGTAAAAATTCTGTCAACTACCGATGAAAACGGTGTTCCCCATGCGGTTGCCAAAGGGTCTCTGACCACCCTGGATGGGATAACCATCGCCTTCAACGAGGGGCTCGACACCAACATCAGCAACAAGAACCTGGTGCGGAGCATCTGGTTTGACAAATCCGTCGCCATCAATGTGACGAAAGGCGGGGTCAGCTACCAGATCAAGGGAAAACCGTACAAATGCCTCATTACCGGTCCGGTCTATAAAGAATTTCTCCTCAAGGCGAGGGAGAGAAGGGGTCCCGATGCGGATATCGCGGCTGTCTGGATCGTTAAGCCGGATGAGGTGAGGAACGAGACGCCGGCGATCCGCAGAAAGGAAGAGGAGGAGAAAAGGCCCTTCTTCAACCGTCACCTGGACCGGGCGAGTATCAAAAAGACGGTCCACACGTAATAAATACGCCGTCAGGGTGGGCACTGTCCACCCTGCACCGCAACGCGAGAGAGAAAGGATGGAGGAGCGGATGGATCTTTACAAAGTCATATCAGGCAGGCGCAGCATACGGAAGTACAAATCCGATCCGGTTGCAGACGAGAAGGTCACCAAGGTTCTGGAGGCGGCCAGGATCGCCCCGTCGGCGGGGAACCGGCAGCCATGGCATTTTATCGTGATAACGGACGAGGAAATCAAGGGCCGCCTCAAGGCCGCGTACGACCGGGAATGGTTCCATACCGCACCGGTAATAATCTGCGCATGTGGCGAACCTTCCAAAAGCTGGACGAGGAAAGACGGCAGAGATTACCGGGACGTGGATGTGGCCATTGCCTTTGATCACCTGGTCCTGGCGGCAACGGCCGAAGGGCTGGGGACCTGCTGGATAGGTGCGTTCGAGCCGGAAGTGGTGAGGGAGGTACTCAAGATACCCGAGGGGATCGAACCGGTCGTCCTCACCCCGCTCGGGTATCCAGATGAGTCGCCGGCGGCACGGGAGCGGAAATCCTTCGCCGACTTCGTTTATAGCAATACGTGGCCATAACCTTTAGAGAAAGAGGTCAATCATCATGGCAAAGATAGTCGGTTTGTCGGGGAGCCCGCGCCCGGAAGGGAATACGGATATCCTCGTCAAGGAAGCGTTGAAAGCAGCGGCTGCACTGGGACTGGAGACGGAGTTTGTCACCCTGGCGGGGAAAGACATCCAACCCTGTCGTGCCTGCTATGGCTGCCGTGAGGAAGGGGCGCAGGGCAAATGCGCGATCGATGATGACCTCCCGGCGATCTTCGAACGGTTAAAGGGAGCGGACGGGATCATCATCGGCAGCCCGGTCTACTTCCTTTCCGTCACCGCCCAGTTGAAGGCGCTTTTCGACCGGGGGCTGGTCCTGCGCTACGGCAAAGGAAGGGTGAAGAGTCGCCCGGGTGTTCGGGGCGGCCCCGAGTTTCTGTTGACGGGGAAGGTCGGCGGGGCTATTGCCGTGGCCGGCAGTAACGGGCAGCAGTTGACCAGCCTGGATATCCTCAAGTGGATGATCTTCCAGAACATGCTCGTGGTGGGGAACGGTGTGGATGTGGGGACCAATGTCAGCGCCAGAGGAAAAGGGGAGGTGCTCAAGGACAAAACCGCCCTCTTCCATGCCCGTTCCACCGGTGTAAGGGTTGCAGAAACCGTCAAGGCGTTGCAGAGGCAGTGATCAACCGTTTTTGCGGGGGAAAATCGAATTGTCAGGAGGAGCTTCCCATGAATGTACCGGAAGTCAAAATACGAGTGAACTATAACGAAGGCAAGGTGGAACCGCTTAAGGAGGTCATCGAGGCGTCTCCTTCCAACTCACTCGGCAATGCAGCCGTGCTTGGATGGAGAATTCTCCTCGACTCGTTTAACATTTTTCCCGGACCGCTTCCGGGGATTGTTCTCAGGCTGGGAGACAAGGCTCTCGGGTTGATCGTACCGCTGCTGCTCTTTCTCGCCTGGGATCTGGTAACCAGGTATGAGTTGACCCCCCCTCAATTGCTCCCCTTGCCGAAACAGGTAGCCGTCACGTTCCTGGACATGGTGCGCAGCGGAGAGCTCTTGGTCAATCTGAAGATCAGCCTGTTAAGAGTCACCGCAGGGTTTTTCGCCGGGAGCTTCACGGGGCTGGTGCTGGGAACCGCCATGGGGTTGTCGAAGAAGATCGAGAGCTATGTCGGGCCCCTTTTCCACTCCATCCGACAGGTGCCGTTACTGGGATGGATACCCCTGCTGATCCTCTGGCTCGGTATGGGAGAGACCTTCAAGGTTTTTTTCATAGCCATCGGCGCCTTTTATGCCATGACGCTCAATACCTTCCAGGGGATCAGGGATGTGCCCGGTGAGTACCTGGAGGTGGCACGGGTTTTTGAATACAATCGGCTGCAGCTTTTTCGGAAGATAGTTTTTCCGGCAGCACTCCCCTCCATCCTCACCGGAGTGAGGATAGGTCTGAGTCTGTCGTGGTTTCTCCTCGTCGGAGCTGAGTTCACGGGTGCCAGCGAGGGGATCGGCTACAGTATCGCCTGGGCGCGGCAGATATTCCAGACAGACGTCGTGATCGCCGGGGTCTTCGTCATCGGTGTCATCGGCCTTCTCATGGACCGGGTAGTGACGCTGCTCGAAGGGTATCTGCTGCGCTGGCGGAGAAAGACCTTCACTGCCTGAATAC
This sequence comes from Geobacteraceae bacterium, assembly GCA_009773645.1. Lineage (GTDB taxonomy): Bacteria > Desulfobacterota > Desulfuromonadia > Geobacterales > Geobacteraceae > WSYB01. Next base: position 40,382 of record WSYB01000018.1, read on the forward strand.
AAAATCGAAGAGGTGTGAGAGATGAGCACAAAGGCAATTTCATTAACGCAACTGCAGGAAAAGGTCAGGACGATCACCCTTCCCCTGATCGTCCTCCTCGTCTGGTGGGTGGTGTCCCATCGGGAGATCGTGTCGCCCCATTTTCTCCCCAGGCCGGAGACGGTGGTCGGTGCTTTCTTTACCCTGGTCGAGGAAGGCATCCTGTCTTTTAACCTGAAGATGAGCTTCACAAGGGTGATCAGCGGGTTCCTCCTGGGAATATCCTTTGGCCTCGTGCTGGGAATAGCCATGGGGCTCTCCCGGACCGTGGAAAAACTGCTGCGGCCGTTGTTCGATGCCGTCCGGCAGGTTCCCATGCTGGGGTTCATACCGCTCATCATCCTCTGGTGCGGCGTGAACGAAACCTCCAAGGTGGTGTTCATCGCCATCGGCGCCTATTACTCAGTTGTCCTCAACACATTCGAAGGGATCAGGAGCGTTAAGAAAGAGTATCTCGAGGTGGCACAGGTGTTTGAATTCGGCAGGTTCAACCTTCTTAGGAAGTTTGTACTGCCGGCGGCCCTGCCGTCCATCCTTACCGGACTGAGGCTGGGCCTGAGCAAGTCGTGGATGCTGGTGGTGGGAGCCGAGCTTTTCACCGCCACCAAGGGGGGGATCGGCAGCATGATGGCCGAAGGACGGGAGCAGTGGCGGATGGAAATCGTGTTTGTCGGCATCATCATCGTCGGCCTGGTGGGTTTTGTCCTCGACCAGCTGCTCAAGGTGCTGGAAGGGCGGCTGCTGCGGTGGCGAAAGGCCATCGACTAGTGTCCTTCCGGAAACTCGGGTGGGCACCGGTTATGTTTCCGATTCGGAAACCAACTAAGAATAAAGGGGGCGTAGTATGGGTGAATCGGGAGCCTTGCAGCTGTCGAATCTGAATAAGAAGTTTACGGTGGAGGGGGAGAAGATTTCTATCATCGAGAATGTCAATCTCACCGTTTCCCCGGGGGAGTTCATCAGTATCATCGGCCCGAGCGGCTGTGGCAAGACCACGTTGCTCCGGATGATCATCGGACTGGAATCTGATTACGAAGGGGACATCATCCTGGCCGGGAAAAAATTGAATGGCCCCAGTCTCAATCGCGGGGTGGTCTTTCAGGACCATCGCCTGCTCCCCTGGCTTACCATCGAAAAAAATGTCGGCTTGGGACTGGAAGGGAAAAAGTATGCCCGGAACCGTAAGCAGATCATCCAGGATCATCTCGAGCTGGTGGGGCTGAGGGGTTTTGAGAAGGCATACCCCTACCAGTTGTCGGGGGGGATGGCCCAACGGGCGTCCATAGCCCGCGCCCTTGTGAACAGGCCGGAGATACTCCTCCTCGATGAACCTCTCGGTGCTTTGGACGCCCTGACCCGCATGTATATGCAGCAGGAGCTGGAAAAGATCTGGCAGCAGGAGGGGGGGATCACCATGATCATGGTCACCCACGATGTGGAAGAGGCGATTTACCTCTCCGACAAGGTGGTTATCATGTCGAACCGTCCGGGAAAGCTCAAGAAGACCATACCGGTTCCCCTTGCCCGCCCGCGGGACCGGGCGAGTTACGATTTCATCAAGATAAAGGAGGAGGTTTTGCGGGAATTCCATCTCCAGGCCGAGCACCAGTTCAGCTATGCCATCTGAGCGGGTAATCGGGCTGAATCCGCCATGGAGACGTCAGGATATCACACCATGACCGTACGCAAAGTAAAACTGGGAAGAACCGGATACACGGTATCGGTAATAGGTTTCGGAGCCTTGCCGATACAGCGGCTGGGGACAACCGAGGCCATCTCGGTCCTGCGGCACGCGATGATTCGCGGGATTAATTTTATCGATACCGCCCATGGTTACAGCAACAGCGAGGAAAAGATCGGCGGGGCACTGCAACGGGGGGGCGACGAGATCATCCTGGCGACTAAAACGCCGGCACGGGATGCGGAAACGGCCCTCCGGCACGTCGATACGAGCCTTGCCAGAATGGGGGTCGATTTTATCCATATCTACCAACTCCACGCGGTCAACGGCGCTGCCGACCTGGCGCAGGTTCTGGCGCCGGGAGGGGCGCTGGAGGGACTCAAACGAGCGCGGGAGATGGGAAAGATAGGGCACATCGGGATCACCGGCCATCGACCGGACGCGCTGGCGGAGGCGCTCAGAACCGGCGAATTCGCCACAGTCCAGGTGCCGTACAACTTCATTGAAACCGAACCGGAAAGGGAGCTCTTCCCCCTGGCCGGGGCGCTCGACGTGGGGATCATCATCATGAAGCCCCTCGGCGGAGGGATGTTGAACAACGCAACCATCTCCTTGAAATACATTCTGCAGCAGCCCGGCGTCGTGCCGATCCCCGGCTTCGAGACGGTGGAAGAGGTGGATGAGATCCTGGCAATTGCCGACGGCTGTTACCGGCTCCATCCCGGGGAAAAGGAAGAACTGGAGGCTATCAAGGGGGAGCTGGGGAGAAGATTCTGCCGGCGCTGCAATTACTGTGCTCCGTGTCCGCAGGGGATCCATATCCCCCAGGCGATGATACTCCACACCCTGTTGAAGAGATTGGGGACGAAGCACTTCACTGCAGGTTGGGGAAAGGATGCTCTGGAAAAGGCCGAGACCTGTATCGGGTGCGGCGCCTGCGAGCCCCGATGTCCCTACGAGCTCGCCATCCCGGAGATAATAAACGGCAACGTCCGACATGTCAGGGGGGAGTTGGGGGCAGCGGGTTTATGAGGAACGAGAAACCGGACTGAGCCGGTTCGAAGACAGTCAAAAAACGGTGAAAAGGAAAATCAAATGACGGAAAAAAGATCCAAACACATAGCCATCTACGGTAAAGGGGGGATCGGGAAGTCCACCACTACCTCCAACATCGCCGCCGCCCTGGCTGAGGCCGGCTACCGCGTGATCCAGATCGGCTGCGATCCCAAGAGCGATTCCACGACCATCCTGCGCGGCGGCAACGAACTGCCGACGGTCCTCGACACCCTGCGGGAGCACAGCAAGATAAAGATTGAAGACATCTCCGCGGTCGGCTTCAAAGGGGTCCTCTGCATCGAAGCAGGGGGGCCGGTCCCCGGGGTGGGGTGCGCCGGCCGGGGGATCAACGCGGCGGTGGGGCTCCTCCAGGACCTCCACCTCTTCGAAGAGTACAAGGCCGACTATGTCCTGTACGACGTGCTCGGGGATGTGGTTTGCGGCGGGTTTGCCGTGCCGATCCGGGACGGGATCGCCGAGCGAGCCTATGTGGTATCCTCCTCCGATTTCATGGCCATCTATGCGGCGAACAATCTCTTCAAGGCAATATCCAAGTATGCGCCTTCCGGCGGTGCCCGCCTCGGGGGGGTGATCGCCAACGGCCTGACTGCACCCTATGCGGAATCGCTCGTTGACGACTTTGTCGGGAGGACCGGCACAAAAGTCATAGGGTACGTGCCGCGCTCCCTCGTGGTCTCCCAGAGTGAGCTCTACGGCCAGACCGTCATCGAGGCATCTCCCGGTTCGAGTCATGCCGACATCTACCGGGGACTGGCCAGGCATCTCGTCGAACACGAGGAAACGACCATACCCGCTCCCTTGAACGGTCGGGAGTTGAAGGCGTGGGCCAGGGAATGGGGGGACCGGATTTTCGAAGTGGAGGCGGGGGTCATCGGTGAGCGGGCAGCCATATAAAAGGTGAAAGGAAAGCAAGTATGAGTTTATTAAAAGGAAAGGCGTCGAAAACCCGGGAGAAGAGACTCAACACCCTGAGTGCCTACATGGGAGATATCCATCCCCTGGTGGAAGGGTTCCGAAAAGAGACCGTCAGCCAGAGAATCAGGACGTTTTCCCAGAGCACCTTTGATGAGGTGATCTATGTCCTGCGCCTCCTGAATCGCATCGCTGATGCGGTCACGATAATCCACAGCCCCCGGGGGTGTGCTGCCGCCCAGCTTTATCTCCATGCCACGGAAAGGGAAGGGGAAGATGGTCGCTGGGCCGTCACCAACCTGAACGAGCGGGACACGATCATGGGATCCGACGCCAAACTGCGGGAAACCGTGGTATCCCTCTATCGCCGCTACCGGCCGCGCTTGATATTCATCGTGGCCACGCCCGCGGTGGCGATCAACAACGACGATATCCAGTCGGTGGTGGAGGAGTTGCGTGAAGAGCTGGACGTCAGGATCGTTCCCGTCTACTCCGACGGCTTCAAGTCGAAGAACGCCGTCACCGGCTACGATGTGGCCCTGCATGCCCTCGTCAAGTACCTGATAGTGAAGGAACAAAAGGTCAGGGGGAACTATGTCAACCTGCTTTCGGTGACGGAAAACGCCTCAGACCTGGAGACGGTCGAGGGACTGCTCAAGGAGCTGGGGCTGAGGGCGAACATCCTTCCCAATCGCGCCGCACCGGAGAACTTTGTCAAGGCGGCCCAGGCGAAACAGTCGATCAGTATCAACCCCGATTACAGCGATTACCTCGGCAAGGCCCTGGAGAGCGATTATGGGGTCCCTTTCGTCCAGCCTCCCCTGCCCATCGGGATCAACGGTACTTACCGCTGGCTTTCCGCCATCGGCGAGGCGACCGGCCTTAAGGATGCCGTCGATGACCTGCATGCAAGGGAGAGCGGTGCGGTGCTTCGTTTGCGGGAAAAGGCCGCTTTGCAGGGGGTGCGGGTGTATGTCAACCTCCCTGCCGCTACCGCCCTGGGAGTTGCAGCCATGGTGGAGGAATTGGGTGGCGAGGTGGCGGGGGTGACGATCGAGCATGTCGACTCTCTCCACGAAGGGGAGTTGGCCGCGCTCCTGGCGAGGAAACCGGGGCTGCAGATCCATGTCGCCCAGGGGCAGCCTTTTGAAGAGGCCAACATTCTGCAGCGGACCCGGCCGGACCTCTATGTGGGAGGGCTGGGTCAGCAGGTTGTGGCCGCCAAACTGGGGATTCCGGCCGTTTCGATCAACAATACGGGCATACTCGGGTATCGAGGGGTAGCTCGCTTCGTGCATCTTGCCGTCAAGGCCCTCAAAAATCGGGCGTTCATCCTCAATCTGGCGAAAAATTCCGGGCTTCCCTACGCTGATGGCTGGCGCCAGAAAAGTCCATACTGGTACATAAAGCAGGAGGTTAAATAAGATGGCCGGACATGTGGAAAGTTCCCGCAATAATTGCGCCCTGATCGGGGCGATCCAGACGGTACAGGCTATCGAAGGGGCCGTGCCGATCATTCATTCCACGGCTGGATGTGGGATGCAACAGTACCTCGGCGGCAGCTTGGTGAGCGGATGTTCCGGCTCGGGGTACTCCGGCGGACTGGCAACCCCTTCGACCAACATTATCGAGAAGCATGTGGTGTTCGGTGGTTCGTCACGGCTGCGCGAGCAGATCAAGAATACCCTCAAGCTTGTCAAGAGCGACCTGTACGTGGTTCTGAGCGGGTGTGCCACGGAACTGGTGGGTGATGACGTTCCTGCCATGGCCAAGGAAGCCCGGGAACAGGGGCATCCGGTAGTCTACGCCAATACCCCGGGGTTCCGGGGAGGAACGCACCACGGTTATGAACTGGCGGTTAAGGCCCTCATCGAGCAACTGCCGGCACTGCCGGGAGCGAAACGGGAGAAGGTCCCAGGTCTGGTTACGGTCCTCGGAATAATTCCCAATCAGGATGTCTTCTGGGAGGGGAACCTCCTGGAACTGAAGCGAATCCTGGAGAGCGTAGGTGCTCAGGCCAACACCCTGTTCGGTCTCGGCCAGGGTGTCGAGGCTTGGCGGCAGCTCCCTGAGGCGGAGCTTACCCTGGTCTTCTCCCCATGGGGGGTGGAGGGGGCGCGTCTTCTTGAAGAGCGGTACGGCACCCCCTGGGTCGACTTCACCACGCTGCCGGTTGGTGCGGAGGCGTCCGGCTTCCTGCTGGAGACGGTGACGGAAAGGCTGAATCTGGACCGTTCACGGACCGCCGCGGTGCTTCATGCAGAAGAGAGGAGCCTGGCCCACTTTCTGGAAAGGGTAGCCGATGCTTATTTTGCCTACGGTTTCCAGAGGGAGTTTGCATTGGTCGGCGAGTCCGGACAGGTGCCGGGGCTGACCGGCTTTCTGGTCAATGCCCTCGGTCTGATACCCGGCACCGTTATCATCACCGACAATCCGCCGGAGCCCCGACGTGCCGGGATAACCGCCCGTATCAGGGAACTGGCGCCGACAATCGACTTTGAGGTGGTATTCACCGAAGATTCGGGGAGGATCAGAGATGTTATCCGGCAGAGCGGTGCGGAACTCGTCCTGGGGAGTTTCCTCGAAAGCGAGGCGGCCCGGGATTTGGGGGCGCCGCTCGTGCAGGTCTCTTTCCCCGTAATCGACCGGGTTGTCCTGAGCAGAAGCCACATCGGGTACCGTGGGGCGCTTACCCTGCTGGAAGACCTGGGCAGTGCAATAGTGTCAGGGCAGATAAAACGGGGTACTGCCGGCGGCAGTTTCAAAACGGCTGCCTGAGAGGGAAATGTTGTGAAAAAGGGAACTGTATCCGACGAGGGCCGTTATCTACTTCGCTTCCAGAGGGATATCGGAAAAAAATAAAATTGGTTATCAACTCCAAACGGAAAGCACTCCATAGTTTCAGTCCGGTAACGGTTTGCATCATGTGCCGAAGCGCATGATCGAGGGTGTCATCTTGTCCGTCTTTTAAGGTCAGGCCGGGAATGGCCTGAAAGTACCCCCAATCGCACCACGTCGTGGAAAAACATCTCATGTGAGGAGGAAAAAATGGCTTGTGAACAATGGAAAGGTGAGGTGCTGGATTACATCGGGAGATCGAAGTTTGCAGTTCTGACGTACGTTCGTGAGGATCTTGCACCGGTGTCGCGGGCGATGGGGAGTTTTGCGCCCGACGGGCTCGACCTCTATTTCTCCACGCGGAAGGACGCGCCGAAGGTGCAGGAAATTGACCGGCACAGGAACGTCTCCTTCTTTTTCGAGCATGACAACCAGGCACTCGAAACGTGGAAAAACGTGCTCTTGATCGGGGAGGCGGAACAACTGGAACAGGGTGACAAACTCGACCGGGCGGTTTTGCTCCTGGGCAACAGGAACCCCCGCTTCAAGGAGCGTGTCGCCAATGGGGAGCTGCAGAATACGGCGATCTTCAGAATCAGGACGAAAGAAATCGAGTACCTGGACCGGAGCAAGGGAAACGGCTCTGTTAAGAAAGAGTATGTATCCTGAACAAAGGGACAAGGTGGAAGCATGAAAATTCGGTCGGTAGTTACGGTCAAGGGGATTGTGCAGGGTGTCTCGTTCCGCAGGCACACATTGGAAAAAGCTGAGAAGCTCAAAGTGTGCGGTTGGGTTAAGAATCTTCCCAACGGGCAGGTGCTAGGTTGCTTTGAAGGGGAAAAAGAGGATGTTGACGCTCTCGTAGCCTGGTGCGGCATCGGACCGAGCACTGCCCAGGTAGACGAGGTTATAAGCCGGAGAGAAGAATACCGGGGGGAATTCCGGGATTTTCACATCAGTTTTTGATTAAAAAAGTCCCTTTCCCCCTGCGCCGCTCTCTATTCTGTCGATGTCATCGAAATGAATTTACCTTAAGTTGACCGAAGCCACACATTTAGCCGCGACAACGTCAATAGTGTCGCGGTATTCAAGCCTGTCGCGCGCCCTGCAGGCAGATCGCCTCCCCGCTAAGATCGGGGAGCATCAGGTCAGGCACCACCAAGACGGGCCATCACGTTCCATTCTTCGGCACCCACCGTGCGAGCCATGCAGCCGACCCCTGTCATTCTTTCAGGCAAAGGGGCTTTTTTTCCCTTTGACAAAGCAGAATTTTCTTGGGAGAATAGTTGAACGATTGCTCAACCGTTTGTCTGAAGGAGAGCCACATGGCGCGGGAAGGGATATGCGAAATCGAATGCATCGACGAGACCAAGGTCGCCACGGTCAGGGGGAAGCTCCTCGCCGAAGACGCCACGGCGCGGCTCGCGGGGGTGTTCAAGGTGTTGGGGGACGGGACGAGGGTAAGGATCATCCATGCCCTCTCCCTCGCGGAGCTCTGCGTCTGCGACATCGCCAGCCTTCTCGGCACGACCAAATCGGCCGTTTCCCACCAGTTGCGGATGCTCAGGAACATGAGGGTGGTGCGCTACCGGAAGGCGGGGAAGATCGTCTACTACTCTCTGGACGACACGCACATCGGCAACCTGTTCGGCGAGGGGCTGAAACATATTTCGATGAAGGAGGGTAACAATGGTACGAGAGATTAGCGGTGCATTCACCGGCGGCGCGCTCGGCGCCCTGGTGGACAGCTTCAACATCTGGATTCTCGGCAAAGCCGGGGTGACGGCCATGCTGGGAATCGGCCTGAAACCCGAATTCACCCCGGCCTGGCTTTATCCCCGGCTTGTCTGGGGGGGAATATGGATGCTGCTCCTTATGCTCCCGGTCCTGAAAAAAAGGGAGATCCTGCGGGGATGCGCTTTCAGCCTCATTCCATCGGCCATGATGCTGTTCATGGTCTTTCCGGAAATGGGGAAGGGGATGCTCGGGCTCGGGTTCGGGGTATTGACCCCTCTGCTGGTGATTCTCCTCAATTTCATCTACGGGATCGTCGCATCGCTCTGGTACAGGGAGGCGGCAAGGTAACATGAACGGTCAACCCGGGGAAAAACTGTACGCCGCGGCAAATCTCCTGGCCGTGCTGACGATACTCTACAACATCGCCGAGGGGGTGGTCTCGGTCTGGTTCGGAGCCGCCGACGAGACCCTCTCCCTGTTCGGTTTCGGGGTCGATTCGTTCGTCGAAGTGATCTCGGGGGTCGGGATCTGGCACATGGTCCGTCGCATACGGCGAAACGGCGGGGTGACCACGGACAAGTTCGAGCAGCAGGCGCTCCGGATCACCGGCCGGGCCTTCTATATCCTCTCGGCAGGGCTCGCCCTCTCGGCGGGGCTGTTGCTCTATCAAGGCCACAGGCCGGAATCTACCTTCTGGGGGATCATCGTTTCGCTTGTTTCCATCTCCTTCATGTGGCTTCTCATTCATTACAAGACAAAGGTCGGCAAAGCCCTCGACTCGCAGGCGATCCTCGCTGACGCCGCCTGCTCCAGGATGTGCCTCAGCCTCTCTCTCGTCCTCCTTGGCGCGAGCGCGGGCTATGAGCTGTCCGGCTTCGGCGGCTTCGACGCAGTCGGAGCGCTCCTCATTGCCTGGTTTGCCTTCCGGGAAGGGAGAGCGGCCTTCCAGAAGGCCAAGGGACTCATCTTCTGCTGCGGCGGGAACTGCGGCGGATGATACGAATATAGTCCCGAAAAAAAAGGCCGGGGGATCGTTTCGCTCCACCGGCCATTCTCTCCGGGGAACCCGCTGTTTCCGGATGGTTTCGCACTGCGGCAGTATCATGTCCCCAACTGAGCCTTCCAAACGGACTTGCCCGCGCTGTCTTTCTCTTCAAATATCCTGAATGAGGTTGTCGTTTCCTTGGGCGGAGCAGTCCGTCCGTCCTTCATCTTATACTTGAGGGTGAACTTGACCTTGACGGGCCATGCTCCGCCTTTATCCAGCTTGCCTTTTTCCACGACTTTGACGGGTGGTACGACCGTAAGGCTTCCATCCTCCCTTTTCATGATTCCGGAATCGTCGATGGCCTTGATGATATCCTCGTCGGAAGGCTGCAATTGGGTCTTGCTGACACCCTTGCCGGAATATTGTGATTGGGCCTTGCTGACATCCTTGCCGGAAGTTTGTGACTGTTTGGAGCACCCCGACCAAATTAATGCGGACAACATCAGCGTCAATACGACAAAAACACCATTTACCCTGTTTCTCATCCTGCTCTCCTTTACTATCTCAGGTATATAGGCTGAAGACTGAAGGCTGAAGGAATTTACCGCTTTGGCCGTCAGCCTTCAGTCTTCAGCCTTCAAACCTGTCCTTTCGCTGATTCCTCCGTCTCGCATTTCGAATTGTCGGTCCGCCTGGCCGGCCAGTTCGAGATTGTGCGAGACCATGAGGACGGTCAATCCCGCGTCCCTGCTCAGGTCCTGCAAAATCCGGACGATCTCGGCCGACCGTTTCGTATCGAGATTTCCCGTGGGCTCGTCAGCCAGAAGTATTTCCGGCGAGTTTACCAGAGACCTCGCTATGGCAACTCTCTGCATCTCGCCGCCCGAGATCTTGCCCGGCAGATGGTCCCTTCGGTGTTCGATGCCCAGGAGCTTCAAGAGTTCCATCACATCCTTCCCCGCGCCCGGTTTACGATAAAAGGTGAACGGCAAGAGCACGTTCTCCATGACGGTCAGGGTGGGTATGAGGTAGAAATTCTGGAAAATATAGCCGAAGATATCCCTTCTGATCTCGGTCAGCGTGCGCTCCGAAAGTGGCCGCCCGTTGCCGCTGAAAATCGGCCTCCCCCCGAGGAGCAGTTCTCCGGATGTGGGATTGTCGAGACAACCGAGCAGGTGAACGAGCGTGGTCTTGCCGGACCCGGAAGGACCGGTGAAAGAGACGAATTCCCCCTTGTTGATCCTGAGCGAAACGTCGCGGACGGCGGCTATCTCCTCGCTTCCGCGGTGATAGAGTTTGGTTAGATTGATAGCTTCCAGGGAAACGCTGCTGCTCATTCGTTCACCCCGCTCCGTATTGCCTCCAAGGGCCTGATCCTGCCGGCTTGCCAGGCGGGATAGAGTCCGCTCAACAGTCCTATGACCGATATGGCACAGAGGGTGAACAGGACGAGGTTCAAATCGATGAGCACCAGCCCTCCCTTGGGAGAATAGGGGAGGACGTTGCGAATCACCACTTCCGTAACCCGGGAGAGGGCCAGCGACAGGGCCACGCCAAGAACGCCCCCCGTGGCGCAGAGGAGAAGGGTCTCGATCCAGACGAGCTGGAATATGTCCCCCGGCATGGCGCCGATGGTCTTCATGATGCCGATCTCCTGGAACCGTTCGTGGACCGACATCAGGATCGTGTTGATGACGCCGACCATCGCAATGATGATCGCGATGATTGCGATGGAGAGGACCAGCACTTTCGCGGTGGAAACCAGCGACAGGATGGTCTGCTTTACCTGCGCCAGGCTCACCACCTGGACGTCGGGGAGCTCGTAAAATTTGGTCTCGACACGGCTGCTGTCCGCGTCTTTTCTTACCTTGATCCCGATGGTCGTCAATTTGTCGTTCTTCCCGAATATCTTCTGCAGGGTCCTGAGCGGCACGAATATCGTCCCATCGTCCTGAGTGCCTGTCCGGGAGAGGATGCCGACGACCTTTAATTCCACGTTCTTCTCGGGGATGAGGATCATGTCCCCCACCTCACGCTGTTCAAGTTCGGCCGCTTCATAACCCATCACCGCCTCGTATGCATCGCCCTGCTTGAACCATCCTCCTTGCCTGAACTTGAGAAAGGTCTTCATCGCGCCGTAACTTATCGGCTCCACGCCCAGATATGCCGCGATGCCGCCGTTTTCGCCCTTGTTCGGATCAAACACCGCCTGCATCAGCATGGGCGTGATCTGTTCAACGTCGGGCTCTTTCCTGACGGCGTCGCCGATGGACTCCGGCAGGTACTTGAGCCCTGTTCCCCCCTTCAGCATCATGGTTGCCGCCTCATAGGGGCACCCCTTGGCCATGATCATCATCTGAAACCCCATGTTGTCGATGTCCCTGTTCAGCGCGGTTTCGAAGCCGTGATTGAACCCGAGGAGGCTCACCAGCACCCAGGCTGACAGGGCGATGCCGATAAGGGTCAAAAGGCTTCGGATCTTTTTCCGCAGCAGGTTCTTATAGGCAACCTGGAATTTAGTTATCATTTAGCGGACGCTCCCTTCTTCGGAGACAATTCCAGCGACAGCCGGAGAAACTCGTTCACAAAAAGCAGATTCTTTTTCGTACCGCGCAGGATATATCTGAAATCAAGCGCGGCCTCGGGCGCTGGGTTACTGATCTCAGGAACCTTGCCCGTCCCCTTGCTGGACAGAACGTCGTACTGCTCGAAATCCGCGAGCGTGAGACCGATGAACTGTTTCGCGAATTCCTCGTCGCGGAATTTCCCGGCGTATTCGCCGCTCATTTTCTGGATATAAAACTTCTTGATCCGCTCATCAAGGTCCAGGACGAGAAATATCTGGATCCCGCCGTACCGCCCTTTCTGGTTGACGCCGTGGATATAGCCGATTTTCTTCTTGTTCGCGTAGATTACATACATCGTATACGGGACGTCGATCGTTTCATACAGACCGTGGAGTTTGTCCCTCAGTTTTGCCTCGATCTGCGCCGCAATTTTATTGCCGCCCATCTTCTTCATCTCGAGCGTGACTGCCGTATATCCCGTTGATCCCGGAAAGAGCCTTTTCACATCGCGGTCGGGATCGTTGAGGTCGCAGCCGACCGCGCTCCATGCCGGGCCGGAACTCAAGCCCATGATGAGAAGAAATGCCGCTAAGGCCGCATAAAAAGGGATCTTGCCACGTCGCATAGAACGCTCCTTGCATTAAAGGATGGAATGCCAACTTGTAGGGGCACCCCTTGCGGGTGCCCAATCGGGCGGACGCAAGGCCCGCCCCTACAAACCAATGTGCAATTTATGTCATCTTGAACGCAAATGCGGATTATACCTCGAATTTATGGCTGCCCCGGAAAATGACCTTGCCGCCTTTCTTTATCGTCAGCCGTATTTCCCAGTCTCCGGGCATTACAATATTTACGGGGAGGAGATATTCCCCTTTGCGGGAAAGCTTAAAGGGCTGGTCGCCTGTTTCGTGAGCGCCCCTCATGGAAGGCATGCCGGAGTCGCCCAGGACCTCAAGGGAGGTGTCCCGTTTCCCGTCCGGGGTATAGGCTTCGACCTTCATGATGATCGTCCCCATTTTGGGTTTCTTGTCGAATCCGTAGATCAGGTAAGCGCCGTTTCCGATCGGCACTTTTTTGCCCGTCCCGGGCATGGCGGCAAAGGCCGGCGCTTGTCCGGTCCCGGCCCCGCCCGCTGCGCCGGCACCGGCTTTCATTTGATGCCCCTCGTGGCTTCCGGCATGGAGAGGCAAACACGGGAATGCAAGCGTGAGCAAAATCAGGGGAATTATGAGGGGTTTTTTAACGCGGATCATAACTGTCTCCTTTATGTATGTATTTTGACGAAACAATTATATCCGATGCCGGCGCAAAAAAAAGCTGATCTCGGAAAAAAACATCAGTGTCCGGCAGGTTTTTGCTTACGTCCCGTAGGGACAGAATGCTGGTAGCCGGGGAATTTATTCCCCGGTCTACATGCAAACGCCCCTAATGGGGCTAAAAAACTTGATGCAAAGACCTAACGGACAACGCTCGGAAAAAAATAGTCCGGGGGGCGTTGTTACGGCCCCCCGGACTTCATGGTTGGTTACGGTATATTTCCCTTTGCCCCTGTCCCATCACCAGTAACGGCTGACGGGAGTGCAAAGGACGGCTCGAAGAAGACCCCGTCAAAGGTCGGCATGGGTGTGTCTACCAGGGCTGCGCCATTAAGTCTGGCGTCCCAGCGCAGCAGCATTGCGTGGTCCTCGTGCATGGTGTTGTGGCAGTGCTCGACATAATCACCGAGGAAGTCCCGAGCCCGGTAGGCGATCTCCATTATCCCGGTGCTGTCGTTCTCGGGTCCGATCCGGTACATGTCCTTGCGGGCCCAGGTTTCCCATTCGGGCGGCGCCTTCCCGCCTCTCGTGAGAATTACCCCTTCCTCGAAATGGATGTGTACGGGATGGGTCCAGCCGCCGGTGCCTTTGATTGTCCATACCTGGAGGTCGCCGTTCTCGATGGCCGAAATCCGGTGCGGATCCATGAGGTTTTTGTCTCCTCCATCCACCTTGATGAACCACGGCTCCCCATGGCCGCCTTGGGCTTGCCCGCGAACGAACTCGAAGGTGTGGTGCGTCGCGGTGCCGGTCCCTTTTTGCAGCGCAGGATCATGGCGATTAATGGAGAGCGGGATCATCGCCAGCTTGCCCGGCTCGTAGTCGACCGGATTCATGGCAAGATCGGCGCCGGCGTAGGCCTTGACCCGCAGTTCCATGAACTTGCCCACGCCCGGGTCGCCGTTGATCCAGCGGCCGTTCAGTATTGTGGGGTTGTATTTCTCGGAAAGGATGTCCGCCAGCGGCACCTTGCTCTTGGTCCCCTTCCCGTCCTGATGTTCCATGATGTTGACGAAGTACACCTTGTCGCCCGGTTTGAGGCCGTGCTTGGCGAAGTCGACGACGATGTCGTAGCGCTCCGCAATGGTCTGGGACGGGAGCTGGCCCTTCCACGCATCGGGATTGCCGTCGTGGAAGACATCAAACTTCCCGTCGAAGGGGACCGTGTGCTCCAGGACGTTGCCGTCGTTGGCGATCATGTGGAAAGGCACCCGGTTGTAGGATACCCCGGAGCCCGGAGGGCCCGGCAGCTCACCGCCGGAGCCTGCCACCTGCTGCACCAGCGCGAGCGCCATGATGCGCGACACCGAGCCGTTCAGGATGCGGAAACGGTAGCTGCGCGCGCGCACGTCGATGTAGGGCTTGTACTGCCAGTTGACCGTCATCATGTCGCCCAGGATTGAACCAGAGCTGGCCTGCCTGGTCCGTGGCCTTGTCCGCGATCACCAGGTTCATGTCGTAGTCGCGGTTGCCCCAATTGAGCGCCGTGCCGCTCGGGAAGCGGAGGTTGACGCCGTCGTTGACGGCCTCGTTGCCGCGGTCCAGCGCGCTGTAGTAGTTCATCATCGTGGCATTGCCCTTGTAGACGTTTTCAGCCGTGTGATCGAGCATGTGATCGTGGAACCAGTGGCTGCTCATCGTCTCGCGCCAATCGCCGGGGATTTGAATGCGCCCGTCCTGGCAGGTCCTCGTGGTGAGGACGCCGTTTACGAGGACGGGCAGCGTTTCACCTGCCTCGCAGGGCATGGCCGCCTTGGGGTCGGACGCGTCGTAGTTGATGGCGCCGGCGGCGTTATTGTTATTGCTGAAGCCGGCGAGCTGGAGCGGCCAGTGGTAGTCATAGAACTGCCCCGGGAAGAAGAAGGCGCCGGCGAAGCCGTCGCTCTCGCCAGGGGAGTGGCCGTTATGCTCGTGCGTGGTAATGGTATGCCTCCCGAAGCCGTTGTTCGCGGTTATGTCGATGGGGAGCGCGTCGTAATTGCGCATCAGGACAGTTTCGCCGTAGCGCGCCTGGAGCAGCTTGGGCGGAAGCGTGCCGTCGAAGGTCCAGACGGAGTTCGGGTTCTGGATAGGCATGTTCGGGTGGAGCTGGATCGCGAGGCCTTTTGCCGTACCCGGCAGCACACCCGCGACGTTGTGGTAGAGCCCGCCCGGTGCAAATTCCCCTACGCTGTACCCATGCCGCTGATGCGCGTCGCGGAAGCCGCCGTTATTCCGGGCGGGGGCAACGGTGGTCTTGAAGAACTTCTGGGGAAAGAATTGGTCCCAATTCTGCTGGGCCCAGTCTTCTCCCGAGGGGCGGCCTTCGGCCGGTCCCGGCACTCCGGCGGGAGGCTGAATGAGTGCGTGGCCGAGGAACGCCTCTATTGCACCTTTCCAGGGGTTCGTATCGTTGACGTTCGAGAGCCTCGTGGGGTAAGGCGCGACCCCGGCCTGGGCCAGGAATGCCTCAAGTTGCGCGGGAGCAGGTCCGCTCTGGGCATTCTGGGGTTGCGGGAAGGGGGTGAAGCCGGCGGCAGCGGCCGCGGGCATCGCCTCGGGGCCGAACTCCTCGAACAGCATCATTTCCTGGGTGAAGGGCTGGGCACCGAAGAGCGGGGTCGGCGGGGCTTCCGTCGGAACGTCCGAGGACCCCCTCCATTCGATAGTAGTGAAGGGGAAGGCGACGGCGGGGGGGGCCAGGGCAACATCAGTCCAGGTCCAGGCCTTGCCCAGTTGGGAGTCGAAGGTTATGTTCCCGAGGTTCAAATCCGGGGACCCCACCGGGAGACTGAAGGAGATCCTCCCCGTCTTTTTGTCCGCGATCAGGGGGCTTATGGTTCTGCCCGTCGGGCTTGTGTCGCGGAACAACAGCACGTAAGTGTGGCCCGGGGGGGGGACGAGGATGAAATTCCCGTTGGCGGCGGTTACGGTCTGGTTCGCCGCCACGCTCCCGGTTTCATCAATCAGCACCACCGCCACTTGACCGCTGGCTACGGTCTCTGTTATAGGGACCGACGTGGGGGTCCCCGACGCCGGGGCAACGCCTGCGAGCGGCGCTCCCGTCAACGCGGCGGCCGCGTCACCCACCAGGGTGCCCGTCACCACGAGGGCTTTCGCAACTGTGCCCTCTGGGGGGGGCGTGGTGCTCGCGGGGACGGGGGTTTCCGGATCGACCAGGGCGCCCGGGGTGCCTGGACTGGTGCCCGGACTGCCCACTGCAACGGGCGGGGCGCCCGGATCGGCCGTGGCAGCCGGGGCGCCCGGGTCGCCGGCAGGACCCGCCGATACATCGTTGCCGCTGCAGCCGGTCATGGACAGGGCTGCAAGCAACAAGGCCGTAAGTAACCATCGACCATTCATTCTGCACAAGCTTTTCATGATGATGACCTCCTTTGCTTAATTTGTTTCTGCGTGCCGACAGGGTCACCCCGACCCGTGTCGGCTTCCGAATATCTTGCAATCTCCTGATGCTGTCACTACTCCATCTTCTGTCAGCAAAAGGGGAAGAACGGCATAGTTTCTATAAACCTTCATTTACAGAAACCGTACCAAAGGGTTGCGATGGGCGTATATCTGCGACTGTCAAGGGTTTTGGGGGAGAAACGCAGGGGGGCGGGAAGGGGAAAAGTTGTAAAAGAGAACGTTGATTCTCATTAAGGCATGGGGCGGGCCCGCGCGGTGAAAGGATGCGGTGGGTGTAAAGTTGTTTACAGGTGTCAAATAAGTTACAGGGGTTGCGTATTACCCGGCGGCGTTTTCTTGTCAGTCGGCTTCCAAAATCCGGGATTCGGGATCCGGGATTCGGGAAGAGGAAAGGCTTTCACACTTCCCCGCTTCCCGCTTCCCGGTTCACGATTCTTCCAGGAGCTCCGCTAGATGCTGCTTCCAAGTCTCGGGCAATGAATGGGTCCCATGTCCCTGGGTCTGATTGCTGATCGGGATCAACACGTAGCGGCCACGCCGGACACGCTTGATCTCCCGCTCCATGATGCCGAGCTCGGGGGGATTCACCTCATCGTCGGCGGAGTTGATGGCCAGCAGCGGCGCCTTAATGCTTTCCAGTCCGGGGGACGGATCATAATCGCGCGAGGCGTCATACTGGTACAACAGATCATTCGCATCACTATGTGCGAGCCGGGTCCGCACCCATTCATCGAAAAACCGGTCCGCCGCCTCGCGGGTCGGCGCCTGCTTCTGCCATTGGAGCGGGCTGCTCCCCATGATCATCAGGGTGTAGATCGCCGAGACCAGGCCGTAGGGCTGTGCGCTGTATTCGCCCCCCTGCCAGCCGGGGTCGTTGCGAATCGCGTCCATGATCATGCGGCGAATAATCCGGTTGCGCCCGGCGATCTGCACGGGAAGGCTTGCCAGCGGCAGCAACGCGTCCATGAATGCGGGATGGGTTTCGCCCCACAGCCACGTCTGCATTCCCCCCATCGAGACGCCCAGCACAAGCCGCAGATGATTTACGCCGAGCTTCCCGGTAAGGAGCCGGTGCTGGGCGGCCACCATGTCATCGTAATCATAGCGGGGGAAGCGGGCATGCAAACCGTCACTGGGCTTACTGGAGCGGCCGTGCCCGATACCATCCGGGAGGATGATGAAGTACCGTGATGCGTCCAGCAACTGGCCGGGTTGGAAAAGCACGCCGGCGAACTGGTCGCGAAGAAAATTCTCCCCGGCCCCGCCGGTCCCATGCAGGAGCAGCACGGCATTGCGCACCACGCCCCCCTCATCCCGAACGGGGGCACCGACAGTCGTGTAATGCAGCGTTAACTCCGGCAACAGCTCCCCGCTCTTAAAGCGGAAGTCACGGATGATGAAATCGCCATGGGCGGGTGCCGGGGAATTCGCTGGGCTCATATATTTACTCCTGCATCGTGCCGCTTGCGCTGAAATAAATGGATGACGCTCGACAATCCGACGGGTTGAAACACGCAGTTTTGTCTGTATACTCTTGTTAAACACTCATCATGCCCTTAAAGGAGGTTCACATGCGATTTAAAACCGGTTGCTGCATTGCCGCAGCCCTTTCCGTCATGGCCGGCGGGGCGGCCGTAGCCGAGGTGAAGAAACCGGGCCCCGCCGACGGGTATGCCATTCACGTCCTGGCCCCCCACCAGATGGAGGATGGGACGGTGGGAGGGCCGTTTCACCATTACTGCAAGCCGATCCAGGGTGGGGTCGTCCTGCAGTGCCTGCTCTTCACTTCCACGGCCCCGGATGCCGCTCTGGTCGGCGTCGAATACTTCATCGAAAAGGGGCTGGCCCGGAAAAACGTGCCGCTCATCCAGTGGAACCGGCATTTCCACGATCATGAGGTCGAAATTGCCACCGGACGTGTCCAGGTCCTCGACGTATCACCCGAGGAGGCCAGTGCGATTGCTCAGAAAGCTGCCGGCACCGACGGCATAATCTTCGAGCTCTGGCAGGAAAATGCAGTCATCCCCGACGGCAAGGTGACCTTTCCCACGTCCGTCGGCCATGTTTTTCGCACAAAGTAAGATTAACGAATCCGTAAAAAGTCCAATCAGGGCGGCCACATGGGGCCGCCCCTACTTCAACGTGTCGAACCACGCTTTTGCCGTCAGCATTGCCGGGCCGAAACAGGCCGCATGCGTACCGTCAGGGGCCGGTGCAATGAGTCGCACAAACCTTTTGGCGCCGTTGGTGCTGAAATTGTTGAAGGCCGTCTGCGAATTCTTGAAGGCCACTATGTCGTCGCCTTTGCAATGGATCAACCTCATGGCGACCGTGGGTGTCCAGTTGTGAAGGTTGTTCTCCGCTATTCTCGATTTCAGCACGACAGAGCCGTTCCCCCTGAAATCGGCCAGGAACTGGCTCTGAAACAGCGTGGCCACATCGGTCGACAGGGCCGGATTGATGTCGAGAAGGATGTCGTGGGTCCCGTCGAACAAGGTATCCAGTTTAGCCGCAAAAACCGGCATGAATGCCTGGTTGAGCATGTTGAGCGCATAAACCCGGTCGTAGGCCCAGAACGCAAATGAGACAAAGCCCGGGCCGGGGTACGTCGTGCTGTTCAGGATATCGAGCAATGAGGTGGACAGATCATACGGTCCGGCCATGGGAGCCGAGGCGGTGACCGCAAATTCGGCGGCGAATTTCTCCTGAATTTCCTTCGTGGCAGCCATGGTTGCATAGCCGCCTTCGGAATATCCGGCCAGAAACAGCTTGCCGCTCAGCGGGATGTTGTTTGCCCCACAGTAACTCTTGGCCGCCCTGAGCAGGTCCACAACGGCAGAGGCCAGGGTTTTCCCATGGAGATACGGATGAAAACGATTGCCGGAGTCGCCGTAGCCGATGTAATCCGGCAAAACGGTAACATAGCCGGCGGTCCCGAAAGCCAGCGCTTCCAGACGGTCGTACGGTTGCCCTGCCGGAGGCGGAGTGGAGGCGACATCGGATTTCAACGTCGTCGTGCCGTGCTGTGAACTGAGCAGGGGGGCGGGAGCGGAAAGGTTCTGCGGGACAACGAGCGCTCCCGAGGCGTTAATCAGTGCGCCGGATTCGTCCGTAGTCAGGTAGACGATTTTATGGATTTCCACATCGTTCAAGGGGACGACCGGCACTCCAGCGGCAGTAAGAACTGTGGCGGCCTCAGCCTTTGTCACAGACGCGATCCGGGCAACGGAGACGATGCTCCCCCCAGCCGGTCCTGCTCCGCCGCCTTCCCCGCAGCCGTTCAAGGCTAAGGCGACAACTGTCACCGCCAGCCAGGCCGTTCCCCGCAATTTTTGTACGCTCATGGCATCCCCTCTTTCTCGAATCCAACGATAAAAAAATCTGCCACCAGTCACAGACACAGAGGTCCACAGAGAAACGCCAGAAAGACAATGGTACACGGAATAGGCGGAAAAATCGGATAAAGTCGGATCAAACAAAATCTGGAACTTTGATTTGCTTTAAAGACTTTAAATCCGCTTTTTCCGATTTGATCCGTGTCCCATTCAGGTTTTACGGTTTCTCAGTGTCTCTGGGGCAAGGATTTGTCACTTCATTCTATCATTACATAGGCGCACCGCAAGTCGCCATGCGCGTGCCTGCCTTGACATCGGGCCGGGTCGGTATAAGCTCTTCTCATGGTCATGAATAAAGGCAGGAACAGGAGGCAGAGATGATTTTCCTGACACGTTCCCGATTCGCGCAACGGCGTTTTCTACGATGGGTCCGGCTCGGGCTCCTTCTCGTTACGGCGGCGCTGGCAGGGTGCTCGTCAGGCGGAGGGAGCGCTCCACCGGACGTGATTTCCCTTCCCACCGGGTTCAGGCCCGAAGGGATAGCAATCGCAGAAGGGAAGCTTTACGTGGGCTCCATCCCGACCGGTCGAGTATTCAGGGCCGATCTCGCCACCGGCGAGGGCGCGGTGCTCGTGGAGGGGAGGACCGGTAGAAACTCCATCGGCCTGAAAGTGGACGGGCGGAGACGCATCTTTGTGGCCGGGGGGGGGACGGGGAAGGCCTTCGTGTACGATGCGGCCACGGGGGCGGACCTCGCGGAGTACACCTTGACCCTGACCCCCGAGACCTTCGTAAATGACGTGGTCCTCACAGCCGACTCTGCCTGGTTCACCGATTCCCGTAACCAGGTCCTCTACCGGGTGGCCCTCCCTGCGGATGGCTCCCTGGGCGGCCAGGAGGCGGTTTCGACCCTGTCCCTCACCGGGGACCTGGCCCTCCAGTTCCAGCCCGGGGTCAACAACCTCAACGGCATCGCCTCCTCCGGAGCGAAGCTCGTGGTCGTGCAAAGCAACACCGGCTTCCTTTACACGGTCGACCCGTCCACCGGAGTTACGCGGAGGATCGATCTGGGTGCGGAAACCGTTACAAACGGTGACGGCATCCTTTTGGAGGGGCAAACCCTCTTCGTGGTCCAGAACCGGTTGAATCAGCTTGCCGTGGTGGATCTCGCCCCGGATTTAAGCTCAGGCACGGTGCGCACGCGCATTCCCAACCCCGCTTTCGACGTCCCTACCACGGTGGCTGCTAGCGACGGGAGCCTCTACCTGGTCAACGCCCGTTTCGGGGTGGCGGACCCCGACGCTGCCGCGTACACGGTGGTCCGCATCGGGAAACCCTAAGTAACAGCCGGCTAGAAAAGTTGAGCTTGCTCTTTCAGAATGGTTTTTCTGGTGGAGAGGGGGCGGTTCAGGGGCCTGTGGGATATAAGAAATTCTGGAATCGCACCGGAATGGCGACGATGGCCTGGACATCGGGGGCGTCACGGGTAAGGCCGATAACGATCGATGCATCCAGGGCTACCGAAGGTGTGAAGGTATAGGTGGCCCCAACCCGAAAGTTTCCCGGGTAAAGGGCGGTGCCGGGAATCTTGACGCCGTCTAACTCTGCACTGTCGGTAAACCTCTGCTCCCAAATGAAATTGATCGATGTATCGAGGTTGAGGGCCAAGGCCAGGCCGAGATTGATACCATACGTATCTCCCGGGCTGACGCGCCCCTCCGCTTTGGAAACGGGGAAATTAATGGTGTACAGGAGACTTCCGAAGAAGGCTGCCGGCTCTTTGACCTTTACCGCGGTCAGCATGAACTGAAGGGCGTGGAAACCCGTGCCTAGGGCCAGCTCATCGGTTCCCAGACTGAAGGGACTGTGGCCGGTGTCGGTCTTCCAGCGCAGGCTGCCGAGGATATCCGGGACCCATCCCTTTTCCCGCAGAAGTTGATGACTCAAGGCCAGTTCAATATCACCCAGCCCGAAGCTCTCCTTGGTACGCTCGGTGTTGTCTCCCTTTAATGTCCTTTGCGAGTCATAGCGAAGGGGGAATTTGGTTTCCACCTGGAAATCGTTTTGCAGGCCGAGACGGAACGTGAGTGCGGGAATGAGGATGTTGCGGCGGATCTTGTCCGAAATGATTTTCCCTATCGCCAGGAAATCGAGGGTGACTCCGTCGATGCTGATGTTGTCGGAGGAAGCGTGGGCAAAGGTGAGAGAGGGTTCGATCTCCAGGGTTCCGTGTGGGAGGAGAATCCCGCTCCGTTCAATGAGTGTCCGCTCCAGGGCGGCCTGGGCGATCCGTTCTTCCTCGTCGGCCTTGCCGGGGGGAGGGGCAGGCGCGGCTTCGGACGGTAGGAATATCTTTTCGGCTCCGCCTTGAAGGGACCGTATTTCCTTTTCGAGCATTTCCATGCGCCGGAGGAGGTCGTTGATCATCTCATCGCGTTTATCCGGAGCCGGATCGGGGCCTTTGGGAGTCTCCGCCCCCGCCTCCTGCGCTGTTCCGCCGACCTGAACGGGGGGGGATTTCTCGATTTCAGCCCCCTGGACTTCGGTCCCCCCTATTTCTGCAATTGCTCCGAGAAGCAATAAAAGAGTGAAGATGCAAGGGAGGCGCTTGCAGGTCACTGACTGCCGGAATATTCTCACAGGCCGTTCCTTGTCAGCGGGGTTGTGCTTATCCGCAGGAGAGAGCGGGTTATGGCGGTGCCGTCGGGGAGGCAGAAATCCTCCGCTTTGGGAGACATGTTTTCCGAAGGGGGGGTGGAGTTTTGCCGGAGGACGATGAAACCGATGCCGTTCTTCCATATCTCCTGAAACTGGCCCGGTTTCATGGTCGTCGTGCCGAACGACGGATCAGCCAGAACTACCCGGTTTCCCCGTAACCCGCGAAATATGACAAAGTGATCGTAACCCTTGATGCGGACCGGAACGATGGCCGGGGTCCGCATCGCCACCAGTTCTTCCAGGGTGAGGCCGGCATACCCCTTCGCTTCGTAACCCTTCGATTCGACAAAACGTTTCAGGTCGAGGAGGGAAAACCCCCCCCGCGCCCGGACCTTCTGCGGGTCGGTACGGTGTAAAATGGACGCGATAATGGCGGATTCGGATACCTTGTCGCCGTAATAATAGGTGAGGAGCGTACTCAGGGCTCCCGATCCGCAACTGTAGTCCCATCGCTGCTGGGCAACGCGGGCCTGGCGGATCTCCTGCAAAGAGCGCACGGGCTTGTGGATACGCCCCCCCAGGGAAAGGGCGATCTCCCCTGCAGAGACCGTTAACGGTGCGGCAAGGGCAAACGCAATGACCAGTGCGATATGGCGAAAGAACCTGTCGTTCATGGCCGATCTAAAGAAAACGTCTGTAGTGTCCATCCGGTTTCCGGATGGACACTACAGGGCAGGGGCGCTGTTTATCTGGTGTATGGCGCCAACAGTCGAGTTTATGTTCACGATCAGGTTGATGAGCACCTGAACGTTGGCATTAACCGCATTCACGTTCACAAAAGCATGAAGGTTGCTTTGCGCGTTATCGCGCATGATTATATATGCCGGCGGACCGGCAGGGGCGGGGTTGGTAACAGTGGATATCGTTCCGCTTCCTTCTATGGACAGCCCGCTTCCCTTATCTCCGCCCAGCTGGAAGCTGAGCTTGCCGTCGGACATGGCAACGGACAGTGTGCCGGCGGTAACCAGGTCCATCTCTTCATCGCTGAGGGGGTGTGCACCCCAAGCCTTATCCGCCGCTCCTGTCAGCAGGAGACAGAGGCAGCCAATGAGCATGATCGATTTCATCGTCTTCCTCCCCTGGCGGGGATCAGCCCGGCCCGAAAATCAATTGCTGTTCGTGATGATGTTGGTCTGCATCACTTTATCGATTGAGCCGCTTGAAGTATAGTGCGCGTTCACCCCGATGCCCACTTTACTCTCCAAGGAATTAACGATATTCACCGCTCGTGCATTCTGCTGCGCGTAGTCTTTCAGCAATAGTTTCCGATTTTTCGAGTTGACATTCTGCGAGACGTCAACGGAATTGTCAATGCGGACATTGGGAACATTGACCACGTTAGCGGCCTTTACATTCTGATTGTCAATCTGATTCTGAACAGACGAGTTGACATCGTTAGCCACGGAAACATCGCTCATGGCCTGTTGCGCGCCATCCCCGCTTGTCCCGGCGGTGATCGCATCCAGCAGCTGGTCCGTCAGAAGTTTTTCCCCGGCCAGGGCCGGAGTTACCCACATCAAGGCTAAAGCGCTAATCAATGTAATCAGGGTTTTCATGACCGTTACCTCCTTTTTTTCTCGCCGAAATGACCGGGAAGAAAAGATTCGGCGAACGCTATTTTTACTTTTATTTTTATGTTAACACCGAAAAGGGCGTTGTCAAGCTACTCATTAAAAAACGACGGAAGCTGTTTCCGCTTCGTAGCGCGCCATAATCTCCTCGTAGTAACGGGTGAAATCGGCCGGAGTGAGGGCCTCCGCCGCTTGGTAACCGGCCAGTACAGGCTCGCGCACCGCATCGGGGATGATCCGTTCGGCGAGGGGATAGAGGATGGTCTTTGGCCACCTTCGCCCAGGGGGTAGGGTGAGGGAGAGCGGCCAACACATGGGCACTGACCGTTATGCAGGGTTGTAGCATTTTGATAAATGCGTCAAAGTTTGACATTGACGTACATGGCCGATTTAAAAGGATTCGGACCGATTTCAATCCCTGCGCTTGAATAAATGCTACATCCTTTAACTTGGCTATATATATTTATAAACTCTCCTCCAAGTGCTTTCCTGGCCGCAAAGAAATCTTCTTGATCAAATGGCATGGAGTTTGTAATGATTTGTAGTAATGTTGTTACCAACAGCACCGGTTTAACTTCGCGAACCGGCGCTGTTTACCCATTATGTCCGATGTTTTGAATACCGAAGGATCAACGGGAGGATGAAATGAATAAAAGGTTATTCGTGAAGTCACGGACGGCCATGCGTTTGCTGACAGTCGCCATTATCTGCACCTTACTGCCGAACGGCGCGGCATGGGGGGGGCTCCAGCCGCCGCTCAGCCGAATCACGAATCCAGTCTTCGGCACTTCAGGAGGGAGCGTTCCCGCAGCCGTCCCTGCAAATCTTTCACCGTACATTACGGACATGAACGCCGCCATCAGGCTGGGAAAGGCGCTCTTCTGGGACATGCAGGTGGGGAGCGACGGGCGAACGGCGTGCGCCACCTGCCACTACCGCGCCGGTGCGGACCCGATTGTCGGTACTGCCCCGGTTGCACATGCCAGACGGGACAAGAACCAGCTACATCCCGGTTCCAACGGCGCTTTCCAAGTCAAGCCCGGCCCCAACAGCACCCTGACGGCGGCCGATTTCCCCTTCTTCCAGGTGAGCCCGCCCACAGGGAGGCTGGGTATCGATCCGTTGACGGGGCTACCTCTCGATCTGGTAATCATCACCCGCAATTTCAACGACGTCACCGGCTCCCAGGGGATTCGCCTGGCTCGGTTCGCCGGCATTGACCCCGGCAATCCCGACCCCGCGGTGGACCTCTTTACCGCCCTCATCGACCCGATATTCCACATCGGTCCCCCGCCCAATACCGACGCCGCCAACAACATCCGGCAGGTAACGGGGCGCAACTCCCCGTCCGCAGTCAACGCGGTCTTCAATTACAGCAACTTCTGGGACGGCCGGGCTAACAACATCTTCAACGGCGCGACCCCCTTCGGCCCACTCGACCAGAGTGCCGGCATCTGGGTCGATGACGGCGTGAGCGTAAACCTGGTGTCGCAGAAGATCGCCATTCCCAACGCGAGCCTCGCCTCCCAGGCGGTCGGCCCCCCCCTGAGCGAGGTGGAGATGTCGTTTCGGGACCGCACATTTCCTGAGCTCGGGAGGAAGATGCTCGGCCGGGTTCCGCTCGCCAACCAGTTCGTTCATCCACAAGACAGCGTGCTGGGCACCTTCTCCCGCGATCCTAACGGAAACTTGACGGGGAACAGGGGGCTTACTTTCAATTCGTACAAAACGATGGTAGAGGCCGCATTTGTGAACAGTTTATGGAATTCCGCCAAGAGAGTCACCCTTGACACCGTGCAGGGGCCGGTTCAATTCGACCAGATTGAGGCCAACTTCGCCCTCTTCTGGGGGCTCGCCATCCAGCTCTACGAGGCGACCCTGGTCTCCGACCGGACTCCCTTCGACCTGTTCCAGGCGGGGAACCAGAACGCCATGAGCTTCGCCGCCCAGCAGGGCTTTGGCACCTTCGACAGCAAGTGCGCGGTCTGCCACTCCGGCTCCGAGTTCACTTCCGCCGTGGTCGGCAGCAACCTAGTCGGCTGTGTCGCCCCTGACTGCAATCCGTCGGTGTTCACCGACAACGCCAAACACGGCCTGATCAGGGCGGGACTGCAGAACGTCGACATCTTCCCCCTCCCGGGCATCGTCACCTTCGACGAGGGCTTCTTCAACATCGGCGTGCGGCCCACGGCGGAAGACCCCGGCAGGGGGGGGACGGCACCAAACTTGCCAAACTTTACGAACCCGTTGACCGGACAACCTTTCCCCCTCTCTTTCACGGGGCTGGCAAAGCTCCAGGCCCAAGTGCCGAGCCAGCTCCCTTTCGCGACCCCCGCACTGCCGGCCGGCGTTTCGTCGACCCAGGCGGACATCGTGCAGGGGGCTTTCAAGACCCCCGGGCTGCGCAACGTGGAGTTGACCGCCCCCTACTTCCATAACGGCAGCGCCCTGACCCTGGATCAGGTGGTGGAGTTCTACGCCCGCGGCGGCAATTTCCCCGGCAATCCCGAACTGGCGGCAGCCATGCAGCCGATCGGCAACTTAAGGGGTGATGCGGCCCGCCGGGCCGAGGTGGTGGCTTTCATGAAGGCCCTCACCGACGAGCGGGTGAGACAGGAGAAGGCCCCCTTCGACCATCCCGAGCTCCTGATCCCCAACGGTGCTGACCCTGGTGGAGTCGACGTCCCGATCACGTTACAGCCTACGGGGGGCGCTTTCGACCCGGTTATACCGACACTGACCCTGAACCAGCCGGTTACGCCGACCCTCCTGACCAGCCAGGTAATCAGCGGCACGATCCTCGATGCTGTCAAGGCCACGGCCACGGTGGCGGTCAGCGTAACTAACTTGGATTCCAACATTAACCTGCCGCCGGCCGCGGCGACAGTTATCTGCACCCCCGACCTCCTCGGCACCACCTGCACCCAGACTCCCAACTGGAACTTTACCGCCACGGGACTCGGCTTGGGAAACAATACGATAACCGCAACCGCGACAGACGTGACAGGAGGAGTAGACACCAAGACAACCAACATCCAGGTCCTTCCCTTAGCCACCTTCAGCGGGACCCCGCAGGTTGTAACCAAGCAGACCAGCGCCAACCTGACGGTGGGTGGGGTGGGGGTGGACACCTACCAGTACAAGGTTGACGGCGGCCCGTTGATCACGACCGATTTCTTTGGCGGCCCCCTCACCGTAGACATACCGATCGCGCTCGGCGGTCTCGCCGACGGTACCCATACCGTTGCGGTCCTCGGCAAGAATACGCCGCTCAACCTGCAGCAGCCCGAGGCGAACGCCACCACGTTCACCTGGACGGTCAAGGCCAATCCGCCGGTCCTGACCCTGAACCCGGTCACCGGAACGGTCAGGGTGCCGAGCCTTACTATCGGCGGCACGGTGGAGCTCGGTCTGATTCCGGTGGTGCGGGCGAATATCGCCGTCACCTTCGGTACCGTCACGAATGTCAGCGGCAACTGGAGTTGTCAGGTGAGCGGACTCAAGAGCGGGGTCACCAACTTCACGGTCACCGCCACCGACATTGCCCAGAACGTCACCATCGCTACGGCTGACGTTAAGATCGTTCTTCCCGACGGCAACATGAAAGGAACGGGAAACGTCGATATTTCCGATGCCATCAGGACCTTGCGCATTGCGGTCGGCCTCGGCACCCCTTCGCCCGATGAGCTGCTGCACGGGGATGTCGCGCCGCTGGACGCTAATGGCGCTCCCGCCCCGGACGGCAGGATCGACGTGGCCGACGCCGTGGTGATCTTGCGAAAGGTGGTTGGTCTGATAAATTTCTAAGAACTTGTCCGTAAATAGTTTCCATCCGGATTTTCCGGATGGAAACTATTTATTCCTCAAAGAAAAATAGATCCGCCCCGAATTTTCCCCCCTCGCTGTCATCCAATCAAGCATAAATCCGCCCTGTATCTTGACAATTCCGGCTTTTCTATTTATTAGTCTACTTAGTACATAGATAAATTTATTTTTTTCTTGACAAAATCGCTCGTAGTTATTTATTATCAAATACACGGTGATACAAGGAATAAATCAGGCAAGAAAATATACCGAGTCGAAGGGGGAAACACGTTATGGCGAGAATAGCAAATAATCTGACGGACCTGATTGGCAGGACGCCGCTGTTGCGGTTAAACAGGGTTACGGCCGGAGCGGTGGCCGACGTGGTCGGGAAGCTGGAAGCGTTCAATCCCGGCGGCAGCGTCAAGGACCGGATCGGCTTTGCCATGATCAAGGATGCCGAAGAGAAGGGGTTGATCAACAAAGATACGGTGATTATCGAGCCTACCAGCGGCAACACCGGCATCGCCCTCGCGTTCGTGGCCGCCGCCAAGGGATACCGGCTCATCCTCACCATGCCGGATACCATGAGTATCGAGCGGAGGAACCTCCTCAAGGCTTATGGCGCCGAACTGGTGCTGACTCCCGGCGCTCAGGGGATGAAGGGCGCTATTCAGAAGGCGGATGAACTGGCGCTGGAGATTCCCAACGCGTTCGTCCCGCAGCAGTTCAAGAACCCGTCCAACCCTGCGATTCACCGTGCCACCACGGCCGAGGAGATCTGGGAGGACACCGATGGCCGGGTCGACATCCTTGTCGGCGGGGTCGGTACCGGCGGCACCATCACCGGGGTCGGCGAGGTCCTCAAGGAGAGGAAGCCTGCGGTCAAGGTGATCGCCGTGGAGCCGACCGACTCGCCGGTCCTCTCCGGCGGCCAGCCCGGGCCCCACAAGATCCAGGGGATCGGCGCCGGTTTCGTGCCGGACGTCCTGAACCGCGGGGTGATCGACGAGATCATCAAGGTCGGGAACGAGGAGTCGTTCGAGATCGGCCGCCGGCTCGCCAGGGAGGAGGGGCTACTGGTGGGGATATCCGGCGGCGCCGCCGCCTTTGCCGCTCTTCAGGTGGCGAAGCGCCCGGAAAACAAAGGGAAGCTGGTCGTGGTAGTCCTGCCGGATACCGGAGAGCGCTATCTCTCCACGGCGCTGTTTCAGGTTGACTGATTCATGACGGGCGGGGGAATACCCTGCGCCGCCGACAAACAACCACACACTGATAACAACGATCTGGCTGACCAGAAAAACTGGAGGCTAAGGTTTTTTGTCTCTATTAGAGGACAAAACCTTAGCCTTTTTTATTATTCAACGGCTGCATTCAACCATTAACCAAGGAAAGGAAAGGGGAAAAGAAATGGGAACTAAACGCTATCTATTTACATCGGAATCGGTGACTGAGGGGCATCCCGACAAACTGGCCGACCAGATTTCGGATGCGGTGCTTGACGCGCATCTTGCCCAGGACCCGCTGTCTCGGGTGGCCTGCGAAACGAGCGTCACCACAGGATTAGTGCTGCTGTTCGGGGAGATATCCTCGCAGGCGCAGGTAAACGCAGCCCGGGTGGCGCGCGATACCATCACCGAGGTCGGTTACACGAGCGCGGAGTACGGCCTCGACGCCGAGCACAGTGCGGTACTCGTCTCCCTCGACCAGCAGTCCCCCGACATTGCCCAGGGGGTGGACCATGCGCTGGAGGCCCGCCACGGGAAAGACCATGACGGCTACCTCGACTCGGTGGGGGCCGGTGACCAGGGGATGGTGTTCGGCTTTGCCACCGACGAGACCCCGGAATACCTGCCGGCGAGCATTGCCCTGGCCCACGGCCTTGCCCGGCGTTTGGCGGAAGCGCGGAAGGAGGGGGATGTACCTTACCTGCGCCCCGACGGGAAGAGCCAGGTAACCGTGGAGTACGAGGGGGACAGACCGGTCCGGGTCGATACCGTCGTCATCTCTGCCCAGCATGCCCCCGAGGTTTCCCTGGAGCAGATTCGCGAGGATATTGTCTCAAGCGTGATCCGACCGGTCATTCCCGAAGCGCTCCTGGACGATCGGACCCGGATCTACGTCAATCCCACCGGCCGCTTTGTAGTGGGAGGCCCCCACGGCGATGCGGGGCTCACCGGCCGCAAGATCATCGTCGACACCTATGGCGGTTTCGCCCGCCACGGCGGCGGCGCCTTTTCCGGCAAGGATCCCACCAAGGTGGACCGGTCAGGGGCTTATGCCGCCCGCTACGTGGCGAAGAACGTGGTGGCCGCGGGGCTCGCCCGGCGTCTGGAGGTGCAGATCGCTTATGCCATCGGTGTTGCCCGACCGGTCTCCATCTTCGTGGAGAGCTTCGGTACCGGCAAACTCACGAACGGTGAGCTGGCCGAGCTGATAGCCGCCCACTTCGATTTGCGGCCGGCGGCGATCATCGAGCAGCTCGACCTGCGCCGCCCCATTTACCGGCAGACCGCAGCGTACGGCCATTTCGGCCGCACCGACCTCGATCTTCCATGGGAGCGGACCGACAAGGTGGAGCAGTTGCAGGCGGCGGTTTTCAGGAAGTCGGCTTAAAAAGAAAACAAAAAAATGGGACGCGGATGAACGCGGAAAAAGCGGATTAAGCTTAAAAACAAGAAACAAAGGCTTTTTGCTTTATAATTCCGCGTTTATCAGATGTGATCCGCGTTCACTTCAGGTTTTGATTTTCGGTTGTGAAAACATCGACAAGGAGAACGCCCATGGCAGTCGCATTGAATAATAGAAGAAGGGAAGCGGAAGTGACCCTGACTGAGATCGTGGAAAAGTATCCGGACTTCCCGCGGCTTGTCGCCCTGAAAATCGACGTTCAACGGCGAGGAGTCCATTACACCGAGCGCGCCGAGAGCGTAGTAGACAGCTCGATCCATCAAATGCGAAGCCCCTATATCTTCGGTTCCCGGGACGGCCAGATCAGACCGCTTCCCGAATCCCTGATCCTCCGGGACGGCACCTCCATCCTTACCGACCCGACTCCGCTGGAGCAAAACCCCTATCTCGTCGACCTGGTGGACGGCCGGCTGGCGCTGATCAATGAGGGCGAAGTGGTAGAATTCGTGGAGCTCTGGCCGAAGCCACGTTATTACGACAAGCAAACCAGCTCCGGCGTCCCCATGAGTCACATCGCCAGCGCCCGTCCACAACGGCTTAACATCTTCCAGTCGAGCTTCTGCCATTTCTGGGCCGAGAAACAGGAATGCCGGTTCTGCGACATCGTTAACCACACGAAGCAGCAGAAGGATGAGTTGGGGGTGCCGACGAGGCTCAAGCCCCGGGATGTCTATGAAACCGTTCGCGAGGCCCTCAAGGAGCCGGGACGCTTTACCGGCATGTGCCTCACCGCCGGTTCGGTCCTGAAGGGGGAGGAAATCTTCGACCGGGAAGTGGACTACTACATCGAGACCCTCCAGGCGATCGGCGAGAATTTCACTACCAAGAAGTTCCCCAGCCAGTTGATTGCATCGGCCTTCAACGAAAAGCAACTGGCCCGCCTCTACGAGCAGACCGGCCTCATGAGCTACACGAGCGACCTGGAGGTGCTCGGCGAAAAGATGTTCAACTGGATCTGCCCCGGCAAGGCCCAGTCCGTTGGCTACCGGGAGTGGCGGCAGCGCCTGATCCGGGCGGTGGATATCTTCGGCCGGGGAAATGTGGGCACCGGCCTGGTGGGGGGGGTGGAGCTGGCCAAGCCGAGCGGGTTCACCAACGAGGACGACGCCCTGGCCTCGACTCTGGCCGAAGCGGAATACCTCGCGGAACATGGTGTGACCACCGTCTATATCGTCTGGGTGCCGCGCCCCGGCTCCTACTTCCGCGACCAGCAGAACCCGTCCCTGGATTACTTCGTGCGGCTGGCCCGGGGACTCCACAATCTGCGGGTGAAGTACGGCCTCGGCGTCGATTTCGACGACTATCGCCGCTGCGGCAACCATCCCGACACGGACCTGTCGAGGCTTTTGTAAGGCAGGCAAAAAAGGAGGCAGAACATGGCAGTTCAATTGACCAACGAAATTATCGATCTTCTCAATAATCAGGAAACGACAAAAGTGCTGGCGACTCTGGATGCGGACGGATTTCCCCATGCAGCGTTGAAACAGTCCCTGCAACCGGGGGAAAACGACACCATTCTTTATCTGGAGTTCCTGGAATCATCCCGGACCAACAAGAACCTGGTGAGAAGCATCTGGTTCGATAAAAAAGTGGCGATAGCGCTCAGAGGGCAAGGAGGGGAGTGCTATCAGATAAAGGGAACTCCGGTAAAGACACACATTGCCGGACCTCTCTTCCAGGAGCATTACGCGGCTGTCCGTGAAAAGCACGGAGACGTGGACCTGGCCGCAGTCTGGGTCATCGAGCCGGAGGAGATCATCGACGAGACCTTTGCCGTGCGCAGGGCCGAGGAAGAGGCCGCCCACCCACTGTTCCTGCACCTCGACCGGCGGGCACGGCAAGGCTGATGAAAAACGACCATCTGCGGCGTTCTTCCAGTACGCCTCGTGCCTCAGGATTTCGGGCGCCTTGCACCTGGGCATTTTTGATCGGTCTTTAAGGGTTAATCGTTTGGTATCGAATTGTTAATACAAAGGAGAAGAATGATGAAAAACGTTTTTAACGTATTGCTGGGAATATTCACTATCACTGTTGTAACCACAGGCGCAGCCTTCGCCAATGAAATCAGGATCGCCACCCAGCCCAGCCCTTTCTGCGCCTCGATCCTCATCGCCAAACACAAGGGGTGGCTTGAGGAGGAACTGGCCAAGGTCGGTGCCAAACCGGCCATTAAATGGACATCCTTTGCCGCGGGGCCCCCGATGAACGAGTCGTTCGCGGCAGGCCAGCAGGACATCGGCATTCTCGGCGACACCCCGGCCATCATCGGCAAGGCAGCCGGGATCGATACCAGAATCATCGGCATCACCGCCTCCGGGCCCAGGTCGCTGGCGGTCATCGTCCCAACAAAATCTGGCATCAAGTCCCCCAGGGAGCTGAAAGGGAAAAAAGTGGGGGTGGTCAAGGGCTCCTACGCCCATCACCTGCTGGTGCTGGTCCTGCAGAAGGGGGGTCTGACCACGAATGACATCGAGTTGATCAACCTCTCCCAGGCCGATATTGCCACCGCCATCACCAGCGGCAACATAGATGCGGCAGCGGTCTGGGAGCCGCTGATCACAAAGCTGGAGAGCCAGGGGGCGGTACGGGTGCTCGCTGACGGCACCGGCATCAAGAAGGGGGTACTGGTGATCGTCGCCAGCAACGATTTTGTCACCAGGAACCGGGAGCAGACCAAGGCGTTCATCAGAGCCTACCAGCGCGGGGCAAAGTTCATCAAGGCAAACCCGAAGGAAGCGGCCAGGCTCACTGCGGCCGATTTCAACCTGCCGCCTGAACAGCTCGTCAAGGTTCTTGCCAAGCTGGACTTTCATCCGGCAATCCAGGCTGACGACATTGAAGAGTTGAAAAAGAGCGAGGCCTTCATGCGCAGCGCAAGCCTCATCAAGGCCCCGGTCAGTATCGACAATTTCGCCGACACAAGGCTCGCCCGCGAGAGCGGCATCAGGTAGGGGCGGCCCTGCGTGGCCGCCCAATTGACCGGAGAAAAATGGGCAACCACATAGGGTTGCCCCTACAACAGCCCACGGAGGAAAAGCCATGGCCCGTGAAACCAATCCGCGCTTGCAGAAGATCAAGCACCTGCTCCAGTACGTGAGCCTGTCAATCGTCATCCTGGCGGTATGGCAGACGCTCTATCACCTGGGGTACATCAAGCCGATCATCCTGCCGCCACCTTCCAAGATCGCCCTGACGTTCTGGGAGCTCCTGAATAGCGGGGCAATGGCCAAGCATGTCGGGATCAGCGTGCTGCGGGTGCTGGAAGGGTTCGGCATCGCCGCCGTCCTGGGGCTCTCCCTCGGCATCGCCATAGGCCTCTCCCGGACTTTCGACCGGCTGACCGACCTGATCATTCAGGTGATCAAGCCGATTCCCCCCATCGCCTGGATACCGCTGGCCATACTCTGGTTCGGCATCGGCGAGAAATCGAAAGTATACATCATCTTCCTCGGGGCCTTTTTCCCCATCATCATCAACACCATCGACGGGATCCGCCAGACCGACCACAAGTTTGTGGAAGTGGCCAGGATTCTGGAAGTCCCTCGGTTCAAGTTCGTGCGCCAGGTGGTAATCCCCGGTGCGTTTCCCGCCATCATGACCGGTATCCGGGTCGGCCTCATGGTGGCCTGGATGTGTGTGGTGGCGGCCGAACTGATCGCTGCCGGCAGCGGCATCGGCTATCTGATCATGGACGCACGGCAACTGTCCCAGTCGGATGTGGTACTGGTCGGCATGATTACCATCGGCATAATCGGCAAGCTGATGGACAGTCTGATCAAACGTCTGGAGAAACGGCTGATCGGTTGGAAAGTTTCATATGTCGGCGACTAGCGACTAGGAGGAGAATATGGGAACAGCAGGATCGCTCGGCGAAAGTCTGGTTATCGAGCAGCTTAATAAGACCTATAGAGTCTCTACCGGCGACGTTCCCGCCTTGCAGGAGATCAACCTGACCATCGGGGAGAGGGAGTTCGTCAGCATCGTCGGCAGCAGCGGCTGCGGCAAAAGCACCTTGCTCCGTATCATCGCCGGCCTGGAAAACGGTTATGCCGGGACGGTCAAGCTTGGCGACAGGCGTATCGCCGGGCCGGGACTCGACCGGGGGATGGTCTTCCAGGAGCACCGCCTCATCCCCTGGCTGACAGTGGAACAGAACGTGGCCTTTGGCCTTAATGGCCGGGCGCCCGGCGAGAATGAGCGGCTGGTGCGGGAGCACCTGGAGCTGGTGGGGCTGTCCAGCTTTGCCAAGGCCCACCCCCACCAGCTGTCGGGTGGGATGGCCCAACGGGTGGCCATTGCCCGTGCGCTCGTCAACCAGCCCAAACTCCTCCTGCTCGATGAGCCGTTCGGGGCGCTGGACGCCCTCACCAAGATCCAGATGCAGCAGGAGATCCTCCGCATCTGGGAAGCGGAACGCACCACCATGGTGCTCGTTACCCACGACATCGACGAGGCCATCTACCTGGGTGACCGGGTGGTTATCATGTCGAGCAGGCCGGGGACCGTGAAAAAGATTATGGCGGTGGATCTCACCAGGCCACGGGACCGCAGCAGCTACGAGTTCATACAGATCCGCAAGGGGATATATGCCGAGTTCTTCGCCGAGGCGGAAAAGCCTTTTGCGTATGCAATTTGACCGGAGAAATCTGCCACGGAGACACAGAGACACGGAGAAAATCCCATAAATTAACAAGGATGAACAGGATATTCAGGATTCCAATCGAGAAATTCGCGGGTTAAATCATGATATTTCTGAATATACTTTATCGAATAAAATGTTAGCTTTTCTCCGTGTCTCTGTGACTCTGTGGCAATAATATAGGAGCAATCATGAAAATACTGCTTATCAACCCCGCTTTTTACGATGGAAAGGAATTCAGCAATCGCTTTGAGGATTACATCGACTGGATCAAGGGGGGGAACCTCTACGTCGCCCCCTTCGAGCCTCCCATCGGGCTGGCCTTCCTCTCGGCCTACCTGAAGGAGCGGGGGCATGAGGTGTGCCTCCTCGACATGCAGGGGCTCCTCATGGACAGTGGGGGACTGGCGGCCAGGATCGCCTCGTATGATCCGGCCATCGTCGGCATTACCGCCATGACTCCCACTATCCCGGAGGCGCTGCAGGTCGCCGGAATTTCAAAGAGAGTGGCTCCCGGCGCAAAGGTGGTGCTGGGAGGGGTCCATCCGACCCTCGACCCGGCCGGCGTGCTTGCCGATGAGAACGTCGATTACGTAATCCGGGGAGAGGGGGAGGTGGCCTTTGCCGCCCTGGCAGCGGCGCTGGACAGTGGGAGTGATCCCTGCGAAGTCGACGGGCTCTCCTACCGGCGGGACGGCAAACCGGTCATCAAGGAAAAGGCCGTCCGGATCGCCGACCTGGATACGCTCCCCATGCCCGACTACGAAGCCTTCCCCGTGGAGAGGTACATCGAGCACAACCGTTATCTGCGCAGCGTCCGCGGCATCTCCATGATCGTTTCCCGCGGCTGCCCGTTTCAGTGCACCTTCTGCGCGGTCCACCAGACCATGGGGCGCAACTGGAGAATCAAGTCTCCGCAACGGGTGGTGGACGAGCTGGTCACCCTGAAGGAGCGCCACCGGCTCGAAGGGGTCTGGTTCAAGGACAGCATCTTCAACCTGAACCGGGAGTGGGTGAAGGAGTTCTGCCGTCTCATGATCGAACAGAAGGTGGATATCGCCTGGCAGGCCCTGACCCGCATCGATCTGATTGACGAGGAGGAACTGCGGCTCATGAAGCGGGCAGGCCTCACCCAGCTCGACCTGGGGATCGAGTCCGGTTCGCCGAAGAGCCTCACGCGGCTGAAGAAGGGGATTACCGTCGAAAAGATCAAGGAGAAGGTGCGGCTGGCCAAGCGGTACGTCAAGGTCTTCGGCTTCTTCATGATCGGCATTCCCGGTGAGGACGAAACCGACGTGCAGCAGACCTTCGATCTGGCCAGGGTCCTGGAGCTGGATCGCTGGACCTGGAGCATCTACAGCCCTCTCCCCGGGTCTGCCCTCTACGAGGAGCTGATTGCCGAGGGGAAAATCGAACCGTACCGCCTCGACTACCACCAGGTCCACTTCACGGAGGCCTATGAGGGGATCTGCGACATCGAGCCTTTGCGGCTCAAGGAGCTTTACCGGGAGATCAATGAATATTTCTACCGGAGAGATGCACCGGCGCTTGCCGCGGGATAAAACGGAAAATTAATTTTGGAATAAAAAATGGAACTCGTATTCAGTAACATAGCAAAATCATTCAAAAGAGGGGCGAAGGACCGGGTTGTGGCGCTGGATGACATCTCTTTTTCGGTTGCGGAAGGAGAGTTAGTTTGTCTGCTGGGCCCCTCGGGCTGCGGCAAATCCACTTTGCTGAAAATGGCTGCCGGTTTTGAATTTCCCGACACCGGCTCGGTGACCGCTGATGGCAAGCCGGTCTGCAAGCCGCATCCCGACCGCGGCATGGTCTTTCAGGATTATGCCCTTTTCCCATGGCTGACAGTCGAGGAGAATATCGCTTTCGGCCCGGAGATGAACGGTACGGACAGGCGCGAGATACGGGAGAGGATCAGGAGATTCATTACTCTGGTAGGGCTCACCGGCTTCGAGAAAGCCCATCCCCATCAGCTTTCGGGAGGGATGAAACAGCGGGTGGGGATTGCGAGAATGCTTGCCATGTCCCCCAAAGTGCTCCTCATGGATGAACCGTTCGGAGCCCTTGACGCCTTCACACGCATGGAGATGCAGGAGGAACTGACGAACCTGTGGCAGGCGGCGCCTTTCACCACGGTTTTCGTGACCCATGACGTGGAGGAAGCGGTTTATCTCGCGGACCGTATTGCGGTGATGACCAGCAGACCGGGCAAGCTCAAAACTATCGTGCCCGTGCCCCTGTCCCGGCCGAGGGTCCGCACGGATCATGACTTCGTACAGATCCGCAACCATGTCCTGAAACAATACGAACGTACCCAACCATCAGCGGCCGAGTATTCAATATGAAGGACGATTCATGGGCAAAGGGGGTGCAGCGATGACCGTACGATCATTCAGAGAGCTGGTGGAGCGGCGTGGCGACGAGTTGACGGACCGCATATTCATTACGGCCCCCGAAACGGGCGTGTCTCTCACCTTCGGCCGGTACCGCCGGGCGGTCATGCAGTTCGCTGCACTCCTGGAGGGAAAAGGGGTGGAGCGGGGAGAGCGGGTCGCGGTCGTGCTTTCCAACGGGCTTAACGCCGCCATTGCCATGCTGGGTGTCATGTCTGCCGGAGGAGTTGCGGTTCCGGTCAACCCGAAGCTGAAGGGGCCGGAAATCGCCTGGTTGCTCAATCATTCCGGTGCCCGGCTGGTCGTCACCGATCTGCTTCATCAAAGCTCCCTCGCGGGCGCCGGCCTCGGCGACAAACCCGCCACCGTAGATGGCTGCGAGAAGGACAACCCCTACGCCTTATACCCGGTTTCCCGTTTTGAAGCGAAGAGAGCCGGACAGGGAGACCGGTTGCTTCCCGCCAGGGACGACACTGCCATGATTCTGTACACATCGGGGACAACCGGCCATCCCAAAGGTGTCATCCTCTCCCACGGCAACCTGTTGAGCAATGCCGGCCATGTCAGCGAAGCGCACCGTCTTACCTCTGCCGACGTGGCTCTCTGCGTCCTTCCCCTTTTCCACATCAACGGGTTTGTCTTCACCCTTCTTGCTCCGCTCCTTTCCGGCTCCGCAGTCGTCATGCCGGGTCGATTTCATGTCGAGCGTTTCTGGCACTGGGTGCGGGACCACCGGGTTACCTGGTTCAGCGCGGTACCGACGATCCTTTCCCTGCTCCTTTCGCATGCCGGTCCCGCTCCGGCGGATATCGAATCTGTCCGCTTTGCCCGCTCCGCCTCGGCGCCGCTTCCCGTTGCCGTGCTGGAAGAGTTCGAACATCGTTTCGGCATCCCGGTGATCGAGACTTACGGCATCTCGGAGGCAGCCGGGCAGGTAACCGCCAATCCTCTGCCGCCGCTGGTCCGCAAGCCGGGCTCGGCAGGATTGCCGGCAGGCAACGAGTTGGCCGTGGTGGACGAAGATGGCAGCCGGCTTCCCGCCGGGAGCCTCGGCGAAGTGGTGCTCAGGGGCGACAATATCTTTTGCGGTTACCTGGCCAATCCGGAGGCTGACCGGGAAGCGCTGCAAGAGGGCTGGTACCATACCGGCGACCTCGGTTACCTGGATGAAGACGGCTACGTTTTCCTCACCGGCAGGAAAAAGGAGCTGATCAATCGCTCGGGGGAGAAAATATCACCGCGTGAGGTCGAGGAAATCATCCATCGCCTTCCGGAGGTGGAGGAAGTCGGGGTGGTGGGTTTACCCCATCGGCTTTACGGCGAGGAAGTGGCTGCATTCGTCATGCTGCGACAGGGAAGATATCTTGAGGCAGAGACAGTCAGGCAATTCTGCCGGAAGCATCTGGCCGGCTTCAAGGTGCCCCGCGAGGTGTTGTTTATCGACGAGTTCCCCAAGGGGCCCAGCGGCAAAATCCAGCGCAGGCGCCTGGTGGACGTTTATCAGCAGATCACATCACTACAGGAAAAGGAGAAACGGGCATGAAAAGAGTAATGAGGACGTGGATTGCAGTGGGGATTGCAGCAGCGGTATCCGTCATTGGCGCAGGTGCCGCCTTTGCCGCCAAGAAACAGGCCGACACCGGTGTTATCCGGGTCGGCACCAACAAGGCGCTGGGGACCGTCACCCCATATGTGGGCAGGACCCAAGGGATATTTGCCAAGCGGGGCGTGACGGTGGAGATCGTGGACTTCAACGACGGAACAACCCTGATGGAGGCGTTTGCCTCCGGGCAGCTGGACGTCGCGCTGCTGGGGATAGCTCCGACCGCCATCTGGCATGGCAAGGGAGTACCGCTCAAGGTGGTGGCCTCGGCCAACGGGGGCGGGCATGTACTGCTGACGCGCCAGGATACCGGCATCACCGACGTAAAACAACTGAAGGGGAAAAAAGTGGCTACACCAAAACCGGGAACCGTCACCGACACCCTCTTCCGGGTGCATATCGCGGGCACGGTAGCAGGCCTTGATCCGTCAAAGGATATTCAGATCGTACCGAGCCTGGCACCGGCTGACATCCCCACCGCCCTGTTTGTGGGCCGGGAAGTCGATGCCGCCATAACCTGGGAACCGTTTGCCTCCCAGGCGGAAGCCAAGTTCAAGAATGCCCGGGTACTGTTCGACGCCGCCGCCGAATGGAAAAAGAGCAATCCCAAGGCCGCCCATTTCTATCCCACCAACGTGGTCGTCGCCCGTCAGTCTTTCATCGACCAGCGCAACGACGAACTGAAACGCTTCCTCGCCGCCTATGTGGAGACCATCGACTTCATTAACAAAAAGCCCAGGGAAGCAAATGAGATTATTGCCAGGGAAGTCAAGCTCGATCCTGCAACCATCGCCAATGCACGCAAACGGGTTGATTACACCGCAGCTGTTGACGTGCCGGCCGCACTGCAGACACTCTCCTGGTCGAAGAAGCTCGGCTACCTGAAGGAGATACCGGCGGAAAACAGACTGTTCGACCTCTCCTACCTGCCCGCCCAGGCTGCGCCGAAGAAAAAGGGCAGAAAATGACATACAACGGCTTGTTGCGGTACATCCAGGGCGGGATCGGCCTGGTGCTGTTTCTGGCGCTCTGGCATGTGGCCTCCACCACCGGCCTGTTCGGCAGGATCGATCCCGAGTATTCCCTGCTGCTCCTGCCGACGCCCGAGACCGTGCTGAAGGCCATCGTTGAAACCTTCCAGGATGGCACCCTCTGGGGGAATGTATCGGTCAGCATCATAAGGGTGGCCATCGGCTTCGGCCTGGCGGTGCTTATCGGCATCCCCCTCGGCCTGGGTATGGCGCTGTCCCCCTCGTGCAACAACTTCGCCGAGCCGTTCGTGCGGATATTCTCACCCATACCCGGTATCGCCTGGGTACCGCTGGCCATCCTCTGGTTCGGTTTGGGGGACAAGGCGGCCATTTTCATCATCACCCTCGGATCGATCTTCCCCATCGTGATCAACACGGTCCAGGGGGTGCGTGATGTGGATGCCCACCTGGTGGATGCGGCGCGCATGATGGGGGCCGGACACCTGCAGGTGTTGCGGCGGGTGATGCTCCCCAGCGTTATCCCCTATCTGGTGACCGGATTCAGGATCGGGCTGGGGTTTGCCTGGCGGGTGGTGATAGCGGCCGAGATGGTGGGTGTGCCCAAAGGGATCGGCTACATGCTGGGGGTGGGGCGCAGCACCGGCCGTACCGACATCACCATAGTCACCATGGTTACGTTAGGGGTGCTGATGCTGGTGGTTGAGGAGTTGGTGTTTGCCCCGCTGGAAAATAGGACCCGCTTCTGGCGGCGCTCGGTTGCTGTGTGAGGAATAGGACTGAAAGGAAGATAAATGAAACGCACCTTTGACACCGGCAATGCGGCCATCACCGAGGGCGCAATCCTGGCCGGCTGCCGGCTGTTTTCCGGCTATCCCATCACTCCGGCAACCGAGATAGCCGAAAACATGTCGCGCCGCCTTCCCCAGGTGGGAGGCTTCTACCTGCAGGCCGAAGACGAGAATGCGGCGCTGCACATCTGCAACGGCGGCTCCATCGGCGGGCTGAAGGCGATGACCGCCACCTCGGGCCCCGGCTTCATCCTCTTTGCCGACCCCTTCGGCTGGGCGGTAAGCAGCGAGATCCCGGTGGTGATCGTCAACTCCCAGCGGGTCGGCCCGGTCAGCGGCATCACCGGCGCGCCGGGGCAGGGGGAATTCTACTTCAGCCGCTACCTGACCCACGGCGGCAACTACGAGACCATCGTGCTGGCCCCCAACTCGGTGCAGGAGGCCTTCTGCCTGACGGTGCGGGCCTTCTACCTGGCAGAGCGCTTCCGCACACCGGTCACGGTACTGGCCGACCAGATGGTGACCGACGGCTGGGAGACCCTGATCATCCCCGAAACGGATGAGGAGTTCCGCGGCATGGGGCTGGAATCGGTTCCCCGGCGCATCCACCCCGGCCCGGAGTTCTATCCCGCCAGCGATGCCATCGACATCCCGCCGGTGGTGCTGGGGCACAACACCGGCGCGGCCTGCTCCGACTGGACCCCCACCGACCGGGGACATGACACCGAAGACGTGACCTGGCAGCACAAGCATGCCTGGCGGTTGATCCACAAGATCCGCAACCATCGTGAGCTGATCGACGAGTCCGAGACCTGGTTTCTGGAGGACGACCCGGAAATCATCCTGGTCGCCTACGGTACCCCATCGCGGGTGGTGCAGAGTGCGGTAAGGGCCGCCCGAAAGGAGGGGCTCAAGGTGGGGGGTATCCGTCCCATATCCCTGTGGCCCTTCCAGGACGCCCTCTTCAGCAGGAAGGCCAGTTACCTGACGGTAGAATTGAACTGGGACGGCCAGCTGGTTCGCGAGGTGCAGCGGGCAGCCGCGCCCGGGAGCTCCGTGCACTTCTGGGGCCGCTGCGGCGAACTTCCCTCGGTGCGGGAACTGCTGGCTGCGGTGCGGCGATTAAAGGAGGGGAAGGCGCTTGAACGGGATGGCTGGCGTACTGAGGCGTGGTGAAATGAGAGATGTAATGGAAAAATATGTCCGTCCGGAAAAGAATCCCGGCACCGCCTGCAGCGGCTGCGGACTGCGTCTGGCCCACCGCAAGGTGCTGGAGGCGATCGACGAGCTGGGACTGGGGCTGGGGGACGTGGTCTGGGGCACCGGCATCGGCTGCTCGGGCCGTCAGACCTTCGTAACATGGAAGGGGGACACATTTGCCGGCACCCACGGCCGTGTCTACGCCATGGCCACCGGGCTGCGGCTGGCCTTGCCGCCGGAAAAGCGGCTCATCCTGACCGTCGGCGACGGCGACGCCTTCACCATTGGCTTCCTGCACCTGCTCAACTGCGCCCGGCGCAACGTGGACATGACCGTAGTGGTCTTCGACAACCTGGGGTACCAGTCCACCGGCGGGCAGTACGGGGTGACCACACCCCTGGGGAGCCGCACCGACAGCAGCCCTTACGGCGCCTGGGAGCCCAACTGGACCCAGGGAGGCTTCGACGTGCTGCGCATCCTCAAGGAGGCCGGCGCCACCTTCCTGGCCCGCCATACGGTACTGCAGGGGCACGAACCGGTTGAAAGCCTGAAAAGGGCAATCCGGAATCGAGGTTTATCCCTGGTGCAACTGATCTACCCCTGCGTGACCCACTACGGCGCCCAGGCCCTGGGTACCCGCGACCTGGCTAAAATCTACGACTGGTTCCGCGACCGGACCGTGGAATCCATCGATGCCGATTCCAGTGACAGTTTCACTACCGGCATCTTCCATGACGCCGTGGGGAGCCGCCCCGAATTTGCCGCCTCCATGCGGGAGTTCGTGGCCTCCGTGCAGAAGGAGGGCAACCATGGCTGAACGCATCGAAATTCTGATAAGCGGCTTTGGCGGTCAGGGTGTGGTCAGAATCGGCCAGATCCTGGGGCAGGCGGCGGTTTACGAAGGGCTGTTCACCACCATGCTGATCAGCCACGGCACCGAGACCCGCGGCGGCTACGTGCGCAGCCAGTTGGTCATCTCAGACGAGTTCATCGACAGTCCGGTGGTGGAGCGGCCCGATTACTTCTGCGCCTTCTCTGCGATCGCCTATGGCATGTTCAAGGTGCTTTGCACCCCGCAGAGCCTGATCCTGCATAATCCCGACCTGGTGACGCCCGATTCGGCATTGTCGGCCCGGCATTGGGCAATCCGGGCCGAATCGCTGGCCGAACGGGAACTGGGAAACGCCGTTTTTGCCAATGTCATCTTTTTGGGTGCCTTGAGCAGCAAATTGAAGTCGATTTCCAGCGAGAACCTGGTCAGGGCGCTGCAAGACCGTTTGCCGCCGCGTTATCACGAGCAGAATCTCAGGGCCTTGGAACTGGGGCGGTCCCTGTGAATATTGACCACATCGACGCCGTGGCCCTAATGGCAGCCATTCATGAAGGCGATGAGACAGCCCTGATCGATCCGAGGGAAGAAGGGGTTTTTGGCCAGGCCCATCTCCTGTTGGCTGTGAACGTTCCCCTGAGCAGGCTTGA
This sequence comes from Geobacteraceae bacterium, assembly GCA_009773645.1. Taxonomy (GTDB): domain Bacteria; phylum Desulfobacterota; class Desulfuromonadia; order Geobacterales; family Geobacteraceae; genus WSYB01. The sequence goes on from WSYB01000018.1 coordinate 84,173, forward strand.
GCTCAGGATCGGGAGACTGGTCCCCCGCAAGTCCACCAGGATTGTATTGACCGATGACGGCGACGGCCTGTCGGAACGGGCGGCATCAAAGCTCCGGGAGCTGGGCTATGGCCGGCTGGAGATCCTAGATGGTGGGCTTTCTGCATGGCGGTCTGCCGGGTTCGAGCTCTTCAGCGGCATGAGCGTGCCTGCCAAGGCCTTCGGAGAATGGATTGCCGTCACGTGCAAAACCCCATCGATTTCAGCGGAAGAGCTCCATGAGCAACTGGTCAACGGCGCCGACGTGCTTGTTCTCGACAGCCGCCCTGCCAACGAGTATGCAAACATGACCATACCGGGTTCCATCAATGTGCCCGTGTCGGAGCTCGTGTACCGTTTCGGTGAGCTGCCGGTCGGGCCGGAAACGCTGGTGGTGGTCAATTGCGCCGGCCGCACCAGAAGCCTCATCGGCGCCCAGACTCTGATAGATGCCGGGGTCGGGAACAGGGTCGTTGCCCTTCGGGGCGGAACCACGGCATGGCAGCTGGCAGGTTTCGAACTGGAGCACGGCGCAAGGCGCCATGCGCCGGAACCATGGGGCAAGAGTCTCGAAGAGGCCATGGAAAGGGCTCGTGCAGTGGCGGGCCGGTTTCGGGTGAAAACGATAGATGAAAGCACACTCGCAGCATACAAAGCCGAAGAAGAGAGTCGCTCGCTCTATATCATAGACGTCCGCACGCCCGATGAGTTCCGCGCCGGGCATCGACCCGATTCTTCCCATGCCTGGGGCGTACAGCTCGTGCAATCGACGGACAGGTATGTCGGCACGCGCAACTCCCGCATCGTGCTCGTGGACAATTACCAGGTAAGGGCGCTCATGACAGCTTCATGGCTGATCCAGGCCGGGTGGTCGGAGACGTCCGTGCTGGCCGATCCTTTCCGCGGCGTGAAACTCGAATCGGGAAACCCTCTTCCCTTCGTTCCGGCAGTTACGGGGGCGGAACTGCCCCGCATCGGGCCGGCGGAACTGAAAGAACTCCTTGAGGCAAAGAGAGCCATACTCTTGGATTTCTCCGACAGCCTCAGTTACAGGAGGGGGCATATACCTGGGGCATGGTTCGCAATCCGGTCGCGCCTCGCGGAAAGCCTCGACACAATCCTTGATGGCGACCGGTTTGTCGCAACCGGCAATGACCATGCCTTGGCATCACTTGCAGCGCGCGATTTGGCAGAGCTTTCCGGTAAACCCGCATATATCCTTGAAGGAGGCAACGGGGCGTGGAGCAAGGCAGGCTTTGCTCAGGCAACAGGGTTGGAAAACCTTGCCGCGAAGACCGACGACTTATTCAGAATGCCTTTTCTCTGGGGTCACTTCGAAGATGGGGCGGAATTCGAACAGGCCGCCGCTGACTATCTCAACTGGGAACTACAGCTCCCGGAACAGCTGCAAAGATCCGGAGAAATCAACTTTTCGCGGTCACCGCGGCCCGCGGCGGCGCACGATTATGGGAGCTGAAGCAGCTCATTTTATTTTATTTCCCCATGGCCGCCGGACAAACGCCGGCAGGCTACCTCCATGTTATCGGCGGCTTCGGCCGCCTTTTTTTGTGTCTCAATCCGCTCGGCCCGTGCGATCCCGGAGCTTTTTCTCAATCCGAAAAATTCGTTTGACGGGGGGCTCAGAGAGGAGTAGTTAAGAACTGTTCGCTTTGTTTTTTAAGGAGTTCAAATGCCTGAAGGCTTTATCCCGTCGCATGGCGGCTATCAGAAACTGCTTTCCTACCAGAAGGCGGAGATCGTCTATGACGCCACTGTATACTTCTGAAACCCGACCGCCGGAGGTCGTAGCTAATATCATCATCTGCCTGATTCACCAGGCCAGTTTTCTACTGGACAAGCAGTTGAAGTCTCTGGAACAGGCGTTTCTCAAGGAAGGCGGCCTGCGGGAGCGGATGACCAGGGCGAGGCTTGAGGCGAGGAAAAGAGAGGGATGAGGGGGGGCTTGCGAGACGATGGGACGGTTTGGGGATGATTGGCGGGTTTTGTTGAAGGTGGCTCGGGGGAATTAACTAACTTGTTTCCTAAATTCTTGTCAATTGAGAAGTTCCTATGATTGATTTTACGAACGCTCAAATTCCCGCGCCTCAGCGATGGCAAGACTTTGAGGAGTTGTGTGCTGACCTGTGGCAAGAGATCTGGGGAGACCCTGGAACGGAGAAACATGGGCGCTCAGGTCAACAACAACATGGAGTAGATATATACGGCCGTCCTGATCAACGTCCTGATTATGAAGGTGTGCAATGCAAAGGCAAAGATGGGAGGTATGGCCAACACGTTACAGAAACTGAATTGAAGACGGAGGTTGAAAAAGCCAAGGAATTTTATCCACGTCTTAAACGATTCATCCTAGCGACTACCGCTCCAAATGATAAAGAAATTCAGCTTGCTGCAAGAAAGATTACTGAAGAACACCTAGCTGTCGGATTATTTGCTGTTGAAGTTCTTGGTTGGGATGAGATTCAAAGGCGACTAGCCAGCCACCCCAATGTGATTGATAAACACTATAGAGGGCTGTTCAGTTTCAATTATCCTCAACAGCCCAAGCTCCCAAACGATGCTGGTCTGCAACGTGTAAAGGCCATGGCTAGAACATTGCTGGAGGCTGGCAAGCGCAGTTGGAAAATGCCTCGGTTTGTTGCGCCTCTCACGTTAGAAGCTCACATGCAGCAGGATAATAACGATCCACGCCCTGTCGATGCTACGGAGCTCTGGTCTGCGATCGAGGCGGGGGACAACTTGGTTCTGTTTGGCGCAGGCGGCATTGGCAAAACAACCTTTCTGTTGGATTTGTGCACGTCATGTTTAAACGGGGGGTACCGCATTGCCCTGTACGTGGACGTGGCAGTTTGGGCGCGGACAAACGCAAGCCTGCTTGATTACCTCTTGGGGATGCCATCAGCGAGGGCAAACGAGGTGACTTCTGCTGAACTGACCAAACTGGCTCAGGCTGGCCGCCTAGTCATTATGCTCAACGGCTGGAACGAGATAGTGGCTTCATCAAAGCTCACCTGCAGGGACGACCTTATCCATCTGTCAGCGGTGGCCGAAGCGCTCAGCTTTGTTGTCGTATCTCGGGCTTCAAGAGATGTACCCAGCCTGCCAAATACGAAGAAATTTGAGGTTCGAGGTCTTGCATGGCAGGGTCAAGCGGCTGTAGTTCGCGCTGAACTTGGGGATGTGGGAGGGGCTCCGCTACTTGAACTTCTGGCGAAGGACACCCGCCTCCGACATGCGGCCAGGAGCCCTCTTATTCTTCGAGGTCTTATTGCACAAGCCCAAAAGGGGGCGGTGGCGGATTCCTGCGTCTTTGACCTCCTCAATGCCGCCGTACAGTCCTACGAAGAAGATGACCAGCGCCATCTGGTGCTGGCACTTGCACCTGTCGACGGTCATCAACGTGCGTATCTTGAAGAGCTCGCTTGTCTACTAACAAAGCGGCTGGCTACGAACTGTTCAAGAGACGACGCGCTTCAAGCTATCCACACTGCTGCAACTCGGCTGGCAGAGCGCCACGTAATCGGCATAACGCCCAATCCGAGTGCGATCTTGGATATGCTGGTGAGCCATCATCTCTTGCATCTCGACAATGGTGTTGTTCGTTTTGCTCACCAGCGTTTCCAAGAGTTTTTTGCTGCAACCAGGCTGTTTCGCCACTGCATTGAAGAAGATGTGTCTCCGGTGTTGCTGACCACCGTGGTGAATCAGCCGTCCTGGGATGAAGCTCTCGCACTTGTCGCCGGCAAACTGAAGGGCGAGCGAGCATCAGGTAACGCTCGCGTACGGATCGTAAATGCTGCCGCAGCTGTTGATCTCGGCCTTGCCTGCGACATGGTTAGAATTTGTGCCTTTACCTACTCAGATAGCCCGGAACTTCATAACCACCTCGTTAACTGCGTCAATAAGCTGGCTGTGTCACCATTGAAGGAAATTCATGACCTTGGTGTCGCTTATCAGATTGCATCAGGCTTACCAGCATTCGCAGAAAAACTGTGGCCAATTCTTGAAATCGAAGACCAGCAGACCCGTCTCAGTACATTCCGATTGAACGGCTCGGCAATATCGCTCGCTCAACTCGGCACTGGGGCTGTTCAGAGAATCGGCTCATGGTCGTCAGAGCGCCGAGTTGAGTTTGTGCACGAGACCGCAGACAACGCAGACAATTATGATTTCCTCGTCCGACTGGCGCAAACTGAGTTTGACCCGACCGTTCGGGCTGCAGCGATTTCCGCCTTGTTCTGGTACTTCCCGGCCTCGGATGTGCCCTTACAGGCTTGGTTGGATGCTCCAATCGAGGTCCAGACCGAACACAATGTCTTGAGCTGCATACAGTACGCTTTGGATGAAGGGTACGCTGGTGATGCAGTGCGAGAGCGTCTGCTGGCGGTGGCTAGCAACGATACTTCTGACAGCACACAGCTGCACGTTGCTCTGGCCATGCTTAACGAAGTTGGCCCTCGTGCGCTGGATGTTGTATTCGAGCGTTTGCGCAATAGTGAACGTCACGGAAATGATGCTCCTTTGGTAACCATCGCCCGGGCGAAAGCACCGCAACGCCTATTGGATCTTGCTCAACAGCTTGCCCTGCAAGCGCGAGGTGTACCTGCGTGGGTCGAGGAGTACCTAAGGGATATTCCGGTTGGGGTCAGGAATGAGATCTTCGACCAAGCATGGGTCATTCTGCAGGGACCGGATTTCAATAATCTCAATGGTGAAATTCTTGGACCCTTGGCAAGCCGAGAACAAATTCAGCGCAGTGTTGACCTTCGACTGCAACATGATCGAGCTGCTCGCGGAACGCAAACTGACAACGACCGTAATAGGTACTGGCAACTTGACTGCTTTCTCGCCAATGCCTCGGGGGGTGACCTCCTAAGTGTTGTTATGCAGTGTGGTCAGACAGCTTCCTACAATGAAGCTGCTCAGTTGGTTGAGCTGGTCTTACGGCGAATCGGGCGCGACGACGGAAGAACCATAACCGTCGATCAATGGCTGCCGACAGTTGATGAGGTCCGGCAACTTGTAGCTCTATTCGCCGAGAAGGTTGAGACTGCGGAGGTTCCGCAGGATACGGTAAGGGTCTACCTGTGTGCCGTCGCCAGCCATGTCGCGCCCGCTGAGTTTGGTCAATTTTTGTTGGAAACCTGTCGTCGTCACCTTGATGCCTGGAGCGTTTTTCGAGAGAAGGTCAATCAGTGGTCGAAGAGAGCAACACCGCCCCGGCCGCGTAACCCCGAATTGGGGCTTTACCTGAGTGCGGCTTTGGCCAGGTGGGGACATGATGCACTGCCAGGCTTGCTGGAGTTGATGACTCACCCTAGCGCTATGGAATCCATTCCCGAGGCGATGGCGCGAATCGTCACTCTGCCTTGGGCCAGCAAGCGGGAAAGACTCTTCTTTAGTAGCGTTAGTACTGATATTCAGGAAGGAGAACAGCGTCGTAAGCTTGGCCGCGAGCTTCGCCAACCTGTTGACATCTTCCAGTACTGGACTGACGAGGTTGCTAAAGCGCTCGGGCTGAAACTGAATGAACTCGTGACTACCTACACTGAGAAGAAGTCAACTGAGGAAAAGTGGAATGCACGAGAAGGAGAGCACAGAATTGGTAACTTGGCGGGCGTTGTAGCGAGCATTCCCAGTGCCGGTGTTGTCGATCCGGTCCATAGCGCCCTGGCAAGTGGTCTGATGGATATTTTGGGAACAGTTAGGGCGCTGAGAGGGCTCGTAAGCCAAGGTCTGTATATCTCCGATTCGGCTGTTGTTGGGCAACTTGAGGCGCTGTATGAGCATCTAGCCAATAGAGAGTGGCTCGACGACTCTACGCGCCACGCGATGTCCGAACTAACTCAGTTGATCTTCTGTGTAAGGCCTGCCTCACTATTGAGCAAGTCAATTAGGCATTATCTCCAGCAATGGCGCAGATTCTCGCATGACAACGAGATTGTTCGTTGCTTGGGCTCACTCCGGTCGTCAGAAGCTGGTTGGCCTATGCTAGTAGAGTTGGGCTCGGAGTTTGCGGAGAATGGCCGACAGCCAGAGGAGTTTGTTTCGTCCTTGCTCTCTGCTCTGACGCCACAGTACCTGGCCAACTTCCTTGCGCTTGTGGCTGATGGGACGATATTTGGTTGGTGTCGTAGCCAGTGGACATGGGAACGACTGGCACCAAAAGTAGCAGATGTCCTGAATGAGGCAACTGACCAAGTTGAACAGTTCTTAGAAGCATGTCGACAGGCCCAGTCGCCTTTGGCCGATACGCTTGCCGGTAACGCCCTTTGCTATATCAACGGATGTGAGGAGGCACGTGAGTGTTACCTGCTGGAGGCACTTGATGTCGGAAGAGGTCTTCACTCTGGAATGCCGGTGTATCAGATGCTGACAGGCATGTTCATCCATAAATTACCAATCAACGACGCACAGTATGAGATAATACCGAAGGCAAACAACAGGCTGCGAGCAAAAATTTACGCTCGTGCAAAAGATCCTGGACCGATTGCAGACGGCTGCAGATGCCTTCTCGCTTCATTGGAATGCGGGCGTCGTGAGAGAGGGCGGCCTGACGATGAGTTGCGTCATCCGATGCCAGATGAAGGGTTGTCGTGGACTTATGTTCTGGTTGACAGATGAAAAGGATACCTCTGTCATGGTAAATAAAGTTGCCACAATCTGGGCCTCCTTCATCCCCATCGCCATCGCGAACGGTCTCCTCCGCGAGAAATGCCTCGTCCCGCTCCTCGGCCAGCGCCTCGCACTTCCGCTCTCCGGCATATTCGGATCGATTCTCTTCTTTCTCCTCACGTACTTGACCCTTCCATGGCTCGGCCCGTTGAAACCCCGCCACTACCAGCTGATCGGCCTGGCCTGGCTTGCCATGACCGTGCTGTTCGAGTTCCTCTTCGGCCGCCTCGTGGCGCATAAGTCGTGGGGAGAACTTCTGCAGGCGTACGACCTCACCACCGGCAACCTCTGGCTCCTGGTGCTGGTGGTGATCGCCGTCTCCCCTCACCTTGCGGCCAAGGTGAGGGGACTGGTTTAAGCTGTAAGCGGCGAATACCTTCGAAAGGTGTCGGAGTGACGTTCAAATGCTTTTTCCGGATTATCGGCCGGCAAAAATATAATGTTGACAAAAATATTTCGTCTTGTTATTGTCAGCCAACCTACCAAACGGGTAGGGTACAATTGTTGCCGACCGGCACAAAGACCGGCAGGCAGCTTTTTACAACCAAATAGCAGTATTTCTTATCAAGAGCGACTGAGGGACAGGCCCTGTGACGTCGCGGCAACCCCCCGCAAGGGGAAGGTGCCAATTCCTACGGAACCGCAGGTTCCGGGAGATAAGGAAGAGCCGACCCTTTACAGGTGAAGTCCTCTTCCGTACGCCCCGGAAGGGGACTTTTCATTTTCCGGCTGCGTAAAAAGTCAATCTGCGGCGTTACGCTACGACCTTCGTTACTGCGGCGTACTGATGTACGCCTCATTCCTCAGGTCTTGCGTGCCTTGCATCTTGAGCTTTTTACTGTGCCGGATCGACAGAACTGTCGAAAGGGAGAATAATCATGAACATCGCGACGCAGGCAGCACAGATCGGACTGGAGTGGGATACCCGTACGGGGGCGGTCACCGTACCCATCTACCAGACCGCCACCTTCCGTCACCCGGGGTTGGGCCAGAGCACCGGCTACGACTACAGCCGCTCAGGCAATCCGACCCGCCAAGCCCTCGAAGAGGGGATCGCCCGGCTGGAAGGGGGAGGGCGCGGGTTCGCCTATGCCTCCGGCATGGCGGCCATCGCCAACCTGCTCCTTTTGTTCAAGCAGGGTGACCATTTGATCGTCACCGAGGACCTTTACGGCGGCACCTACCGCCTGTTCGAGAAGGTCTTCGGCCAGTACGGCCTCACCTTCACCTATGTGGACACGACCGATGCGGCAGCGGTCGAGGCGGCCATCCGTCCCGAGACGCGCGGGCTCTTCGTGGAATCACTCACCAATCCGCTCCTCAAGGCGGCCGACATCGGGGCGCTGGCGGCCCTCTGCCGGGAACGGGGGATACTTTGTATCGTCGACAACACCTTTCTCACTCCCTACCTCCTCCGTCCCTTCGAGCTGGGGGCGGACATCACCGTCTACAGCGCCACCAAGTACCTGGCGGGGCATAACGATACGGTCTGCGGCCTCGTGGTGGTAAAGGACCCGGCCCTGGCGGAACGGGTCTATTTCCACCAGAACTCGGTCGGGGCGGTGCTGGGTCCCCAGGACTCCTGGCTTGCCATCCGGGGGATGAAGACCCTGTCGGTCCGCCTCGACCGCCAGCAGGAGAACGCCCAGCGCTTGGCGGAGTGGCTGGTGAAGCAGCCGCAGATAACGCGGGTCCACTATCCGGGACTCCCCGGCCATCCCGGCCACGATCTCCTCCAGCGCCAGGCGCGGGGTTTCGGTGCCATGATCGCCTTCGAGGTGGCCGACCCCTCACTGGTTGAGCAGCTCCTCCTCAAGACGCAGCTCATCTCCTTCGCCGAGAGTCTCGGCGGGGTGGAGACCCTCATCACCTTCCCGGAGGTGCAGACCCACGCCGACATCGAGCCGGCGATCCGTGCCCGTCTCGGCATCAACAACGTGCTCTTGCGCCTTTCGGTGGGGATAGAGGATGCGGGGGACCTGATTGCCGACCTGGCCCAGGCGTTTGAATAGCAGGAACGAGGAAAAAGGAAAAAGGAACGAGGAAAAATGATAGGTTTGCCTCGATCCTGGTACCTCGCTCCCCGATCCTGATTTTAAGGAGATAAAACATGAAGCTCGGCACCAAGATCATCCACTCGGGCCACACCATTGATCCGTACACGAAGGGGCTCTCGGTCCCCATCTACCAGGTATCCACCTTTGCCCAGGAGTCGGTGGACCATTTCGGTAAATACGACTACGCCCGCTCCGGCAATCCGACCCGCGAGGCGCTGGAGGAGACCATCGCGGCCCTGGAGAACGGCAGCCGCGGCTTTGCCTTTGCGTCGGGGATGGCCGCCATCTCGTCGGCGCTTCTCCTCTTCTCCGCGGGGGACCACCTGATCGTCTGCGAAGACGTCTACGGCGGGACATTCCGGGTCCTTACCTCCCTGTTCAGCCGGCTCGGCATTGAGGCGACCTTTGTGGATACGACGGACCTCTCGAACGTGCGTGCCGCGCTCCGCCCCAACACAAAGGCGCTCTACCTGGAGACCCCCTCCAACCCGCTCCTGAAGATCACCGATCTGCACGGGGCGGTACAGCTCGCCAAAGAGCACGGCCTCCTCACCCTGGTGGACAATACCTTCATGACCCCGTACCTGCAGCGCCCCCTGGAGCTTGGGTGCGACATTGTTCTCCACAGCGGCACCAAGTTTTTGAACGGCCACAGTGACGTGATCAGCGGCCTGGCGGTAGTGCGCGACCAGGAGCTGGGTAACCGGCTCAGTTTCGTGCAGAACGCCTTCGGCGCGGTGCTGGGACCCCAGGACTCCTGGCTGGTGTTGAGGGGGGTGAAGACTCTCAAGGTGCGCATGGAGGAGAGCCAGCGAAGCGCCATCGCCGTTGCCGGCTGGCTCGCGGAGCAGCAGCGGGTGAGGGAGGTCTTCTACCCCGGACTTCCCGACCATCCCGGTGCAGAGGTGCATGCCCGCCAGTCCTCCGGTCCGGGTGCTGTGCTGTCGTTCAAACTGGAATCGCTGGAATTGACCCGGCGGGTCCTGGAGGGGCTCGAACTGGCCGCTTTTGCCGTCAGCCTCGGCGGGGTGGAGAGCATCATTTCCTATCCGGCCAAAATGTCCCATGCCGCCATGCCCCCCCACGAACGGGAGGCGAGGGGAGTGACCGACAACCTCGTCCGGCTGTCGGTGGGACTGGAGGAGGCAGCGGATCTGATAGCCGACCTTGACCGGGTGATAAACGGCTAAATGGGAGGGAAAGAAAAGGCTTGGAGGAACACTTCGATCTTCGACTTCTTCTCCTGTTCCTTAAGCCATGCCTGAACGGCTTCCTGCTGCTTTGCAGCCAGGAGGCGTCGCTCGATTTCCGGCCGCGCCTCGGCCAGGCTTTTCGTTCGTTCGGGCCGCCGCCCCGCCAACCCGACAATGAGAAACTCATTGCCTCTCCGCAGGGGTCCGCCGGCCTCGCCGGCCTTCAGGTTACCGACGGCCTCAAGCAGCGGCGGCGGGAGGCTCTGGGGATTCACCCAGCCCGTGTCGCCCCCCTGTGCGGTGCGGAGCCCCAGAGACCGCTTCCGGGCCAGATCGGCGAAATCCCCCCCCTTCCGCAGGGCCGCCATGATATCTTCGGCCTCCGCCTTCTCCTTGACGGCGATGATCCTGAGCCGGACATCCCCCGCCGTTTTCAGCTCTTCCTTGAGGGCCTCGTAGTATTCATTCACCTGCTCCTCGGCGAGACGCACATCCTTCACCAGCGCCGCTCTTATGCGGGTCAGCAACATCTCGGTGCGGACGGTGTCGAAGAGTGACCTGTCGTCCACCCCCCGTTCCTTCATCCACTCCCCGAACTCCTTGAGATCCTTGAAACGGCGCCGCAGAGCTGTGATTGCCTGGTCGAGCTCCTGCTCGGTGACCGTCAAATTCCGCCGGCCGGCCTCCTGAAGGAGCAAGTGCCGGTTGATAAGCTTCCGCAACGCCAAACGCTCCAACTCTTTGCTGTCCGGGTCCTGGACGCCGTGTTCCCGCTCAAGCCGGTTCTGTGCCAGGGGATCGGCGAGCATGCGCTGCAATTCGCCCAAGGTCACCGGCTCCCCGTTCACCCTGGCTACGATCTCCGGTTCAGCACCCCATGCCCTGTACGGACAAAGGGGAGGCGCAACGCCAACCAACAGGACAAAAAGAATCGACCACGGCAGGAGCGCCCGCACCGTGGAGAGGCTGCGCAGCAAGGTCTTGCGCATCTGTTGAATCGTGACATGCATGTCTGAGAGTTCCTTTCCATCCCCTCTCCCCTGGGCGGGAGAGGGAGCTTTCCGTTTCCTTCACGGTTTCCGGGATATCTCCACGTGGATGGCGTTCCCCTCATAGGTCGCCTTGATGTACAATTCCTTGGAATACCCATGAGAGGCCACTTTAAGGCTGCTCTGTCCGGCGCGCCGCACGGTGATCTTAACCTCCTTGCCTTGACCGGGCGTTACCGCCACCATTTCAGGATCCGAAGGAATCCAGTCGGGTCTTATGTTCGTTGGCTTTCCCTTGCCGACAAGGCCCTGGGCTCTCGCTTCCACGGTGACCTCTTTCCCCTCCCGGACAGCTGAATAGGTGGGTGGTGAAACCCAGCGATCTCCCATGTACAGCCCTTGGGTGAGCCGGGGATCCAACTTGAAGGAGACCCTGATGTCGGTGATGGAGGGGAGGGCCGGACTTGTCCCTTCCCGGGCGGCCCGGGTGACACCGGGCAGAACGGTAAATATCAAGGCCGCAAGGACTATCAAACGGGAGAATCTGGTGGTAATCATCATCGCTTTCTCCTCTGATATTCACGCATGGCGCACTACGGAAAAAAGGCGGCCCCAAGCGGGCCGCCTCCATCGATAACGGGTTCAGCAGCCAACCTGCTTCCTCCGCCAGCGGGCCGCCCCGGCGAGTCCCGCGATGCCGATGCCTAGGAGGAGCGCGGTGCCGGGCTCAGGGACCGGCTGGAGTTCCATACTGAACTGCGTGTTTTCTAAAGCCCCTGCCGGATGCTCAATAAACGCGGCCAGCGTCAGGGAGTACGGTCCCGTCAGCGGGGTAAAGGGATCGACCGCGTTGCTTGAGCTTCCGGAGAAGTCGCCGGAAAACGGCCCCAGAGCAGCAAGGAGGCCGCTCGTGCCGAAGAGGACGTTACCGGGATCGTACCAGCTGAACACCGAGACGCTTCCAGTGGTAGAACCGACGGTTGAGGTGGCGAACCCCGGGAAGATGCCGGTGTAGTCCGTGTCGCTGAAGCCGACTAGCAACGGGTCCGGAGCGAGGCTGCTGTTAGAGAACTGGACCGAGTTGAGGAACATGGAGGGTAGCCCTGCCGAACCTAAAACAGGTTTCGTTATTCCAATTGTCATGCCCACAAACCAGGGTCCAAAGGTTTGGGAGATATCCATCAGGCCTGCAAGGGAATTACCGTCACCAGGGCTGTTGTCGGCTATTTCGAAAGTATTGGTCCCGTCGGTGATTAAGACCGTGGGTATGGCCTGTGCGGTCGCGGCGGCCAGGGCGAGCCAAACCCCCGCAACCAGAGAGAGCAATTTTTTCATCATTCTTGTTTTCATTGAGATTCCTCCTTGATGTTACAGTCCGCCCTGCCCCTCCTCCGTCGGAGGAGGGGCAACGGACGGTTATGGATGAATGCTTAACTATTCGCGATCAAAGTGATCGTTGCTCGGACCGGGGACCGGAGTGCTCGATATCCCCAGGAAGTTCGGTACAGGTCCGGTATTCGTCGGGTCGAGCGGATTTAAAGGCGGCCTGCCCGTGGCGCCCACCGCGGCGATGCGCTTGAACCGGGGTACAGGTGCCAACGATTCGAGCAGCAGCCCGGGCCGGCCGGCGGTGTTATCGGGAGCCGTACCATCAAGCGGCACGAACAGCTCGGGACGGTCGAAGGGCGCCTTCTCGAACTTCACCCGCTCATCGGTGAGGGCAATGAGGAACTTCACCAGGGCGACCTTCGCATCCTCCTGCGAGGCATACTCCGGGGTCGCATCGCCGCCGGTAACTGCTGGCGCCGCGCCGGTATCCGGCATGGCGTCATATCGGGTTACGGTATCAGGAAGTCCACCGGCGAACTGAGCGTAGTTCGGGTCCGCGGCCACGGTGGTTGCCCCGAAGCCGAACACCTGTTCTTCTATGTCGAGGATATGCTGATCCCGGAACTCCTTGTTGGTGATGGGGAAGTCGCCGCCCCGCATGTAGAAGTCCACCACCTGGCGCAGGGTGAGGACGCTGCCGGTATGGAAGTAGGGGCCGGTGAGCTCTATGTTGCGCAACTGGGGCGCCTTGAAGGCACCCATCCGCCCCACCCGGTTGGGGAAGGGCCAGGTGCCGTGGAGTGTATCTTCAAGATTGCCCGGAACCGAAGATTGGAGGTTCGGGCAGAGGTCATCCCGGAATGCTCCGGTAACGGGGTCCACTGCTCCCCATCGTGCCGGCAGCACCGGCGGGGTCAGGAACCCGCTCCATCTGGCGCAGTGGATGTCGGCTCCGAAGAGAAGCTCGCCAAACTCGATGGCCGGCCCCCCCACGGGTGCGGTGATGGTATTGGGCACGAAGCCCAGTTCATCGATTTGTGGATGCAGCTCGCCCGCCGGCAGGTCACTGACCCAGGGAGCCAGGTACGCCGGCAGCAGGGTGGTGACCGGGGTCTTGTCAAAACCGGGGTTGATGGACTGGAGGGTGTGACTGGGAGCACCAGGGAAAGGAAGGCCTTCGCCGGTCTCCTCGAACAACCCGCCGGCCTGGCCCAGTGCCGGATCGAAATTGGCCATGGGCACACCCGGGCCGTTTGCCAGACCCGGTCCGACAAACGGATTGCCGGCAGGGGCATCACCGGGCTGGAAGCACGTAGCACCCTGGACACACGGCGCACCGTTGTTACCCGCGATGTTCATAAGGGCCAGGCTTCCCATCTGGAGCGGCCAGCCGAAGGGGTCGTTGCCGCCCCGGCCGAGGTCGTCAGTTACGGGTCGGAGCCCGATGTTATAGATTCCCTGGTCCCCAAAGGCAAAGGCGCTGGGAACCGCGATCTTCCGCTCATCCCACGGGGTGGCCGGGTCATCCACCATCCCCATGTCGCGGGGTTCGACTTCGATCACGTCCTGGGCGGTTTCCGCGAGTTCCTCCGCCAGGATCAGACCTGCAACGACGGAGAACGGGCCGGCGGGCTCAGGAGACGTCGGCGGGATCGGCAGTTCGTATTCCGCTCCACCCTTGAGCAGCCCATGGGAGATATTGACGCTGTGGTCGGTCTGCTCGGGCCCGATGTGGCAGAGCATGCAGCGGCCGGTCCTGAGGAAGGGATTCGAGCCCACGCCGGCCGGGTTTCTTGCCGAGCCGGGAGGCAGGACGGCCGTCAGGTTGGCGCCCGCGAAGATGTCAAACCCGAACAGTTCATCAGGGCCGAATCCGGGGGGCATGGTGAGATTGCCACTCGGGGACCCTGTGACGAGCTGACGGATGGTGGAAGGGGGCAGAGTGCCCTGTTCTCCCGGCTGCGCGACGCCGTTGGCTGCCAGCGGATTGGCGTCCATGAAGCGGTCGAACGGCGTGTCATCGGGGATCAGGAGCTGCTCATACATCTGCACGGCCAACCCGAAGAAGAGGCTGAAGTTTGCCTCACGCTGCCGGAACTGGTTGGTATTGCCCGCAACAGCTGGACCGCCGGCAACGGTGAGCACGTACCCATCGAACGGGTCGGCCGCCGACGGCGCGCCGTTGAGATGGCTACCCGCGGTGTTCCAGAATTCGCGCTTGAAGGCCACCTCGACCAGCTCGTTGTAACTCACGCACAACCCCGGCTTGTTGGCTGCCGTTGCTCTCCCCAGCGCACCGCAAACCGAACCCCCCTGGTTGGAGAAGGGACCGAGCCGGCTGTCAGTGGTCGCCACCAACTGGTTGGCCAGGGGCGTCACGCCGTTCTGGAGCAGTTTCTTGCCGATCTTAGGCCAGTTGCGGCCGGCGAACGACATTTCGAAGTCGCTAAGCGGCGGCCCCACCGCCTGGGAAGCCAGGCTGGAGAACTTGATCCTGACAGGCTGGGCCGCTTTGGGATCGCCGGCCGCAATGAGATCGGGCCGGATATGGCCGTTGGTGGCGCCCTCGATTGTGTTGCCGACGGTCATGAAGATGTGGGAAAAGGGGTCGGAGGCGCCGAACACGCTGCCGCCGTTGAAGTGGAAGCGGGCCCGGCCGTCCCAGAAATTGTCGAAGTTGAACGCCGCGGCGTGCATCGTCGGAGTGTTGCGGGGCTCCACCCTCCTAAGCCCCTGGAAGACCGGAATCGGGTCGGCCACCGCGGTGCCGATATCCGAGAGCAAAGGTCTTACCCCTTGGGTGGGGAGACCGAATGACGCGCCGCCGGGTGTGCGTATGTCGACGAATTGGCGGAACCTTACCCCCATGGAGGACATGACGTCGTTGGCGTCGCTCACCACGTTGCCGGGATTGAGCAGCGGCTCGCCGGGGATGTCGGGGTTAAGCAGCTTGTGGAACGGAAAGTCGCTGGCCAGCACGTCCTGGTTGGGGTTCTGAGGGTTCACCGGCGGCACGGCGCGATTGCCGAACAACTGCAGAGAGAGATCCCCGCCCAGGTGGTTGGGGTTGAGCTGGTTCTTGGTCCGGTTATCGGCGCCGGCGTTGAAGTGGCACGTGCCGCAGGACTGGACGCCGTCGCTACCCACCTGCATGTCCCAGAACAGGGCCTTGCCCAGGGCTTCCGCCCCGAGCCTGCCTATATAGGGACGCAGCGGGGCAGTAACACCGGCGACATCGGTTGAGGGGCGAAGGAAATCGATCTCATTGATAGGCGTTTCGAGCGGCACGGTAATAGGGGTGGTTGAGGTGGTAGAGGTGCCGTTGAGCTCGTGAAGTTGCCCGTTGACGAAGGCCGGTACCGCCACGACCGTACCGTTCGGGGGGATCCTCGAATCTTGGTTCGGATTGTGGACGATGAGGTAACCGCATGTATCGCACAGCGGGATTACACCCGTCAGGTTTTCCAGACGCGCCAGATCGAGAGCGTCCAGGATTGCATCTTCAGAGGCCACCAGCGCCCCGATACGGGTGCGCAGGAGGTTAGGGGTGCCGTTGCCGTCAGTGTCAAGCGAGGCGACGGTCTGGTCGGGATCAAACAGGGGACCCGGTTGGTCCCAACTGATTTCCCCGTCAGAGGTGCGCAGGCGCAACGGTTGGTCGGTGAGGAAATTCAAGCCCAGTGGATGGATGTTGAGGGGCGGCATGGTCACGCCGAAGCCCGGACGGCGCACGATATTGGCGGTCCATCTGCCTGTGACGGGATTAATGATATAGGCGTACGGATTCTCCAGGAGCTGCACCGTCTCTTTCCACAGGGGTGCTTGTTTCAAGGAACCCGGACCGAGTTCCGTTTCGATTTCCACCGGAAGTTCCGCCGGTACGGTCGGCGTTGTCCTTGTGTCTCCCGGCGCGGCCATGGCGGGCAACGGCACAGCCATGGCCAGGCAGAGGGTCAGTGCCAATCCTCTTGCGATCATTCCTTTCTTAAAATTGCTTACTCTCATGATGTCCCTCCAATTTTTTCTTAACGGTCTTTATGCTTGTACCGTCCAACGTCCTAATACAACACTGCGCTTGCTCACCTCCCTTTTTTCGTTAATGGCTTCCAAAAATCGGCGATGTCCGGCTTTATGTCCTGATGCCCTTCGACCCCATCAGGATAGAGCAGTTTCGAACAAAAAAAGGCCGGGCATGCCGTTAGTTTCTTCTTCGGCAACCCGGCCATCTTCATTTTCGGAAGACCCGTGGCTTTCCTGACCCTTCTCGCAAAGGGGCAGGCTTTTCGGAAGATTATTGCTGCAGACGCCGTCTGTGTATTTCATCTGTCTCGGTACAGAAGTATGTAAAGCTTATCCACGTAATTCATGGTTTCAATCCGTAGAAATACGGATTTTATGCGCAGGATGCATTTTTTATTGGGGGATTCTGGGGGACATTCTTGTCTATTCGGGTAAAGCCTGAGCCGGCACGAGCCCAGGGGACCTGCACCTGCTTCAAGCCGCAACCATCGTTGGGACATTTTACGTGGGGAACCTTGACGTGAAGATAGGCTTCATACTGGATGAAGTTCAGGTTTCGCCACTCTTCCTCCGACGTGTCATGAACCGGAGCCGATGCTCCGCAGACCGGGCAAGGAAGGCTTGCCCCACGTTGAAAATCGATAGTAATGTCGAGACGATCTGATTCCCTTGAAAAAGTAACTCCGGTTACCTTCCAGGCAGGGGCTATCCCAAGAATATGATCAATAAGTTCTTCAGGTTTCATGATCGCTGCAAACCTCGGGTAAATATAAATTACGGTCCGGCATATTATTCACATTATTTAACTTTTTCGGCGCTCGCTACCGACCACTTAGCCTCTTTAAGAGCCTTTTTCGCATGCTTAAGCGCTCTCTCTGCATGGGAATCCGTTGTAGCTTCAAGAGATGCCTCAAGATGTTTTATCCCCTCCTGGAGATACTTTATCGCGGTCTTTACATGGGTTATCCCTTCCTTTGAATGTTCATCCGCGAGTACCTGAGGGGTTGTCGAGGCAAACATCAAACACGACATAACTGCTGCCAACACGATTCTCTTCTTCATAATTACCTCCTTCGTCCGCTTCAAGACCTCATCGGTCCCGTCTCCGACCTTAAGCATGAGGAGGGGCGAGAACCGCCCCTCCTCATGCTTCAAGTACTGAGCTGTTTACTTGGCGGTGAACTCCGCTCCACCGAACGTCTGGATGCAATAACCGTGGTTGCGCTGAGGCGGCAGCGGGTAGTTCTTGCCGGACTTCAGCTCCCTGCCGTTGACCGTCACCTTCCGTCCGTGCTGCAAACCGCCATGCACCGTGATATTTAAGAGCTGCGAGGTCGTCTCGTAGCTTGCGTCGGCGCCGTCCGATCTGAAGCTGGTCCCGTCCGGCACGCTGATCGCGATCGGGTTCTCAGAGAGGCCCGAGCACGGCATAGGGTGTACATGTTGACAGACGGCGAGAGCTCTCGCCAGGACGTTGCGGCACGCCGCCTCGTTGCCGGCGTGACCAGTCGCATGGAACTGGGCTGCCAATGCTCCCGTTCCTGGAAAAACATGCGCAGGGTCATGACAGAACTCGGTGAGCTGCCCGCATGCCGTCATCGGAAGCGCATCCCATAGTTCAGGATGGGCTGGAGGCGTCTGTCCCGGCTGCGCCTGATGCACGTGAAGAGCCGCGAAGAGCTGCCCGTCGTGCAGCACCCGGTCGCCAACCGCGTAGATGATCTGCTGCTGCCAGGTCCCGTCGTTGTTGTTGACGCGCTCCCAGAGATCGAAGCGTGCGGTCGGCGGCTCGGAGGCCTGGGAGGTGTGCGCTACGCGCACCCGGTAGTCGATGTTATCGAGCGCGACGACCCTGCCGACCGGGTAACTCACGCCCGGTGTCCAGAGCTTGACCATAGGCTGCATGCGCATCATGTCGTGGTCTTCATGCCCGACGAGATGGCAGTGCCAGACGTAGCCCGGCCCGGTGAATGTGTCGGTCTCGCTCGGGAAGTCGACTTCCATCGGGTACTGGTTCTCGCCCGGCGTGACGCCACCGGTGGGGGTCTCCTGCGGCGCCCAGCGCGCGACGATTCGCGTCACGAATCCGGGGTCGGCCCGAACCATGTCCTTCCAGCCTGTTTCAACCGGCTCCGGCGGAAGCACGGGTCCGGTCAGGTACGGCGTCGGATCGAGCACGATCGGCCGGGTCATGGGCCTGTGACCGTTGAGGAGGTGCCAATCCTTGAGGTACCTCTCATTGTCGAATGCCTGCCTGTTCAAGACCTGGTACTCGAGCAGGTGAAGGTGAATCATGTGGGTGCCGGCGTCAGCGTCGGTGTCAACATCGCCCGTGTGTACGATGTCCCATTGTTCGGTCGAGCCGATCAGCGGAAGCTCGGTGGGGGGCGAGGTGAAGCTCAAGCCGTCGACCGAGCGCAGACGATTGGTGTCGGTGTCGTCCCTGAAACGCACCATGACCTTTGTCCGGGTCGGCGCGTCCAGGGGCAACGCCGCCCTCGCGGGGAACAGAGGCGCAATCGCGGCGAGCGAAGGAGGAGGAACGGCCTCACTCTCGACAACCGTGAAGCGCATGACCTGGCCCACGGTGTCCGGATCGGGCACGACCGGCAACCCGGTATCAGGATCGATTATCACATGGGTGTTCCTCATGAAGATCTGCGTCCCGGCAGGGAACTGGGAGAAATCAACCAGGATGTCGGCGCGTTCGGGGATGCCCACTGTCACCTTATCCACTTCTATCGGCGCCGGCAGATACCCACCGTCGGACCCGATGACCGTGAACGGAATGAAGTTGTTCGTAAATAGTCCTTTTTCGAACTGGAACGTCCAGACCCGCTCGTTCGATGCGCCCAGGATCCGGAAGCGGTATTGCTGCCGCTTGACGTTCAGGTTCGGCCATGCCTTGCCGTTGACAACTACGACGTCCGACTCGGTCTCGGCATCCCAGTACGGAAGAAATGGGGTCTTGCTCACTCTCGGGAAATTCAGCTCCCCGTCGTCGAAGAAGGCCCTGTCGGCGATGCCGAGCGCAATCTCGAACTCTCCCTTCGGCAGCGGGGAATCGGGCCGGTCAAGGGGATCGTTGGGATCGCGGATGAAGTAGGCTGGTCCCGATAGTCCCGCGTACAAGTTGACCCGGGTGATGCCCATCTCGTGACTATGATAGAAAAGCTGCGTGGAAGGCTGCTCATTGGGCTGGTCGTAGACATTGCTCACGAAGCTCGGACCCCGCTGCCCGAAAGGCGTAAACCACTCATCGGCCGTGCCGTCGAATTGGGGCGCGACGACCAGGCCGTGAGTATGGACGACAGTCGGCACGGGAAACTGCGCTTCGGGGTAGCCCGGCGGGAAGGGCGCGAACGGAGGTGTAGGCGCCTCAAACGCCAGCGGATTCGCCCAGTGCAGGACCGGATCTATCGGCAGGAAGTGCGGCTCGTGTATGCGGTTTTGCCACGTCAGACGGTTCGGAATGCCGCGGGTGTTCTCGAAAACCGACCCGGGGGACGAACAGACTATCTCGGTCTTCGGTCCCGGCGTCTTGACCCTGCCGCAGTACCCATGCACCGTGGTCGGCGGGAAGGGCGGGGGAAGCATCTGCGCGGAAATGCGGTCCATAGATATGTGGTACTCGTGCCGGGTAACCTCGCCGTTTTTGCCCCTGATGACCGTCGGCGCGAACACCCGTGGGATGGCCAGCTCGTGCGCATACTTCGGGATCAAGAGCGGGTCGAGCTCTTCCTGGTCAATCGAGGGGACATAAGTGTGTGGATTGCCGCCCGCCTGAGCGTTTGCGGGTAAGAACCCAAGGGCGATCATCATGATCGTCAGCGCGAATGCGAGGGTCATGCATATAGTGAGTCGGTTACGTTTCTTTAAATTTATTGCCTTCATGGAAATCCTCCTTTCTTGTTGCGTTTTCATAACTTTTCCACTCCCTGTTACGACTTTGAGCTCCTTCAATCAATTATCACCTCCCAGCTTCAGATTCCTTACGGCAGTTCGAGTGCCCGCCATCCATTCCGATCACCTCCTTGCTGGGTAGGCGGGCCTGGTCTGATCGATGCTCGCGTCCCGTTTTCCTCCTCTCCGGAATCATTCCATGCCATTGAATATGAAAAGGCCGGGCATGCCGTTAGTTTCTTCTTCGGCAACCCGGCCATCTTCATTTTCTGAAGACCCGTGGCTTTCCTAACCCTTCTCGCAAAGGGGTCGGCTTTTCGGAAGATTATCGCTGCAGACAACCGTCTGCGTATTTCATCTGTCTCGGTACAAAAGTATGTAAAGCTTATTTAAAAGCTTATCCCCGTAATTCATGGGGTTCAATACGTAGAAATACGGATTTTATGCGGGTAGAATGCTTTTTATTGGATTTTTGGATTTTTTCACGAGGAGGGACTTTATTGAGACGCGTTAAACGTATCCTTTTTGAATGGCGTATTTTACAAGGTCGGCGGTATTCTTCGATTTCAATTTATCAAGGATGGAGGCACGATGGCTCTCCACGGTGCGGGCGCTGATGAAGAGGGTCTCTGCGATCTCCTTGTTCGATTTTCCTTCGGCAATCAATTTCAAGACCTCTTTTTCGCGGTTCGACAGCGGCTCGGCTGAAGGCGCCCGATTTCCCAACAGCTCTCCCGCCAGGCGGGGAGATAGATAGACTCTCCCCTGCCGGATATTCTCGATAGCGGAAAAGAGGTCCCGGTCCGCATCCTCTTTCAGTAGATATCCGTCGGCGCCCGCGGCCAGGGCCTGCTGCACGTATTCCCTGTGCATGGTCAGGACCAGTATCTTCACAGCGGGATAGTTCCCCTTTATTGCACGGACGGCTTCAATCCCGCGGAGATGCGGCATCGATATATCGAGAATGACCATATGCGGGATCACTGATTTTAAGAGCGCCAGGAGCTCGATGCCGTCTCCGGCTTCCCCGACAACCTCCAGATCGGCAACCCCTTTTATGAGCCCTCCCAACCCTTGTCTGATCAGAACGTGGTCATCGGCAAGCACGATCCGGTAACGGTCCATGTCATGCCCCTCCTTTCTCGACGGGGATACTGAAGGTTATCCGGGTCCCCTTCCCTTCCTGACTCCATAGATCGAGATTTCCGCCCATCATCCTTACTCGTTCGGTCATGGTCGTCAGACCGAGCCCTTTTTCGGAAACGTCTTTCATCGATGCCTGTTTCAGATCAAAACCTTTCCCGTCGTCTTCGACAGAGAAGGTCACCCTATCGTCATGGCGCCGGATAACGACGGATACATTTTCAGCCCGGGCATGCTTCCCGATATTTGTGATGGCCTCCTGAAAAACCCTGTAGATGGTAATCCAATGATTTCGAGGAAAATGATGGTCGATCTCGGCGATATCGGACGTTATTTTCATGTTCGGGATTTTCAAAAAACTGCTGATAAGCCATCGAAGAGCGGACGTGAGGCCGAGGTCTTCGAGGACGGTAGGGCTCAAGGCCAGGGAAAGCCTGCGTACATCTTCGATGACGTGATTCATGTACTCCAGCAGTTCCTCACAATCTTTCCTTATTGCCTGTTGGTCCTCCCTCAGCCCTTTCTCTATGACCCGTATCCGGAGCTTGGTGACATTCAGGGCTTGTCCCAATTCATCATGAAGTCCCATGGATATTCGTTTTCTCTCGATTTCCTGGGCGTTTATAAGCCTGAAAGAGAGCTGTCGAATCTGCTTCTCCGTCTCCTTCAGCGTTTCCTCAGTCTGCCTGCGCTCGGCGATTTCAGCCTGGAGAAGCTTGTTCGCAGCCGTCAATTCAGCAGTGCGTTTTTCGACCAACTCCGTGAGGTGCTCGCGGTGCCCCGTCAATTCTTCTGTTTGGGAGAGCAATTGTTCATTCGCCTTCAGCAGCTCTTCTTCGGCGCTTTTTCGCGCGCTCTCGCGGCTCCAGAGACCCGCTGTTGCCGCAGCCACGATAAAAGCCCAGATGAGCAGGATGCCAAGGAAGAGGCGGCTGGAGGTTTCCTCGTTTCCCGCTTCGTCTATTTCCATGATGTCTTCCAGCTCTCTCGCCTTGCTGTGAATTTCCTTGAAGACCAGATCAAACTGGTGATCGATGCCCGAACCGATTCCGGATTTTTCAGGGTTCTGAAGACGCACCAGGCCGATCATTTTCAACTTTTTCAACAGAGACTTAATCGTTTCCGCGCGGAGGCGCAGTTCCGGGTCTTTGAGTGGCTCCAAAATCCGATCGTGTTCGGCTTTCCCTCCGTTGAGGGTCACGTCAACCAGATTAATCGCCTGATCCAGACCGGCAATGACCTTCTCGACATCCACTTCAGTATCTCCGCCGATAGCCTGCTCCAACCAGAGATGGGCCGTTGCGGTATGTATCTGAACATCCATGATCGCGTCAACAATAGCAGAATCAATGCGCAGTCTCTCGCTGATCCGGTTGACCCAGAGGAGCAGAATGATTGAGAGCAAGCCGATCAAAAAGACGGTTGCCGGCATCCAGTACCATTGCCACGAATTTCTCGAATCTGACATAAGTCCCTTCATGTTTATTCAAATTTAACCTGATTCAATTTTATTGCTTTAATCGGCGGTGGTTAAATGGTACACGGCAAAGGGTGGATTGCTAGGACGATATTGCTTTTTTTGCGGCATATATTGCTCTATTTTTTACTCCGGTACCGGACCGATGAAAGCCAATTGACAGGGTCGCTTTCCCCCGGCCAATAAAAAGGGCCTGCTCGGCACAGGCCCTTCTCACTTTCAGGAGCATAATCGGGAGCGTGAACGCTCCCTTACATCACGGTTTGCAATTTTGCGTCGCACCGACGCAGAAAGGCCTCATCATCTCGTTGTCCTCGTGGGAGAGGATATGGCAATGCCATACGTAGAGACCCGGTATGTCGAAGTGCGCCTTGATCCTCGTCACTCCTCCGGGATATACGAGCACCGTGTCCTTCAATCCCGTCTCGTGTGCATCCGGTCCTCTCTCCGTGCCGGGAACGAGCTGTGCAGGCTGAGCGGAGAGCCCGTCCGGACCTAACTGGAGATCCTGCCTGTTGATCACCTCGAAGGCCACCTGGTGCACATGGATCGGATGGGCATCCGCCGTGAAGTTGTATATCTCCCAGACCTCGGTCGAGTCGAGGTTCGGATTCTCGGTGATCCTGTCCATCCATTGATTGGCAATGCTGAACCCGTCACTGCCCAGGGTGCCGAGCTGGGAGACGATCGGCCCGAAAAAGAAGGTGCTCGGGTTCGTGGGGTCAAACTTGGGCGACAGCACGATCTTGCCGTCTTGAGTCCTTACGAGGACGGTCGAGGAGTCGAACTCGTTGAGGGTAAGTTTGCGAGTTTTGGTCACGGGGTCAAACGGTTCAATGTGCGGAAGCGTCAACTGATCCGGAGGGGTGGTCCTGTCGGAGCCGACGCGGCTCACCACCCTGAACTGCATTACCTGGCCGGTCGTGGCCGGATCGGCGGAATCGAAGTCGACACCCGGGACACCGCCGCCGAAGGGCTCATCGGGCCCGATGTTCTGCAGGTTGATCTTCGTCCCCACCGGGACGCTGGTGAAGTCGATGATCACGTCCGCGCGCTCCGCTCCCGCGATGAGGAGTTGATTCAATTGTACCGGGCTCGGCACGAAACCCCCTTCGTTGCCGATCTGCCAGAAGCTGACGTTTGTTCCCTGGGGGAAGGTGAGGATCAGGACCCGCGTGTCGGAGGCGTTGAGGATGCGGAAACGGTAACGCCGCTGCTCCACGTTCAGGAAGGGCCAAGTCTTGCCGTTGACGACCATGGTGTTGCCGAAGAACTCGGGGTTCCAGGTGGGCGACACGTCGCTCGGGAGCGTGGTGTTGGTGTAGACGGCATTGTCGGGGATGAAGGGAATTTGTAGCTGATCAGGGGTGAGCCCCTCGAAGAAGGCCCGGTTGGGAGCATAGAAGAGGGAGCCGTCGGCGTTGAAGGACCTGTCCATGATCGCAAGGGGGATCTCGTATTTCCCGCTGGGGAGCGTGCCCGCCGGGAGGTCCGAGTCTCCGCCGCGGATCAGGTAGAATCCCGCGAGTCCCGTGTAGACGTTCGAGCGGGTCATGCCCAGCGTGTGGTCGTGGAACCAGAGGGTGGTCGCCCGCTGGTCGTTGCGGTACTGGAAGACCGCTGCACCGGGCTGAACCGTCACACCCTTGATTTGACGGAAATTGGAGCCCTTTGTGGCATACCCCTTCGGAATGTTGTTGGCGTTCGGCAGATACCACGCCTCTGGAAAGCCGTCGCTCTCGGGATTCACATGGGCGCCGTGCAGGTGCGTCACGATCGGCACGGGACCGGTATAGTATTCCTGGCTCTTTCCGCGGCAGTCCGTCATTATCATGCCGTCAATGCACTCCTGGGGCGGGTTAGCCCAGTGCAGGGTCTGGTCTACCGGCAGCAGATGGGGGAGGAACTTGCCGCTGCCGTCCTTCAGGTCGTTGATCCACTTCACCCTTACAGGTCTGTCCGCCTTCGCTTCGATCGTTCTTGCCGGGAAACTGAACGTCGCCGGATTGCTCGGCGAGCCGTACCCCCACACCTTCGTCTTCGGCATCCCCGTGGGGAGGACCTGCTGGCTGAACTGGCGTGCCGCGATCTCGTAGTAGTCGATTTTCTCGTCGATCGTCCCCTTCTTCGGCATTACCGACGGAACCGGCAGCGGCTCAGCAAACATGGGGATCGTCGTGGGGTCAAGCGTTCCCCCCGGCACAAAAGCGAAGCCGTCTCCGGCGCTCAGCGCCGTGAGCAGTACGCCCAGGATAATACCTTTTCTTTTCATGGTTCTTTGCCTCCTGTCGCAAAATATTTTAACTGCCGTCACCTTATTGCGTGAACTTTCCCCCTCTTTCTCACCTCCTTTACGTCGTCAGTTTGACTGGCTGTCCAAGCGGACATGTATGTCAACGGTATCTCATCATAATCCCAATAATTTCATAAACAATAGCAGGAAACGGGGGCGTTTCTAGGACAGGATTGCTTTTCTTTATGCAAATCTTGCTCTATCTTGAAAATCCCGACAGGACGTCACTGTTTCAGGGAGTCCCGGTAGATGGTGGGGGTCATGCCGGTAAATTTCCTGAACTGACGGCTGAAGTTGCTCAGGTCGTTGTACCCGACCTTGAGCGCAACCGTGGAGACGGGGGTATTATTCCGAAGGAGCGCCTTTGCCCTCTCTATCCTCATGAGCGCCAGAAAACTCATCGGGCTAGTCTTCAGGGTCTTTTTGAAAATCCGGCAGAAATGGAACCTGCTGACACCGGCCTCTCCGGCAAGATGGTCGATGGTGAGCTGTTCGGCGAGATGCTTTTCGACGTAGGTGATCACCCGCAGCAGGTTTTGCGGAATTTCGCTCGCAGCGGGTAAGGAACACCGGGGCGTGGCGTCCGGATTGGCGGTTCCGAGGGGGACCCTCTTCTCGCTTGATGTTCTCTTAATCATCAGCACATTTTCGATCGCCCACTTCAGTGCGAACAGGTCGACCGGCTTTCTGAAGTAGTCCCGCGCCCCCAGCCGGAAAGCCCTGACGGCTGTATCTTCCGAGCCGGCGTCGGTGATGAGGATAACAGGGATGTCCGGTCGATTCGTCTTGCATTCGTGGAGGAGAGCCAGACCTCTCCTCTCGTCGAAGCCGCAGTCGATGAGAAAGAGAACGGGATCTCCCCGATGAATGGGGTGGGCGGAACAGTCGAGGGGGTGTAATTCTACGCGCTGTTCCCTCAGGGGGATGGCCCGGTAAAAATTGTGGTTTTCCTGCTCGGCAATTATGAAAATGGAATCAATGTTCATGGCTTTTCACGATTCTGTTTATCCAGGCACATTGCGGCACAATACTGTATAATTACAGTATCCATGCCAAATATGTAACCACTTAATATAACAGTTAAAATAAGAATTTTGTCGCGTCACTGCGCGAAAAAGGGGTGTCAAAGCACTCCCGGCAGGCTATCAGGATATCCAAAATCCGGCAGCGCTTGACAGGCACAGGTCTCTCCGTATGGCAAGGATTCAACAGATTCCCGCAAAGGGGGGAAATGACAAGCGTCCGGCTACTACGGGAAGAGTTTTCCCCGGCAAAAATTCTGCTCAACCTTTAACAGGCTGTCGCGGAATTTGCACCCCTTTGCCCTGCCATTAAAAGCCCGCCGTTTTGTTCGGGATGATCTTCGGTGCTCTGCTTGCGGATTTGTGACCGGGAATGTCTGGTGGTTTTTGCTGGCGGCTGTTAAGGCTCAGAATAAACTTACACCGCCCTTGGTGATATTGATTTTCAATTACAGGCGTGCTATAATAATAGCGAGAAAAGAGGTGAGATATATGAGATGCGAATATAAAGATGATTTTAAGGTTGATTATTCTGGATCACTGCATATCACGAAAGGTGACGGTGTTGACCTAGTAGTAAAGGGAGGCCAAATACCTGCTAACGCCAAAGCTTGTCTGGATTCAGCAGTGAGCCGTAACAGCTGTCACGAATTGAGGGCGGCTGCGAAGGCAGTAACAAAAACTATCAACGAGGCATTTTACAAAGAATAACAAAATGACATGCTTTCAAGTCGCATTATTAACTTACATGTAGTAAAAAAAGCCACCCATAGATGAGTGGCTTTCTATTATGTGGGTAAGGGCAGGTGTAGACTTACTTAATCTTAGCAGCCCTTACCTCTGGTTTTAACGTTTGTGCTTCTTAGCTTTTGCCGGCTTTTCTAAACCCTCCTTCGTGTGCATCATCTTCTTCATTTTATTAAATTGTTCGTCCGTTAAAACAGACCGCACTTCCTTCATAGATTTTAGCATATCTAGGTGGTGAACTGTTTTTATGTCGGCAATTTTCTTGACTCCTGAGCTTGCCTTATCAATATCAAAATCTTTCACTTCCATGATCTCCATCTGTTCTATCTCTGCAATCTTTAGATCAGCTTTGAATCGTGCCTGCTTCTTTTGCATCTCTCTATGAATAGGTGTTATTTTCTGCACTTGTTCATCGGTAAGCCCTATCTTGTCAGCATTTGCGAGACACATTCCCATCATGTCTCCCATTCTGTTCATGTGATTCATTCCCGTCTTCAGTAGATTGCATTCATTGCAGTCTTTCATGGGTTTATCCATCATTTGTGAAAAAGCTGGGACAGCAAATACAAAGGTCAATAGCAATGGGAATAGGATCTTTTTCATAAATTTATTCTCCTTATTTAGATTAGACTTCAGTATACATACGAAATTGCAGAGACGCGTTGCGGGCCTTAAGCATACAATCGCCTAAGTCCCTGTTATAATTATGGCGGAAGCACATGGGAATCGAACCCACCGGGGAGATTTCTCATCCCCCCCACCGGTTTTGAAGACCGGGCGGCCCACCAGCGACCGACGTGCTTCCGTTTAATAAACCTTATTGTAAACGTTGAATAGGTGAAGTCAACCTTAAAATGTGTTAGCGGCTCCCATTGCATGCAGCGTTACATGATGAAAATCCGGTCGTAGAATAATCCGTCTATATCCGTGTTAATCCGTGTCCAATTGCCGTTTACAGGTTCAAATTAATAAAATATATCAAGAATTGCCGGAAGCCGCCGATAATCTGTTATTGAAAAAGCATTTTGAACACGGATCAAATCTGATTTATACGGATTTTCACGGATTTAAACCACAGAGGGCATTACACGGCGCACCGACGTTTTGTCGCTGGCTTATGTGAGGTGGAGGAGAAAATGAAGACAAACAAAGTGGTGTATCTGGACGATTACAGAAAAGGCAAAAAAGCTTCGCCCGGCAACCTGACGGCGGTTATAGAGGGACACCTCGCCGAGGCGGGTTATTGGGAAGAAGAGCCCGATGAATTATGGAAATATCTGGACGGGAGTTTCAAGTTCCCGCCCGGCTGCCTCAGGATAGCGCCCGGCAGGACCAATGACGGAGAGTCGCCGGAGCAGGAATAAGCGGGCTGCCTGCTCAATTGCACTCACGGTTTACGAAGGGCCGGTGAATTTCGCCGGCCCTTTTATTTGTGGATGTTTACTTTAATGGATAAAAGTGTTACACAGACCGGGTGATCCCGCTCAAAGATTACAATCCTACCCGTCGCTTCCCGCTGCTCAGCGTCTTGTTGATCGTCATCAACCTGGCGGTGTTTATTCAGGACCGTTTGACCGGCCACTACGAGCAGGTGCTGGTTCAGACACGGTCGGGGGGAATGGTGACGACCCAGTTTGTCGGGGGGCTGACAAAGCTGTTCGCCCTTGTCCCGGCAGAGGTGATCGGCCATTTTCCCTCACAGTGGGTAACGGTATTCACCTCCATGTTCCTCCACGGCAACTGGCTGCACGTCGGTTCTAACATGCTCTACCTGTGGATATTCGGCAACAATATCGAGGACACGCTGGGGCGATTGCGTTTTCCCGTCTTCTATTTTACCTGCGGCGCAGTGGCGGCGGCCGCGCAGATTATAAGCGATCCATCATCCACCATACCGATGGTCGGGGCGAGCGGCGCGGTGGCAGGGGTGATGGGGGCTTACCTGATCCTTTTCCCCCAGGCAAGGATACTCACCCTGGTGCCGATATTTATCTTTTTCACCACCATCGAGCTGCCGGCCTACATCATCATCGGCTGGTGGGCACTTATCCAGTTCATCAACGCCACCTGGCTGGGGGGAGGGGAGATGGGGCACGGCGGCGGTGTCGCCTATTTCGCCCATATCGGCGGCTTTCTTGCCGGCATCGCGCTCATCCTTGTGTTGGGCGGCGGAAGGGGGCGCAGCGGTCGGGGGGTATACTGATGGGGGCGCAACTGTACGAAACTTTTTACGGCAGAGAGAGCGTCAACCACAAGCTGTTCATGCTGATGAACCACGCGGGTCTGCCGTTTCTGGATCACATAATGCCGGTGTTCACCCTGCTGGGAGGACCCCGGATCTGCTACCTATACTTCCTTATCCTGGCCCTCGTCCGGCTCGTGAATAAAAGGGTCATGCCCGGCCGATATCTGGTCGTTTACACTGTCGCCACCTTTTTCGCCATTGGCGTCGAGGACCTCCTGAAGGGTTTCTTCCGTGTGCCGCGCCCCCCCCTGGCCATTGGAGCGGAGAGCGTCAGGGTGATCGGGAGGATGAGCAGCTCTTTTTCCCTCCCTTCGGGGCATGCGATCTTCTCCTTCGTGACCGCCTTCACCCTGAGCTACGGTCGGAGCTGGCGCTGGAAGTGCCCCCTCTTCCTCTTCGCCGTCCTGGTGGCATTCTCCAGGGTCTACGTGGGCGCCCATTATCCGCTGGATGTCGCGGCCGGCGGAGTGGTGGGGGTGGCATGCGGATATATCGTCTGGAGATTTTATGAATTCGTGGAAAACCGCCGCCGGATAAGCGGAGAAACCCGATCAGGCCCTTAACCCGATCTATTTCACCTCAACACACCGCACCCCCTCAGGCCGCCAGGCCGGGGAGATCACCCCCGCTCCCGCATCTTCTTTCAAAAGGCTTCCATAGGTAACCGTAAAATTGCCGTAGCGGTTGTTCACGCTGTCCATTGCCGCTGTGGCGAGTGCTTTTTTCCGATCTTCTACAAAGAGGGGGAGTTGCTCTCCGTAGTGGCGCAGGTTGGTGATCCGGACGCCCAGGAGGCGGACCGGCTGCAGAAGAGTGATGCCGTCCAGGATTTCCACTGCCGCCCCGTATATCTCGTCGCTCAGGTTGGTGTAACCGGTATGGGCCGCCTGACGGCTTATGGTGGTGAAATCGGCGTAGCGGACGGTCAGGGTGACGGTCTTCCCCTGGACGACGTACTTTCTCGCCCTCCGGCCGACCATCTCGGAGAGTTGCAGGAGATAGCGGAGGATATCCTCCCGTTTTTCCACATCCCGCTCCAGGGTCATGCTGTGCCCCACCGATTTCACCTCCGCCGCCTCTTCCTCCGGAATGACCGGTGAGTCGTCGATCCCCACCCCCATCCGGTGGAGCCGTTCCCCCACTACGCCGAAGCGCCTGGTAAGGACTCCCACCGGGAAGCGCCCCAGGTCTCCGCAAGTCCTTATCCCGTACAGGGCGAGCTGCCTCTCCGTCTTCTTCCCGATCCCGCAGAGGTCCCTGATCGGCACGGCATCAAGGATGCGGGACACTTCCTCCGGCCTGATGACGGTGAGGCCATCCGGCTTTTGCATCTCCGACGCCAGTTTTGCCAGGAGCTTGTTGGGGGCGATGCCGATGGAGCAGGTGAGGCCGAAACGGTGCCTGATCTGCGCCTTAATGAGGTACGCGATCCGGGAGGGGGAACCGAAGAGACCGATGCTGCCGGTAACATCGAGGAACGCCTCGTCGATGGAGAAGGGCTCCACCAGGGGGGTGAATTCCCGCAGCATCGCCATGATCAGGCGGGAGGTGTGAGTGTACTTGCGGTTGTCGGCCGGGGCCAGGACCAGTTCCGGGCAGGCCTGCTTTGCCTCATGGACCATCATGCCGGTCCTGACACCGAAGGCGCGTGCTTCGTAAGAAGCGGTCAGAATCACCGTTCTAGTGGCGCTCCCGATGACGGCGATGGGCTTCCCGCGCAGCGCGGG
This sequence comes from Geobacteraceae bacterium, assembly GCA_009773645.1. Taxonomy (GTDB): domain Bacteria; phylum Desulfobacterota; class Desulfuromonadia; order Geobacterales; family Geobacteraceae; genus WSYB01. The sequence continues at coordinate 115,029 of WSYB01000018.1, forward strand.
ATTCGCCTGCTGTTCCACCGAAGCGAAGAAGGCGTTCATGTCGATGTGGAGGATGGTGCGGGTCATGGCGACTCTTAGACTGTTGTTCCAGAAAAGCGTATTGGATAACCAGGAGGATAGGAATCCTGCCTGTCATGGCGGCACAGCACAGCCGCCATGACAGGCGAGATGCCTACGCTCCGATATTAACCCCGGAAGCGTGCGACAATTTCCTGGAGGTCCTGGCTGAACTGAGAAAATTCCTCCGTTGTGAACAGGCCGCGGGAGTTGATGGCCATGATCTGGAAGAGTGCATTGGAACGTTTGGGGTTGTCAAAGAGTTGCCCCATCTCATGGTCACGCCGCTCAATCGTTTTATAAAGGTCCAGATAGCGCTGATGACTGCTTTTCCCAGCTTTCGAGCAGATGCCGCCGACTTCCTGCAAGACCTGTTGACAATAGCGATCCAGAAGAATCGGGTGCAGGTTCCGGTAATGTTTCCAGTCGCTTTCCCTGATGTCACGCATGGCCCATACTCCGTTTCTTGTTCATGTTCCAGGCGGTTTTTTTGCCGCGATTCGGCCCAGTACGCACGTCAGTCATCATAACGCGTCCCCTGCCCGCCCTCAGGCACGACCCGGAAATCGGAAATCTTCTTGTACCCTTCATGCCGCAGGGAGAGGGCAAATTCTTTCGGGCCACCCCCCTCGGTCTGCCGGTCACGGGCTGTGTCCAGGCTCTGTCTGGCCATCTCCGTTGCCGCGTCTTCGTCATCGAACATGGCGTCCGGCCTCACGAGACAGTAATCCTCTTTCCACGACTCCGGACCATGCTCCTGACAGCACATGATGGAAGGCATGTAGCCGCGGCCCGGCCCGCCGTAGCTCCCCGGCTCGAAACGGCACCGTCCCGGCGGCAGTGCCTCACGGCTCCACTCCGCTTCTTTCTCCAGGCAACAGCGCTTGTACTTGCGCCCGCTTCCGCACGGGCATTGGTCGTTACGGCCGGGTTTGGGCATGATTCTACTTCCTTTTTCTCGTAAATATTTTCCGTGAAGTATCTCAGCGGTAATGAACCATGTGTGTCGGTGAATCCGCGATCCAGACATCTGTGTTCCAGGAAATTTTTGTACTATAACGGGCAAAATCCGCACGATCGGGGAATACTGAGATGTAGATTCGTCCGGCGGTGGAGGAGGCGAAGAGTTTTGCCAGCTCAGAGCGCCGTCTGGCTTTTATCGGGCCGTTGCCCGCAACCGTATCGATAAGGAAAATCCAGTTCTTAGTCGGATAATAAATGATGACAGCCGGGATTTTTAGATGCGTGTCAACCTTTACGTTGAGGGCGGCAAGTCCTGCTTCGTCAAAGTATTTACAATTCTCCCCGGCATCGCCTATGTAAAGAACAGTCCCTCCAGGGGCGAAGTGCGGGATGAATTCCTCAAGAACCCTCTTGATGAGTTGGCGATGCGCATAATCTGTCAGGCGTATCGTCACACCATCCGCAACTGTAATCGCTGCTGCGTCCAATTGATTCCCACATCGATCCATATTTTCACCTGTCATTATGGAATGCTACTTATAGTCTGCAGACAGGAATACACCATTTCGGTATGATGTGCAAGCCATGAGAACCGCCAGCGAAAACATTAGAACCATTCTTGCCGAGAACCTCCGCAGTTTGAGACGCAGCCAGAATCTTTCTCAGGATGATTTGGCCGTGAAATGCGGCCTTCATCGGACCTATATCGGTTCTGTGGAGCGGTGCGAACGAAACGTGACTTTAAGCACCTTGGAAATGCTGGCCGCAGCACTCGGAGTGTCGGCATCAGAACTCATCAGTAAACGTGAAACCCCGGGCAAAGAAAATCAGCAGTCAAATTGACCAGGACGGTTTTCAACATGAGCAGCCAACAAACAGCCAAAGTTGCCGCAGAATTACTTGCCAGCACTGACCCTCTCGTTCGCATTCCTACCAAAAAGGAAAAAAGAAATTTGCTCATGGCTTATGCAAGCAAAAACAAGGTAATCTACGGGAATGCCTTTGATGCAGTCAGGCTGGAAAAGAACTTTGATTTGAATGATATTGAATCAGTGATCCATAATATCGATTGCATAACTTTGATAGAAGTAAAATCAACAAGCAAGGAAAACATAGATAGCAGCTTTTCCGGATATTTCTTTGGACTGACTACGGCAGAACTATTAGTAGCTCAAAATCTCGGCGACAAGTACCGGTTTATTTTCGTAAATACCTTGACTGGTGTATGTATGGAACTGAAGTTGAATGAGATATTCGCTAAAGCTAAAGGAATTTATCCTCAATGGAGTATCAGTTTTTAACATTCTGAAATCATTTGGTTTCCAGTCCCCCTTCC
>WSYB01000018.1:117451-197869 GCA_009773645.1 Geobacteraceae bacterium
CCCCCCCTTCTCCCGCTCAACCCCGCCCATCAACCATCTTCACCGGAGTGATTGCCTCGTTTGCCCGCATATTTTTCGTTACAGGGAATGGATGAACTTCAGGCGGAACGGAATTGTAAGCCCTTTATCATCGAAAATGCTTTGCATTGCCGCTAAGAAGGACTCGATCAGTGACCAGGGCTGACGCTGCAATCAGGGCGTCGGCAATCAGGAGACCATGACTCAGCCGGTAGGTTTTCAGCAACGTTATCGAGGTGGTGGTGATTTCCGGTGTAAGTGGAACGACGACAAATCTCTCCAGGAGTTTCGCGAGGTTTCGCAATTCCGACTTGTTGCGGCAACCGACGATCAGCTCCATTTCGGTCACGGCACTGACATGGACTCGTTCAACGGTCATTATGTCGCTAAGTTGGGCTATTGCGGCGGCATCTCCGCGCCCGACATTTACCAGGATGTCGGTATCCAGCAGGAAATTGTCATTCATGCCTGCTCCAGACAGATGCCCTTTGCTCCCGAACCCAACCGGCGGCATCTTTCATATCTGTTCTGTCTTTCCACATTCCTACGAATCCGACATCGGCAAGCTCCTGGGGAGGGATTGCAGCAGCGGCTCTTTGCCCGGTTTTGGAAGGGCGATACTTTTTCTTGAGGAACTGATAAAAATCGGTCAGTTCCTGCCTGGCCTGCTCGGGAAGGGTTGAGAGATCAAGAATGGTAGGGTTTGCCGTTTTCATGCCACACCTCGCAACTGCACGAATAAACAGAAATATTGTTACTCTAGCTCACATGTGTCGTTAAAGCAATGCCGGATTTGACCTCTTTTCTCCAGGGAGTTCACTATCCAATCAACCGCCCGCCTTCGCCCGCTCACCCGCGCTCCCCCCTTCGCCGGAGAGACCCCCAAAAAACCGGTTCTGAAGCCTCGCGGCGATCACCGGCTGGCGCAGCATCCCACGTTCTCCCTGGACTTCGAGAACCAGCTCGACGTCATACATAGACGGCCTCCTGGTCAATGCGACGTTTAAGAAATGCGTTCATCCGCTCCCGGTAATGGACGATGTCCACGTGCTCATGCAGCGCCTCTTCCAGCTCCTCCTTGACATGCACGAGAATAAACAGGTTGGGTTCCCGCATTTTCACAACCACATCCACGTCGCTCGCCTCTCTCGCCTCACCACGGGCCACCGAGCCGAAAATTCCGAGAGCGGTGATGCCGTAGCGCTCCGAGAATTCGTCCTTTAAGCTGCACAGCACCTCTAATGCCTGGTCTTTGCCTATCATCTCTTTGCCTCCGTACCTTTCATTATCGGTACCGCATCCCGCCTCATCCCTGCAACTTCCCACTAAGATCGGCCTTTCCCCACCCTAACGCCTACCTCTGTCCGTCGATTCGACAAGATTTTCCTTCATCATTGCAATGAACGTGGCCGGATCGACGATCCTGATTCCCTGAAACGACTTCAGGTCCTTGAGGTGATGGTCACCAGAGACGATGTAATCGGCGTTTCCTTCAAGCGCACAGACAAGATATTTGGTGTCATCGGCGTCTGCTGACAAGGGATCGAGAGGGAGCGTGCCGGGGGTGATGATGGCGACAGCCCTGAGCCTTTCGAATTGGCCAGGTACTCCACCGGCCTGTTGAAAAAAAACCGGCGGGGGTCTGACCTAAAAAAACCGGCGGGGGTCAAAAAACCGGCGGGGGTCTGACCTTGAATTTGGATTTTCCCGACAATTGATCCCAATCAGGTGATTCCTTGGGCTACGTTTCCCAATCCTCGATCTTCAAGCCATCCACTCGCGAAAACTCTCTTGAGTTGTGTGTCACCACAACCGCCCCGTGTACTGCCGCAATGGACGCGATCATCAAGTCGTTTGGTCCTATTGGCGTTCCCTGCCGGGAAAGTGTCGCGCGTATTTCGCCATATTTTCTTGCTGCATCATCGTCAAAGGGGAGTGACTCGAAGTTGGCAAACAGATCCTCCATAAGCGCCAGGTTTTCCTCAGACCGGCTGCTCTTCAAGGCTCCATAGTACAATTCGGCCTTTACAACCGAACAGAATCGCATTGTTACAGGATCTACAGTCAGAAAATGTTCTTTAACCCGGTTCTCGCCAGGGTTCAGGAAACGAATCCATGCATTCGTGTCAGGGAGAAAGATCATTTGAATTCCTCACGGGTTTCATATTCCCCCTGTTCTTCCCGCACTACCGGCTCCCCGACCCATGCACCGGCAAAACGCGCAAGCTTTGAAGCGGTTGCCTTGACAGCGCGGGGGGGCGGGGCCTCCTCATCGAGAGGGAGCAGGATGACCTCTACCCGGCGATGCTGCAATTCCTTCGGCATTTTTAATACATCCGGCAACTGTTTATACACTTTTCGTATGGCTTCCATTGTCTTTGCTCCTTTCCAACCGGAAGAAAAACCGGGGCAACTTCATTTCCAGTCCCACATACTCGTTGATAAAAATCAGTCAGTTCCTGCCCGGCCTGCTCGGGAAGGGTTGAGAGAGTTTTCCTCCATCACCGCAAGAAACGCGGCGGGATCGACGATTCTGATCCCCCGGAATGACTTCAACTCCTTGAGGTGATGGTCACCGGAAATGATAAAATCAGCTTTCCCCTCCACCGCACAGGCAAGGTACTTGGTATTGTCGGGGTCTGACGAAAGGGGATCGAGTGTTACCGCGCCGGGAGTGACGATTGCTACAGACCTGAGTTTTTGGACAAAATCGGCCAGGTATTCTTCCGACCTGTTGAGACGTTTCCGGATCTTCGGGTAGGTGAGGACGCGCAGGATTTCGTCGCAAATCGCCTCGGATACGAGAAGCACAACGTTCTCCTCCCGGACAAGCTGCATGATAGCATGGGGATTTGAGCCTGGTTTCAGCAGGGCGCTAACGAACTGATTGGCGTCGAGGACGATCCGTACCATCAGCTAGCGCCTGGCTGCTTTGACCGCTTCCTTGATATCCCGGTCGATACTTTCCTCGTCGCCTCCCGCTGCTCCTGTCTGCAATGCTTCGTACATGCGGAAAAACTCGTCCCGCTCCCTTTTCATGCTCAGGTACTTTTCAATGGGGATGATCGCAACCAGGGGCTTGCCGGCTCGCTCCACGATGTACTCGTCGGACTTCAGGGCCACCTCGTTCATCACCTCGCCAAGGTTCTGGCGGACCTTTATGGCCGATACCTTTTTCAGCATTTCTTTACCTCTTGACTGTTATTATAACCATTATGGTCATTATAGTTGATATGGCTGTTTCGTCAAGGGGCAATCGCGCAGCCAGCAATATGCTTACCCTTCTCCATCCACGGCCGTCAGCGCCCAGATCTGGCTGGCGGTATTGTAGAAAAGCTCGTAGAGATCGGCCCCGTCGGTTACGGCGAAGTGGAAGATGGTTGCATCTCCCTGCCGCTCCTGCCAGGTGTAGGTAACCTCCGTGACCGTGTGTTTGCGCCCTTGCCGGTCGAACCAGACCGGCCGGATTTTATTGCCGGGGCCGAAGATGGCGGCGACCCGTATCTGTCCCTTTACACGGTGAATCATGGTGCCCCAGTCATTCACTCTTCACTCTTCACTAAGTTATTCCAGGGAGCGGTAGATCCCCACCACCTTCCCCACGATGACCACCTCGTCATCCCCTTGTCGGATGATGATCGGTTCCATGTTGGGGTTTTCGGGTTGAAGGCGGATGTGGCCCCTTTCCCGGTAGAACCGTTTCAGGGTGGCCTCCCCCCCCGTCATGGCAACGACGATATCCCGGTTTTCCGCGGTGGCCTGGGGGCGTATGAGGGCCAGGTCTCCGTTCAGGATGGAGGCGTTGATCATGGAGTCCCCCCTGACCCGCAGGAAGAAGGAGCCGCCGCCCCTGATCACGGAACGGTCAACGGCGAAATATCCCTCGATATCCTCCACGGCAAGCTGCGGCGCGCCGGCCCGTACCACTCCCACGATGGGGAGCGATGCCACCGCTGCTGCGCCGACCACCGCTATTCCCCGGGAACTGCCGGAGTGCTTGCGGATGAATCCCTTCCGCTCCAGGGCGTGCAGGTGCTTCATCACCCCCATGGTGCCGCTGATCTTGAGGTGTCCGGCGATTTCCCGCAGGGTTGGGGGGTAGCCGCGGCTCTCCAGGTGGGAGGTGATGAAATCGAGGACTTTCTGCTGGCGTGGGGTAAGTTTTTCCATGGTTCCTCTGTACGGGTTGTCAAATGATAACCAAATGTAGCACCGTGGATGGTGCTTGTCAAGGGGGGGGATGGTGCGACAGGGCCGCCGGGATCAAAAACAGGCGCCTCGGGAACGAAGAAATAGTTGACAACCGCGCCATCTAATGGAAAATTGGAAATGACCCATCCGGGGATTTTGTTGCAATGGAGGAATTGATTGATATCCATATGGGAGGAAGTATCGTTAATTTTGGTGCTCATTCTGGCCAACGGCTTTTTTGCCGGCGCCGAACTGGCGATCATCTCCGCCAGAAAGAGCAGAATCGCCCAACTGGTAGCCGCGGGTAACCGGAAGGCAAAGGTTGTGGAGAGGTTGCAGGACGACCCGCACCGCTTTCTGGCTACGGTCCAGATCGGGGTAACGGTGGTCGGCTCCATGGCGGCGGCTGTCGGGGGCGCCACGTCGGTGAAGTATCTGCAACCTCTATTGCAAGCGGCTCCCGTCGAGTTCATAAGAACCGCCGCGGCTCCCCTCTCGTTGGCGATTGTAGTCGTCCTTATCTCATACCTTTCGCTCATTCTGGGGGAACTGGTTCCCAAGGCTCTCGCCCTGCATTACGCCGACAGGATGGCCCTTCAGGTGGCAAAGCCTATCGACTTCCTGGCCCGTGTGGGGGCGGTGGCGGTAGCCTTTCTCACCTTGTCGAGCAAGACCGTTCTTGCCATGCTCGGGGTGAAGGGGGAGGAGAAGGAAGCGTTCATCACCAAGGAAGAGATCCAGCACATCGTTGCAGAAGGGCGCGAAACCGGGGTCTTCACAGCCACCGAACAGGAATATATCCGGAATATTTTTGATTTTACCCATACCTACGTCCGGGAGGTGATGGTGCCTCGCACCCGAATGGTCTCCTTCGACCTGGACCTTCCCCGGGAAGAGATGCTCCAAAACGTCCTGGACAACATGTACTCCCGCTATCCGGTTTACCGGGGGTCCAGTGAGAATATCGTCGGGTTCATACACAGCAAGGACCTGCTGGGAAAGATGGTGACCGACCCCGCTTTCGATATCAACAGCATAGTGCGTCCCCCCTTCTATGTGCCGGAGGGGAAGAGGGTCAACGATCTTTTGAAGGAGATGCAGCGCAAGAGAATCCACATGGCGCTGGTGGTTGACGAGTACGGGGGGTTGAGCGGTCTGGTAACCACCGAGGACCTGCTGGAGGAACTGGTGGGGGAGATCGAGGACGAACACGACATCGGCGAGCCCCGCCGCGTGCAGCGCCTTGCCGACGGAAGTCTGATCGTGGATGCCCTGATCTCCATCAACGACCTGGAGGATCTGCTCGGCATAAAGCTGGCGGAGGATATCCCCTACGACACCCTGGCGGGGCTGATTCTGGACCAGTTGGGGAGGTTTCCGGAAAAAGGGGAGCGGCTGGAGTGGAAAGACTTCATCTTCACCTGTGAAGAGGTGACGAAGACCGCCATCGTCAAGGTCAGGATCTCGGGCGCTCCCAAGGAGTGAGTAGGGCGGTTACGCGTAACGCGTTTTCCGGACAGGAGGGTATGTGGATCGGAAAGTTTTTTTCGCCCTCATGGCGTTTTCCTTTGTGCTCTTTGTTCTCTATCTCGTCTATACGATTCTTGCCCCGTTTTTCGAGCCCATCGGCTGGGCGGCTGTGATCGGGGTTCTCACCTTTCCCCTCTACAAGAGGCTGCACAAGCGCTTTCATGGCCGTGACCTTCTGGCGAGCGGCATCATGACCCCTATGGTTGTTTTGACGATGATCCTCCCCGTCGTAGGTCTGGCATTCTCCCTAGTCCAGGAAGCGACAGCGGCATACCGGTACCTGGAGGAGGCGGCCGCCGGCGGCGGCGACGCTTTTCTGGAAAATCTCCGTCATCACCCCTTCATCGCGCCCTGGGTGGAACGTCTGGGGCCGTTCATCGAGCCGCTCGGGATAGACTTGCAGGGGACCTTGATCCCGGCCCTGAAAAAATTCGCCTCCATGGTGCTCGAATATGCAACGGGCATAGTCAGGAACTTTTTCGTCTTCGCCATCAAGCTTCTCCTCATGCTGATCACCCTCTTTTTCGTCTACCGTGACGGTGAGCGCATCCTGCGGCAGTTCTGGTCGGTGATCCCCTTGAGCGAAGCCCACAAGACCCACCTCGCCGGCACTGTACAACGGGTGATTTCGGCGGTCATTTTCGGGATTTTCATGACGTGCCTCGTGCAGGGAGTTTTAGGAGGGATAGGCTTCTGGGTTGCCGGCCTTCACTCGCCGGTCCTGTTCGGGGCGCTCATGGCCATCTGTGCGCTCATTCCGGTCGTGGGAACCGCCCTCGTCTGGCTTCCCGGAGCGGTCTACCTGTTGCTGCAGGGGGAGGTCCTCAAGGGGGTGGGGCTCATCGTCTGGGGGGTTGTCGCGGTGGGTTCCATCGACAACGTGATCCGCCCGATTTTCATCAGCGGCAGGTCAAAAATACCGGTCATCATCATCGCCCTGGGGGTTCTCGGAGGGGTGGTCTCCTTCGGCCTCCTCGGTGTCGTGATGGGGCCGATGGTCCTGGCGCTGTTCATCGCCCTCTTCGATCTTTACCGGGAAGAGATGTTTCCAGGGAGCGGCATGGAACCGGAAACTGCAAGAGAGGAGTGAGGCATGTTCAGGGGGTGTGCCCGTGTTTTTCCCTTCTTGGTGCGATGGTGACCGACGTGACGACCGATATGGCCAGGACCCCGATGATGACACCGAGGGAGAAGTAGATGGGGATGTGGTATACGTCGGTCAGGAGCATTTTCGCGCCGACGTAGGCGAGGATGAATGATACCCCCAGCTTCAGGTAGACGAACATCTCCATGACGTTGGCCAACAGGTAGTAGAGGGACCGTAAGCCCATGATGGCGAAGACGTTGGACGTATAGACGATAAACGGGTCTCTGGTTACGGCCAGCACCGCCGGAATGGAGTCCACGGCGAAGATGACGTCGGAGGACTCCACCACCAGCAGGGTGAGGAAGAGGGGGGTGGCCGCAAGGATTCCCCCCTTTTTGATGAAAAACCTGTCGTCCCGCACCCTTTTGGTGATGGGGACAAACCGCCGGACCACTCTCACCAGCAGGTTCTTCTCCGGCTCGATCTTTTCCTCCCCGCCGAACGCCATCTTGAAACCGGTGATGATGAGTATCCCGCCGAACACGTAGATCATCCAGTGGAACCTTTCGATCAGTTCTATCCCCACCAGTATGAAGACCGCCCGCATCACCAGGGCGCCGATGATCCCCCATTTGAGGATCTTCGGTTGATGGGCCTTGGAGATGTGGAAGTAGGAGAAGATCATGATGAAGACGAAGAGGTTGTCCACCGAGAGAGATTCCTCGATGAGGTAACCGGTAAAGAACTCCAGGGCCTTGGTCGGCCCCATGGAGAAATAGATCCAGACGTTGAAGGCGAGTGCCAGCGACACCCAGACCAGTGTCCAGGCGAGCGCCTCGCGGAAGCTGATCGCGTGGCTCTTCCTGTTGAAGACCCCCAGGTCGAGGACGAACATTACGGCGATGACAACGCTGAAGCCGAGCCACATCATGGTTTGAGCGGACATCAGTTACTCCGTGTGGGTAGATTGAATTGAGATTAGTTTGTAAATACTACTGCGCCATTCGCTGTAATACCTGCTGCAGTTTCCGCAACTCCTCGCCATAACCTGCCCAGTCTCCCTGGCGCTGCAGGTTTTTCGCCCGCTCGAATATCTTCATGGCTTCCTTGGCAAGCTCCGATGGAGATCCCTTCATATCCGCCGGCGCGGCCTTGGCGATGCCGGTTATTGCTTTCCTCCCGCCGAAGAGCCTTTGCAGGGCGAGTTCCAGGTTTTCCTCCATGACGACCTCGTCCCCGAAGGCGACAATGACCCTTCGCAGTTCGGGAAGACCGGCCTTGTCGGCTGCCGCCAGATAGAGAGGCTGCACGTAGAGGAGCGACTTTTCGATGGGAATGACGAGCATGCTTCCCCGTATGACCTCGGAGCCGCGCTGGCTCCAGAGCGTCAACTGCTGGGATATGAAGGAATCCTGGTTGATGCGCGCATCTATCTGTTTCGGACCATAGATCAGCCTGTCCCGCGGGAAGGTGTAGGCCATGAGCTTTCCGTAATTCGGCGCGTCACAGCGCGCCGTAAGCCATGCCGCCAGGTTGTCCCTCTTTGAGGGGGTGAACGGCAGGAGCAGGATGTACTCCTCCTTCTTTTCACCCGGCAGCTTCATGATCGTGTAGTAGGGCTCCATCCGCTGTTCGCCGAGCGCGGGGACTTCCCAGAGGTTCTCCTTGTTGTAGAAGACCTTCGGATCGGTCATGTGGTAGGCGGCGAACATGGCGGCCTGAACCTGGAGGAACTGGTGGGGGTAGCGGACATGTTTCCGCAGATCCTCCGGCATGGCCGCCATCGGCTTGAAGAGCTCCGGGAAGATTTTTGCGTAGACCTTTACCACGACATCCGTCGGGTCGCTGATGTAGAAGTCGATAGAGCCGTCATAGGCATCGACGACTACCTTTACCGAATTCCGCATGTAGTTGATCCCCCCCTTGAGCGGCTTTGAATAGGGGAGACGGTTCGAATACGTGTAGGCATCGATGATCCATTTGAGCCCGCCATTTTCCGTCACGACCATGTAGGGATCGGCATCAAAACGGAGGAAGGGCGCCACAGCTTGCACCCGTTCGTTGATGTTGCGGTAGTAGAGTATGCGGCTTTCTGTGGTGATATCGGACGAGAGGAGAATTTTTTCCGTTCTGAACCTGGCGGCGAACAAGACCTTCCTGACCATGGAATCGATGAGGACCCCGCCTTTCCCCTCATACGTTGTGTTGATATTGCCCGTAGCGGTCGGATAGCTGAATTCCGGGACCTTCGTCTTGACGATGACATATTCATTGGAAAGCTCGCCGTAGTAGATTTCCGGCCTCGTCACCCTGATGTCGGCTAGGCTGACGGCGGGAATATCCTTGACGAAGAACTCGGGGAGCCCCTCCCTGATCCGGCTCACCGGTCCGAAGGTAAGACCGTTGCCGTGGGTGAAAATGAGCCGTTCGTTTATCCAGTTCCTGCTGGGCAAGTCATCGTAGGAGAGTTCACGCGGCGAGAGCATGACCTGCGTGTACTGGCCGTTCACCGTGTACCGGTCGTTATCCACATCAAAAAACCTGTAATAGGTCCTGATCTGCTGCAACTGGCTGTAAGTCTTGAGGAGCGGGGCCTGGTCCCAGAGCCTGATGTTCTTGATGGTCGCATCATTGCTGGTTATGTCCGCCGCGGAAAGCTTGTAGTCAACATCGAAGGGTATGGTTTCGATCTTGTCGAGGTTGTACCCGAGACGAGTGAACCGGATATTGTTCTCTATGTACGGCATCTCAAGGGCAAGCTCATTGGGCGCAACCTTGAATTTCTGCAGCATTGCCGGATATGCCTTGATGCCGAGGCCGTACACGGCAAACACGAGGAGCGGCGCCAACAACGCCATTCGCCATGTGCCTTTCCATAACCCGGCCACGAGGAAGATTGCCGCTGCGGGCGTCAAGAAGGTAAGAATCCGGTACACCTGGAGCCGGGCGTTGACGTCGGTATAACCTGCGCCGTGGACCGCCCCCTCCGCGGAAAAAAGGAGCCCGAAGCCGTCAAGGTAGAAACCGGCAGTGAGCGCAAGCATGAAGATACCGGCCAGAACCGCCAGATGCCGTCTGACCTTTTCGTCAATTACCACTCCCCGCTCGGTTAGAGAGATGCCGCCGCGTACAAAGTAGACCGCACCGGCGATGATCATGGATAGCAGAACCATGAAGTCGACAAAGGCTTTGAGAATATGCATGAGCGGAAGTTCGAACATGTAGAAACCTATGTCTTTTCCCATGATCGGATCGCTCGTCCCGAAAGTGACCGTATTCGTGAAGAGGAGAAACTTCTCCCACTGCATGGCGCCCCACTGTCCGGCAAGGATTGCAAGGACGGCACTGACGAGGATGCCCAGAGGTTTGACAAGCCGTGCCGCCTCGTCTCTTTTGAACCGGTAGATATTCCCCCCCTCGATGAATATGCCCGTATGGGGGAATTTTGCCCTGTTCGCAAAGAACAGATTGGCTAGAGCAAAGGTAAGGAGCAGAGTGCCGAATAACAGTCCGACGCCGATTTTGGCAACCACTGTTGTCGTGAACACCGATCTGAAGCCGGTTTCTCCAAAAAAGAGCCAGTCAGTGTAGAGACTGAGCAGCGAGAAAACGGAGGGGAGGATCAAAAAGATGACAATAAAAAGGATAAAGAACGGTTTTCTTTTTAACATGGAATTCCCCTGTTTACTTCCTTGAGTTATCACTGCCGGGCTCCGCGACATAGGGCTGATGGAGCTTGACAGGCGCGCCACCGCGGCGCAGCCGCAGGTTCAGCATCTCGACCATTACCGAGAACGCCATGGCGAAGTAGATGTATCCCTTCGGGATGTGCATGTCAAAGCCGTCGCCGATGAGCGCCACGCCGATCAGGATGAGAAAGGATAGCGCCAGCATTTTTATCGTCGGATGCCGGTCGACGAAGGCGCTGATCTTCCCCGAGAAGAGCATCATGAAACCCACGGCGATCACCACCGCCGCCACCATCACGCCGAGGCGATTGGCCATCCCGAGGGCGGTGATGATCGAATCGAGGGAAAAGACGATATCCAGCAAGAGTATCTGGACAATCACGCCGGCAAATGTTGCTCCGGCACGGACGGCGGAGTGCCCTTCCTCCCCCTCGAGTTTTTCGTGGATCTCCATGGTGCTTTTCCAGAGCAGAAACAGTCCCCCGGAGATGAGGATGATGTCGCGTCCCGAGATTTCCGAGCCCAGCACGGAAAATAGCGGAGCGGTCAGGCCCATGAGCCAGGTAAGGGAGAAGAGCAGCGCTACCCGGATGAACATCGCGAGACCCAGGCCGACGATTCTCGCCTTCTCCTGCTGATGGACGGGGAGCTTGCCCGCCTGGATGGAGATGAAGATGATGTTGTCGATGCCAAGGACAATTTCCAGTGCGGTAAGTGTTACCAGTGCCAGCCATACCTGGGGATCGGTCAGCCACTCCATTAACATGCCTCCTTGCGGTCCCGTGAATCGGGATTCGTGATTCGTGATTCGTAAAAGCTTTTACGGTTCCCGGTTCCCGAGTCCCGATTCCCGGCATTACGGTCTGTAAGCCATTGCCTCTAGCCTGGCGATCCGCTCTTCCATGGGAGGATGGGTGGAGAAGAGCTTGAAAAAACCTCCGCCGGTCAGGGGATTGACGATGAAGAGGTGGGCCGTGGCGGGGCGGGCCTCTTCCATGGGGAGCATCTGCGAGGCGCTGTGGAGCTTTCTCAAGGCACCTGCCAATGAGAGGGGGTTGCCGCAGATCCTGGCGCCGGCTTCGTCTGCCAGATACTCGCGGGAGCGGGAGACCGCCATCTGGATCAGCATGGCGGCGATCGGGGCGATGATGGCCATGGCCAGGCCGCCGACAAGTCCGCCGCTTCCTTCCTCGTCGTCGTTTCTTCCGCCGCCGAACATGGCGGCCCACTGGAGCATGTTCCCCAGCATGGAGATGGCGCCGGCAAAGGTGGCGGCGATGGTGGAGACGAGGATGTCGCGGTTTTTCACATGGGCCAGCTCGTGGGCCATGACCCCCTCCAGTTCTGCAGGGGAGAGTATCCGCAGGATGCCTTCGGTGGCGGCGACGGCGGCATGGCTGGGATTTCTGCCGGTGGCGAAGGCGTTGGGGCTCTCCGACGGGATGATGTAGACTTTAGGCATGGGGAGCCCGGCCTGCACGGCGAGCCTTCTCACCATGCCGTAAAAGGCGGGGTTCTCAAGCTCGGTGATCTCCTGCGCACCGTACATCTTGAGGACGATTTTGTCGGAGAACCAGTAGGAGAAGAAATTCATGGCGCAGGCCATGAGAAAGGCGAAAGCCATCCCTTTTTGGCCTCCGATGGCGCTCCCCATGGCAACCATGAGGAGGGTGAGGCAGGTAAGGAGAAAAGTTGTTTTCAGTCTGTTCAACATGTGTATTTACCTCCGGTCTTTATTTACTTTCCATCAGGAAACGGTCTTTTTTTGCCCTGGCGGTGTCAATCTGCGGGCTTGCTTGTGCGGCGTACCGATGTACGCCGCACAAGCAAGCCCTTGATTTCCTTGCCAGGACAAAAAAATCCTCGTTTCCAATCTGGAAACCAATAGTTTCTCATCCGGACTTTCCGGATGGAAACTATTGGTTTCGCCGGGGAAAAAGAAAAGACCTTTACCCGCGGCGTGTAAACTGCCTTGGATAAAGGTCTTGCATACTTTGACTTAAGGTCTAAGTCCCTGGCCCGGGTGGGATCCACCGTCTTGACGGGCTGCGGGTCGGCCTTTTTCCCGGCCGATTGCTACTCCCCTTTACTGATGAGGAAGATTAACTAAAATTTCGGTGCATGTCAACAGCAATTTTTACCCTTTTCCAATCCACCCTTGCAATTTCAGGGTGAATCTTTTACCATCCCTCGGATTATTCCAAGGAGGCTTCATGGATCCTGCCGTATTTATTACCACCTTCGGTATCATTTTCCTGGCGGAGCTCGGGGACAAGACCCAGTTGACCGCCATGGCCCTCGCCACCAAGTATCCATGGAAGAAGATATTCATCGGCCTGGCCTGCGCCTTTGCCCTCCTCAACCTGGGGGCGGTGCTGGTCGGCAAGGTCCTCTTCTCCGTTCTCCCCATTTTCTGGATTAAAATGGTTTCCGGGGGGCTCTTTCTCTTTTTCGGTGTCACTACCCTGCGAACAAAGGGGTATGACGACGAGGAGGAAGAGGCGGAGGAAAGGAGGTTCAGCGTCAGGGGGCCGGTTGCGACCTCGTTCCTCATGATCCTCCTGGCCGAACTGGGGGACAAGACCCAGCTCGTCACCGCCAGCCTGGCGGCCCAGCACGATTCTCCCCTGGCGGTATTTGCCGGTTCGACCCTGGCCCTCTGGTCGGTCTCGCTCGTCGGGATTTTCCTGGGTCGGCAGCTGACCCGCTTTATCCCTCTTTCCTATATCCACAAGGGGGCAGGCTGTCTATTCCTCCTGTTCGGTGCGGTTATCCTCTATCAGGCCCTGGCCGGCAGCTGATCCCGTTTGCATTTTAGTCTCTATCGCCTTACAATGGTTGTACTTCTGTGCATGGTGAATAGTGAATGGTGAATAGCGAAAACATATCCCTGAGCCGGTAGAAACCTTGATGTCCTACAAATACATCGAAAAAGCCTTCCTCTATCTGCTGGCGCTCTCCGTCCTGCTGCATGCGGCGGCCCTTGCCGTCATTGTCTTACTCCCCCAGGAAAAGAAGGTTGTCAAGCAGGAGCCCGTGATGGTGGAGTTGCAGGACCTCCCTCCAAGCAAGCCTCCAGAGACTAAGGGGGAAAAGGAAGCAAAGCGCCTGGCGGAGGAGAGGAGGCGCGTTGCCAAGGAGACTGCCCCGAAGGGGGAAATGGAGCGGGAGAGGATCGCCTCGCTCCCGAGAACCCTGCCAAGGCAGGCTCCGCCCCGGCCTGCACAACCGCAAAGGGGAGGGGAAAGGGGAATCCCCCGGCAGATTGAAGAAGGAGCGCCGGTACAAGAGGCTCCGCGGAGGGAAGATATCTTCAGGCCGAAGGAGCAGGGGGTTCCCGATATTTCCAAGCTCTTTCCCAGCGCCGGGAAAATGGCCAAGCTGGAGGACAGTTACCGCAAGAAATACGGTCCTGAGGTGGAAGAAGGGGAGACAAAGTTTCTCAACACCGAAGACATCCAGTTCGGCTCATTTTTACGCCGGTTCGAGACGGCGGTGTACGGTGTCTGGAGATATCCCACGGAAGCCGCAAGGCTGGGGATCGAAGGTGTTACCCCTGTGAAGATTACGTTCAACCGGAAAGGGGAGGTCGAGAAGGTGGAGATCCTCGAAAGTTCGGGAAGCAGGATTCTCGACGACGAGGTGCTGCGGACCCTGCACGCCTTGGGCCCCATAGGCTCTTTCCCGAAGGGGTACGACAGGGATACGTTCAATCTCATCGCGTTTTTCCAGTACGGGATCATAAGGGGGTCAAGCCGCGGGGTGCTGCACTGACATCCGGGAACGGGAATCGGGAATCGGGAAACCTGCCGTCCTTAACTCTCCTCGCAGAGTCGCTCCTGCAGAAACTTCTTGAATTCGTCGTTGAACTCTTCCCGCTTCAGGGCCATATCTACCGTGGCCTTCAAAAACCCGAGCTTGTCGCCGCAGTCGTGGCGCATTCCTTCGAAACGGCAGCCGTAGACGGCCTCATCCTTCGAGAGCTTGAGAATGGCGTCGGTGAGCTGGATTTCCCCCCCTTTTCCCGGCTCCTGCTTTTCCAGGATGGGGAATATCTCCGGGGTCAGGATATAGCGGCCGATAATGGCCAGATCGGAAGGGGCCTCCTCCCGTTGCGGTTTTTCCACCAGGTCGGTCACCTCGTACACCCGCTCCGAAATCGTATTGGCCTTGACGCAGCCGTAGGAAGAGATGTTTTCCAGCGGAACCCTTTCCAGCGCCAGCACGGAGCCGCGATACTTTCCGTAGACGTCCAGGAGTTGCCTCAGGCACGGTTTTTCCGCATCTATGATGTCGTCCCCCAAAAGCACCGCGAACGGTTCGTTGCCGACAAACTCCCTGGCGCAGAGGATTGCGTGCCCGAGACCTAAGGCGTGTTTCTGGCGGACATAGAAGATGTTGACCAACTCCGCAATATCACGCACCTGGGAGAGTTCGGCGTCCTTCCCCTTTTCATATAGAAGCGCTTCCAGCTCAAATGAAATGTCGAAGTGGTCCTCGATGGCCCGCTTGCTGCGGCCGGTAACGAAGAGGATCTGCTCGATCCCGGAAGCCACCGCCTCTTCAACCACGTACTGCACCAGCGGTTTATCGATGAGGGGGAGCATCTCCTTGGGGGAAGCCTTGGTGGCGGGGAGAAACCTTGTGCCGAGACCTGCCACGGGGAATACCGCCTTTTTTACCTGCATTTGCCCACTCCTTTAAAAATGCTGAGGTAGGGGCAACCCTGTGTGGTTGCCCTGATAGGGCGGCCACACAGGGCCGCCCCTACAATTCACGTTTCACGGCCTTCAAAATTTCCGGGATCAGATCCTCCCGCCCCATGGCCATGATATGCACACCATCGCAATGCAGTCTGGCTTGCGCTGCCAGCCTTCCTGCAATCTCAGTCCCTTTTGCCAACTGATCCGCGGCGCCTTCCAGCTCCTCGATGAGGGGAGACGGCACCTTCAGCCCGGGAATGTGCCTGTTTACATAACGGGCCATCCCTGCCGATTTCAGGAGGAAGATGCCGGCAATTATCTTGACGTTGAAGGGCCTGACCGTTTCACTGAAGAAGCGCAGCTTTTCCGGGTCAAAAACCGCCTGGGTCTGGAAAAAGCGCGCTCCGGCCGCGGCTTTCTTTTCCAGCTTGTACAGGGTGAGGGGGAACGGTTCCGCTTCGGGTGCCGCCGCTGCGCCCGCATAAAAGGATGGCTTCCCCTGCAACGCGTTGCCGGACAGGTCTTTTCCTTCCGACAGGGCTGCGATGGTTTGCAGCAGCTGGACCGAATCGAGATCGAATACCGGCTTGGCGTTTTGGTGATCGCCGAAGGATATATGATCGCCTGTCAAAGCAAGAATGTTGCGGATTCCCAGCGCTGCCGCCCCTAACAGGTCACTTTGCAGGGCCAACCGGTTTCTGTCCCGGCAGGTTATCTGGAATATGGGCTCGATCCCCTCTCTGGTCAGGAGGCTTGCGGCGGCCAGGGGGGAAATCCGCATGTTGGCCCCCTGGTTGTCCGTGACGTTGATTGCATCTACGCATCCCTGGAGTGCCCTGGACTTTTCAAGGAACTCTCCGCAGTCGCTCCCTTTGGGGGGACAGACTTCGGCGGTGATGGCGAAGCCGCCTGAATCGAGTTTTTGCTGGAGCATTGAAATCATTTATTTTTCAATCTTCAGTTTCCCCGGTTTGAGCATCCGGGAGAAATCTTTCGGAGGGACGGTTCTCCTGAGTTTTTCCACCGCACCCCGGGACTGCAGGCGTTCGTGGATCTGATACCATACGCATTCAGCCTCCGGATCGGTCTCGCAGTGGCCGTTGTCCATGCCGCCGCACGGACCGTTCAGAAGTCCCTTGGGGCACACGGTTACCGGACAGATGCCGCCGGTTTCCGTCAGGATGCACTCGCCGCAGAGGGAACATTTCTGCTCGAACTGGCCGAAACGGCGGATGTTGCCGAGGAACAGGGTGTCCAGACCGGCGACGGTTTTCTTCGGGGTCCCCGACGATACGGACTGGACCCCGGCGCCGCAGGCAAGGACCAGAAGCGCGTCGGCCTCTTCCACCATCTCTTTCTTGGAGCGCAGGTCGCGGCCTGACCGCAGCATGTGGCAGGCCTCGTCGATAACGATGGAGCCGGTTATCTCTTTGCCTGCGGCTGTCAGAGCCTCCTGCATCTGCCAGATTTCTTCCTCGCCGCCCGCTTTGCAGACCGTTGCACATTTGGCGCAGCCGATCAGGAAGACCCTGGCGCTTCCTTCCAGGGCGGAGAGGATCTCCGAGAGAGGTTTTTGTTTGCTGATGATCATTATTAACCCTGGCTAAAGGCAAATGGCTAAAGGCTAAAGGTTTTTGTTTTTTCCTTTTGCCCTACGCCCTTAGTCTTTAGCCTCTCTTTTCGCCGATTCCACCGTATTGTACAGGAGCATGGTTATGGTCATCGGCCCCACCCCTCCCGGCACGGGGGTAATGGCCGAGGCGCGCAGGGAGGCCTTCTCGAATTCCACGTCACCGACCAGCTTCTTCTCACCGACCCGGTTTACTCCCACGTCGATGACTACCGCCCCTTCCTTGATCCACTCTCCCTTGATCATCTCCGGCTGCCCCACGGCGGCGATCAGGACATCGGCCATCCTGACCTTCTCGGCCAGATCCCTGGTTTTTGAGTGACAGAGGGTGACGGTGGCGTGCTGCTGGAGGCACATGAACGCCACCGGCTTGCCGACGATGTTGGAGCGGCCGACCACCACCACTTCCTTGCCGGCCAGCTCAACGCCCGCCTCCTTCATCATCACCATTACGCCGTAGGGGGTGCAGGGCTGGAAGAGGGGTTTTCCCACCACCAGCCGGCCGACGTTGTAAGGGTGAAAGCCGTCCACATCCTTGTGCGGCGAGATGGCCTCCAGCACCTTCTCCGTGTCGATATGTTTTGGGAGGGGGAGCTGCACCAGGATGCCGTGGATGCACGGGTCCCTGTTCAGCTTGTCGATCAGGGCAAGGAGTTCCGCCTCAGGGGTTTCGGCCGGGAGCTTGTATTCGTCGGAGAAAATACCCACGTCCTGGCAGGCCTTCTCCTTCATGCTGACGTAGACCTTGCTCGCCGGGTCTTCACCCACCAGGACCACCGCCAGCCCGGGTTTCACTCCCTTTGCCTCCAGCCGATTCACTTCTACCGCAATTTCCCCGCGGATCTTTGCCGCAATGGCCTTGCCGTCGATGATCTTTGCCATGTAGCTGACTCCTGAAAAATGGTATTGAACCGAGAGAATAATAAGTAACGCAGAGTGATTTGTAAAGCGTTTTCCGGCTGTTCAAAGCCTCAGAAAGTGTTTACAGTTTCCAAAGGCTCGGGAGCGACTGCAAATTTCTCATCAATTCCGTATTGACATTAAAATATAACTACCATATATTCAGCTCCCGATCATCATACATATTCCGCAATCAGCAGAGCGGATAACGACAATACTAAACCACCCGCGAGGGTGGGGCGGAAAGCCCACAGGGTCTCACTGAGACAGCCGGGTTGCCGAATTATCTTAACCAGATATGACGCGACCCGGCTGTCTTTTTTTTTGCAGCCATGACGGACTTGCAAGCCGTCGCGCCGGGAGTCGCAGAAAGGGGGGATATAACGAGTTGAGTCAGCCTTGATTGCTTACGGCTGTTAATCTATCGAAGTTTAAACCTTTTACTGACATCAAAGGAGGAATGTATGAATATCCAGATAACTGTCCGCATAATCGCTCTCATGCTCGTTACGTTGATCACGGCAGCATGCGGAGGCGGCGCCGGTACAAATACCGGTGGTCCGTCGCCCACAGCCGTCACCACCGGGGTGATCACCGCAATAAATGGAAAAACCGGCGGCAAGGAAGCCTCGCCCACTGGAGCCGCAATCACCATAACCATCCGGGTCAACGGCGTAGACTACGCCGTTGACAGCGGCCAGCTCCTCTTGGATGACGACGATCAGCTCGAGATCGGAATGGTGGTGACCATCAAGAGCCATCACGACGACCCCCTCGGCATGTGGCGTGCCGTTGAGATCAACTGCGATCACTTTCTCAAAGGGCCGGTCTCTTCGGTCGATCCCGTGGCAGGGACCCTGGTGGTCCTCGGTCAGACAGTCGCGGCTGACAGCGCCACGATCCTTGATCATTTTCAAACCTTTTCCGACCTGGAGCAGGGGGACATGGTGGTTGTCAGCGGCTACCTGGACGCCAACGGGGAAGTCCGGGCAACGCGGATCGACCTGAAACCGTTCCCGTTTATCCCCGACTATACCCCTGTCAAGCTCATCGGCCAAGTTGATGCTGTGGGGGGACACATTGAGCACGAAGATGATGAAGATGACGAAGATGACGAAGATGACGAAGATGACGAAGATGACGAAGATGACGATAAGCATGAGGGGTTCCACGCGCACACCCTAGCCGTCGGTCCGCTGGTTGTCACCAGCGCCAGACCGCTATCGGACGACATCAGTGAAGGCTCCCTGGTGAAGGTCATAGGGACCCTCAGCACGGTTGACGGCCCACTCGCCGCCATGTCGGTGCGACTGAAAGCCCACGGGCTGCAAGAGTCAGTGAAAGTCGAGATTGAGGGTTTTGTGACGAACCTTTCGCCGGCAGACGGTACATTTACCATCGGCGGGCTCCTGGTGGACGCCCATGGGCTGAGCCTGGCCGGCATAGAGGAAAACGACCTGGTGGAGGTGGAAGGGAGACTGGTCAACGGTGTCCTGGTTGCCAGTGAAATCGAGATGGAACGGCGCCATTACGAGTACAGCCACATAGCACCACATCTGCCGGCTCTGCCGGCGGGACAGATGGTATTCGCCCTTAACTGCGCCACTTGTCACAACCTGACCGGCGCATCGGTCATGAACCTTGCCGGCAAGGGGGGGCTCGTCGTTACGAAGTTCCCAACACCGGGCACTGCAGGACACAAGGGAATCACCCTCTCATCCCGGCAGACAGATGAACTCCAGGGGTTCCTCAGGTAACGTACCTCGGTCGGGGAGGAGGCGTGGCTTGCGTACGGTTCCGTACGGTGAGCATTTAACCGGCTGCCTGATGAACCGCAAGCGCCGGGAAATCAAAAGCGGGATGCCTGAATTGATCCGGCATCCCGCTTTTTGTGTTGGAAATCAGGGTGTTTCGGTATTGTCAGGCCGCGGCCGACGGACAGCCGGCGCAGCTGCCGCCCGACGGGCAGGCCGGGGCTTCGGAGCCTTTCTTGTTGCCGTAACCTTCCGCGTGCCACCCGCCACCCTTGAGGGTAAAGGCTGTGCTGGAAATGAGCTTGGCTACTTCGCCGCCGCATTTGGGGCATTCCTTGACCGGGTCGTCGGAAAACTTCTGGCGCATCTCGAACTGGTCACTGCAGGCGTTGCATCGGTATTCATAGACTGGCATTGGTAATTCTACCTCCTAGTTAATCTTTTTCGTATTCAAATATAATGATTTGCTGTCAGGTTTGTCAAGGGGGTATTGAGTTAAGGCGTTAAACCAGCAGGCACCGCGCCATGGCGAAGAGGAGACGGGAACGGTAGATAATTCCGACCACCTTTTTCCCCTTGACCACCGGAATCCGCTGGAACCTGTTCTTCACGAACAGGTCGGCCACGTCCAGGAGATTTGCGTCTTCGGTGACGGAAATCGCCTGCCAGTCCATCACGTCTTCGACAAGTCTGTCCCTGATGTTATGGCAGAGCGTGTCATAAAAGGCCGCATCGGGTTCTTCCGGTTTTTTATCCGCCGGAACGCTGTCCAGAAGAGCCTTCATGATGGTCAGGGCAGAGAGTATCCCTGCCAGTTCCCCCTTCTCATCGATCACGATCAGACCGGGAGCGGCATTGAGGTAGCTCTCGTCGCCGAAATTGTCTTTCAGGACTATGATTGCCTCTCCCACCTGGGCCTTCATCGAGATGACAGGGACGTCGGTGATCATTATGTCTCGGGCTTTCATGGACAACCCCCCACGGTTATTTTATCAGCAAGAGGACAGTTTCGCTGGTGATCCCGCTTACCCTCACCGTCTTGTGACGGGACCTGGCGCCGGCGATTATCGTCACCCTCGACTTTGCCACCCCGAGCAGTTTCGCCAGAAACTCGATGCACAGCTTGTTGGCGGCGTCTTCCACCGGCGGGGAGGTGAGGCGCAGCTTGATCTCTTCACCCTGGATGCCGCAGATTTCATTGCAGGATGCACGCGGCTGGACATGAATATTGAAGGTGACACCATCTGCAGTTTCGGTGATCTTCAGTTTCTCTTTTTCCGCATCACTCTTCATTCAGTGCGAGCATTTTGTAGTGGGTGTCCAGCAGGGATTTGAACGCGGACTCAAACTGCAGCTTTTCCCTGCGCAGTTCCTGTATCTGGTTGTTCAGCTGAATCAGTTTGTTTTCGGCGTCGGCGAGAAGCCTCTCCGCCTTGAGTTCGGCCTCGGAAACGATCAACCTGGCCTCCTTCTCGGAGTTGGCCTTCATTTCTTCGATTACCTTCTGGGCGGCCAGCATGGTTTCGCGCAGGTTGCCTTCCCGCTGCTTCATCTCATCGGCCTCCGCTGCGGCCTTGCGCGCCTGCTCCTTGAGCTCGGTGCTCTCGCGGATCAGTTCTTCCATCTCCTGGGCCACCGACTGCAGGAAAGCGTCCACATCCTCCGAGTCGAGCCCTCCCAGGAGTTTACCTTTGAACTGCTGCTGCCGTATGTCCAGAGGCGATATCTTCACGTTTAACCACCAATCCCGAATTTCAGTCGATTGACCAGCTCAAACATTGAATTGATGACGAATTTTTGCAGGAAAAAGATCGTCAGAAGTACAACAAGGGGGGAGAGGTCGAGTCCCCCGGTATTGGGCAGTATCCGGCGTACACGTAACAGGACCGGCTCTGTGGCCCGGTAGAGGAAACTGACGATGGGGTTGTAAGGATCGGGATTGACCCAGGAGAGGATTGCCCTGGCAATGATAACATACATATAGATGGTGAGGGTAAATTCCAGTACATAGGCAACGGCATTCAGAAAATTGGCTAAAATAAACATTAAGTGCCCCTGGTATAAATTATTAGGACGACTCGAATTTTATACAGAAATTATGCCCATATGTCAAGGGCGGCACGAATATGGCGAGTGTCCCGGTGATACGAAACCTGTTGCTCAAAAAGACGCACGCTGCCGGCAACAGGGCCGAGTGAACCTTCGTTACAAATCTCCCACAGCCAGTTTCATGTGCGCCAGGGCGATGTAATGGGTGTACATTGCCTGGACGTAGGTGACCTGGGCGTTGTCCATGGCGGTTTCCGTGTCCAGAAGATCGGTGATGGTTCCGGCTCCCGCATCGTAGCGTGCCCTGGCCAGGCGCAGGCTCTCCGCGGCATCCGCCTTTGCGACAACTGCCGCTTGCACCGATTCATAGGTCTCGGTGAGGTTTGCGTAGGCGGTCCACACCTCCTGCTGAACGTTCAGGATGACCTGTTCCTTTTCCGCCTCCTTTCTTGAGAGGTCGGCCCGTGCCCTGGCCGTGTTGTGGACGCCGGCAAAGCCGGAGAATAGCGGCCACTGCACCGAAACCCCCAGCGACCAGTCCTTGTCCTGGGGGAGGAATTCGCTGTCCAGCCAGCCATATCCCGCTTCGGCCCTGATTTTGGGGCCGAACGTGCTTTTTGCCGATTTTACATTGTTCTCCCCTGCCGTAATGTTATGGCCGGCCGCCCTGATCTCCGGGCGGCGGCTCATGGCATGGGCGTAAGCTTCGGTGATATCCACCGCTCCCGGCGCGGTCACCGGCTGCTCTTCCCTCTTTATGGCCAGCGCCAGGCTGGGTACGAGCCCCATTGTCCTGTTGAGGTTGCCACGGGCTATGCGCACCGCGTTCTCCGCCCTGACAAGCGAAAGCCTTGCATTGGCAACCTCGACACGGGCCCGCATCACGTCGGCCTGCGGCACGGCGCCGGCGGCTTTCCGTTCCCCGGCCAGGCGCAGATGGTCCTCGCCCCTTGTCAGGTGCTCTCCTGCCGCACCTTTTGCTTCCTGAGCCGCCAGAAGGGTGTAATAGGCTTCGGTAACCGCAATGATGATCCCCTGCCGGGTCCGCTCCGCGTCCTCCGCTGATGCTTTATGGGAGGCCCGGGCCGATTGCGCTTCGGCCTTCCGCTGGCCGCTGTCAAAGAGGGTAAAGCTCGCCTTTACTCCGGCGTTCCACTGATTCACAGGGCCGATAATGCTGGTAATGCCGGGAAAGTTGATGCTGCTCGGCAAGAAGGCATGGGTCTGCACCCGCCGGTAGCCGAGGTTCAGGGAGAGGTCGGGATAATAGGGCGCACGGGCCGCGTCAGCCGCTTCACCGGCTGCGGCAAACGTTTCCATGGCGGCCCGGTTGGCTGGGTTCTTGTCGAGGGCGATCCTGATGCAGGCGTCCAGTGAGAGCGGCTCAGCAGCGGTTGAAGCCGCTCTGCCGTTTTCTGTAACGGCTGCGCATACCGCCACGGCAACCACCATTACGACCACACGCAGGAAACAGGCTGTATTGGTGCACATCATGGATATTCTCCTTACTATAACGTCTTTTTGAAGCGGCTCACCGCGAACCCGAGGATGCAGGCGCCCAGAACGGCGAGGGCTGCCAACTGCGGCCAGAGGATGTCGAATCCCACCCCTTTGAGGAAGATGCCGCGGATGATGACCAGGTAGTAGCGGAGCGGGTTCAAGTAGGTGAGCCACTGTGCGGCTTCCGGCATGGTTTCGATGGGGAATGCGAAGCCGGAAAGGAGCATGGCCGGGAAGATGAAGAAGAAGGCGCTCATCATCGCCTGCTGTTGGGTGCGGCTGACGGTGGAGATGTAGAGGCCGAAACCGAGGGAGCTCATGAGAAAGAGGGCCGTGCCGCCGAACAGGAGCGGGATGCTCCCCCGGATCGGCACCTCGAACCAGAAGACGGCGACTGCCGTAATGATCGCCACATCGATAAAACCGATCAACACGAAGGGGATGGTCTTGCCGAGGATGAACTCCCCCTTGCCGATGGGGGTGACGATGATCTGCTCGATGGTGCCGATCTCCTTTTCCCGCACCACCGCCATGCTTGAGAGTAGCATGGTGATGATGAGGACGATATTGGCGATGACTGCCGGCACGTAATAGTTGCGGCTCTCCAGGTTTTCATTGAACCAGGCGCGGCTCGAAAGCTCCACTCCGCCGAGCCTTGACAGCCCATCGCCGCTTCCGGACGTCCGGGCCACCTGCAACTGGTCGCTGTAGCGGGCGGCTATTCTGGCCGCGTAATTCAGCACGATCCCGGCGGTATTGGAATCGGTTCCGTCCAGGATTATCTGCAGGGAGGCAGGCCGTCCGGCGCGCAGAAGCTCGCTGAGTCCCCGGTTCATCCTCAGCACCGCCTTGACCTCACCCCGGTCCACCAGCTCACGGACACGGTCCTCGCGGGAGACGTACTCGGTTATGTCGAAGTAGCCGGATTTGACGAACTGCGCCGCCAGTTCCCGGCTCTCCTGGGAGTTGTCCAGGTCGTAAATCGCCGTCTTCACGCGCCTCACGTCGGTGTTGACCGCGTAGCCGAAGACCACGGTCTGGAAAGCGGGGATAATGAAGAGGATGAACCGCATCCGCGGATCGCGGAGGGCCTGGATGAATTCCTTTATCAGCATGGATTTCAGTCGTTCGAGCATTTGTTCACCCTATAATCTGCCACGGAGCCACAGAGGCACGGAGAAAGACGATATGCTTTTGGACGCAGATGCACGCAGAAAAAGCGGATTTAAAGACCTTATAAGCTTTATGGTTTTGGTTCTAATCTGCGTTCATCCTGTAAATCTGCGTCCCATGAAAGGTTTTAAGATTTTGTTGTTCTCCGTGTCTCTGTGGCGGATGTTAAATCATACGATCTTCTTCCTGAATTTCTTGATCGCCAGCGCGAGCACCACGACGCCGAAAACGGCCAGGAAGCCGGCTTCCCCGGCGAGGATGTCAAGCCCCACGTCCTTGAGGTAGATGCCGCGCAGGATGGCCACGAAGTAACGGGCCGTGATGATATGGGTTATCCCCTGGATCGGCAGGGGCATGTTGTCGATGGGGAAGATGAAGCCGGAAAGGAGAAAGGCCGGCAGCATGGTCGCCACCATGGCGATCTGTGAAGCCAGACGCTGGCTCTTGGCGATGATGCTGATCAGCATCCCCAGGGAGAGTGCGCCTATCAGGAAAACTATCGACATGCCGAACAGGAGCCAGAGGCTGCCGCGCAGGGGAATGGCGAAGATGAACTCCCCGACCAGCATGGAAAGGAGCAGGTCGAGGATGCCGATGGTGAAGTAGGGGACGAGTTTTCCCACGATCAGCTCCGGCCCCTTGAGTGGTGTGGATATCAGCTGCTCCATGGTGCCGGTTTCCCATTCGCGGGCCACGGTGAGTGACGTAAGCAGCGCGGTGATGACCATCATGATGACCGCGATCAACCCGGGGAAGATATAGTTTTTCGAGATCATGTCGGCGTTGTACCAGACGCGGGGACGAACATCAAGCCGTCCGGCAGCGGGTGCCACACCCAGCCGCCGCAGCTGTCCCAGGGCGACTTCCTGCGAGTAGGAGAGGGCAACGGCATCGGCATACCCCAAGGCGATGGTGGCGGTGTTGGAATCGCTGCCGTCGAGCAGCACCTGAACGGACGTTTTTCTTCCGGACTCGATCTGTCGGGCAAAGTCAACGGGGATGATGAGGGCGATCAGCGCATCCCGCCGGTCGATGGCGTGTTCGATATCCCGGTAGTTATCCACATAACGATTCAGGGAGAAATAGCGGGAGCCGCTGAAATGGCTGATAAAATCGCGGCTGGCGTGGGTCCCGCTCTGGTCCCAGACGATCAGCGGCACCTTGTCCACATCGAGGGTGAGGGCATAGCCGAACAGAAAAAGGAGCAGCATCGGGATGGCGATCCCCATCCCCAGGCTCCGCGGGTCGCGGAAGACGTGGAGGAATTCCTTTTTGGCCACCGCTTTTATGCGTTGGAACTTCATACAAACCCTTTGCCACGGAGACACAGAGGCACGGAGAAAATCAGTCAAAACCTTTTTTCAGCTTCACGATTACCTCACGATTTTCCTGGTTTATAAAATCAAATTCGTAGATTTAATCTTGCGTAATCTAGAAGTAATCGCGAGGCTTAAACTCTGTTTCTGTTTGTTCTGATAGTTTTTTCTCCGTGTCTCCGTGTCTCCGTGGCAGATTTTTTTACCTCGCAAACTCCCGCTGGGGCGCTTCCTGCCGGTCCCTTGCCTCGATGAGGGAGACGAAGACGTCCTCCAGGGAGGGGACGATTTTTTCAATGCGGCTGACTGCAAAGTTCCGTTCGGCAAGCATCTCTGCCATGACGGGCGCCGCCCGCCCGGCGTTTTCCGCCACCACGTGCAGCCCCTTGCCGAACAGGGCGGCGTGCTTTATCCCGGCCATTTCCTCTATGTATCCCATCGCCTCCTGCGGGCGATCGCACAGTACCTCGATGACGTCCTCTTCCATGAAGCGGGACTTAAGCTCCTCGGGGGTGCCGAGGGCGATCAGCTCTCCCCGGTAGATGAGCCCCAGGCGGTCGCAGTATTCCGCCTCGTCCATGTAGTGGGTGGTGACGAATACGGTCACCCCCCGGCCCGCCAGGTGGTAGATCAGGTCCCAGAATTTGCGGCGGCTGATCGGGTCGACCCCGGAGGTGGGCTCGTCGAGAAATATGATGGGCGGCTCATGGAGGATGGCGCACCCCAGGGCAAGCCGCTGCTTCCACCCCCCCGCAAGATCGGCTGTCCGGGATTTCCGGTGTTCCTCCAGCCCCGCCATCCCGATCACCCATTTCTTCCGCTCTTTCTTCTTTCCCGTGGGAATGCGGTAGATGCCGCTGTAGAAGTCGATGTTCTCTTCCACCGTCAGGTCTTCGTAAAGGGAGAAACGCTGGCTCATGTAGCCGATGTTCTTCTTGATTTCCTCGGACTCTTTGATGATGTCGAATCCCGCCACCGTCCCGCTCCCGCCGGACGGTTCCAGGATGCCGCACAGCATGCGGATGGTGGTCGATTTTCCGGCGCCGTTCGGCCCCAGGAAGCCGAAGATCTCCCCACGCTTCACGTCGAGGCTCACCCTGTCGACCGCAATGAAGTCGCCAAAGCGCTTTGAAAGGTCTTTAAGGGTGACGGCAAAGGTGTTACTCCCGGTATCCATCGGCTTTCCCCTGTTCGTTAGTCACCACAGAAACGAAGACATCCTCAAGGGAAGGCTCGATGACCCGTATTCCCAGAAGAGGGATCCCTTCCTGGCTGAAAAGCTTCTCAACAGCGGTGCCGGCCTGCTGAGGGTCGTTTGTTACCACATGCAGCTTATCCCCGAACAGTCCCACCGATTCGACGTGCAGCCGTTCGCTCAGAATGCCGGCGGCCCGGCGCGCCTCGCTGGTGCGAACCTCCAGGATGGCGCCGCGCATGAGTCCCTTGAGATGTTCCGGTTCATCGCAGGCGAGGAGCCTTCCCTTGTGGAAGAGCCCCACCCGGTTGCAGCGGTCTGCCTCGTCCAGGTAGGCGGTAGTCACCAGGATGGTCACCCCCTCCTTCAGCAACTGGTAAAGGATGCGCCAGAAATCGCGCCGCGAGACCGGGTCAACGCCGTTGGTCGGCTCATCGAGAAAAAGCACCTGAGGGGTGTGGACGAGGGCACAGGCGAGGCCGAGCTTCTGCTTCATGCCGCCGGAAAGGTTGCCGGCCAGGCGTTTTTTAAAGGGAGTCAAATTGCTGAAGGCTAAGAGCCGGTCGATCTTCTCCTCCCGTCCCTTCTGTGGCAGGCCGTAGATGTCGGCGTAGAAGAGGATGTTTTCCATGACCGAGAGATCCGGGTAGAGGCCGAAGCGCTGGCTCATGTAGCCGATCTCCTCCTTGATCGCCTCCGCCTCGCGGACGATGTCCTTTCCCATCACCCGGGCGGAGCCGGAGGTCGGCTCCATGATCGAGGCGAGCATCCGCAGGGTGGTGGTCTTTCCCGCGCCGTCCGGCCCGATAAGGCCGAACAACTCTCCTTTGGCCACGGAGAGGGAGAGATTGTCCACGGCGACGAGTCCGCCGAAGCGTTTGGTCAGGTTGTCGGCTTTGATGGCGGGAAGAGGGGAGTTCATTTCCCGGTTCCCGCTTCCCGGTTCCCGCTTCCCGGTTCCCGCTTCCCGATCACTATCTCCGCGTCCGCCGGCATCCCCGGCTTCAGCTCCATGTTCTGATTGGGTATGGATATTTTTATCCGGTAGACCAGCTTCACCCGCTCCTTTTCGGTCTGTACGTTCTTCGGCGTGAACTCCGCTTCGGAAGCAATGAAGGAAATCACCCCATCGTAAATCTTTCCGGGGTACGTGTCGGTCCTGACCCGTGCCTTCTGCCCCACCTTGACCCGGCCCAGGTCGGTCTCGTTGATGTAGGCCCGTACCCAGACGCTCTCTATCTCCCCCACGGTGATAACAGGGGTGCCGGCGGCGACCTGTTCGCCGGGTTCCACGTTTTTCGACAACACCACTCCTTTGAGGGGAGAGGTCAGTGTGGTGTAGCCTAGCCGCGTCTTTGCCAGGGCCAGGGCAGCCTCGGCATCCCGGAGCCGCGCCCTTGCCTGGTCGATTGTTTCACGGCGCGGGCCCTCCCGCACCAGCTTTACCCGCTCACTGGCCTCCCGGACGCTTGCCCGTGCCGCATCATAAGAGGTCCCGGCCGCGTCGAATTCACGGGTTGAAATCACATCCTTCCGGTAAAGTGCCTCCTGGCGGACAAAGTCCTTCTGCAGGCGTGATTCCTCGGCCTTGGCCCGTGCGAGCTGGGCCTCGGCCTGGCCGATTTCTTCCTTGCGGGACCCCGCCTCAAGCTCTGCCAGGGCCGCCTTTGCCGTCTGCATTGCCGCCTGACGCGCCGCCACGTCGTGGAGCTGGTCGTTACTCTCCAGCCGGCCAACAATCTGACCGTCCTTGACCATCTCTCCTTCGTCGACCAGACGCTCCTTCACCCGCCCGGGGATCTTGAAACTCACCTCCACATCGGTGACCTCAATATTTCCCGAGACCATGATATTTCCAGCAGTGGTGTGAGGACGATGAATAATGTAATAAGCTGCAGCGGCAGCGACAGCCGCCACGGCAAGTATGGCGATTACCTGTTTTTTCATCAACGGCCCCCGGAAATTTTTCTCTGAATCTGTATAATAAATTATAGTTAACATGATTCATGAGTAAAGCGAAGACATTTGTGGACGGTTTCCCCTTGGTTTGAAAGGAGCCGGATCGCCGACGCGGTTTCTTTTTGGAACGGTTTGTGCTCCTGTATAAGGAAGGATGTAAATCCCATGCTCAACAAATCCATTACAAGGCGGTGATTTAATTGAGAAGTGTGCTGATTGCCGATGATGAATCAATCATAAGGATGAGCCTAAAAAATAAGCTGAAGGAGCTGGGCTTTGATGAAATCATGGAGTGCGGCGACGGCGAGACCGCAGTTTCCATGGCGCTCTCCCGCCTTCCCGACATTGCCATCCTGGATGTCGCCATGCCCAAAAAGGACGGCATAACCGCCGCCCGTGAGATCAGGCAGAAACTGAAGATCCCTATCTTGCTCCTTACGGCCAGTCACGACCCGGATACGGTCAAGAGGGCAAAACAGGCCGGAATTGC
Organism: Geobacteraceae bacterium; assembly: GCA_009773645.1. GTDB lineage: Bacteria > Desulfobacterota > Desulfuromonadia > Geobacterales > Geobacteraceae > WSYB01. The sequence goes on from WSYB01000018.1 coordinate 146,636, forward strand.
CGCATTTCTGGTCAAGCCGTTGCGGGATCAGGACCTGTGGCCCGCCATCGAGCTTGCCTTTGCCCATGCAGACGAGGTGGAAGCCCTCAAGGAACAGGTTGAGGACCTCAAGGACACCCTGGAAAGCAGGAAGGTCATCGAGAAGGCGAAAGGGGTGCTGATGCGGACCCAGGGACTTTCCGAGCCGGAGGCGTTCCGCAAGATGCAGAAGCTGGCCATGGACAAAAGGAAGAGTCTGCGCCAGATCGCCGAGGCGATTTTATTGACCGAATCGTGATTAAATAATAGGCAATTGCTTCCGAAAAGGGCTTCGAGGATCAAGGGTATAAATAAAAAGTAAGTAATATCAGCGTTTTCTGCATTGGCACGGTCGATGCTTAATGAAAAACTCAAGACGTGAAAAACTAAGAACTCGAATACGCCGCAGTATTCTAATTTAACAATTACAGGCAAAGGCGCCACCATTGACAGCAAATGGGGCGCCTTTTTTGTCGCCCCGAAAATTTACTTGAGGTCCACGGATTGGTGGACGAAAGGAGAAACAAAATGAGACAGATCGCGATTTACGGCAAAGGCGGCATCGGCAAGTCAACCACAACCCAGAACACGGTAGCGGGGCTCGCGTACCTCGGCAAGAAGGTCATGATCGTCGGCTGCGACCCCAAGGCCGACTCCACCCGCCTGATCCTCCATGCCAAGGCCCAGTCAACGGTTATGGACCTGGTGCGCGAACGCGGCACCGTCGAGGACCTGGAGCTGGAAGACGTGCTGAAGATCGGTTACGGAGACACCAAGTGTGTCGAATCAGGTGGCCCGGAGCCGGGTGTCGGCTGCGCCGGCCGCGGCGTCATCACCGCCATCAACTTCCTGGAAGAGAACGGCGCTTATACCGATGATCTCGATTTCGTCTTCTATGACGTCCTCGGCGACGTGGTCTGCGGCGGGTTTGCCATGCCGATCCGCGAAGGCAAGGCTGAGGAGATCTACATCGTCTGTTCCGGCGAGATGATGGCCATGTACGCCGCCAACAACATCGCCAAGGGTATCCTCAAGTATGCCTCCTCCGGCAAGGTGCGTCTCGCCGGTCTGATCTGCAACGCCAGGAAAACCGACAAGGAGTTTGAACTGGTCAGCGCCCTGGCAGCAAAGCTCAGCACCCAGATGATCCATTTCGTTCCCCGCGACAATCAGGTACAGCGGGCGGAGATGCGCCGGATGACCGTCATCGAATACTCCCCGGAGCATCCGCAGGCGCAGGAATACCGGACCCTGGCGGAGAAGATTCTCAATAACAAGATGCTGGTGGTTCCCACCCCGCTCGAGATGGAAGAACTGGAAGATCTCCTCATGGAGTTCGGCATCATGGAGGCGGAGGATGAGTCGATCGTGGGCGTGGCGGAAGCCGCGGCGAAATAAATTGGTTATGTAGGGGCGGCCCCGTGTGGCCGCCCAAAATCAGGGCAACCACATGGGGTTGCCCCTACAAAAGACCATTAAAATTCAGGAGATTTTCATATGTCACATGAGCTAAGGAAAATAGAAGGCATCACCAAGGAATCGACCCAGGAGATGATCGACAAGGCCCTGGAGATTTACCCTGAAAAAGCGAAAAAGAAGCGGGTGCCGCACCTGGCCCCCAATGAAGGCGAAGGGGCCTGCGTCAAGTCCAACAGAAAGACGATCCCCGGCGTGATGAGCGCCCGCGGCTGCGCCTATGCCGGCGCCAAAGGGGTGGTCTGGGGGCCGATCCGCGACATGGTCCACGTCTCCCACGGCCCGGTCGGCTGCGGCTGGTACTCCTGGGGGACCCGGCGGAACCTCATGAGCGGCATCACCGGCGTCAACAGCTTCGCCATGCAGTTCACCTCCGACTTCCAGGAGAAGGACATCGTCTACGGCGGCGACAAGAAGCTGAAGGTGCTCCTCCAGGAGGCGAAGGAGTTGTTCCCGCTGGCCAAGGGGATTTCGGTCCTCTCCGAGTGCCCGGTGGGACTGATCGGCGACGACATCAACTCGGTGGCCAAGCAGTCGTCCAAGGAGCTGGACATCCCGATCATCCCCTGCAACTGCGAGGGTTTCCGCGGCGTCTCCCAGTCCCTCGGCCACCACATCTCCAACGACACCATCCGTGACTACATCATCGAGACCCGCGAGTTCGCCGAGCCCGCGACCCCGTACGACATCGCCCTCATCGGCGAGTACAACATCGGCGGCGACGCCTGGTCGACGAAGCCGCTCCTCGAGGAGTGCGGCCTGAACGTCAAGGCTGTCTGGACCGGCGACGGCGAGATGGAGAAGATCGCCGCCACCCACCAGGTGAAGCTCAACGTCATCCACTGCTACCGCTCCATGAACTACATGTGCAAGGTGATGGAGGAGAAGTACGGCATCCCCTGGATCGAGCTCAACTTCTTCGGCCCGACCAAGATCAGGCAGAGCCTCAGAAAGCTTGCCGAACTGTTCGACGACACCATCAAGGAGAAGGTGGAGGCGGTGATAGCCAAGTACGACCCAATCATGCAGGCGGTGATCGACGAATACAAGCCACGCCTTGAAGGGAAGAAGGTGATGCTCTACGTCGGGGGGCTGCGTCCCCGCCATACGGTCAACGCCTACGAGGACCTGGGGATGGCGGTGGTCGGCTCCGGCTACGAGTTCGCCCACGGCGACGACTACGAGCGGACCTCTCCGGAAATGCCGGAAGCCACGGTCATCTATGACGACATCACCGAGTACGAGTTCGAACAGTTTGCCGATGCCCTGAAGCCCGACCTGATCGGCAGCGGGATCAAGGAGAAGTACCTGTTCCAGAAGATGGGGATACCGTTCCGGCAGATGCACAGCTGGGATTACTCCGGTCCGTACCACGGCTACAAGGGGTTCCCGATCTTTGCCCGGGACGTGGATATGGCGGTGAATAGCCCGACCTGGAACCTGGTGAAGAGCCCGTTTTAATTGGAATGTAGGGGCGGCCCTGTGTGGCCGCCCGGAATCAGGGCAACCACATAGGGTTCCCCCTACATACGCACAGATTCCCGGACCGTGGGACGGATGAGTCTCCGGCCGGTCGAAGGAGATACTACTATGGCTAACAATCTTGGATTAGCAGTTAAGCCCGTGACCGAGACCCCCGAGGAGGAGGTCAACCGGGTCGCGGCATGGATCAACACCGAAGAATACAAGGAAAAGAACTTCGCCCGCACCTCGCTGGTCATCAACCCGGCGCACGCCTGCCAGCCGCTCGGTGCCGAGCTGGCGGCGCACGGCTTCGAAGGTACACTTCCCTTCGTCCACGGCTCGCAGGGATGTACTTCGTACTTCCGCTCCACCTTCAACCGCCATTTCCGTGAGCCGGCACCGGCGGTTTCCTCCTCTATGACCGAGGACGGGGCGGTGTTCGGCGGGCAGAACAACCTGCACGAGGCGCTGGAAAACGCCTACACCATCTACAAGCCGAAAATGATGGCGGTCTTCACCTCCTGCATGCCGGAGATCATCGGCGACGACCTGACCGCCTTCATCAAGAACGCCCGGAACAAGGGGTGCGTCCCCCAGGACTATCCGCTCCCCTATGCCAATACCCCGAGCTTCAACGGCTGCCACATCCACGGCTACGACGCCATGCTCCTCTCCATCCTGCAGACCCTGACCGAAGGGAAACAGGTGGAAGGGCGCTGTACCGGCAAGCTCAACCTCATCGCCGGCTTCGACGCCAACACCGGCAACTACCGCGAGTATAAGCGGTTCCTGAAGGAGTTCGGCATCCCCTACACCTTCCTGGCCGACATCTCCGATACATTCGACTCTCCGCTGGACGGCCACTACAAGATCTATCCGGGCGGCACCAAGCTGGACGAAGCGGCCGACTCCATCAACGGCAAGGCGACCATCGCCCTGGGGAGCTATTCCACCGCCAAGACCTTCACCTGGTTGAAGGATACCTACTCCGGCAAGCATGTCCAGATGCCGGTGCCGTTCGGGATCGCCAAGACCGACGCCTTCCTGATGAAGATATCCGAGCTGTTCGGCAAGCCGGTACCCGAGTCGCTGAAGGCCGAGCGCGGCCGGGCCGTGGACCTCATGACCGACGCCCACCAGTACATCCACGGCAAGAAGTTCGCCGTGTACGGCGACCCCGACTACCTCCTCGGCTACGTCTCGTTCCTGCTGGAGATGGGTGCGGTTCCCTACCACATCATGTGCAGCAAGGGGACCAAGAAGCTGGAGAAGGAGATCCAGGCACTGCTGGACGCCTCCATGTACGGGAAGGAAGGGAAGATTTACATCAACAAGGACCTCTGGCATCTGCGGAGCCTCGTGGTGACCGATCCGGTGGACGCCATAATCGGCGACACCCACGGCAAGTTCGCCGCCCGGGACGCCAATATCCCGCTCTTCCGGTTCGGCTTCCCGATCTTCGACCGGGTGAACCTGCACCGCTCCCCGCTGATCGGCTACCAGGGAGTGATCAACATGCTGTCGACCATTTGCAACAAGTTCATCGATATTACGGATGAGACGTGCGATGAACGGCACTTCGAGATGATGCGCTAATACGAGCGAGCCTTTTCCGCCATCTCGGCGTTGCCTTCGTCATCGCTTGTGCGACGTAGCGCTGCGATCCCTCACCCAATCCCTCTCCCAAGGGGAGAGGGCAAGGAGTGCTCTCCCCTTCCGGGGGAGAGATAGAGAGAAGGCTGGCCTCCGCGCTCTTCCTCGGCGCCTTGACCTGACGAAAAAATCTCGCTCGTAAGTGGTTGTGAAAACAGCAAAAAGGGACACTCCCGGAAATCGGGGAGTGTCCCTTTTTTTACTGTTCCTTTGAGTGATTTACTCGTCTGGTTAATCCTCCGCAACTTTAATCTGTTTACGCTTCACCCCTTCCGGTATTTCCTTGTAGTTGTCACGCGTTGAAACGCGGCGCCCCGATTTTTGCTCCAAGTCGCGCCGGGCATTGCCGGCAACGGTTCCACCTTCCATGGAGACGTCGAGGTTTTCATTATAACCCTGGGCATCGCGGTTGCGGGCAATCTCTGTGGTGGACGCCTCCCCCAGCATGGTGAAGATCAACTCCAGGTCGGTCATGTGGTCTCGCAGATTGTCGCGCTGCTTGTCCAGTGCCTTGAATTCCTTGTATTCCGTTGGGGTCATGCCGAAGGTAGCTCGGCTGATCTCGGCGGTGAGGATGGAGTATTCCTGTTGTTCCTTGACGCCACGCTTTTGCCATTCATTGGTCAACTCGTCGCGGATGGCAATGCCGCGCACCCGCTTTTCAATCCACTCATCGCTGTACCCTTTGGCCTTGTACAGCTCCCGCATCCGTTTAGCGGTGAGTTCCGGGTTCTCGATCTCCTCCAGCCGTTCGTAGCCGACCCGAGCCAGCCAGCGTTTGAAAGGTTCCGCCTTGGGGGAGGGAATGGACTGGATCAGCCGCAACAGCTGTTCCGTGTCAGCGACATCGGTCAGGTAATACTTGCCGTCCGCGGCTTGCATTTTCAGTTGACTACAATTTGTAGCCAACTGACTCTCCTCTTTCTTCAATCTCGTTTTTAGTACACTCCAGTATTTTCTAGGATTGGGGCTTTCGGTCAAAACCTCGACCACATCCACTATGGAGAAATACCATTTCCCCTTTTTGGCATCCCATACTGAACGTATTTTCTTTGATTCGAACAGTTTTATTGCAGTTTCCTGGGTCATTGGAGAAACACTCCTTTTCAGCGCATCCTGCGACGGAATTGCCGAATGAGATGGAATTCAGTTATGGTTTTTTCGCCACGAATGAACTGTCATCACCATCGTGGAAATAGATCCTTCCGGTTAGCGTATCACCGTTGCAGTTGAATTCACCGAATCCGCATACCGGATCGCATTCATCATTGCCGTCCCAGGAAAACTTGTAACCTCCGGACTTATCTTTGCGAATGTCCATCTGGCCGTCTACGCAGATGAAATGAAGCTCTCCCCTGTTGCCGGCGATGCGGATATAGCCGGGTTCTACGAGATCAATGTCTTCTTTGTCCCATAGCTCCATCTCAATGATTTCATACCTGCCATCGATACTCATAGCAGCTCAGTCGCTTCCTGTTAATCGGTTGAACCTTGACCATTCTGAAGTATTCTCGATATAGAAGATATTCTCTACACCAAGCGCTTCGTTAAGGCCGATCTTGTAAGGGGGATGGTTCTCGCTCCACGTCAGGTAAAGGTACCGCTCAAATCCTTGTTCCAGAGCTGCTTCTTTGTACTTTTTGTATCGTTCAACATCACCCATGCCGAAGAGTCCACTTGTCTTGACCTCAATCACCGCAAACTTTCCGATGCCCAAGTCTGCTTTTGCTCGGCCCTTTAGCGGGACCTGCTCGGTAACTTCAATATCAATACCTCTGGCCTTCAGTTCTTTTTGAATGCAGTGTTGGATTGTTTGCTCGAACACCCACCCACTCAGCCCTGCAAAGGACGGGTCATTCTTGCAAAAAACGTCAATCTCTCTCAGCTTCTCCCTGGCTTGAATCAAACATTTTTCGAAATAATCCATACTTTCTGTAATCGTTGATGTCTGCGACGTATTGGTTTTTCATTGCCTTCTCATTTTCTGAAAATCCTCTCAGCCCTACGAATAAGAGTTTATGCGGCGGCTTCGCGCCGCATAAACTCTTATTCGTTATATGACGCGCAATAGCCCAACCTTCACCAGCCGTTGCACCAAACTCTTCCGCTGCCCATGGCCAGCCATGAACCGGCGCAGCTCGGCATCGAATGCCTGCCGGCTGGCGTGGCGGGAATATGCCTCGGCCAGATCGACCAGAGCCTGACAGGCTTCATCGTACGCTTTTCCCGACCCTACAGTCACCCGCTGGTTGATGGCTTGCCACGCCTTGGGAAAATTCCCCGCAAGCCTCGCAAGGGATTCCTCGCGCTCCTTGAGTTGTTTGGCTTCCGCCTGCTCACGCCGCTTTTTTTCTCGCTGAAGACGGACTTCCTTGGCCTTTTCCGCAAACTGCCACAACTCCGCTACCGTCCTTCGCGAAACTTCCAGAGGAGCATCTGCGGTGCTTTTACGCCAAGCCGAAAACCGGCTTTTCACCTCGCGCTCGGCCTCCTGTCCCTGGCCGGTCAGGAGTTTACACACCCAGAGACGCATCTCTTCCGCAGGCAACGCGGCAAGCCAGGGGTCGATCTGCTCATCTCCGGCCATGTTCAGTGCGACCGGCCGGTCCATCCCCGCGCCGGCGAGGAGATCGACATCCACCTCAAGGAACTCGGCCAGGGCCTGCTGCGCTGCGGTAAAAGGGGCGAGGCCGTCCGGTATCGGTGGTTCCAGCTCATCCTCGTCCACCTCGCCCATGGAGACCGCCGCCAGCCAGCCTACGTAAAGACTGCGCAGATCGCCGCGCAGAAGCTCTTCACGCAGCGGTGCAAGCCGCGCCATCCAGCCGGAGCCATCTTCCAAGCCGAACAGATCGTAATCCTCCGACTCATCCGGGCTCCAGCTACATAGCCAGTGGGTCGGCGTCGATTCGATCTCGAACACCCCTTTTGCCGTGAAAGCATTGAAAGACTTCCCGTCCAGCGCGGCATGGGGCAGACGAAGCATGAAAACTGCAGTTCCCCAGTTGGCCAGATAGACATGCGCATCGTAGAACCGCCGCATTAAACTCTCGGGATCACCCTTGAAGTTGCCCCAATGATACTCGTTGGAGAAACTGACCGGAGTGATGTGCCCACGAGAGGAGAGCGCCCGCATGTGCTCCATCTCCTGCTCCGAGAGTGGACGGTCAATGGCGAGAAACTCATAATACTGATATTCGCTCAACTACTCAGCCTCCAATAATGTTCCCTTGCTGGCGTACATGAACGTAACTTAAATTACGGCAGAATATTTGGCATGTCAAGCGCCAACGCCCCGAAGACAAAGAAGAAAAAAGGGACACTTCCGAATGCGGAGAGTGTCCCTTTTTGGGTTTTAGGAGTGCACGGAGAAGGCCTTAGTGATGCTCTGCCGCCTCCGCTGCATCTGCTTCGGCCTTCGTCTTGTGCACTGTCCCGTCGGGATGATTCGGAGGGGTGTAAATCGTGTACAGCCTGAGCGGTTCGGTCGAAGACGCATTTAGCACGTTGTGGAATGTGCCGGCAGGCACCACAACCGCGTCACCGTCTCCGACGAGGTGTTCCTCCCTGCCATTGAAGACGAATTTGGCAGTTCCTTCTTCAATGCGGAAGAACTGATCGACGTTCGGGTGTACCTCTCGCCGATCTCCTCATTCGGCTGCAAACACATCACCACAAGTTGGCTGTATTTGCCGGTGAATAACACTTGGCGGAAGAAGCTGTTATTCAACGTCGCTTTCTCAATAGATCCAACATAGCCTGTCATTGTCTGTACCTCCCTGATGATGTTTCGCCACATGGCAAACTTTGCATCCCACTATCTCTTTTGTGCATGGTTTCATTATTCTTGAACTCATCCGGACATTCCGGATGGAAACTACTTAAGAAAGATACCTATTAAGCGGCGTCTGTCAAACCTCCTTAAAATAAATTTTCTGGTTATGCACACTATTCAAGTTAAGCCAGCATTTCCAAAAGCATTAACCAAAGAGGGTACAGAGGACCACAGAGGTAAACCAATTGTTGGGATTTTTAGACGAAATCCTGGCTTTGTTCACTGCTTGAATTTCAATCTTTTGCTTCTCCTCCGCTATCCGCCGTTCTCGACATCGTCAGCACCGTCCAGCAAAAAGCCGCTCCCTCCGGGTGCGGCTTTTTTTCGTCTTCACCTATTTCGCCGGCAGTAACGAACACTACCGGGGCGCCGTCTCAATCGGCAGCAAGCGGTTCATCGCTCCTCGAGAATATCACGCATGGAGCCGACGAGGAAATCGAACACCTCTTCCCGTGCATTGATCCAGCGCGGCAGGACGCTGTTCAGGAGATCCTCGATGACGTGCAGGGTCCGTGCGTCGTCACGTCCCAGCGCGTCCATCACCGCCGCGAGCATCGGCAGAATCTCGTAAAGATCGTCCCGGTTGAACGGCGCCGGATCGGGCTTGCCGCTGAACTTCGGTGCGTCGCGGTTGACCACGTCCTTCGGATATTTGTACTTGAGGTCAGATGGTTTGATGTGAATTCCCATGGGTTGTCCTTTCCTCTCTTCATGACCTGCGGCATTCGTTTTTACTTGCAGCCGCAGCCCCCGGTGGAACAGGAGGTCTTGCATCCCATCTGTACCTTCAAATCCTTGCCGTGAGCAACGCAACACTTTAGTGATTCGCGCGTCACGAACCACGTACCGTCGATCTCGGCTCCAACGAGTGCCTTCTCCTTCAGCAGCATCAGGACTCGCAGGTGGGTTGTCTGCAGCTCGGCCGCCGCCTCTTCAACGGTGATTAAATCCTGGGAATCGGTATCTGTGGTACTCATGATTTCCTCCATTGCGTGGTATGCTGATGGTTAATACATGGAATATGCCATGACTGACAGCGGACTTGCAGGGCGTCTACCGGTCATCACGCTGCCGGGGGCCTGATTTGTTGCTTAATTGCTATTCAGCATTGCCCTCATTAAGGCAAAAAAAGGCCTGGAAAAAACCAAGCCTTTTTTGTGCCATCCACCCTCTTTACGAAATTAATCTTATTTCTTGCCCGCCTCCGTCTCGGGGTATTTCACCGGGACCGGGTCGCAGACGCTAATCGGGTCGTAGGCTTTTGCGCCACACTGCCCACAGGAGACAGTTGCGTCGTTTGACAGAGCGCTTGCACGCCCGGTATCATCAATGGCGCAGAGCTTGTCGTAAATTCTCCCTTTCATTACCGACACCTCCTTACAGGTGAAAGTTATCCGCTTGCCCTATGAATAATGTAGCACATTACCCATGAAAATTGAATAGGAAATGATTGTCACTTTCATTGACTCCCGGTATTCCCCGGGCCGATAAACTTGACGTAAGTTTCAGCAGCAGCCGCAGTACCAGCCGGAAAGTTGCGGCAGGAAGGCGTTGTCGATGACATGGATGATCCCGTTGGAGCATTCGATGTCGGTCTTGACGTACTCGGCGTTGTCAATCACCTGGGAGCCTTCCTTCAATTGCACGGTCAGGGACTTGCCATTGCTCGTCAAAAGTTGTTCGTCCCGGGCGATCTCGGCAGCGGTGAATTTTCCGTGTACTATGTGATAGGTAAGGAGTGAGACGAGTTTTTCCTTGTCGCCGGTTATTTCATCGACGTTGACCCGTTTGAAGGCGTCGTCGTTGGGAGCAAACAGGGTGAACGGCCCCGGCTCTTTGAGCGTGCCGGCCAAATCGGCCATCTTCAGCATCGAGAGCAGAGTCTGAAACGAACCATCTGCGGCAAGGGTATCAATGATGTCTTTCACTGCTTCACCTCCAGAAGCTCGACCTCGAATACCAGCGTGGCGTTGGGGGGGATAACTTTGCCGGCGCCGCGCTCACCGTAGGCGATCTCCGGTGGGCAGACCAGCCGGGCCATGCCGCCGACTTTCATCATCAGCAACCCTTCGGTCCAGCATTTAATGACGCCGTTCACCGGGAATTCGGCCGGCTGACCGCGCTTGTATGAGCTGTCGAATTCATTCCCGTCCACGAGGGTGCCGCGGTAGTTCACCTTTACCTTGTCGGTCGCAGCCGGGCTCGGTCCGCTCCCCTCCTTCAGCGAAAGGTATACAAGGCCGGACTCGGTCTTGACCGCTCCCTTCTCCTTGGCCGCCTTGTCGATGAGCTCCTTGGCTGAGGCAGCGAGCTTTTCCCCTTGGGCGTTACGGCGCGCGGTGGCCAGTTCCTGGATCTTCTGGTTGTAGGCGGCGAGATCCACAACCGGCTTCTTGCCGGTCGCTGCGTCCGTGAGGCCCTGCTTCACGAACTCGAACTCTGGGGGGGTGAGGCTGAAGACGGAGAGCTCGCGAGCAAGGGCAAGTCCGAGGGCATAGAGGGTCTTCTGGTCTTCGGTCTTCGGTTCATCCGCGGCGAATGCCGGGGTGGCGAGCAGGGTCATGAGGGTTACAGCGATGATGATTCTGCGCATACTTTTTTCCTTTCCAAGTGAAAATTAATCGGTTGGGCAGAATTTTAGCAAAGTTTTCGGATAAGGCAAGCGGCATCGATATCGAACGTCTCACCCTTATTCCTGCTGATTTCTATCATTTTGCCCGGTGAGCAAAATAAAAGAACGAAAATTTTAAAATTGCCACAATACCCCTATATGCGGGGAATGGATTTATCGTGGGAATGTTGCTTAATGTGCAAGGGGCTGCCTGATTTATAGGCAGATTCGTTGCCAGGGAATTCGCCTGGCAGAATAAACCCAGCAAAAAACAGTAAGATAGCTGTGCCTGACAACATTGGCACGGCAAATGCTGAGTAGGTTGCATCACGAATTTTTCTGAAGTCACTTTGGCAAAGGCGCCACCCATTCCGCAGAATGGGGCGCTTTTTTTGTTTCAGACAGGGACCGGGCATCCGGTTCCCGAGGTGTTCAATGGCACGACCAGACTATTACGACGCTCCCGAATGCGAAACCCACGATGCGGGCGCCCCCAAGTTCTGCAAGAAATCGGAACCGGGGGAGGGGACGGAACGCTCCTGCGCCTACGACGGTGCCCGGGTGGTCCTCATGCCGATCACCGATGTGATCCACCTGGTCCACGGCCCCATTGCCTGCGCCGGCAACTCATGGGACAACCGGGGTGCCCGTTCCAGCGACTCCCAGCTCTATCGCCGCGGCTTCACCACCGAAATGCTGGAAAACGACGTGGTGTTCGGCGGGGAGAAAAAGCTTTACAAGGCGATCCTGGAGCTGGCCGAACGCTACAGTCCGAAGGCGATCTTCGTCTATGCCACCTGCGTGACCGCCATGACCGGCGACGACGTAGAGGCGGTCTGCAAGGCGGCGCAGGAAAAGGTTTCAATGCCGATTATCCCGGTGAATACCCCCGGCTTCATCGGCGACAAGAACATCGGCAACCGCCTGGCCGGCGAGGTGCTGTTCAAGTACGTCATCGGCACCGCCGAGCCGGAATACACCACCGACTACGACATAAATTTGATCGGGGAATACAACATCGCCGGTGACCTGTGGGGGATGCTCCCCCTGTTCGACCGGCTCGGCATCCGTATTCTTTCCTGCTTCAGCGGCGACGCCAAGTTCGAGGACCTTCGCTACGCCCACCGGGCCAAGCTGAACGTCATCATCTGCTCCAAGTCCCTCACCAACCTGGCGAAGAAGATGCAGAAGACTTACGGCATGCCCTACCTGGAGGAGTCGTTCTACGGCATGACCGATACGGCCAAGGGGCTGCGGGACATCGCCCGCGCCCTGGACCTGGCGGTGAACGGCCTGGAGAAGACCGTCATGCAGGAGCGGGTGGAGCGGCTCATCGAGGAAGAGGAAGCGAAATGCCGGGAACGGATCGCTCCCTACCGTGCCCGGCTGGAAGGGAAACGGTCGGTGCTCTTCACCGGCGGGGTGAAGACCTGGTCCATGGTCAACGCCTTGCGGGAACTGGGGGTGGAGATCCTCGCCGCCGGGACCCAGAACTCGACACTGGAAGACTTCTACCGGATGAAGGCTCTCATGCACAAGGACGCCCGGATCATCGAGGACACCAGCACCGCCGGGCTTCTGGCGGTCATGTACGAGAAGATGCCGGACCTGATCGTGGCCGGCGGAAAGACCAAGTTCCTGGCGCTCAAGACCAAGACGCCCTTCCTCGACATCAACCATGGCCGCTCCCATCCCTACGCCGGCTATGAGGGAATGGTCACCTTCGCCAAACAGCTGGACCTGACGGTCAATAACCCCATCTGGCCGGTCTTGAACGCCAAGGCGCCGTGGGAGAAGAACGCGGGAGAGCTGGCGACCGATGTGGCTGCCGCGGCAAGACACGCCGAGGCGTTCCTGGCCGAAGACCTCTCCGTCTCCCGGGTGAAGGTGTCCGTAAAGCAGGCGACGGTCAATCCGCAGAAAAATTCTCCCGCATTGGGCGCTACGTTGGCGTACCTCGGCATCGACCGGATGCTCGGCCTGCTCCATGGCGCCCAGGGATGCTCCACATTCATCCGTCTCCAGCTGTCGCGGCACTTCAAGGAGTCCATTGCCCTCAACTCGACGGCCATGAGTGAGGATACCGCCATCTTCGGCGGCTGGGAAAACCTGAAAAAGGGAATCAAACGGGTCATCGACAAGTTTCACCCCGAAGTCGTGGGCGTCATGACCTCAGGTCTGACCGAGACCATGGGAGACGACGTCCGGAGCGCCATCGTCCACTTCCGCCAGGAAAACCCGGAATATGCGGAGATCCCCGTCATCCATGCAGCGACCCCCGATTACTGCGGCTCCATGCAGGAAGGGTACGCAGCGGCGGTGGAGGCGATCGTTTCCACCCTCCCTGCGGGGGAAGGGATCATCCCCGACCAGGTGAATTTTCTCCCCGGTTGCCATCTGACTCCCGCGGACGTGGAGGAGGTGAAGGAGATCATCGAATCCTTCGGCCTCACTCCCCTGACCATTCCGGATATCTCCAACGCCCTGGACGGGCACATCGACGACGAGGTGTCACCCCTCTCCACCGGCGGCATTACGGTGGATGAAATCCGTAATGCCGCCCGGAGCAGCGCTACCATCTATATCGGTGACTCCCTGGCCAAGGCTGCCTTGAAGCTCAAGGAGTCCTTCGGCATACCGGCCTATGGGTTCACCTCTGCCACCGGTCTGGCCGAGGTTGACCAATTGATGGAAACCCTTTCATCGATTTCCGGCCGGCCGATCCCCGAGAAGCATCGCCGCTGGCGTTCGCGGCTCATGGATGCCATGGTGGACAGCCACTATCAGTTCGGTGCCAAGAAGGCGGCCATCGCCCTGGAGGCGGACAACCTCAAGACCATTGCCCGTTTTCTCCACGGCATGGGGTGCGAGGTGCAGGCTGCCGTCTCGGCAACGCGGACCCGTGGGCTGGACGGACTGCCGAGCGAAAAGGTCTTTGTCGGTGACTTGGAGGACCTGGAAGATGCGGCGAAAGGTGCCGATCTCCTGGTGGCCAACAGCAACGGCCGTCAGGCAGCCGGCAAGCTGGGTATCAAGGCCCATCTCAGGGCAGGGTTGCCGGTTTTCGACCGGCTCGGAGCCCACCACAAGATGTGGGTCGGCTACCGGGGGACTCTGAACCTCCTGTTCGAGACGGCAAATATTTTCCAGGCGAACGCCAAGGAAGCGCAGAAACTGGCGCATAATTAAACGGGATTATTGCCACGGAGTCACAGAGACACAGAGGAAGACTCATGACAGAATTAACAAGATAGACAGGGTAAGTAGGAAAGTAGGAAAATACTCAATGACAAAAGTGCCAGGGTTCTAACCCATTCTATTCTGTTTGTTAGATCAGATTCTTGATTTTCTCCGTGTCTCTGTGGCTCTGTGGCAAAAATGAAAGGTGGTACCTATGAAAGTTGCATTCACAAGCAAGACCGGTGAAATGATCGACCAGCACTTCGGTATGTCCGATAGCTTCAGGGTCTGGGAGATCGGGCCTGACGAAGCGCGTTACGTGGAGACCCTGACCGTGGGAAGTCATGGTGACGACGAGGAGGACAAGATCGGGGCACGGGCGGATCTGCTCAAGGATTGCGCCATCGTCTACACCATGCAGATCGGCGGGCCGGCGGCGGCCAAGCTGGTGGCGCGGAAGATCCACCCCATGAAGACCACTGCCGTGGTTCCTGTCGCGGAGATAGTCGGCAAGCTGCAGGAAGTGCTCAGGGGGACCCCCCCGCCGTGGCTCAGAAAGGCGATGCACAAAGACCAGGCGGTGTCATTTCTGGACGAATAACCACAGGGACTCGGGACTTGGGACCAGTGACCGGTTTCAAGGTTTTCTGATCCCCGTTCCCCATTCCCTGATCCCTAAACATAAAGGAGAGAATCATGGCGTACATTACAGGACTGAGAAGAGACAAGACCGAATACACCCCCCAGTTCATCAATGCGATCGACGAGGAGACCTGCATCGGCTGCGGCCGCTGTTACAAGGTCTGCGTTCACGACGTGCTCGCATACGAAGAGCTTGACGAGGACGATTCAGCCAAGATGTTCATGAAGGTCGCCAACCCCGGCAACTGCATCGGCTGCCAGGCCTGCGGCCGGACCTGTTCGAAGAAATGCTTCTCGTTCGAGCCGGTCGTGCTTTAAAACTGTGAAGGGTGAAGTGTGAAAGGTGAATTGACAGCACTTTTCACACTTCACTATTCACATTTAACGGAGGTTTGCTATGCTCATCGCTGTAGCATCCAAGGACGGAAAAGAGATCAACCAGCACTTCGGCCATGCGGAGCGGTTCCTCATCTATGATGTGGACGGTGCCGATGCCAAGCTGGTGGACGAGAAGATGGTGGAGCGCTACTGCTCCTATGATCAGGACCATCCGCTGCGGGCCCACCTGCTGGCGGCAATCGCCGGGGCACTGAAGGAGTGCCGCGCCGTGGTCTGCGCCCAGATCGGCCAGGGGCCGCAGATGGAGATGGAACGGCTCGGCGTCGACACCTTCGTGGCGGACGGGCCGATCAAGGCGACACTGGTGGAATTGGCAAAGCTGCTTTGAACGATCGAGGAACGAGGCACGGGGAGCGAGGAATGAGGCACGGGGAGCGAGGTGCTATAACGATTTCCCCATGCCTCGAACCCATGACCTCGCTCCTGAAGTTCATACAACGAGGTATGACCCATGAGCAACAATTCATCATTTAACCACTGCAACCTTCCCCCCTGGGTCATTGCCTCGCGCCATTTCAGCGATCATCCCCACCCCCTGGAAATTCAGGGGGTGCGCGCCGCCAACCGCTTCCTGTTCCAGAAGCTCGACACCATCACCACGGCCTGCGAGCGGGCTCTGGTCTTCAATGATTACATGTCGGTAAAATTCCAGCTCCACCAATGGGAGAGCCAGGCAACCGCCACGGCTCGCAAGAGCATCAAAAACAGCTACCTCCGCTTTCTTCGCGGCTGGATGATGGATTCCAATTCCATCGAGGGAGCGGTACTCAAGGGATGGGTGGAAAGCCGCATGGGGCTTCCTCCCACGTTCCACAAGGTCGGCATTCCCGGCATCCATGCCGAAGAGTACATGGTCTATGCCATGGACCGAACCAAGGGGAGCGCGAGGACCAATGCCATCAACTCCCAGCTCGACCTTCTCTTTGAATACTGCCAGTACGAGCTGGCCCGAGCCATGTCCGACGACGACCGGATCAGGCTCTTCCGCGGCACCAATGACGCCAATGACCACGAAGTGGTGGAGATGCTCGGTAAACGGGAACAGATCGTCCGGTTGAACAACCTGGTTTCGTTCACCTCGGACGAGGAGCGGGCCTGGGAGTTCGGGGACACGGTCTGGGAGGTGTGGGTTCCCCTCTCCAAGATATTTTTCTTCAATGACCTTCTTCCCAACAGCATTCTCAAGGGGGAAGGGGAGTTCATGGTCATCGGCGGGGAGTACCGGGTGCGGCGGGTGATGTGCACCATGTGATCATCGGCTGCAGGGAATGCGGTGAGGTCGCGGAAATATAAAAGGCACCGGCAGTGTAATCCCTGCCGGTGCCTTTATATTTCATGGAGCTGTCGGGGAGGATTCATTGTTATTTCGTGTTCAAGTTTTCCTGGTGAGTGTCGATACATGAAAAAGTTGCTATGACCATTATGGTCAATACTACCAGGAACGTAGGGAGGAACAAGCATGAGAAAGTCACTGGTTGCGCTTTTGGGAACTGTCGTTGTCTGCCTTGCACTGAATATCTCCGTGGCACGGGCCGATCAAAAGGAGGATGCTGTCAAGATGGTGAAGGAGGCAGCGGCGTTCTACAAGGCGAACGGCCTGGAAAAAGCCCTTGACGCGCTCAACGACCCCAAAGGGCCGTTTGTGAAGGGAGCGCTCTATGTATTTGCCTTCGATGCAAATGGTATCTTGCTTGCCAACGCAACGGCGCCCGACAAGGTTGGCCAGAATCTGCTGGAAGTGCCCGATTCCAAAGGGAAGAAATTCCGCAAGGAAATCGTCGAGTTGGCGAAAAAAGAGGGGACGGGTTGGGTCGATTACACGATCCTGAACCCCAAGAACAAGACGGAAGAGCAGAAAACCTCCTATGTTGAGATGGCCGGCGAACTGATTCTCGGTTGCGGCATATACAAAAAATAGGAGATAGACATGAAGGCTCGATCCTGGCTTTACACGAGCGCGGCCGTCATGCTGATCGGCCTTGCCGTGCTGGCGTTCGTCAGTATCTATTCGATCTACGATATCCGCAGCATCATCGCCCAGCTCACCGACCGCTCCACACCCCTCCAAATCAAGACCACGGAGCTGCAGCGCTCCATCGAGTCGCTTACCGGGGTGCTGCTCCGTCTCGGGGTCGCCACCGACAAGCGGGAAGTGGCTGAGTTGGCGGCTGCCGCTGACGATCGTCTGAAGAACCTCAAGTCCGCCCTGGACGGCATCAAGGCGCTAGATGCCGCCCAGGGGGGCTCCATAGACGTTACGGTCATCGATAAGGTCTATGAGGATGTGAAGAATGCCACCCAGGCGCGCATCGAAAGTCTCGGTAATTTCCAGGAGGAGTCGCGGAAAGTCGAGGCGGACATCCAAAATGTGGAGCGGGTTCTGGCGGGCGTGCGGCGTGACATGCAGAACCTTACGGCGACAAGCTCCAAAACGGTCGCCAACTCATTCACGTCGTCCACCCAGATGGTTTCCGCCGCGCAACAGGTCAAGGATCTCGTCATCAAGCTGAAAGATGTGCAGGTTGTGCTGAAGGATATCGAAATGGCCAAGAGCACGCCTGAGATCCTGGCCAACAAATCGAAGATGAAGAATACGGTGACGTCGATTCAGGAAATCAACGTCAACGACGAATCGGTGGCAACCGTCAAAAAGGCAGTCAGCGAGATATACCAGCAGTTCACCAGGCCCGAAACCGGCCTTGTGGCATTGAAACAGGCAGCCTTGGCAGGAAAGGATACCGGAGGGAAGTTCGCGGAAGAGAAGCGCCAGATCAGCAACGATCTGATGGAGCTTTCCATAAGCCTTAATGCCGCGACGGCCCGCATCGAGAAGCGTGTCGAGCAGAACCGCAAGGACGTGGAAGGGGTGCTGGCTTCAAGCCAGCGTATTTCAGGCATCGATGCGGCGGTAAACGGCATTATGCTCGGCGCCAAGACTCTGGGCGCCAAAGTGCGTTCGCTCATGTTGAGTGAAACGGGCAAGGATGCCAATGCCGCCGCTGCCGAGATACGGTTGGTCTTCAACCAGATTACCCGGAATGCGGCCTTGGCCCGCAGAGAGCTGACCCAGATCAAACAGTCCGCCGCGCTGAAGAACATCGACGCGGCCACCGCTTCCGTCCGTGGCGCGGAGGTGTCGGCGGACAGAATCATTGCTGCCCAGCTCAAGATCATAGAGAGCAACGACAAGGCGAAGCAGGCTCTCGCTATGGTAAAAGACGCGGCGAATCGCGAGCTGAAAACCGGCGAGGAACTGGTACGCAGCACCGCCGCCGGGCAGAAACAGATGGTTGAGAAGACCAATGCCGCTGCCCAGAAGATGACGGCAACCATCATCACCCTCTCCATCATCATCGCCATACTGTCGGCCATTCCCCTGTGGTACACCATTATCCGCATCACCAGATCACTTGCCGGGGTGACAACCATGGTCCGCGACATTGCCGAAGGGGAGGGGGACTTGACCAAACGCCTCGACGAGAGCGGAAAGGATGAGTTTGCCGAACTGGCCCACTGGTTCAACCAGTTTGTCGGCAAGCTGCATACGACCGTGGTCACCATTTCTTCCAGGGCTTCGGATGTATCGGTGGCCGCGGACGGGCTGTCGGAGCTCTCGACGAAAATGGTGTCCACCACAAGCCGGCTGGCACAGGAGGCCGACGGCATTGCCACATCCAGCGAGGAGATGTCGGCCACATCCCTCGATATCGCCCACAACTGCCAGGTCGCCGCGGAAAATGCCGCCGGAGCGGCGGAAATGACGGTAACCGGACGGGGCGTCATGGACAGCACCGTGTCCACCATGCGCAAGGTCGCCGAAGAGGTAGTGCAGACCTCCGACGTCGTCAACAGGCTCGGCGCGTCGACTGACCAGATTGCGGCAATCATCACCTCCATCGAGGATATCGCCGATCAGACCAACCTGCTGGCGCTCAATGCGGCGATTGAGGCCGCCCGGGCAGGCGACCAGGGACGCGGTTTCGCTGTCGTCGCCGATGAGGTGCGCGGACTGGCGGAGCGCTGTTCCGTCTCGGCCCATGAAATCAAGCAGATCATCAGGTCAGTGCTTGATGAAACCGGTTCGGCAGTGCACGGCATGCAGCGGAGTGTGGCGGAGGTCAAATCCGGCGTAGCCGTCGCTGAAGAAGCGATGCAGACCATGGACACGATCATCGGCAGGATCGACGCGGTTTCGACGCAGGTAGGCCAGATAGCGACCGCCTCGGAACAACAGAGCGCCACCACCAACCAGATCACCCAATCGATCGCAAGCATCAGTCACTTGGCGGCGGAGGATTCCGACAGTTCCCGGAACGTGTCCGAATCTGCCGGTCAACTCGACGATCTGGCAGAAGAACTGTCCGTCCTCATGGGGCGGTTCAAAACCTGATCATTCTCCAGTGAAAGTTTTTTTCCACGGCAGGCCCCCTCTTCCGAGAAGGGGCCTATGTGCATGATCTGTGCGCAAACGCCTTTCGACAACGTCTCAAAGTGGACGTCGGAATAAATATTCACTTGCCAACACAGTAGTATAAATATATACTAAAAATATATATTAATCCGGAGGCTGATCATGAAAACTGCAAAGATATTTCAAAATGGACAAAGCCAGGCAGTCAGGCTTCCCAAAGAGTTTCGCTTCGACGACAGTGAGGTGTTCATCAAGAAGAGTGGAAACATTGTCCAGTTGATTCCTCGTACCGATTCGTGGAATTCACTATTCGGCAGCCTCAAAAAGTTTTCCCGTGATTTCATGGTTGAACGCATACAACCCGAACTGGACAAGCGGGAGAGTTTCTGATGAAGCTGATGCTCGACACCAATATCTGTATTTACATCATCAAACAACGGCCGGCTGCCGTGCTCAAGCATTTTCTCGAATATCAGATTGGCGACATCGGCATTTCCTCAATTACCATTTCAGAATTGCGCTATGGAGTTGCCAAGAGTGCGCACCGAGAGAAAAATGCCAAAGCCCTTGATGAGTTTATTATCCCTTTGGAAGTTGTCTCTTTCGATGAAGAGGCAGCGCATGTTTACGGTGACATTCGAGCAACTCTGGAAAAGGGAGGCACGCCAATTGGTGCCATGGATATGCTTATTGCTGCTCATGCAGTATCTTTAGGAATTCCCCTGGTAACCAACAACCCCCGCGAATTCGGACGTATCCCCGCCCTCAAAATTATCGATTGGACAGCCTAGATATTTTCTCAGCGAACGGTTCAGATCGCAGCAGCTTGGAATCTTCCCCCGCTGCCAGGTATGCAAGTTTCCGGGAGAGTTTGCCGATCTCGCCGGCAACCCGCTTGTCGAGACGCTTCAGCCAGCGTTGCGGGATGCTGTCGATCCCGTAGTACGCCCCGGCCAGCCCGCCGATGATGGCGCCTGTGGTGTCCGCGTCCCCCGCTGGTTCACGGCCCTCACCACGCATTACTCAAAGTCGCGGCCCCGGAAGAAGAAGTGGCAGACCGTCTGGGAGGTGAGGGCGGCGTCGTGTGTACCGTGACTGAGGATGTGAAAACCTTGAGCCGGCTTGAATTAAGCGGGAGTGCTCCCTGAGAAGAATTTGCATTGACTTTGCCATGCTTATGGTTTAGCTTCGGCAAAAATTACATCTGCCGGACGATAAACGACAATACTAAACCATCCGCGAGGATGGGGCGGAAAGCCTACAGGGTCTCCATGAGACAGCCGGGTCGCCGAAATATCATGCGTGATATCAGGCCCCGGCTTTTTTATGCCCGGAAACGACGCGGAAGCGTGTGATTCAAACAGGGACGGAGGAAACGAGAATGAAAGGAAGGAATGTTTGTTGGAGTTTGCTGTATGCGTTGCTGCTGGTTGTGCTCGTGACAGGCTTCGGCCATGCCGAGATGTATGGCGGCGTGAAGCAGAAGGTCCGTTACCGGGAAGGGGAGCTCATCGTCAAATACAAGGATGATGTCTCTGAGGACGGCAAGGTGCTGAGCCGCCACAGACACGGCTCCGCAAAAAAGAGGGGGTTTCGCGATCTGCGCCTGGAGCATGTGAAGCTGAAGCAGGGCCAGAGTGTGGAGGAGGCCCTCAAAGAGTACGAGTCGGACGCTGATGTGGAATACGCCGAGCCGGACTATGTTGTGGAGACCATGAATACCCCGTATGATCCGCAATTTCCCAGCCTGTGGGGATTAGCCAAAATCAATGCCCCGGCGGCGTGGGATACTTCCACGGGGAGCAGCAACGTCGTGGTTGCGATAATTGACACCGGCGTCGATCACAACCATGGGGATCTCAAGGCCAACCTGTGGGTAAACACGGCGGAGGTGAACGGGCAGTCCGGTGTTGATGACGACGGGGACGGCGTCGTGGACGACATTTACGGCTACAATGCCGTAGCGAACAGCGGCAATCCCATGGACGACAATTCCCACGGCACCCATGTCGCCGGCACCATCGGCGCGGTCGGCAACAACGGCATCGGTGTGGCGGGGGTAAACTGGAACGCCAGGATCATGGCCTGCAAGTTTCTCGGTGCGACCGGTTCCGGATACACGTCTGATGCGATAGAGTGTCTCCAGTACATAAAGAACATGAAGGCCCGCGGCGTGAATATCGTCGCCACCAACAACAGCTGGGGCGGCTCCGGTTATTCCCAGGCCCTTTATGACGCTATCAGCAGCCAGCGGGACATCCTCTTTATTGCCGCTGCCGGGAATGCCACGGCCAACAACGACACGACCCTGACATATCCGGCGGACTATAACCTTCCGAACATCATTGCGGTTGCCGCCACCACTTCCTCGGACGGCCTGGCCTCCTTTTCCAATTACGGGCGGCGGACCGTCCACGTGGGGGCGCCGGGTTACAGCATTCTGAGCACGGTACCCAATAATGCCTACGGGTATAAATCGGGCACCTCCATGGCCACCCCCCACGTTACCGGCCTGGCGGCGCTCATCAAGGCGAAGGATATGACGTCAGACTGGCGGGGGATAAAGAACCTCATCCTCTCCAGCGGCGATCCTCTGCCCGCGTTGGCCGGCAAGAGTGTTACCGGCAGGCGCATTAACGCCTTCGGGGCGCTGACCTGCCTTGACAGCCGGGCCTTTTCCGCCCTGAAATTTCCCACTACCATTCAGGTCGGCGTCCCTGCACTACTTTCAGCACTTAGCATCAACTGCGGGCAACCTCTGGGCCCCGTAACCGTGGCCCTTTCCGGCGGAGAGGTCATCATGCTCCATGATGACGGCGTTTCCCCCGACCCTGCCGCCGGCGACGGGGTATTTACTGCTACTTACATCCCTCCCCGCGCCTATGAAACCTTCACGTTTTCTTCCCCCGCCGGTTCCGATACGGTCAGCAATATTGCCCCGCTCGCCATCACCACCACCCTTACGTCTGCCACCCTGGGGACTTACTACTCCAAGACGCTCGCCGCCAGCGGTGGGATAAAACCTTATGCATGGGCGTTGACCGCGGGAGGCCTCCCGCCGGGACTGACGCTCAAAGCCTCAACGGGAGCCATCTCAGGAACACCAACGACTGCCGGTGCATTTAACTTCACCGTCCAGGTTAAGGATGCCCGGGGGACCACGGCGACCAAACCCCTCGCCATGAGCGTCGTCATTGGGCAGCTGACCATCAGCACCTCCTCCCTGACTGGCGGGGCGGTCGGCACTAACTATTCCAGGGCGCTGGCGGCCATCGGCGGTGTGAAACCGTACGCGTGGTCTTTGACAGCGGGAAGCCTGCCGCCGGGATTGATCTTGAACGCCTCGACAGGGGGGATCTCGGGAATACCCACAAAAGCAGGGAGCTACGGCTTTACCATCCAGGTGAAGGACGCTCGCGGAACCACGGCTGCCAAGACACTGACCATAAATATAATATAGGCCCGACCGGCAGCATTACACATACCCTTGCCGATTCATGGAGACGCCCCGCAGGGGCGTCTCTACCTTCCTTTCATACCCGTTGGCGACATCGTAATGAGCCGTTCAGCCAGCGTGACAACGTCTTCCATTACCTTTCGGTCCATCTTCCTGATCCACCGCTTCGGGATGTTTTCCATGCCATAGTAAGCCCCGGCCAGCGCGCCGGCAATGGCGCCGGTGGTGTCCGCGTCACCCCCCTGGTTGACCGTTCCCACGAGGCACTCTTCGAAATCCCGTGCCTTGAAAAAGTAGTGGAACACCGTCTGCATGGTGTCCACCACGTAGCCGGTCGACAGACCCCGGTAGGGGTCGAAACGAAAGTTCGGGTATTCCGTTATAAGACCCTCAAGCTCCCTCCTCATCCTCGCCTTGGAGAAACCGAGCACGGCCAGGTGCACCAGCCTGCCGAAGTAAACGCAGGCCGCGTCGGAAAGGGGATGGTTGTGGGTCAGATGAGCCTGGGCAACGGCATATTTCTCAAGAAGCGCATCATCCCCCATGGTAAAGAGGGCCACCGGCAACAGCCGCATGACGGCGCCATTGCCTGCATCCCACTGGTTGAAAGGGGTTTCCAGCTCCCCTTTCAGCATGTAGTTCCGAATACCCTTGCGGCAGGTGTCACCCACATCGATCGGTTTGGTCTTCAGCCAGGCGGCGAACCGCCCGGCAATCCCCTGCAGGTCCCAACCGCCTGCCGCGACAATAGCGCGGGCCACGCAGAGGGACATCTCGGTGTCGTCGGTCACCTGACCGGCCTTCAGCCGCAGCCAGCCACCGCCGACGATCTCTTCGAGCCTGCCGTACTTTGCCTTGATCTCGTGCGCCGTCAAGAATTCCACCGGTGCGCCGAGGGCGTCGCCGACGGCAAGGCCGATAAAGGCGGCTTTTACGCGCGACAGTATTTCCTGCATGTCATAGTGATCGGCCACACGGGGAAGGATGCAATAAGCACACCCTGTGAAGAGTGAGGGGTGAGGAGTGAAGAGGGAAGCGGAAAAGCTCTTTCGCCTCACCCCTCACGCCTCACCCCTCACGTTCATTTGTGCCTAAATAATAATCATATTTTGCAAAATTAGGCAGGCAGAGGCGTTCAGGTTGAATTGAAAAACTGTGAAACATGGCAATTTTAAAGGGATTGCCATTTAATGAAATTCTGGCACGCTTAATGCCTTTACACAGACATACCCGATACAAGGAAGTATCCGGAAACAGGCAACGAGGCCCGGCGGAAATCACTACCGCCGGGTCTTTTCAGTTCGGCAAAGGCGCTGACCATAAAGGTTCAGCGCCTTTTTTCACGTCGTCTGCTCAGGAGGTTAATCATGGCGAATGCGTGCAATCAGAGAAAAAATATCCAGGGGCATCCCTGTTTCGGCGGCAATCACCACAAGAATGGCCGTATGCATCTGGCGGTAGCTCCCACGTGCAACATCAAATGCGGCTACTGCTCGCGCCGCCACGACTGCGCCAACGAATCGCGCCCCGGCGTCACCAGTAGGCTCCTCACTCCCCAGGACGCCATCGCCAAGGTGCGGGAGGTGATGGCCAGTGAAATAACGGGTCCGATCATCAAGGTGATAGGGATAGCGGGACCCGGCGATCCGCTGGCCAACGAGGAGACCTTCGAGACCTTCCGGCTGGTGGGGGAAGAGTTTCCCCATCTTATCAAATGCATGAGCACCAACGGCCTTCTCCTGCCGGAGAAGATCGACCTTCTCCAGGAACTCGACCTGCACAGCCTGACCGTCACCATCAACGCCCTCGATCCGGAGGTCGGCGCCAAGATATACAGCCATATTCTCTATCACGGGAGACGATACGCCGGAGAAGAAGCGGCAAGAATCCTGATCTCCAACCAGTTGGAAGGATTGAGAAAGGCTGCCGGGTACGGCATGACCATCAAGGTGAACACGGTTCTCATCCCCGGTGTAAACGACGACCAGGTGCCGCTCATCGGGTTGAAAGTGAAGGAGCTGGGGGCATTTGTCATGAACGTGATGCCGCTCATCCCCCAGGCGGACTTTGCGGATGTTGTCCCTCCTGCCCCGGAACGGCTTGAAGAGGTGCGCAGGGCCAACGAAAAGATCATCGGCCAGTTCAAGCATTGCCGGCAATGCCGGGCAGACGCCGTCGGCCTGATCGGTCAGGACGTCAAATTTGCCGAGGCGGGGTGCGCGATTTAACCGTAGGGCAGACCTGCGCGTCTGCCGATAAACAGGGCGAACAGAGGGTTCGCCCCTTTAAAACCGAGAACCATGGAAATCGACCGGTTTAAACATTACGACGTGGATTTTTTTCTGGAGCTTGCCACCGCCGAAGGGTGGATCTGCGACAGGTGGGAGTTCGATTTTCTCATTAATGCTTTTCCCGAAGGGTGTCTGGTCTGCCGGGAGAGTGGGCGCGCCGCTGCTTTTGTTACCGGCATTACATATGGTAAAAGCGGTTGGATCGGCAACCTCCTTGTTCGGAAGGATTTGCGCGGCAAAGGAACGGGAAGCGCCCTGCTGAAGAGGGTTCTTGCCGTTCTGGGAACCGCAGGGACAGAAACCGTCTGGCTGACCGCTTCAGAGGCGGGAAAATCCATCTATGAAAAGCTCGGATTTACTGCGGTTGACGTCATCAAGCGCTGGAGGGGTACGGGGGCGGATAGCAATGGTGCGGAAGCTGGTGCCATTTCTCTTGTTGATATCCTTGCAATGGACGAGGCTGGGTGGGGTGACAGACGGGAAGCCATAATCGGCGCGGTGACGGCGAGGAGTACCGTTTTCGGGCTCCGGGACGGTTTCCTCGTCAGCCAGAAATGCGGCATTGACGTTCAACTGGGTCCGTGGGGGTGCCGAAACGGCGAAGCTGCGGGAACTCTACTGGATTGCGCCCTTGCAAAAGTCGAGGTGGGCGCCGGTATATTTCTGGATGTCCCGGTCGGGAATATCGCTGCGGCATCTCTCTTGCGTACCCGCGGTTTCTCCATTGAAGGGAGCGCCACCCTCATGTATCTGGGACTAGCGCCGGCTTACCATCCTGAACGCATATACGCCCTGGCCAGCATGGGGAGTATGGGGTGACAGGATAATCTGCTCCGCAAAGAGTGCCCATTTTGAAATGTCATGTCGGCAGGTGAATTTTAGTAAAATTGAAATTATTTGACTAAATTTTAAGCAATTATCCCTTGCTAATCACAATTTGTTTTTGTTATCATGCGCCCTTGCTTATAGTGTGAACATCCGGACTTTCCGGATGGAAACTAGATAGCGTAAATTATTCAGCAGAGCATCCACCCATCCATCGAGAGGTTTTCCTATGCTTGTAGTAGCCTGCATCAAACAGGTTCCCGATACGACGCAAGTGCAGATCGACCCGGTAACCAACACGCTTGTGAGGGAAGGGATACCTTTCATCGTCAATCCGTACGATACCCACGCCCTTGAGGAAGCCTTGCGGTTCAAAGACCGTTTCGGCTTCCGTGTTGCGGCCATTTCCATGGGGCCTCCCAACTCTGAAGCCACGTTGCGGAAGGCCCTTGCACTGGGTGTCGACGAGACGATCCTCCTTTCCGACCGCTGTTTCGGAGGGGCGGACACCCTGGCCACAAGCAACGTGTTGGCGTCCGCAATCCGGCGTCTGCAGGAACAGGAAGAGGTGGGGATCGTTATATGCGGCAAGCAGACCATTGATGGCGACACCGCCCAGGTGGGGCCCGGCATAGCCACCAGGTTGGGATTTTCCCAACTGACGCTCGTTGACCGGATCGAGCATCTCGACCGGGAGAAACGGACCATTCGGGTGCGGCGCAAGCTGGAAGGCCGGCACGAGATTGTCGAGGCTCCTCTGCCGGCGCTCCTTACCGTCGTGCGTGAGTTGAACCGCCCCCGCTACCCGTCGGTCCCGAAGCGCCTCGCCTCCCAGGAGACCGAGGTCAAGGTCTGGAGCAACGATGTTCTCCGCCTGGACGTCAACGCTATCGGTCTCAAGGGCTCTCCCACCTGGGTGAACCGGATATTTTCCCCGGAGCGGGACAAGGGGGAGATCATCGGCGATGGTGTTAACGACCCGGTGGCAACCGCCAACCTGTTGATCGACCGGCTGTTGAGCAAGGATTTATTGGCGCTATAAAGGCGTGAAAGCGCTATAAAGGCGTGAAAGGTGAAACGTGAAAGGTGAAACGTGATTAAAGGCTTTATTTGCCATTCACATTTCACTCTTCACCTTTCACAAGATTTTTCCTAAGGAATCCATATGACCGAACCGAAAAAAACGCTAAAAAAGCCCCGCGGTGTAGCGTGCCTTGTCGAAGGGAAATGCATCGCCTGCGGTGCGCGCTGCCAGAGCGCCTGCCCGGTCAACGCCGTTGAGATGAACGACGCCGGAGAGCCGGTCATCATCACCGAGAAATGTATCGGCTGCGTCAAATGCGTCAAGGTCTGTCCTGCCCAGGCCATTGAGATGTATTTTACCCCCGAGGAACAGAAGATCCTCGACGAGCTCATGAAGCAGGGAGCAGCCGTCGAAGAAGTCGACGAAGAGGCCAGGGCTGTTGCCGAGAAGATCGCCGCCTACAGCGGGGTCTGGGTTTTTGTGGAGCAGACCGAAGGGGAACCTGCCAAGGTTTCCTGGGAGCTCCTCGGCAAGGGGCGTGAGCTGGCCGATGCCCTGTCGGTCGAACTGGCTGCCGTCATAGTCGGCGAAAAGGTCGAGCACCTTTGCAATGAGGCCTTCGCCTACGGCGCCGACAAGGCCTATCTCATCGATGCGCCGGTCTTCCGCCACTACCGGACCGAGTCGTACCTCAAGGCGGTCTGTCACCTCATCGACACCTACAAACCGGAGGTGGTCCTCATGGGGGCCACCGGTCTCGGCCGCGACCTGGCCGGAGCGGTCGCCACCGTCGTCAAGACCGGTCTCACCGCCGACTGCACCGGCCTCGCCATCGACGACAAACGGAACCTCATGCAGACCCGTCCCGCCTTTGGCGGCAACATCATGGCCACCATCATGTGCGACAAGTTCCGCCCCCAGATGGCCACCGTCCGTCCCCACGTCATGGCAATGCCCGTGAAGAAAGAGGGCGCCACCGGAACCATCGTCCGGGAGAGCTGTGAGGTACGAGAAGACGACATCCTAGTCAAGGTCCTGGAGATCATCAGCGACAAGAAGGGGAGAGACCAGGTGGACGTGGCTGGAGCCGAGTTCATTGTTTCAGGCGGTCGCGGGATGATGGGGAAAGAGAATTTTGCAATCCTGCAGGATCTGGCCGACGAACTGGGGGGAGTGGTCGGGGCGTCGCGTTCTGCCGTGGATGCGGGGTGGATGCCTCCCGAACGGCAGGTCGGGCAAACCGGCAAAACGGTCCGTCCCAAGATCTACGTCGCCTGCGGCATTTCCGGCGCCATCCAGCACCTGGTGGGGATGCAGGACTCCGACGTCGTTATCGCCATTAACCGGGACAAGGACGCCCCCATCTTTGAAGTGGCAACCTACGGCATCGTCGGCGACCTGTTCCAGATCATCCCGGCCATCACGCAACGGCTCCGGGAACTGAAGCAGCAAAAGAGTAAATAATCTGCCACAGAGACACAGCGGCACGGAGAACAGCAAGACCATGAACGGACCGCGGACCAAGTCTGAAAAGGCGACTATCAAGGCTTTAAACAACAACTAAGCTTTTGAACCTCTGTGTCTCCGTGCCTCTGTGGCAGATGTTGAATTCAATTATTACGAGGTTCCTATATGCAACCCAATCCGACCGTCTTCACACCGCTTCTCATCGCCGCTCTGGTTTTCTTCGCCTGGAGCTGCTATCGCCGGTTCTCCCTGGTCACGCTCGGCCGGGGCGAAGACCGCTTCCAGCGTCTCGACCTCAGGGTCTGGGATATGCTTCTCTACGCCTTCGGTCAGAAGCGGGTGGTTGCAAAGCCTTTCGGCATCAACCACTTTGTGATCTTCTGGTCTTTCGTTATTCTCCTCATCGCCAACGGTGAGTTTCTCATCCGTGGGGTCTTCCCTGCGGTCAGCCTGGCGCTCCTCCCCCCGTCCCTCCGTCATGCCCTGCTGTTGGCGTTTGATGCCATCTCGCTGTTGACCCTGGTGAGCATCGCCCTCGCAGTGGGCCGGCGGCTCTTCTTTCCACCATCGTACCTGAATACTCCGTACGTCAAGGCGCGGAGCTTCGAGGCCTTCCTCATCCTGGCCTTCATCGCCCTCCTCATGCTTGCCTATTTCGGTCTTCACGGCGCCGAGATCGCCATGGGAGAGGAGGAGGCGGCCGCCTGGATGCCGGTTTCCTCATTCGTGGCCAAAGTCTTGCTTGCTCCTCACTCCTCACTCCTCATTCCTGTTGCCTCTTTTTGCTGGTGGGTTCACGCCGTCGTCCTCCTGGCCTTCATGATGTTCCTCCCCCACAGCAAGCACATGCATATCCTGACGGCCATCCCGAACTGCTTCTTTGCAAGCCTTGGCAAGCCCAACACCCAGCCGCGGGAGGAGTTCACGAGGGGGAGCCGTTACGGGGTGAGTGAGGTACAGGAGTTTACCTGGAAAGACCTGCTCGACGGCTTCTCCTGCACCGAATGCGGCCGTTGCCAGAATGCATGCCCGGCCACAGCCACCGGCAAGCCTCTGAATCCTCGCCAGGTTGTCCATGCCATCAAGACGAACCTTTTTGTCAACGGTCCGCTCATTCAGAAGGGGGGAAAGCCGATCGTGCCGCTCATCGGGGAGGAAGGGGAAGGGACCAACACGGAAGACACCATCTGGGCGTGCACCACCTGCGGGGCGTGCCTTGAAGCCTGTCCCGTCCTCATCGAACAGATGCCGAAGATCATCAAGATGCGCCGACATCTGGTTGAAATGGAGTCCCAATTCCCCGAGGAGCTCCTCAACCTGTTCGAGAACATGGAACAGCGCTCCAACCCCTGGGGGATTGCCCCCACCGAGCGGACCAAGTGGTGCTCGACCATGGAGGTCAAGCCGTTCACGGCAGGAGAGACCGAGTACCTGTTTTACGTCGGCTGTGCCGGGTCGTTCGACTCCAGGCAAAAGCACGTTTCCGTTGCCCTGGCCACCATCCTCAACGAGGCCGAAGTCTCCTGGGGGATACTGGGGAAGGAAGAGCAGTGTTGCGGCGACAGCCTGCGGCGTCTGGGGAACGAATACGTCTTCGATAAGATGGCACGGGAAAACGTCCGGCTCTTCCAGGAAAAGGGGATAAAAAAAGTGATCACCCAGTGCCCCCACTGCTTTTCTACCCTGAAAAACGACTATAAGCAGTACGGGCTTGAGCTGGAGGTGGTCCACCACTCGGAACTGATCAACGACCTCCTTAAGGCGGGAAAACTCAACCTGAGCCAGAAAGTAACCGACCTTGGCCGGGTTCTCTTCCACGACTCCTGCTATCTGGGGCGGCACAACGACGTCTACGAGGCGCCGCGCGAAATCATTGCGGCCGCCACCGGCGCGCCCCCCGTGGAAATGGAGCGCACGAGGAACAACTCCTTCTGCTGCGGCGCCGGAGGGGGCAGGATGTGGATGGAGGAGTTCATCGGGACCAGGATCAACCTGAACCGGGTGGAAGAGGCGTTGCGCAAGAACCCGGACACCATCTGCGTCGCCTGCCCTTACTGCATGACCATGTTCGAGGACGGCCTCAAGGACAAGCTGGCCGGGCAGACCAGGGTGAGGGACGTCGCCGAGGTGGTGGCGGAAGGGTTGCGATAGTCCGGGAAGCGGGAAGCGGGAAGCGGGAAGCGGGAAGCGGGAAGCGGGGAAAGCCAAACCGAAATGAAAAGATTTTACGAATCCCGGATCCCGGGTCCCGAATCCCGGCATTTAATAGTTATCCAAAATGACCCGGAAGTCCCTGCCGGGACTTACGCCGGCTACCTGATGGAAGAAGGTGTCCCTTTCCGCATCGTCAAACCGTTTGCCGGGGAGGAACTGCCGCACTCTGCCGAACTTTCCGCCGTTATTGTTCTCGGCGGAGCAATGGGGGTGCACGACACGGAGAGATACCCGTTCCTGTCCGATATTAAGGCATTCATCAGGGATGTGGTCGGGGAATGTATCCCCTTTCTCGGTATCTGCCTTGGGGGGCAGCTTCTGGCGGACGCGCTGGGAGCGCGGGTGACCGCCGATTCCGGTTTTGGCGAGAAGGGGACCCTTCCTGTCACGCTGACACCGGAGGGGACGACCGATCCCCTGTTTACCGGGATTGACCGTGAATTCATCACGTTCCAGTGGCACAACGACAGCTTCGAGGTCCCGGCCGGCGGAGTCCGGCTGGCTGAATCCAAAGCCTGTCCCAACCAGGCGTTCCGTTGCGGTAAAAACGCCTGGGGGCTCCAGTTCCATCCCGAAGTGGACCGTACTATCGTAGACGTTTGGGCCCGGTGGACAGAGGCGACCTCCCCTCGTGCCGATCAGTTCCTTGCCTCATTTACCCGGGCCGAAGAAAGCTACCGGATCGCCTCCCGCCGGTTACTCGCCAATTTCCTCCGCATTGCCCGCCTTGCGTAATTCCGCCACGTGTGAATCAAGAAAATATAAGCTTAATAAAACTTGATCGGCAGCCGATTATTCTTATATCCTAATATTTTTATTGAGCTGAAGGTGATATCGTCGGTTCCAATTCGAGACAATGGCCACGAAGTCTGGTAAAATTCCTGCGGACCCTATTCCCCCCGCTGAACGGAACATTCGATGAAAATTGAAACCCTCGGCAGATTCAAACGCGTTACCATCGCGCCCGGCGAATTTTATGCGTCGGACGAGGCGGTGACCATTTCGACGCTGCTCGGGTCATGCGTGGCCGCCTGCCTTTATGATCCTGTCAACAAGATCGTCGGAATGAACCATTTTCTGCTGAGCAATCGGCGCTACGCGAGGGATATGCCGATGTACGCCACTGAGGCGGGGCGCTACGGCATTCACGCCATGGAACTGCTCATTGACGAAATGATGAGACTCGGAGCAGTCCGCAGATATCTCAAGGCGAAAGCGTTCGGTGGCGCAAAGATATTGCCGCACACCGGAGAAGTGGGTAATTTTTTCTGCGTTAATGAGGTGAATTGCCGCTTCATCCGGGAATTCCTCGCAAGCGAAAATATTCCGCTTTTGGCCGAAGATCTGGGCGGGGAGAGGGGTAAGGTCATCCATTTTTCCAATGGTGATTATGCGGTCTATATGAGAAAAATCGGCGGCACACGCAGCGAAAGATTGGCGATACGCGACAGGAGCTGCTGGCTCAAGGCGATTGAAGCCCAGGAGCAGACCTTTCCTTCAGCAGATATCTGGCTCTGAGCGGGCAGGCGCTGCCTGTCGGCCCAAGCGGCGCGAGACCTGCGCCTTTCAAAACTCATGCAGTTCCCGTCAAGCGGAAAATTCACGCTGAAAGCCGCCATTTCTGCCTAAATAATGTGCATAAACCACGATTGTTTTTACGCTCCTTCCCGTAAACGCCCGGCCGACTTCATCTCACCAGCACTGGCACATCTTATGCTTCATTAAAAAACAAAGCAGACAGACAAGGTGTTTGGGAAAACGGCAACGAAGCCCCGCGATAAAGAGATCGCGGGGCTTTTTGGTCGGAAGGGGGCGCTATGGAAGATGTGAAAAACAGAGGGATCATCATTGACGACACCACGCTGCGGGACGGGGAGCAGACCGCCGGGGTGGTCTTTAACCGTCGGGAAAAGATAGCCATAGCGCGGATGCTGGACTCTGCGGGGGTCCATGAGCTGGAGTGCGGCATCCCGGCCATGGGGGAAGAGGAGCGGGATTCCATCCGCGCACTGGTGGATCTGGGTTTGAACGCCCGTCTCATCAGCTGGAACCGGGCAGTCATTTCCGACATCCAGGCCAGTATCGCCTGCGGTCTGAAAGCGGTGGATATCTCCCTCTCGGTTTCCGACATGATGATCGAAAACAAGTTGGGGAAGAGCCGTGCATGGGTTAAGGAGCAGTTGAAGAGTGCGCTCGGCTTTGCCAAGGATCACGGCCTCTACGTCTCCGTCGGGGGTGAAGACGCCAGCCGGGCGGAACTGAATTTTCTCGTGGAACTTATGGAGATTACCCATGAGCTGGGAGGGGACAGGTTTCGCTTCTGCGACACCCTGGGAATTCTCGACCCGTTTGCCATGTACGACCGGATCAGGGCGCTGCGCCTTTCCGTGCCGTCTCTGGATATCGAGGTTCACACCCACAACGACCTTGGAATGGCGACGGCCAATGCCATCGCCGGTGTCCGTGCCGGGGCCAGATTTGTCAACACGACAGTGAACGGCCTTGGTGAGCGGGCGGGCAATGCCGCACTGGAAGAGGTGGTCATGGGGCTTAAGCATGCCTGCGGTATCGACGTGGGAGTCGACACCCATCGCTTCGTGGAGATATCCCGCTTTGTGGGGAAGGCGTCGCACCGTCCGGTGCCGGCCTGGAAGGCGGTGGTGGGGGAACGGGTCTTTTCCCACGAGTCGGGGCTCCATGCCGACGGAGTAATCAAGAACCCGCGCAACTACGAGGGATTTGACCCGGCCGAGGTGGGTCTGCAAAGACACCTGGTGGTGGGGAAGCATTCAGGGACCAGCGGTCTGACTGAACGTTACCGGGAACTGGGGATCATGGTTTCCCGAAAAGAGGCGTTCGGTCTTATTGAACAGGTCAGGGCCATTGCCCAGCGAATGAAGAGGCCGCTCACCGATACCGAGTTGCGGAAGCTTTACAAATCAGGCACTTACAGCAAGAAGGCGGCGTAGCAGAGAGAGCCGACGACAAATTGTGCTTTTATAATGGGGAGATTCATGTAAAATCTGAATAAAAATCGGCGAAGGGTCGCCCGTGAAAGAACGTATCAACCTCCTTAGAGAATTTTCCATCCCTCTCCTTGCCGGCGTCATCACAGCGCTTGTCTGGGCCAACCGGTCGCCGGACGGCTATGACGCCTTCCTACACGGCCATTTCCTCGGTCCGCTCAGTTTTCATTTTCTGTCCAATGACATATTCATGGTTTTTTTCTTCGGCATTGCCGCGGTGGAGATTACCCAGAGCTTCCTGCCGGGAGGGGACCTGAATCCTCTCAGGAAGGCGGTAAATCCCCTGCTGGCAACCATTGGCGGGGTGATAGGCCCTGCCCTTGTTTACCTGGTTCTGAACCATTTCATGGGCGAGGAAGTCCTGCGGAGAGGGTGGGGGATACCGACTGCAACGGACATAGCCTTTGCGTGGCTGGTGGCTAAGGTGGTTTTCGGCGGCAACCATCCGGCGGTGTCGTTTCTGCTCCTTTTGGCGGTTGCCGACGACGGCATCGGCCTTGCCATCATTGCCCTGTTTTATTCCAAACCCGGTTTCCCGGTGGAGCCGGCGTGGCTCTTTTTGACCCTGGCGGGGATGGCCGCTGCCTATCTGCTGCGGAGAGCGGGGGTCGTTTCCTACTGGCCGTATGTTATCCTGGGCGGCGCGCTCTCCTGGGCCGGGCTGTTCAAGGCCCATCTCCATCCGGCGCTGGCGCTGGTTTTTATCATCCCGTTCCTCCCCCACGCGAAAGCGGAGAGAAAGCATTTCTTTGAGGTGGATGCCGCCGACCGGTCGGCCATCTCCCGGTTCGAACACGAATGGAAGGTCATCGTCGATTTCGGTCTGTTCATGTTCGGGCTTGCCAATGGCGGCGTGGAGTTCTCCCGCGTCGGGACCGCCACGTGGCTGGTGCTTGCCGCCCTCCTGCTGGGGAAATCCCTGGGCGTCTTCTCCATGGGGTGGCTGGGGGAGAAAATGGGGTTCCCCCTTCCCGAGGGGATGGGGAATAAAGAGCTCCTGCTGACGGGTATAATCGCCGGCTTCGGCTTTACCGTCGCGCTTTTTGTGGCGGGGGAGGCTTTTGTTGATCCGGAAATTCAGGGGGCGGCGAAAATGGGGGCCATGCTGAGCTGCACCGTGGCGATTATAGCATTGGCATTGGGAAGGGTGCTTAAGATCAGCCGAATGACCTGACGCCGTGACTATGGGTATATGCCGGGTGGGGATGACGGAAATGAGGAGGTTTGTCATGATCAATTCGGGAGGTTTTATGAAGTCGAAAATCGTTATGTGGTCTATTGCGTTGATTGTGTTGGTTGTCGGAGGTTTTGTAGGATATACGTGGGTTACTTTGCATTGGAGTTTCTCAAAAGGCGAGCGTGCTGGATATATTCAGAAGTTTTCCCATAAAGGATGGATATGCAAAACATGGGAAGGTGAACTGTCAATGATACCCGTTCCCGGGTCGATGCCGGAGAAATTCATCTTCAGCGTCCGGGATGATGCCATCGCCCAGCGCATAAACAACTCCATGGGGAAAAAAGTGGCTCTTTCATACGAACAGCATAAAGGAGTTCCGACTGCATGTTTCGGTGAAACCGAGTATTTTGTAACTGAAATTAAAGTGTTGGAATAGAACGCTGTCTATTCCCCGCAGATCTCCCGCATAACGCCTGCAAATGCCGCGGCGGCGGGGGAAAGCTCCCGGCCGGAGCGGCTTGCCAGATAGAAATGGCGGGAAATCCTCAACCCCCGGACGTGCACTTCCGCCAGCTCTCTCCGTGCAAGCTCCCTGCGTACCGACACCTCCGACAGGAAAGAAATGCCGAGCCCTCCGGCAACAGCGTGCTTGACCGCTTCATTGCTCCCCAGCCAGGCCCTTACCTTTAGCCGGTCAGGGCTGACCCCCGCCTTTGCCAATGCCTCCCGAACGGTTTTTCCTGTGCCCGATCCCGGTTCGCGGAGGATAAATTCCTCCTCCAGAAGCTCTTCAAGGGCGACCGACTTCCGTTTGCGCCACTTGTGCTGCCGGCTGACGATGAGCCTGATCTCATCCTTCCCCAACGGGGTGAACGTAAACCCCTCGTCCTCAAACCTGCTTCCGATGATTCCCACCTCTACCTCTTCCCGGGCGATTCTTCCCAGTATTTCACGGCTGTCCCCCTGCAAAAGGGTGATCTTCAAGCCGGGAAAGCGTTCCAGTACAAGGGGGAGGGCGGCAGGAATCATGTAATTGCCGGGGATGTTGCTGCCGCCGACCGAAAGGGTTACATCCTCCACCCCCTTGAAGCGATTCATGATCAGTTCGATCTCGCGGGCGTCGGCGATGATTCGCCGGACATGCTGTAGCAGGACTTTTCCCCCGGAGGTTAAAAGCGCCCCCCTGCCGGTCCTGTCGAGGAGCTTCACGCCGAACTCCTTTTCCAGGGCCGAGATGTGTTGACTTACCGTTGACTGGGTGATGAAGGTTGCCTCAGCTCCTCGTGAGAAACTGCCACTCTCCGCTACAGCCAGAAACACTTCCAGTTGTTTGAGGTTCATTGCTCCTCCATGGAAAATAACGATAATGCTGATCGAATTTATCGAAATTATCAATTTGCTTCTTTGCCGTCAATTGCTTTAATAATACCAGCCAAAAACGAGGTCCGAGGAACGAGGTGCGAGGTGCGAGTTTTTTTGTCCTCAATCCTCGAACCCCGCTCCTCGCACCTTTCTTAGACAGGAGATAACATGAAACGATTTACGAATTTACTGGCGGCCGCGCTCATCCTTGGTGTGGCGGTCGCCGCCCTGGCTAAGAGCCGTGCCGGAGCGGTGACCATGGAGGTGGACCTTTCCGCCCGGGAGCAGGGGAAAGAGGCGAAGCTCTGGCTTCCCTATCCGGTCTCCGATGCCGACCAGTCGATCACGGAGGTGAAGGTTTCCGGCGATTTTGCCGAGTCGGCGGTCTACACCGACCGGGTTAGCGGCACCCCCATCCTCTATGCGAGGTGGGGAAAGGATGCGAAGAGCCGCAGGCTTATCTTCGCCTTTCATGCGGAACGCCGGGAGGTTATCCGCCGTGACTTCCCGACGAAGGAGGCTGCCTGGGACCCGGCCGATTATGCACCTTATCTGAAGCCGACGAGCCTTGGCCCCATCGACGGGGAGGTGCGGAAACTGGCGGAGAGCATCACGCGGGACAAGAAGGGGGTGCTGGCGAAGGCCAGGGCCATCTACGACTGGACCTGCGAGAACATGTACCGCGATCCGGACGTCAGGGGGTGCGGGAAAGGGGACGTCTGCGCGCTCCTCCGGAAGCCGGGGGGGAAATGCACCGACATCTCTTCGGTCTTCGTCGCCCTCTGCCGGGCGTCGGGCGTGCCGGCCCGGGAGATATTCGGGCTACGCCTAGGTAAAAAGCCCCAGGAGGACATCACCAGCTGGCAGCACTGCTGGGCCGAGTTCTATCTCCCCGGCTACGGCTGGGTGCCGGCCGACCCGGCCGACGTGCGCAAGGCGATGCTGGTGGAAAAACTGGAGCCGAAGGACGCTAAGGCCGCCGAGTACCGGGCGTATTTCTGGGGTGGGATCGATCCCTACCGCATGAAGCTGGCGGTCGGCCGCGACCTCCCCCTGAACCCGCCCCAGACCGGCCCGCCCCTAAACACCTTCGGCTATCCCTACGCCGAGGTGGGAGGGAAGGAGCTCGACTTCTATGACCCGCAGGGGTTCGTCTACAAGATCACTTACCGGGAGTAGGCCGGGAATGGGAAAACACCGCAAAAGGGGGACGGCGCACCGTCCCCTTTTTTATGAAATTTCTGTGACGCCGCGGCAGTCTTGCGGCAGAGGCAGCTTATCCACTTTATTACCTCAAACCTTTCCTCAAACCTTTCCTTGATTTCACATTAGTATTGCCGTAGACTTTGCGCAGCGGTTGCCGGAGGAAACATCCTTTGCCGGCAATAGCGTAACCCACCAATCGGCGAGAGGTTGTTGATGGCATTGAAGATACTTATTGCCGCCTCGGAGGCGGTTCCCTTTGCCAAGGAGGGAGGGCTGGCGGATGTGGTCGGGGCGCTTCCACGGGTGCTGGCGAAGATGGGGCACGATGTACGGGTGGTCATGCCGCGCTACTATAAGGTCAACAGGGAAAAACTTGCCCTTACGCTCCTCCCCGGGGTCCTGACCGTGCCGATGGGGATCATCGGGAACCAGTACTGTGGCGTGTATGAGGGAAGGATGCCGGATTCGGACGTTCCGATCTATTTTCTCGATCATGAGGAGTACTACGGCCGCAGCGGCCTGTATGAGGTGGATAATCAGGGCTACCTGGATAATGACAACCGCTTTGCCTTTCTCAGCAAAGGGACTCTGGAGCTGTGCAAGATGATAAACTTCAGGCCCGATGTCATCCACGCCCACGACTGGCATACCGCCGCGATTCCTGTGCTCATGAACACCTCGTACCGCCACGACCCGTTTGTGGGGGAGGCGGCGTCCCTTCTGACCGTTCATAACATGCAGCACCAGGGGAGCTTCTACGAAGGTCTGATGGATGTCCTCGATATCGGCTGGGAGCACTTTACTTTTCTGGGACTGGAAAAGGAGAACCAGACAAACCTTCTCAAGGGGGGGATGTACCATGCGACCCTCTTGAATACCGTAAGCGAGGGGTATGCCCGGGAAATGCAGACGAAGGAATTCGGCTGGGGGCTGGAATGGGTGGTCAGGGAGAGGGGCGCCGACCTCTACGGCATCCTCAACGGAGTGGACGACCATGAATGGAACCCGGAGACCGATCCGCTCATTGCGGCAAGATATTCCGCTGTCGATCTCTCCGGCAAGGCGCTCTGCAAGCAGGACCTGCAACGGAATTGCGGACTTCCGGAACTGCCGGATGTGCCCCTCATCGGGATGGTGTCACGGTTGGTCAAGCAGAAGGGGATTGACGTTCTGGCGGAGGCTATTTACCGCATACTCGACCTGGACCTCCAGTTTGTGCTGCTGGGAGCCGGCGAGCCCTGGACGCATTTCTATTTCGGCGACATCAAGGCAGCCTACCCTCGCAAGTTCGGTGTCCACATCGGTTACAACAATACCCTCGCCCACAAGATAGAGGCCGGCTCCGATTTCTTCCTCATGCCGTCCGCCTTCGAGCCGTGTGGACTGAACCAGATGTACAGCATGCGCTACGGCACGCTCCCCATAGTCCGGGCCACCGGCGGACTGGATGACAGCGTGGAGAACTTCGACGAGGCGAACCTTGCCGGTACCGGTTTCAAGTTCAACGAACTGACTGCCTCCGCCCTATTTGATACGGTCGGCTGGGCGGTGTATACCTGGTACAACCGCAGGGACGCCATGGAACGCCTGATAAAAAATGCCATGGAGAAAAGGTTCACCTGGGAGGAAGCGGCCGCAAAGTACGAAAAGCTCTATTACCTGGCCGTGGAAAAGCGCATGGGTGAGAAACGTTCCAGGGGAAGATCCACGGAGCCCCGGTGATAAAGGCCCTCTAATTGCCGTCTCCGGCAGGCAGGAGTATAAATGGAATCACGCATCACGGAATTGGAAATCCATCTCATGCACCATGAGCATACCATAGAGGAGCTCAACGAGGTCGTTGTTCGACAGCAGCGGGTCATCGACAGACTGAGTGCCGAGATCGAGCTGATTAAAAGGCAGTTGCGCGCGATTGCCCCGTCCGACATCAAGGCCCCGTCCGAAGAGGAACCGCCCCCCCATTACTGACACTGTCAATCTCTGTACCGTTTCAGTAAATCCCCGTAGGCGTCGATGCGCCGGTCGCGCAGAAATGGCCAGATACGGCGCACTTCCTCGCTCCTCTGACGGTCAATCCCGATCACCAGCACCTCTTCCCCGTCACCCCTCGCCCGGCCCAGAAATTCACCCTGCGGTCCTGCCACAAAGCTGTTTCCCCAGAAGAGCTGGCCTGCGCCTTCCCGGTCCGGCGAGGCTTCCAGCCCGACGCGGTTGACACTCACCACCGGGATGCCGTTGGCAACGGCGTGGCCCCGCTGAACGGTGATCCACGCCTGGAGCTGGCGGTCCTGTTCTTCCGTTGTGTCGTTCGGGTCCCAACCGATGGCGGTGGGATAGATGAGCATCTCTGCCCCGGCCAGGGCCATGAGGCGGGCAGCCTCGGGGTACCACTGGTCCCAGCAGACCAGGACCCCCAGAAGCCCCACCGACGTCGTGACCGGCTCAAAACCGAGATCGCCGGGGGTAAAGTAGAATTTCTCGTAGTAACCGGGGTCGTCGGGGATATGCATCTTCCGGTATTTCCCGGCGATTTCCCCATCTTTTTCCAGCACCACGGCGGTATTGTGACAGAGGCCGGGGGCGCGCCGCTCAAACAGTGAAGCGACGATGACTACTCCCAGTTCCCTGGCCAGGGCGCCGAAAAGTCGGGTCGAAGGGCCGGGGATCGGCTCCGCCAGGTTAAACTGAGCCGCATCCTCCGTCTGACAGAAGTAAAGGCCGGTGTGCAGTTCCTGGAGCACGATCAGTTCCGCCCCACGGGCTGCGGCTTCGCGGATGCCTTTCACGCTCTTTTGGATATTTGCTTCCCGGTTTCCTGTGCAGGATTGCTGCACCAGACCTACTTTCAGATGTTTCACGTCATTGCTCCTGAAAAATTACGGAACTATATCCAAAACAAAAGTATTGGTTTTCCTCCCCCTTTCGTAAAGGGGGATTGAGGGGGATTTGTACTCAGCCGGCTGCTAAATCCCCCCTGGCCCCCCTTTACAAAAGGGGGGAAACAAGCGGTTTAAAGCCAATCATATTTTTCGCACGTAGTTCCGAAAAATTAAGCTTGTATCAAGCGTCCCCTTGGGGAGTTGCATGGTCACGCAATGCAGCGAGCCGTGCTGGAGGATGAGCGGAAGGGAGTCGACCCCGATGATGCTCCGGCCGGGAAATGCCTCCTTTATGGCTTCCAGTGCGGAATTGTCGTTTTTGTCCCGGTAGGTGGGGACCAGTACCGCGTTGTTGATGACGAGGAAATTTGCGTAGGTGGCCGGCAGACGCTCCCCTTCACCGTCATGCTTCGGTTCCGGCCAGGGGAGCGGGATCAGCCGGAACGGCCTGCCGTCCCTTGTCCTGAACCCCTCAAGCTCCGCTTCCATTGCTTTTAGCGCCTGATAATGCTCGTCAGCCGGGTCGTCGCATGTGACATAAACGATGGTGTCGTTGGGTGCGAGGCGCGCCAGGGTATCCACGTGGGAATCGGTATCGTCCCCGGCCAGAAACCCGTTTTCCAGCCAGAGTAAGCGGTCTGCACCGAGAAGCTCCGCGAGCGCAGCCTCGAGTTCCTTTCTGGACATGTGGGGGTTGCGGTTCGGGCTCAGCAGGCATTCGGCGGTGGTGAGGATGGTTCCTGCGCCGTCACTCTCGATGCTCCCTCCTTCGAGGATGAGTCCCACGGTTGTCAGCGGGGTGCCGTTGAATGCCCCGGCCCGGTGCAGACGGCTCGTGATCAGGTTGTCCAGGTTGGCTGCGAACTTGAGTCCCCAGCCGTTGAAGCCGAAATCTAGAATTCCGGGGCTGCCGTTTTCCAGCACCGTTATGGGGCCGAAATCCCGGGCCCAGGTGTCGTTGGTTTCAATGCGGTAGAGCCTGACGTTTGACATATTCGCCCCGGCCTGCTCCAGCTTCTGTTTCACCTCCCGGTCATCGGGTGCAACGATGACCGTCTGCTCGAACATGCTTATCAGTCTGGCGATCTCGATGAATACCGGTTCCACCAGATCAAGAACCGGATGCCAGTCACTTTCTTCATGGGGCCAGGCCAGAAGCACGCCGTCCTGCTCTTCCCATTCTGCGGGTAATCTTCTTATCATCTGCAATATTTGTCCTTGAAAGTTCCCGTCGCAGGTAAATCCTATAGAAAAGCCGGAAAAAATGCAATTTTGTTTTTAACTCAACAGGCGCTGAAAGGGGGGCGCTTATCTTCATGGGAGCCTGGGAATGACGTTCCGTCTGTTATTGGAAAACGTTTAAAGTATTATCCGAATTGACCGATGTTTACACCATGGAATGTAACAACGGAAACGGTCAGTGGGAACAGAAAAGCAACACGTTGGATGCGGTTGCGGAAAGAAAGGAGAACATGACATGTTATTGAAAAATTTGAAAATCGGGACACGTTTGGGGTTGGGGTTTGCGGTTGTACTGCTGCTGCTGGTGCTGGTTATCATAACGGGGTACTGGGGGATTAAATCGACTTCCGGTGTGACCCTGGGCATGCTGAACGTGGACGCCCAAATTGCAGACAACTTTGCCATAGCCAGAGCAATCGCCTTGGAGTTGAGGCGGTATGAGAAAAATATGTTTATACGGATCGGTTCTACGGATGAACGGGCAAAGAAGGATTTCCCGAAATGGAACGACCAGGTTGGGTTGCTGGAGGGGAAGGTCGCAGAACTGGATACGCTGGTGGTTGAAGACGCTGACAAGGATGCCGTCAAGAAGATAAAAAACGGTCTTTCCGAGTATACAGCGGGCTTCAAAAAAATATATGCGGAAATCCGGGAAGGAAAGCTGAAGAATGCTTCTGAAGCGGACACCGCCCTTGGCGCTGCGAGAGACGCCATGAACGGCGTCAATAAGATTACGGCAGAATCAGCTGAGAAATGGCACAATAAAATGATAGCCAACAAGGGAAGTATTTCGGCGATAAGCAGCCGCATTACCTGGATATTGCTCTCGTTGGGGGTGCTTGCCATGCTAATTGGAGCGGCATCATCCCTGCTCTTGCACAAGAGCATCATGAAACCGCTAAAATCGATGCTGAACGTGCTTGCATCCATTTCAGAAGGAGACCTGACCAGGCAACTGGATATTTCATCCAAAGACGAATTGGGACAGATAGGGGTGTCATTCAATACTTTTATCAATAAGCTCAACGGCATCATAACCAATCTGGCGCAAAACACGCTCCAGTTGACCACCGCCGCCAATCAGCTCTTTACCATA
This sequence comes from Geobacteraceae bacterium, assembly GCA_009773645.1. Taxonomy (GTDB): domain Bacteria; phylum Desulfobacterota; class Desulfuromonadia; order Geobacterales; family Geobacteraceae; genus WSYB01. Next base: position 189,594 of record WSYB01000018.1, read on the forward strand.
TCAGAGCGGATGGCCACCGGCGCGGAGGAAGTAGCTGCCCAGGCCGGGAACGTCGCTGCGGCAAGCGAAGAAATGGCGGCAACTTCGAATGATATTGCCCATAACTGCAATCTGGCTGCCGACGGGTCGAAACAAGCCAATGACGCTGCCTTGGCCGGCGCGGCCGTTGTCCAGCAAACCGTGCAGGGGATGAACAGAATTTCGGAAAGGGTCAGGGAATCGGCCGGCACCGTGGAAAGCCTGGGAAGCCGGTCTGACCAGATCGGGGCGATCATCGGCACCATAGAGGACATCGCCGACCAGACCAACCTTCTGGCCCTGAACGCGGCCATTGAGGCGGCGCGGGCAGGTGAGCAGGGGCGCGGTTTTGCCGTGGTGGCCGACGAGGTGCGGGCGCTTGCCGAGCGGACAACGAAGGCAACGAAAGAAATCGGGGAGATGATCAAGGGTATCCAGCAGGAAACGAAAGGCGCGGTCGCTTCCATGGAGGATGGCGTTAAAGAGGTGGAAAAAGGAACCACAGAAGCGGCCAAGTCGGGCCAGGCGCTGCAGGATATCCTTAACGAGATAAACCAGGTCGCCATGCAGGTGAACCAGATAGCCACCGCCGCCGAACAGCAGACGGCCACCACCAGCGAGATCAGCAACAACATCCAGCAGATTACCGAAGTGGTGCAGGGGACGACAAAAGGGGCGCATGAGTCTGTTGCGGCGGCAAACCGGCTGGCAAAGCTGGCGGAAGGGTTGCAGGACGGGGTGAAATTTTTCAAGACCTCAGGAAGTGAACTCGTTATCCTCGACCTTGCCAGGAATGACCACCGCCTGTTTGTGAACAAAGTCGGGGCAGGCGTCAAGGGCGAAATGAAGGTAACGGCAGGGGAACTCCCCGATCACCATTCATGCCGGTTCGGTAAATGGTACGATGTCGAGGGGCAAGAACTCTGCGGCACTCTGTCAAGTTTCAAGGCTATCGACGGGCCCCATGAAAGGATCCACAAGCTGGCCAAGGAAGCGGTAACGGCAGCAAACTCCGGTGACCGGCAAACGGCCGAGAAGTATTACCGGGAAGTCGCGGATTTGTCCGTGAAGATCAACGGCTTGCTTGATGATATCAGAACGGAATCCACCCGCCATCAGACGGGGCAGAATATGCCTGCAAGGGCTGCGTAAGGGAGTTCAATCAGATAATTGTCCGTTTTTTTGGAACCGTAACAATAGGAAAGGGGAGTTGGAAGGGGCTGCGCATCTCGTTGCCCCTTCTTTTGTCGGCCATCCCGCTGAACCGGAACTATTTCCCGACGTGAAGCTTTGTGGTGACCACCTTGTTTTGAAAAGGAAAATCCCGGCAGTCGAGTCGGGAAAAACAACCATATCAGGGAATCCCTGATGTTTGAGGAAGTATTTACTAAAGGTTTGTAAAATTTTGCCGATTTCCCATATGTAAATTATAAATATGGCTTTATTCCCGTGGTGCAGAGGGCTGAAAAACACCAATTTCATGTGCCTGGCAATGACCGGGTGGGGGGACCAGATGAAAATACGCACAAAAATCATGCTGTTTACTGCACTAATCCTTACTGTATCCGTTACAGCCATAACCTTCCTCTGTCTTTCAGTCTTTCGCAGCGAATTGACGAGACAGGCAAACGCGTCTCAGGAAAGCCGCATGAAGCAGTTTTGGGAACTGCTGGGGGACAATGGGAAGGAATTCAAAATCGTGGATAACAAACTGCTGGTGGGGGATTATGTCATCAATGGCAATTTCGAGCTGCCGGACCAGCTCAAAGAGATATCCGGCGGAACCGCCACCATTTTTATGGGAGACACCCGCGTTTCCACCAACGTCACAAAGCCGGACGGCAGCCGTGCCGTAGGTACAAAACTGCAGGGCCCGGCCTATGACGCCATCTTTAAAGAGGGAAAACCCTTCCGGGGGGAAACCAAGATTCTCGGGATCCCATATCTTACCGCCTATGATCCGATTAAAAACTCCCGGGGGGAAACCATCGGCGTGCTTTACGTAGGGGTCAAAAAAGGCGAGTTTTTTGCCTCGTTCAATCGGCTCAAATATATTCTCGGCGCTATTGCGCTGGTGTCGATTGCCATATCCGCTCTTCTTGTCTGGCTAGTTATCAATAGCTCCCTGCAGAAATTGAAACTGGTGGTCGGCGTGCTTGATGAAGCGTCGGGCGGAAATTTATCCGGAAGGGTTGATGGCGAGGGACGGGATGAAATCGGTCATCTTGCAGGCTCCGTCAACAAAATGCTGGACGATATGAACGCGACCCTGGCAAAGGTCATCACCACTTCTGCCCAGGTGGCATCCGCCGCCGGCCAACTATACTCCACTGCGGAACAGATGGCCACCGGTACGGAAGAAGTGGCGGCCCAGGCGGAGACCGTGGCCACGGCAAGCGAGGAGATGGCGGCGACTTCCACTGAGATCGCTCAGAACTGCAACATGGCGGCGGAAGGCTCAAAGCACGCCAATGAATCGGCCATGACCGGCGCCGCTGTGGTTTCGGAAACGGTGATGATGATGAGCCAGATCGCCGAGCGGTTTAAGGAGTCGGCACAGACGGTGGAAAGCCTGGGAAACCGGTCGGACCAGATCGGCGCCATTGTCGGCACCATTGAGGACATTGCCGACCAGACCAACCTGCTGGCTCTCAATGCGGCCATCGAGGCGGCCCGTGCGGGTGAGCAGGGAAGGGGGTTTGCGGTGGTGGCCGACGAGGTACGGGCGCTTGCCGAGCGGACTTCCAAGGCAACAAGGGAGATCGGCGGGATGATCAAGACGATCCAGCGGAAGGGGTAAAAGAGGTGGAAAAAGGGACATCGGAGGCAGCCAGGTCCTGTGACGCCCTGTCGGACATTCTAAGCCAGATCGACTCCGTCGCAACGCAGGTTCAACAGATAGCCACCGCCGCCGAACAGCAGACCGCAACCACCTGCGAAATCAGCGGCAGCATGCAGCAAATCACCAACGTGGTGCAGGAGACCTCCAACGGAGCCCATGAATCCGCCAATGCCGCAAGCCGGATGGTTGGCCTTGCGGAGGAGCTGCAGCGGCTGGTCGGGCAGTTCAAGCTGGCGGCTTAAAGTCTGTTAGGCAAGTTAAAAAGGGGTATGTGTCCATGACGTTGAATAATCTGAAAATCGGAACACGATTGCTGCTTGGTTTCGGGGTGGTGATCTTGATCGGAATAGTGTCTAACCTGATTAATAGCCATTCCATAAGCACAGTGGAGGTCACCGCAAAACAGGTTAAAGAGTTCAATTTCCCCTATGCTCTCCTTGCAGAGGAGATGGCCTTTAATGCGGTCCAGGTGCAGCAGTTTCTGACGGATGTATCGGCGACTCACGATACGGGCGGTTACAAAGATGCGGAGGAAGCCGCCAAGGGATTTAAAGAAGGGATTGAGCGTTTCAAGAAATTCTATCAGCAGAAAAATGATGCAAAAACCGTCAAAGAACTGGAGGAACTGGAGACGCAGTTCAATCGGTACTATGAGGAAGGGAAGCAAATGGCGCAGGCTTATACCGCTCAGGGGGTGGAGGCCGGAAACAAGATCATGGAGAATTTTGACAAAACCTCTGAGGCATTGGCGGAGAAAGTCAGAGGGTTTAAGAAAAGGCAGGTGGATGAGGCGAACGAAACCTTGCAGAACCTGTCAGGCAGACTGGACCATACTAAAATCGTGCTCTGGCTCCTAGCCGGATGTGTAATTATACTGAGCCTGGCGATTTCAATATTTATAACCCGTTCTATTACTCGTCCGCTTTTTGTTGTAATGTCTACGCTCGCTGAAGTTGCAGGGGGCGACCTGACCGTGCGGGCTTCCGTCACCACCAAGGATGAGATGGGGCAGTTGGCTGATGAAGTGAATAGAATGGCCGAGAATGTCTGCGCCACAATGGTCCAGGTGGTGCAGAGTTCTGCCCAGGTGGCCTCGGCGGCAAGCCACCTCTACTCAACCTCTGAGCAGATGGCTACCGGTGCGGAAGAGGTGGCGGCGCAGGCGGGAACAGTGGCTACGGCTGGGGAGGAAATGGCGGCGACCTCCGCAGAGATCGCCCAGAATTGCAACATGGCTGCGGATGGAGCCAGGCAGGCAAATGACTCGGCCGTGACCGGAGCTGCGGTTGTACAAGAGACTGTTTCAGTCATGAGCCGGATCGCTGAACGGGTCAAGGAATCCGCCCACACCGTGGGAAGCCTGGGGGATCGGAGCGATCAGATCGGTGCGATCATCGGCACCATTGAAGACATTGCCGACCAGACGAACCTTCTGGCCCTGAACGCGGCTATCGAGGCGGCCCGGGCCGGCGAACAGGGAAGGGGCTTTGCAGTGGTCGCCGACGAGGTGCGGGCCCTTGCCGAGCGCACCACCAAGGCGACGCGCGAGATCGGGGAGATGATCAAGGCGATCCAGCAGGAGACCAAAGGTGCGGTGGCCGCCATGGAGGAAGGGGTTAACGCGGTGGAAAAGGGGACTGTCGAGGCGTCCAAGTCGGGCCAGGCCCTGCAGGAGATTCTTAATCAGATCAACGAAGTCACGATGCAGATAAACCAGGTTGCCACTGCCGCCGAGGAACAGACCGCCACTACCGACGAAATCAGCAACAGCATACAGCAGATCACCGAAGTGGTGCAGGAGACCTCCAGCGGGGCGCATCAGTCGGCGGACGCCGCAAGCCGGATGGTGAGCATTGCGGAGGAGCTGCAACGGCTGGTCGGGCAGTTCAAGCTGGCGGCGTAAAGGCAGGGACCGGGGATCAGTGAAGGGGAAACTTCAGGTGCGAGCTACGAGCTTCAAGCTACAATAAGGAGGTTGATATGGCAACAGAGCAGACAAATAACGGCGGCGTTTTACACATGGTTGGATTCACTGTGGGACGCGAGGAGTTTTGCGTGGATATACTCAAGGTGCAGGAGATTATCCGCATGGTGGAGATCACCCTGATGCCCAACGCCCCCGATTACGTGGAAGGGGTGATAAACCTGCGCGGCAGGGTTATCCCGGTGATCGACTTCAGAAAGCGCTTCCACTTGATGGACGGGGGGGAAGCCGACAGTCAGCACAAGCGGATCGTGGTGGTCGCACTGAACGGGGTAACCGTAGGTTTCGTGGTGGATAAGGTTTCCCAGGTGATCAAGCTTGCCCAGGACCAGATATCCCCCACCCCCGACACCGTAAAGGGGTACGATTCGGAATTCATCAGCGGGGTGGGGCGGCTCGGCGACAAGCTCCTCATCATCCTCGATCTGGAGAGGCTCTTCTCCCAACATGAGCTGGAAGGGGCTTCAATGGCGGCGTAGAGGGGTGAGGGGTGAGGGGTGAGGGGGCGCCGGGAACGGCGTCCCTTTTTATTTCAACGGTTGCCGGAAGATGAATTCGAGTGTATGCTGAGTGAGATGGAGGGAAGTTGATGAGTTATCCCGAGGCGGTCAATCTGCCGTTTAACGGTGAGGTGATTAGAGGCGATTTTGTGCCGGCGACACCGGGCGCAATCGATGCCGGTGAGTCGGGCTTCTGGGCCATTCTTCAGGGGAATGCCATGGTAGTGATCGAAAACGCCGGTGGTTTGGCCTTGCCGGAGGGGGAATTGCCTGATTCGTTCGCGCTAAAGCAAGAACCGCTGTGCATCGGTCGGTGGCGAAACAGGCCATTGCGCGTTTTTCGTATCGGCAGAGACGTGACGATTTCTCTCCCTTATGTCGCAGAACCTTTCAACGCCGTGGAAGATCGGCTTGACGACCGGCTTCTCACTCTTGGCGGCCTTGCCCTCCAGATCCTCCACTGGGAACGGCTGTCTACGTTCTGCTCCCGCTGCGGCGGGGCGTTGACGCGGATTCCCGCCACCTGGGGGAAAAAATGCACGGCCTGCTCCCATGAACATTATCCCCATATCCACCCCTGTGTCATTGTTTTGATTAGGCGCGGGGACGAGTTCCTCCTCGTCCGCAAGCCGGAATGGGCAAAAGGGCGTTACAGCCTGGTCGCCGGTTTCCTCGATTTCGGCGAGTCGCTGGAGGAGTGCGTGCGGCGCGAGGTGAAAGAGGAGACCGGGATCGAGGTCACCGGCATCCGCTACGTGGGGAGCCAGAACTGGCCCTTTCCGAGCCAGCTCATGGCCGGCTTTGTGGCCGACTACGCCGGCGGGGAGCTCAGGGTGGACGAGACCGAGCTGGAGGATGCCCGCTGGTTTTGCTCCGAGGCTATGCCGGAGACTCTGCCGCCCAAGCGGAGCATCGCGCGGTGGATCATCGACAGGTATGCACTGGGGAAATAAAGGAAGGTTTTATCCCCCCTTTCGTAAAGGGGGGCGGGGGGGGATTTAATAACCGCTGCTAAATCCCCCTGTATCCCCCTTTACAAAAGGGGGACTTAAAAAACAACACGGAAACAGCCATGCAATTTCTTTTTATCATCTACCGTCTGGCCGTCGCCTTCTGGGTCGGCGGCACGGCGATCTTCACCTTCGTCCTTACCCCGCTCATCTTCAAGTCCGAACCAAGGGACGTGGCAGGCCGGATCGTCGGTTATCTCTTCCCGGGCTACTTCCGCTGGGGGCTTGCCTGCGGTGCGGTGGCGCTTATCTGCACGATTGCTTCGCGTGGGAAGAATTTTGTTGCGGCGCTTGCGCTTATCCTTGCCATGCTGACACTGACCTCTTTTCAGGCCTATTACGTAGAGCCGCGCGCTGCGGCCCTGAAAAAGGAAATACCTTCCTTTGAGACCACCCCCAAGGACCATCCCCTGCGCAGGGAGTTCTCCCGTCTGCACGGCATCTCCGCTGTCTGCAATCTGACGGTCTTTGCCGGTGGGGTGATATTGGTCGTGCTTTTCTGATCATGGCACGTTCGCAGACCCTCCTCTCCTATTTTCACTATGTCAAATATCCATGTCCGCTCTCTGTATCATCCTCGCCTCATTAACCATCCATTGCGTTTTTCCTGATGGCAGTTTTTTCCCTAAAGTAACTCGAATTCAAGTCGATAACTAATGAGGTATTGGACATATTTTATTCGGACTCCGGATTACATAAAACTGGTCCATTTTCTGTAATCCTTTTTTTGGGGGTCCATATCTAATGTTATTTCCGGAACACTGTATTTTGAAAAAACGGGGAAATAATCAAAAAGGAGGCAAACAATGAAGAAAAGAAGGATGATGGTGGGAGGCGCTTCGTCTCTTACGGCAATGCTCGCCCTGGCGCTGGTGGCAGGGTGCAGCGGGAGCAGCGGTACGACGACGACAACGACCACAACGGGCGGCACAGAAACTGTTGCTGCCGCCGTATCAAAGGGGTCAAGCTCGGTGGTGGCAGACAAGATCAGTGTTCTTGATACCTCAGCAGGTTCACCGGCTGCATCCGGTGTCAGATTAGCCGCATTGCTCACATCGGAATTCCCGACCACCGCCGACTGGAACAAGGATAAGACCAACTCCTATGTGCAAGACCGCTCAACAGACGTTTTCAACAATGTGAACGAGATCCTCTGCATGGTCGGTCAGAGCGGTTATGTGGCCATGACGAGTCCTGACGGCGTGAGCCGTCCCTACAAGGCCCTGATCGACCAGAATCTCTGCAAGGGGGCAGACGACGCCAGCAAGGCAGGCGACAGCACCAAGGGTGACACATCGGGTTCATCGGCGCCGGATTACCGGGAGTGGACCGTTGACTCCATAATCAACAGCGCAGGAAAGCTTGAGGCCAAATTCTGGATCCATGAGAAGGCTGAAGGAGGAGAGGGGCCTGGCGATGAGGCAAAGGTCATCAAGGCCAAGCTGGTGGTAAGCAAGACCAAGGACGAAGCACCCCCCTACGGGCTCTTCAGGATTGACTTCAAGGCATTCAAGGAATCGGATGGAACACCTATTTTCAAGGGGTTGTTGGAAACCGTCCAGGATGCTACAACCGGCCAGGTGACGCTCCGGTTTGCCGATGCGGAGGAAAACGGCATGTTCTCAGAAGCGGCGTCCGTGACCAAGGACACTGCTACGAGCGGCTATGGCAGAGTCAAGCAGCATGAAAGTTTCGGGCAAAAAACGAACAGCTATGACGCCAACATCGCCTTCAATGCCGATTACTTCCGCAGGACCAATGCATCTGATGACAAGTGCTTCGACCGCAAGAACTTCGAATCGTCTGCCTGGCGGTACGGACTGTACGACTTCACCACCGGCAACCGTTTCACAGTCAAGTCAGGCATTCCCTTTAACACCAATGCCGACGGCAACAGCGGCTCGTACGGCTGGATCGGCTAC
>WSYB01000018.1:197927-242369 GCA_009773645.1 Geobacteraceae bacterium
GCGCTGACGAATCCGCAAACGGTCTACAGCAAGAACTTCTCGAACAACACGGTTGAAACCTATGTCATCAACACTTATCCGGGCAAGCTGAAGAAGCACACCAAGAACACCACGACCCTCGACGCCATCAAGAACATCCCGTTCGAAGGGTACTCGGAAGGGGTGCCGCCTGACCAGAAAATGTTCCGGGTGATCTGGACCGGTACCAAGCTTCAAAAAGTGGCATGGGCTACACAGGGTTTCGGAGCGCCCCAGTGGAACGATATGACCAAGGACGCTAACGGAAATGCTCTGACTCCCGAGTACATAGATACTACCCGGCTTCAGTTCGGCGAACTGAACTTCTGGTCGCAGGCACTTGGCGGGCAGGTACGGATCAAGCTTGCCAACTGTGAGCCAAATAATACCGACCCGACAAAAACCAGCTGCGAAGCGCCAACCAGCGCGACCACGGTTGTTTTCTACACCGAGGATATCATCTATCCGGGTGACGCGATCCTGGCTAAGACCCTTACCTGCTTCGATAACTGCCCCAGTGCCGCTACCAGCGCGGGAATGTCGTACAACAGCAACGGTCAACCGACGACCAAAGATCAGAGCTTCACTCCTGGATTCGCCGGTTACACCTACACAATGAACGAGGACCAGATGGTTCTGATGGATGGTGCCAATCCTGTTAAATTGACTGTTGCCGGCCAAGCCAATAATTGGGGCTTTAACAGCGGTCCGCTGTTTGAGAACACCACTGCAACCCAGGCACTCCTTGTCTGCGACTGGACAGGACCCCAAGGTGAGACACAGGTCTGCGGCTGGAAGGCCTGGAGCCTGCCGGTATTCTACACCTGGGAGACCGGCCCCAACGACTGGAGCAAGCTGGCAACTGTCAAGAAGGCAGACAACACCTACGTGACCTTCGACCCGCCGGTCAAGGTCGAGTATACCCACACCCAGACAAACACCAGCGCCAAGGACTACAAGTACAACGGCGTCAAGTTCTTCCTCGACTACAACGGCTTCGGCCAACTGCACGGCATTCCGGGCAAGTGCTTTGATACCGCGACCAACCAGGAAACCCTGGACTGCAGCGGCGAGAACAAGCGCTACGTTCCGGAGTTCTCGATTCCGTCAGGGAGCACGGTGACAAAGGGCTCCACCACCTATTACGTCAAGGCGCTCGACATTGAGCAGCGGATGACCAAGAAGGACCCGAGCGTCTGCACGGCGGCCAGCGTTGCGGCACCCACGACAACGATAACTCTTCCCAATGTCGCCACCGATGCCGTGGATCCGGCGATCGGGGCCGAACCGACTGCCGCCGAAGTCAAGGTGATCGGCGGGGTGGTCCAGAAGTAACGATCAGAATCAATGCAACAAAAAGAGGCGGAGCCGACATGGCTCCGCCTCTTTTTGTTCGGGGAGGGTAATTATTCTCCGCTCTTTTTCATCTGCTGTTGCTGTTGCATCATCCCTCTCCGTTGGGACTCCTGCATCATCTGGTACTCACGTCGCTGCATTTCGGCCTGGTGCCGCTTGGCATCATTTTCGGCTTTTTTCCGCATCTTCTGGGCTTCCTGGCGCGTCGTCTTTTTTTCTTTCTTAGGCTTTTTGAGCTGCTGCTTGGCGGGTGGGGGAGGGGGGGTGGGCAGCGCCTTCTTTGGTGCTGCTTCGCAGACGCTAAAAGTAAAAGCCAAAAGGAGAGCGCAGAGCATCATTTTTTTCATCTTCCAATCCACCTCCGATATCAAATTATAGAATTTATTATTTCTAGCACATGGCAATGGCAAGAGCAAGTCGATCCAGCTTTACATTCTCCTTCATTTTTGACGGGCAACACCTGCGTTCTCTGTATCAAGAAGCATCAGGTGTGTTATACTGCTATCCGAAGGAGTTGACAATGGAAATTCCGCCCTATCCTGCCACGAGACCCATCGAACTTTCCGATAAACCACTTCTTGACGGAATTTTTGCCCGGCTCCAGCCGCGGATTTCGGAATTTACCTTTGCCAATCTCTATCTCTTCCGTAACGCCCACGCTTACCGGCTCACGATGGTGAAAGATGCGCTGGTGATCGTTGGAAAAGGCTACGCGGGTGGTGCATATTTCCTGCCGCCTCTTGTAGGCGATGTCGGAAAGGCGCTCGTAACGATCCTGGATGATGGACTTGCGCTCTATGGTGCCGATGAGCCCTTTGTGGAAGAATATCTGCGTGACAAAAATGTGGAGCTCATGGAGGACCGGGACAATTTTGACTATCTCTACCGGAGGTCGGAACTGGCGCAACTCCCCGGCAATCGCTTTCACAAGAAAAAGAACCGGATCAACTACTTTACCAACAGACACACCTTTACCGTTGATCATTACTCTGAAAAATATCTGGAGCGAAGTCTCGGACTCCTTGGAGAGTGGCGCAGGGTGCGGGCGGAAATGGAAAGTGTGTCCATGACTTCTGAGGTGAAAGCGGCGGAAGAGGCGCTTAAAATGGCCGGGCTCCTCGGTCTCGGAGGGTTGGTGGTGCTGGTTGAGGGGGAAGTAAAGGCCTTTGCCCTGGGGGAGAAACTGAATAACTATACCTCCGTATGCCACTTCGAGAAGGCCTACCCATTCCTGGAAGGCCTCTATCAGCTCACGGACCGGGAGTTCAACCGGCTCCTTTTTACCGAATGCGCCTTTGTTAACCGGGAGCAGGACCTGGGAGAGCCGAACCTGCGTCAGTCAAAACTCTCCTATCATCCGGCGGAGCTGGTGAAAAAGTTCCGGGCCGTGGCAAAATCAAGCAATTCAAAGGCCTATCGGTGAATTTTCTTGCCCATCTCCATCTCTCGGGAAGCGACCGGGAAATCCTCGTCGGCAACCTCATGGGAGACTTTGTGAAGGGGAGGCTGGCCGGGCGCTTCTCCCCGGGAATTACCCGGGGGATTGAACTCCACAGGCGGATAGATTCCTTTGCGAGCCGGAACTCGATTTTTAGTGCGAGCAAACGGAGGATCGACGACTCCTTCGGCCACTACCGGGGGGTTCTCGTCGACCTCTTCTACGACCATTTCCTTGCGGCTGAATGGGATGAGTATTCCGATGTGCCGTATCCGCAATTCATCGAAAGTGCCTACAGCACCCTCAGGGACCATGAAGCGGTTCTGCCGGAACGGTTGCTGCGGGTCCTCCCCGCCATGTTCGGCGACTGGCTGCCGTCGTACCGGGAGGTCAGCGGGATTCAAGCAGTATTGAGGAGGATGTCGGCCAGGATAATCAGACCTAACCCTTTGAGTTCGGGTATTGGAGAACTGAGAAGAAATTATCACCCGCTGCGGGAAGACTTCCACAGGTTTTTTCCGGAGCTTGAGGAGTATGCGGAGAGGTTCAGGGAGGAGGGGTGAACATCAGGCGCGGCTTATCGCTCCCGTTCTTTCACAAACCTCTCCAGCTCCCGTCCGGCCGCCTGGTACTCCTCCAGGGAGATGGTGATCTCGGCCGTCCAATCCCTGGTCTTGTAATAGACCTTGTCGTAATAGCTCTTCACCAGCTCTTCCATGAACGGCCCCATCTCCCACCGTTCCAGGTATCCGGCGATCTCGGCGTACTTTGCTCCGCCGAGCCTTTTCCTGATGCGTAAAAGGGCCGTTTCCATCCCTTCCCGGTAAGCGGGAATGCCGTATTCCTTGATGAGCCTCTTTACCCGGGTTTCCAGGGAGGCTTCGCACCAGACCTTTATCCCTTTGCTCATGACCTCGTACATGTTTCCCGGCAGCGATACCTTGCCGATCCGCTTGCTTTCACCCTCCACGATGACCGGTTTTCCCGACGGCGCCTTCCTGAAGGCGTCCCAGATGAGGGTTTCAAACCATTTCTGAGAGAGGGTCTGGGAGAGCCCCAATTCGCCGAAGGCGGAGCCCCGGTGACAAGCCAGTCCCTCCAGATCTATTACGGTAAAATGTTCGCTTTGCAACCCCAACAGAAAGGGGGTCTTGCCGATGCCGGTCATGCCGTGTACCACCACCAGCGGCCCGGGGGGATGAAATGGGTCAAAATGCGAGATTACATGATTGCGGAATGATTTGTAACCACCCTGAAGCTGAACCGCCTTGAGTCCGGTCAGATGGAGAATGGAGGTGACGGTCTTGCTCCGTAAGCCCCCACGCCAGCAGTAGACGAGGATCGGACGTTCTGCTGCTGCCGCGGCTATCTCGTGGACCATGGCCGGAAAGCGGTGGGCGGTCAACTCCAGTCCGCGGATCCTGGCCGCGTGGGGCCCGGTCTGTTTGTAGAGGGTGCCGATTTCCACCCGCTCTTCGTTGGAAAGGAGCGGGACGTTGATCGCCCCCGGTATGTGATCCTCCTCATACTCAAGCGGCGTGCGGACATCGACCGGCAGGTGGGTGTCGAGGAGGGATGCGCTGAATACAACCGTTTTTGACATGGGCAATTCCTTTGCAAAAGGCATTATAAAGAGGGGCGTGATTTATTGCAAGGGGCGCGACAGGGGCGCGGGAAAAATTAACGGGACGGGTTTATTCCCGCATCGGCACCGATCCGCCGAACAGGACAGAGTTCCTCCGGTCCGATGAAGTGTAAAGCGGGCTGCTCGGCTGACCGACAGCTAAGCATGGGATTCTCCTTGATTTTACGCAGTTAACGTGATATAAAATGCTGCGTTTTTTTTGTTTACTGAAAAAATTTCAATAAAAATAAAAAAGGAGGGTTTTATGGCGGGAACTGACTTTGAAAAGGCGTTGGCTGTAGGGCGGCCGACTAATATCGCGCAGCTTTTTCCCAATTCCAAGGCGCTGATCGTGAGCGGCAAGGTGATCGACCGGGCCATGCTTGCCAAGGGGAAAGCGCTTGCCCTGGCTGCCAACGGCCGGAACTATTTCGTCATCCGCGGCGTGCTGAAGGCTGCCCAGCGGGCCAATGCCCCGGTGATCATCGAGATCGCCAAGTCAGAGGGGGGGCAGAAGGCCTACTGCGCGGTCAACTACTGGAACATGGCGCGCATCGTCGATGCCCTGTGCAATGAGCTCCATATAACCGTGCCGGTCGCCATCCATGCCGATCATTACGGGATCAAGAACGACAAGGACCTGGCTGCCGCCAAGGTGGAGATCCCGACCATGTTCGAGGCGGGGATTACTTCCATAGCCATTGACGCCTCCCATTTGCCCGACGATCAGAATCTGCTGGCCAATATCGCCTTGAACCCCTTTATCCCCAAGTGGGCGGGGCTTGAAACCGAAGTAGGGGAGATCAAGGGCTCCCAGGGCCTCTCTACCGTCGAGGAGGCTCTTTTTCTCATCCAGGGGTTGAACGCCCGCGATATCTTTCCCGACTGGATTGCCCTCAACAACGGCACTACCCATGGTCTCGAGGCTTCCGACGCGGGTATCCAGGTAGACTTGACCGCCGACATCCACCGCGCTCTCAAGCCGTATAAGATCAGCGGTGCCCAGCACGGCACCTCGGGCAACAGCTCCGAGCGTCTGCGGGAGATCGCCGGCAAGACCGCCACCACCAAGGCAAACGTCGCCACTGCCCTGCAGATGATATCCTGGGGGCTCGATGTTAACGACTACGGCAACGCCCAGCTGGATGCAAGCGGCAACTTTATCAAGATAAAGGGCGAAGGGATGACCGAGGAGCTATGGGCCGAGATGGTCGCCTACGCAGAATCCAAGGGGTGGAAGAAGGGGGATTACAAGAGCCTCAACCTGCCGTTCGAGAACAAGCTCCTTGCCCAGCCGCGGGAGGTGCGCGAGCGGATGGCGAAAAGGGTCGAAGAGTTCGCCTACAAGATGATCACCGAGGTCTTAAACTCCCACGGTACCGCGCCGCTGGCCATAGAAGCGATCCTCAAGGCCAACTCCTGCGACGTGGGTCCCAAGGGGAGCCGGATCGAAGACCCGACCCAGTGGAGTGACCCGAAGATCGTCGAGCGGGCCGGGATGATTTCCAGTGACAAGGGGCCGGAAGGGAATTTCGAGGATTGATAAGAAAGCCGGACATATCAAAGGGGGCGACAATGCCCCCTTTTTTATAGCCGCCACCTTTTCAGTGATTTGACGGAGATGCCGGAAAGGGAGACGTTTCAGTACCTGACCACGGCGCCTTCCGGATTGTCGGTGACGCGCCATGCATCCACAAGGTCATTTTCATAGTAAATGTGATCACCCAGCTCTTCTGCCTCCGTCCCTTCCCTGACAGGGACCGAGAAAATGCAGAGACCGTAACCGTCATAGCAGTTGACAAACATGGCCTTACCTCCTTTCTCCTCCTGTTTGCATGATATCAGGCAATGAACACCCGACCCGAGATGCCGAATCGGCAGTTATCTCTTTAATGAGTTTATATGCAAATCTGTTGCCAATATCTGGCGTCCGATCACTGCCTATATATCCCTATCGGCCGTGCCTCGATTATGTTAAGTTTTTTTGTCTCCATCTGCCTGCTGAATTTGAGGCAGGAGTGGATAAAAAATATGCATAGTATGCGCATGTTTCTGTGATCAATGTTGCTGCCCCATTCTTACGAAGTTCAGGAAAGAAGCCGCCTTATGGAAAAACAACGGGACGATCTCTTGGTACAGAGAAGATATTTCATCCTTGCCGGGCTTGTTGTCGGCGTTTTAATAAGTATATGGTACCTATACAAACTCCATTCTCAACAGACCCCGCCAGGGGTGACCTTAAAAACCGATCCGGTCTGGACCCAGTTTGTGAATATCATGCTGATTTTATTTGCCTCTGTTTTCCAGTTCAGTCTGATCCACAAGGGGTTTTTGCTGGTCATGAAATTTTTCAGGAGGAGGAACCAGGGGTAACGGCACTACCCCGGTGACCTATGAACAGAGATGATGTACAGCAGTTGAAAATCTGGTTTGCCGATTACTGCAGAACGTTTTATTCCGACAACCCTGAAGATCAGCGGAATATTATCCTTAAGGAAGAACATACCCATAATATATGCGCCAATATCGTTCGGATTGCCGAAGAGGAGGGGACAAGCGGCGCCCCTTTGGCGCTTGCCGAGGCGATTGCCCTGTTCCATGATGTGGGGAGGTTCCGGCAGTATCGGCAGTACAAGACTTTTAAGGACAGCGAATCAATAAATCACGCTGCCCTGGGGGCTCAGGTGCTCCGGGAGAGCGGGGTGCTCACGGCGTTTCCCCAGCCTGAGCAGGATATCATCATCCAGGCGGTGCGGTTCCACAACGCCTTTGCCGTCCCGGAAAAGCTGTCGGAAGAGCACCGCTTTTTTCTACAACTGATCCGCGATGCGGACAAGCTGGATATCTGGCGTGTCTTCATCGAGTTTTACGGGCTGCCCGAAGAGGAGCGCGCGTCGGCAGTCGGGCTCGGCTTCCCGGACACCCCTGAATGTTCGCCCGGTGTCCTTGCATTTCTAAACAAAGGTGAGATGATTAATTTATCGCTCCTCAAGACCTTGAATGACTTTAAACTGCTGCAACTGTCGTGGGTTCACGACCTCAATTTTACCACATCATTTAAAATGGTCGCCGAGCGGAACATTATAGACCGGCTGGCGGCGGCGTTGCCGCAGGATGACCGGATAGCCGGCGCGGTGAACGTCGTCAGGGAGTTTGTGGAGCGGAGGTTGCAGCGCGGCGCGGTTTCTTGAGATTCATAAGGAGACGCTGAATGCATGATTTCGAGATGATCGGAGTGGTAGGTGTGGCGGCGTTTTTCGTGTTCTGGCTGGTCTTTGTCGCCGTCTTTGTCTTCTGGCTGTGGGCGCTGATAGATATCCTGAAAAGTGAATTCACCGGCTCCAACAAGGTCGTCTGGCTTCTGATGGTGATGCTGGTCCCCTTGATCGGCGCGATTCTCTATTATTTCATCGGCCGGGAGCAAAAGATCAAGGACGTTTAGGGTAAAATGTGTTAGACTGCTCCAAGGTAAATTTCAGGCAAGCAATTTGAAGGGAGAGCATAAATGAAGAAAAATGGTATCAGGGTGTTTGTTATAATGGCGGCCGCGCTGTTTCTGGCGGTTGCCGTGATGGAGATCAGCGCCGATGCACGGGTGGGGGGAGGAAGGTCTTATGGAAGCAGGGGGTCACGCAGCTATTCCCGGCCGGCCAGTCCCTATTCTCAGCCTAGTCGGCAGTCGCAGCAGTACGCGCCTTCCAGCCGTCCTGCACCGATGCAGCAACCGGCAGGGGGCGGCTTTTTAAGAAACATCGCTGGAGGGATGGTTGGCGGGCTTTTGGGCGGCATGCTTTTCAGAAGCCTCGGTTTTGGCGGTGGCGGCGGTTTTGGCGGTGGCGGCATCGGACTTTTTGAGATTATCCTCATAGCCGGCATATGCTATCTGATATACCGAATGGTTAAAAAGAAAAGGGAATCGGCTCCAGCCTACCAGGGACCATCTTTACGCGACACATACGACCAGGGGGGGTATCAGCAGGGGAAGGTGACGCCGATTTTCGGCGCCAGCCAGCAGCCTGAGCCGGAAGCTGACGATGTGGGGGCGGGACTGGCCCATATCCGGCAGATGGATCCCTCTTTCGATGAAAACCGTTTTACCGACAACGTCATGGACATGTTTTTCAAGGTTCAGGGGGGATGGACGAACCGCGACCTGGCGCCGGTGGCAGGCCTTTTGACCGAGGAGATGAAGGAGATTCTGCAGGGGGATGTGGATAGACTGCTGCGGGAAAAGAGGGTCAACAGGCTGGAAAACATCGCGGTGAGGAGTGTGGAGGTCGTCGAGGCGTGGCAGGAGTCGGGGCAGGATTTCATAACGGCCCAGATATATGCGAATCTCCTGGATTACACAACGGACGACACAACCGGCGCGGTGGTGGACGGCAACAAGACAGAGCCGGTAAAATTCGAGGAATACTGGACCCTTACCCGGCCGGTCGGGAACCATTCCTGGCGGCTGTCGGCGATCAATCAGAAGTAGGGGCACCCCCATGTGGGTGCCCAGATTTGGGTGCCCAGATTTGGGCGGCCACAGGGGACCGCCCCTACGATTACCTCGGCATCCGCATCATCCCGAAGATGGCGCCGCTGGCGAAGGCCAGGAGCCAGAGGGAGTAGATGGTGAGGCTGACCCGGTGAAAGGCGCGGTTTATGCGCTCCGCCTGGTGCATGAGGGTGGCGATGAGGGCCAACAGGAAATGGAACGCCATCCCTGCCAACGAGAGGATGCCGGAGAGGTTGTGCCATTCCGGGGCAGGTCCTGCCGCTCTCGCATAAAGGTTCATCTGGTGGGTTCCCAGGTAGTCGAAAATGAGGCCGATGCCGAAGACAACCAGGTGCTTGAGATGGAGCCCTTCATGCCTTCCGCTGAAGACGGCGTAGGTATAAAAGCCGAGGGCAAGGTTCATGAATATGACCGCTTTCAGAAGCATGAATTCTTTTCCTCTGTAAAAAGGAACGAAGAATAAGGAACGAGGTTCGAGGATTAAGGTTTTTCCTAGTTCCTAGAACCTCGTTCCTCGAACCTTAACTTAGTCTCCCCGTCTGGCGCAATGCCTCATAGAGGACGATTCCCGCCGCCGTCGACAGGTTGAGGCTCCGAACCTTGCCGAAAATCGGGATGCGCACGGTGTTTTCCCGGTTTGCCTCGATCAGTTCATCGGGCAGTCCTTTGGTCTCCTTGCCGAAGACAATGAAGTCCCCTTCCTGAAATCCGGCATCCACATAGCACTTTTCCACTTTCTTACTGGTATAGATCAACCGGCCGCCGGGATAAGCGGCTTTCAACTCAGCCAGGTCCTGCCAGTAGCGGATATCCACCTCCTGCCAGTAATCGAGACCGGCCCTTTTCAAGGCTCTGTCGTCAGTGGAGAATCCCAGCTTTCCCACAAGGTGGAGTATGCTGCCGGTGGCTCCGCACAGGCGGGCGATGTTGCCGGTGTTAGGCGGTATTTCCGGTTCCAGCAGGACGATATGGAATGGTTTGAACGGCTCCATTGCACCTTCTTATGCAAAGATTTTAAAATGTATACCACGAATTCGTCCCAGCGGTCTTGCAATTTTTTCCCTGCGGAGCTATTATGCAAATTTCGATGGCATAAGGCAAATGGCAAAAGGCTAAGGGTCTAAAACCCTTAGCCTTTAGCCTTTAGCCATTCGCCTTTTGCCCGCAATTGGCTGGTTGTTTATTGTTACACCATTAAAATCTTTAGATGCAAGGAGATCATATGAAAGTTATCGTTACCGATGAGGTCGCCGGCGAAGGGTTGGCGCTTTTGCAGCAGGACCCGCGGGTGGAACTCGATGTCCGTCTCGGCCTGAAAAAAGAGGAACTGTTGAAGATCATCGGAGATTATGAAGTCATCATCACCAGGAGCGGCACTACGGTTGACAGCGACCTCCTCGACGCCGGGAAAAAGCTGAAGATGGTGGCCAGGGCCGGGGTCGGTATCGACAATGTGGACGTGGATTATGCCAGTGCCAAGGGGGTGATCGTGGTGAACGCCCCCTTCGGTAATACAAACAGTGCTGCGGAGCATACCATGGCGCTTCTTCTGGCCGCCTGCCGGAATGTCACCAAGGCCAACGCCTGTCTGAAGGGGGGAGAGTGGAAACGAGCCCCGTTTACCGGCGTCGAACTGAAGGGGAAGACCGCCGGCGTGATCGGCCTGGGGAAGGTCGGCGGACGTGTGGCCACCAGACTCAAGGCCTTTGAGTGCGAGGTAATCGCCTGCGACCCATACATAGCCTTGAAAAGAGCCCATGACCTGGGGGTGAAGCTTGTGTCCCTGGAGGAACTCCTGAAGAGCTCCGACATCATCACCGTCCACACTCCCTTGAACGAGGAAACAAGAAACATGATCGGCGAACGGGAATTCGTCCTGATGAAGCACGGGGTGATCGTCCTCAACGTCGCCCGGGGCGGAATCATCAATGAAGCGGCGCTCCTGGCAAACCTCAAAGCGAATAAGGTTGCCCTGGCTGCTGTGGACGTCTTCAGCGAAGAGCCGCCGAAATCGGAGTTGATGAAAGAGTTGATTGCCAGCGACAAACTGGTCGTTACCCCCCACCTGGGGGCGAATACCTTCGAGGCTCAGGTGAACGTGGCGGTCGATGTTTCCCGCGAGATACTCAACTTTCTTGACGAACAGCCGCTGGAAAATGCCGTTAATATCCCGCGCTTCGACCTTGCGCTCATGGACCAGATGCGCCCCTTCCTCAACCTCATGAGCGTCATGAGCGACTTCGTCATCCAACTGGTGGAATCGAACCTGAACAAGGTGACCTTTGCCTATACCGGCAACATCGCCCATTACGACTGCACCCCTCTCACGGTTTGCGGTTTGGCGGCCATTCTGAACCGGATGGTGGAACAGGACGTCAATATGGTCAATGCGACGCTGATTGCCGATAACATGGGGATTGTCGTGGAAGAGAACAAGACAACCCAGTCGGAGTCGTTCTCCAACATGATCACGCTGACCATTGATGGGCCCAATGAGCGGCGCTCCATTGCCGGCACCCTGTTCGAAGGGCTGCCGCGGATCGTCAAGCTGCGCGACTACGCCATGGATTTCTCTCCCGAGGAACACATGCTTCTGCTGACCTACGAGGACCGGCCGGGAATGATCGGCAAGATCGGCACCATCATGGGAGGTCGCGACATAAATATCGCTTCCATGCACCTGGGAAGACGCGAGAAGAGGGGTGAGGCGATGGTCGTCCTTTCCCTCGACTCGGGAGTGCCGCCGGATGTGGTGGAAGAACTGCGTGCGGCGACCGCCGCCACCTTTATCAAACCCCTGTACATGGGGAAGTGCACCCGCGGTTGCGGTTGCGGGGTGTGAATGGATGCTGAGCCGTGGCTGATCCGCAACTTTCCGTGGTTATCCCCGCCTTTAATGAGGAAGCCCGCCTCCCTTCCTGCCTGGAAAGGGTGATGGCATATCTGGCGCAGGAGGGAAATGACTATGAAGTCATTGTCGTTGATGACGGCAGTTGTGACGCTACCCCCCTGATCGTTGAATCACTGGCAGGGGAAAATGCGCATCTGAAGCTCATCAGGCTTCCCGAGAACAGGGGGAAGGGACATGCGGTCAAGGCGGGCATGCTTGCGGCCCGCGGCAGCCTGCGATTGTTTGCCGACGCCGACGGCGCCACTCCCATCGAGGAGCTGGAGCGGCTCAAAGCAGCCATTA
Source organism: Geobacteraceae bacterium (assembly GCA_009773645.1). Classification (GTDB taxonomy): domain Bacteria; phylum Desulfobacterota; class Desulfuromonadia; order Geobacterales; family Geobacteraceae; genus WSYB01. Next base: position 210,061 of record WSYB01000018.1, read on the forward strand.
ACGGGGGGGCGGATGTCGCCATAGCCTCACGGGCACTCAAGGGTGACGGCATAACCGTGAGCGACACGCTGCACAGAAAATTCATGGGGACGGTATACAACCTCATCGTCCGGACTCTTGCCGTCAGGGGGATTCACGACACGCAGTGCGGCTTCAAACTGTTCACCGAAAAGGCTGCCGCTGCTCTCTTCCCCTTGCAGCGTATCGATGATTTCGGTTTTGATGTGGAACTTCTCTTTTTGGCCGGGAAACAGGGATTCCGGATCGCTGAGGTGCCGGTCAACTGGACCGACATAAAGGGAACGAAGGTCAAGATTTTCAAGGACTCACTCCGTATGCTGACTGATGTGATTAGGGTCAGGCTCAATGATGCGCGCGGCGCCTACCGCGGAAATCCGGGGGCGCTATCCTTGTGAATCCCGAAAAATCCCGGAGCACGGTTAAAACCCCCTGGCAAAAGGTCCATCTATTCCCCGTTGTCGCGGCCGTTATTGCGTTTTTGTACTATGGCAGGTTTCTCGACAATTTTTTCACCTTTGATGACTTCAAATACCTGGAAAACATGTTCCGGGGACCCATGGATGTGATGCTCGGGTACGGCCAGCTGCGGCTTGTCAGTAATGCATCGTGGTGGCCCCTGTTTGAAATCTCCCGCTTCAATCCCTTCGGCTACAACCTCTTTGCACTCTTCCTCTATTTTTTCAATGCGGTCCTGTTATATGTATTCCTGTTCAGGCTTCTCCATGATAAAGCAACGGCGTTTATCGTCAGTACGATCTTTGTTGCAAGCGGTGTCGGTGCGGATGCGGTTTTCTGGAAAGCCACAAACAGTTCGCTCATCAGCCTCTTTTTCTATCTCCTGACCCTCACCATTTATGTCAACTATCGCAGGACAAACAAGGGGAGGCATCTGGTCCTCTCCGTCGGGCTGTTTGTCCTTGCCATGTTCAGTAAAGAAGAGGCGGCTTCACTTCCTTTCATCATAGCAGTGATCGATCTTCTGTTCTTTAACGGTCGTGAGGATAAAGCCGGCGTCATCAGAAGGGTTGCGCCGTACGCGGCTATCATACTCTTCTATATGCTTGCCAACGCATACATATTCAATTATCTCCTGCATACCCAGGCAGACCCTGCAAAACTTTTCAGGTTCAGACCGATATACTCGTTGATCGGCGGCGGGACGGCCTTTTATCTCGCACCGGACGGGTTTGTCAGACTCGATGATCCCTTCGTCTATGTAACCGCTCTGTTGATTCCGGTCAGCCTTATCTTCGTAAAAGAAAAAAAGCTCCTCATTTTCGGATATGCGTGGGTGTTTTTCACGTTTCTCCCCCAGAGTCTGACAGGGCTTGGCCAGTTCGAACCGCGGGTGATCGTCAACTCCATCAGCCGTTATCTCTACATTACCTCGATAGGTTCATCGCTCGTATTCGGAGCGGTGCTGACCGGCATCCGGGAGAGATTTCCCGGGAAGGTCCGGTTTGCCGTTTGCTCACTGTTTTTGACGGCTTTTGTCTGGATAAATTACAGCCGGGTCCAGTCGCGGGGGAATGAGTGGCGGGCCAGCGGCGCGCCGGTTGAGGATTTTATTTATTCCCTGAAAGGGGTCATGCCGGCCTTTCCTGACCGGGCCCATGTCCATGTGGTCAACAGTCCGACCGGCAGGGCGTTTATCCAGCAGGCCATGCGGGCGTTCTACGGCACTCCCGACATCCTTTGGGTTGACGACCCGCGCACGGTAAGCCTGAAGGCCGGCGACTCACTCTTCGTCATCTTCTATAATCCCGGCGTCGGCCAAGGGGTGGAAGTCTTGCGCTTACAATAGAAAAAGGCCCCGGCATAAACGCCGGGGCCTTTTCGTTATCAAAAGCCTCTTTCCGAACTCCGCTTCCCGCTTCCCGCTTCCCGGCTCACGCCAGACGCCTTCCGCCGCACCCTTTAAGCCTTTCATGGGCGGACCTGAGCATCCGTTCGGTGGTCTGCCAGTCGATGCATTTGTCGGTGATGGAGACACCGTATTTGAGCTGGGAAAGGTCCTTCGGAATGGGCTGGTTTCCCGCTTCCAGAAAGCTCTCGACCATTACTCCGGAGATGGTGCGGTTGCCGGCGCAGATCTGGTCGATTACATTCTCCAGGACCTGCGGCTGCTTCTCATGGTCCTTTTCCGAGTTGCCGTGACTACAGTCGACCATGATAGTGGGAAAGAGGCCTCCCTTTTCCAGCATCTCCTCGGACTTTTTGATGTCCTCGGGGTAGTAGTTCGGCTTACGCCCCCCGCGCAGCACGATATGGACATCCGGGTTGCCGGTGGTCTGAATGATGGAGGTCTTTCCCTCGCGATTGATGCCGAGGAAGCTGTGGGAATGTTGAGCCGCGTTCATGGCGTCGATGGCCACCTGGAGATTCCCGTCGGTGCCGTTTTTGAAGCCGATCGGGAAGGAGAGGCCGCTTGCCATTTCCCGGTGGGTCTGGGATTCGGTGGTGCGGGCGCCGATTGCCCCCCAGGAGATAAAGTCGGCAAGGTAATCGGGGGTGATCGGGTCGAGCATTTCCGTGGCCACCGGCAGGAGGAGTTCCGTGATGTCGCACAGAAGACGCCTGGCGATGCCGAGTCCCTTGGATATCTGGTGGGTCCCGTCCATGTCCGGGTCGTTGATCAGCCCCTTCCAGCCGATGGTGGTGCGAGGTTTCTCAAAATAGACCCGCATGATGATGAAAAGCTGGTCGGAAAGCTCGTTGGCCAGTTTTGCCAGGCGTTCCGCATAATCCAGGGCGGCCTTTGGGTCGTGGATGGAGCATGGGCCCACAACCGCCATCAGACGATGGTCCTTTCCCTTAAGGATGTTCTTGATGTGGGAACGGGCGGCGCTGACAAACTCCCCGACTTCGTCCGACTGGGGAAATACCTGGCGAAGATCCCCGGGCGCGATAATCGGGGTAATGCTCTTTACCTTCAGATTGGTGGTTTTGATCATTCTTACCGGTTTCCTTTTGCTTTATTTTTGATATTTTTTTACCAAGAGAATTGTGGCTAACCTAGCTTTTTTTCTAAAAAAAGTCAAAAAATTATATTATTTCCTTTTCCAGCGTCTCCAGGGTTGCCTTATCCGCTCCCGCCTCGATCATCTGCTCCACCGCCTTTGCCGAATCGCCGGGTGAGAGATCCACCCCCCGTGACGCGTCCTCAAGAAGTGTTACGGCAAGGCCTGCCTTAAGCCCTTCCAGGACCGTTTCCTTCACGCAGTAATCGGTGGCAAGCCCTCCCACGTAGAGCTTTGTTATCCCCATCAGCTTCAGGAGTTCAGGAAACGGGCTCCCCTCTCCCGTTACCGCCTGAAAAGCGGAATAGTCATCTTTCCGGGGGTCCATTCCCTTGGAGAGAACTATTGCGTCGGACGGGAGCTCCAAGTCGGGGTGAAACCGGGCACCAAAGCTCCCCTGTACGCAGTGGACCGGCCAGATGCCGCCGAACACCTTGAAGTGGCTGGTCTTTTCCGGATGCCAGTCGCGGGAGGCGAAAACGGGAAGATCTCTCTTCAGGAAGAGGTCTATGTAGCGGTTCAAAACCGGCACGACCCTGTCGCCGTCGGGAACCGGCAAAGAGCCGCCGGGGCAGAAGTCGTTCTGGACATCGACAATCAAGAGGGCAGATTCTTTTTCCATGGCTGGTGTTCCTTTAAAAAAATAGTTGAACGGCACGTCCGCACTTCTCCCCTCACCCTAGCCCTCTCCCACAAGGGGCGAGGGGACTTTAAAGCTCCCCTCCCTTCCTCCCTCTCTCTATCTCTCTCCCGGAGGGCGAGAGCATTCTGTAAACGGACACTACTTCTAATATATAAAAAAGTGTAGAAAAAAAATCAAGATTTGGCAATAAGGCTTTGGAGCGCAAAGGATGTAAAAAATGTTTTACATCTGTAACGTCATGCCGTAACAAGCAGATAATGTGCAATAAAAACAGCAACTTATGTTGGATAAATCTCCGGTTTGACAGAAAAACGATTCAAGCAGTTTCACTGTCTTTACACAAATATTTTATTCAGCGAGAGGCAGATGATGAATGCAATGAAAAATTAGTTAATAATTGCAACATGTTACCAGCAAAAGAGACGAGTGGCACGGCTATTGCCATTACATGGTTAGAGATTAGAGCAAGGCATTGTGCCCTGCCAAATACTAACATGTATAGAGGAGGATGTTATGAGAACGAGAGAGAAACGAGTAGCTGTGTCATTGGCCTTTGCCCTTGCTCTGGGACTTACGGCGCAGGTCTGGGCATCCGGTCCGGATGAGTTGGAGTTGAACAACAACGACGTCGTCGTTGCCGACGACAATGGAGCGGCCGCGAATGACGGCTCCAAAGCCGTTGGCGGTAATGTGCTGAGTGACAACACCGTAACAAAAGATTCCTACAACCAAGACAACGACACCAAAAACGTCAATGTTACCAAAAACGACAATGACACCAAAACTGTCGATGTCACCGTCAAGAAGGATTCCAACAACGACAACTCCAACCAGAACAACAAGGACATCGATGTCACCGTGAAGAAGGATTCCAACAACGACAACTCCAACCAGAACAACAAGGACATTGATGTCACTAAGACCACCAATGTCAAAGTGACGAAAGACTCCAACAACCAAGACAACGACACCAAAACCATCAATGTCACCAAAAACGACAACGACACCAAAACCATCAATGTCACCAAAAATGACAACGACACCAAAAACGTCGATGTCACCAAGACCGACATCGACAAGGCCAAAGCCGACAATGGTTCCATGGCTGCGAACGACGACGCGAGCATAGAGAATAAAACCAAAGCCGATAACGGCAGCGCGGCGGCCACCAATAATTCAACCGCATCAGTGGAGGATAACAGCGACAATAGCACCAACGATTCCTTCAACAAAACCGTCACCGTCACCAAGACTAAAACCGAAAACGAGGCCGAAAATGGGAGCGCGGCGGCTATTAACGGGGATGCCACCGTAACCAAGATCAAGGATGTTTCCGGAGGGAGCGCAGTCGCCGCTACCGGCGGAACCGCGTCGGTCGCCGACAGCAACAACACCGACAACAGCGTCAATAACAGTGCCGGCGACAACGGGATCGTGGCGAATGACAGTGCAACAATCGACGCCAAATACAATTCCGACAACAAAAACAAGGCCGATAACGGCAGCGCGGCGGTTTTCGGCAGCGGCTCGGCATCCGTGAACAGCAGCACTAACGATTCCTTCAACAATACTACCACCATCACCATCCGCGATGTCGACGTCGAGATGGCCTCAAGTCAGTTGGCAGGCGAGGTGTCCAACAACAGCATCATGACTCCTCCCGATGACGACACCTTCAGAACGGGCGACAACAGCATAGGGGGCTCCGTGACCACCACCGGCATCTCGGTGTTATCGCAGAACACCGGTGTTGACTCCCTGGTGCAGCAGTCCGTCAACGTCCAGGTCAACAAGTAGGCAGTTGACCTTTACCCGGCGGCGTGCCCCACGGCCGCCGCCGGGAGTTTTCTTTTTAACCGGAGCCTGGAAATCCTGGGGCAACGGCCCACAACAGGAGGCAGGAAAATGCGAAGATCAACGAAATCTCTGATTGCCATACTGGTTCTTTCCGGGAGCGCGCTTCTGGCGCAGGGTTCACCGGCAGATGAGATCGCGCTGGCTTCGGTCGGGCAGACGGATTTGTTAAATGTTTCCGGACTGGGGCAGGCGGTATCAAATGAGAATCTGGGGGACCAAACCGGTCGCCAGGAGATTAAACTAGACCAAATGTACATGCAGTTGAGCACCTCGGACCAGAAAGCCCAGGCGGACAGCAACAGCATAATTAATTCCGCAATCACCAACGGCGCCAACGCCATCGGCGGCAGCGCCTTTTCCCAGGCGAGCGGGATCATCACGGTGATCCAGAACTCGGGCAATCAGGTCCTCATCCAGAATGACATGATCATGAATTTAACGGTGAAGTAAGAGGGACACCATGGAACGGCTTCCGGCAAAACGCAGTGCCCTTCTCATTATTCTCCCCCTTCTAATTGCGGCGTCGCCGGCGCGGGCGGGTTTGGTATCCGTGCCCGGCGTGTCCGGCGGCGCCTTTACCGTCAAGGTAACCAGCATGAAGGAAGCGCGCTTCCGCTCCACGATCCGGCAGCAGCACGATTTCAGCTGCGGCTCCGCGGCGCTGGCCACACTGTTGACCTATCATTACGAGGACACCGTCAGTGAGCAGGAAGTGTTCAAGGCCATGTTCGACACGGGAGACCAGGAAAAGATCCGCAGGGAAGGCTTCTCACTGCTCGACATGAAGAATTACCTGGAGGCCGACGGTTACAGGGCGGCCGGCTACAGAGTCTCCCTCGACAGGCTGGCGGAGATCGGTGTGCCGGCCATTGCCCTGATTAACATCAAGGGCTATAAGCATTTTGTGGTGGTCAAGGGGGTATCGGCGAGAGAGGTGTTGCTGGGAGACCCGGCCGCGGGCGCCAGGACCGTTACCCGCACCGAGTTCGAGTCCATGTGGAACGGGCTCATTTTTGTAATACTCAACAAGAAGAACGTGGCAGTAAACCACTTCAACCGTGAACAGGAATGGCACGTCAAAGCAAATGCGCCGCTGGGACTGGCTTTGAGCTCCAGCGACCTGGCCAGTGTAACCATGTTACTGCCGGGGGTATTACGATGAAGACAACAGTGAAGAAACGTGTTATGCAGACCTTCCTGGTGCTGGCAATGGCGATGCCGGCAAGTCATGCATCTGCCGCGGATTCAGCGGAATGCAAGGGTTGCGGCGCCGCCACAGACCAGGAACTGGCGGCCATGCGCGGCGGCTATGTTGCGGGTGACGGGCTGGAAATCACCTTCGGCATCGAAAGGGCGGTTTTTGTCAACGGCATGCTGCAGGCGGTCAACACCCTGAATATCCCGAAATTGGGTTCGGGACCGGGTCAGGCGTTGCCGGACCAGCTCCTTGACAACATGCTGATCGTGCGCCAGAACGGTGCGGGGAACAGCATTTCACCGGCTTTGAACAGCCAGCAGTCAGGGCTTTTTACACTCATCCAGAACAGCCTCGACCACGCGGTCATCAAAAACGTCACCCAGATCAACGCCTCCGTAAACGTCCTCAATACTTTCCGCGACATGAACATGAGGTCCCTGATGAATCAGCAACTGGTCAACGCGGTGAAATGATCATTTCGACCGGTGCCGCGCAACAAAAAACCGTCAGTCCCATGAGCCGGGACCTGACGGTTTTTTGTTGCGTTCACTTCCCCCCCAGCAAGAAACTGGTCGGCAGCCGCATCGTCAATTGCACGTTGGAAGCGGCCGGCGTAAGTCCCGCACCGAGAGAGAAATTGACGGTGGTCTTGTCGGTCAGCCGGTAAGAGCAGCCGAAAAGCAGGCTCCCCACCTGGGTGATGATCGAGCCCGGTATTTCGGTGCCGTCCCTTTTGGGTTTGCCGAGTATGATATGGTCGTAACCGATGCTGAAGGAGGACTTTTCGTTCAGCGCCACGCCGATGCCGAGATTGAAACCGATGGTGTCGCCCGGGTCCAGTCTCCCCTGGCCGGCGACATCGCGCTCCATGTTCCACATGTAGCTGATGGTGCCGAAAAAAACCGCCGGGTCGGAGGAAAATATTGCGGTTATGCCCGGCTGGAGCCCCCAGAACCCCGATCCGGTGGGAAGTTCGGTCTGCAGCGGCACCCCTGCCGGACTTGTCACATTCTGAGCGGCGGGTACCTCAAACGGGTCTTTGCCGGTAACGGTCTTGACGCGCAGACTGGCGATGAAGAACGGTCCCTCGCCGCCCGGCTGGTTCAGTTGGTAACGGGGGCCGAACTCCACGTCGCCGATGTCGTTGCCTTCGGCGTTGAAAACGCTTGCCGGAATCGTTTCGTCACCACTTTTGGTCGGTTCAAAGGAGGTGGAATCGGCACGGCGTACGTACGGGACCTTGGCCTCGAATTCCAGGCGGTTGGTGATGCCGTAGCGGGCTCCGAGGGCGGCGATGTACGTGTTGCTGTTGACGTTCCTGACATCGATGAGGCCGATGGTGAACGAAGGGATAATGGTGTAGCCGCTCAATGCCACCCGGTTGGATGACGAGTTTACATACTGCAAAGAGGGTTCCAGCACCAGCGTCCCCCGTGGCGTCAATACCCCCGGCTGTTCGAAGATCGTGGCGATTTCCGGGGGCTTGGCCTCCTGATGTTGTTCAGGCGGGCGCCCGACCGGCTGAAGTGATGTCTCGTCTTTCTTTGGAACGGATTGCGGCTGTGTCGGCCGGCTTTCTTTCTGTTCGGCTTTTTTAGAGGCCGGTTTGCCCTGGGGCGGGGCTTCGCTTTGCGTCTTGGTTTCCTGGGCTACGCGGGTTTTGGAATTGGTTGAGGTGGAAGTCTCTTCGCCTGGAGCCGGCGCACTAAAGAGCAGGATGACGGACCCCCAGACACAAACCATAATTCTGGTGCGGTGTGAACTCATGTTCCCCCCTTCGATGGCATCCCGGATTTATTTGAGCCACAGCCGGTGCTCTGCGCGGGATCACATATTAATCTGGAATTTGTTTATCAGTCGGTAGAGCGTCACCCGCGATACTCCGAGCTGACGCGCCGCTTCCGACACATTATTCATGTTGAGTTGCAGGCTGTTCTGTATTGCCTCCAGTTCGGCTCTCTCGCGGGCTTTGTCCAGCGACAGCATATTTCTTGTCGTAACGGGCTTGTCCAATCCGAGATCGGCGGGCGTGATCAGGCGGCTTTCACTCATTACTGCGGCGCGTTTTACGCGGTTGATCAACTCGCGTACGTTTCCCGGCCAGTGGTGATTATACATGGCGCGGAAAGCCTTTTTGCTGAATCGTTTCACTTCACGCCTTTCATGCCGGCAAAATTCCTCCAGGAAAGTCTGCGCCAGCAATTCGATGTCACTTTCCCTTTCGCGCAACGGGGGCATTCGAAGACGCAGTACATTGAGCCGGTAATAGAGGTCTTCTCGAAAACGCCCCTCTCGCACGGCGTTTTCAAGATTGATATTGGTGGCGGCAATTACCCGAACGTCAATGGGCATGGTCCGGTTAGAGCCGATGCGTTCTATGGTCTTTTCCTGCAGAAAACGGAGCAGGTTGACCTGAAGTTCCAGGGGCAGATCGCCGATTTCATCCAGAAAAACCGTCCCCCCTGCCGCTGCCTCGATCCGCCCGATCTTTCGTTGGAATGCGCCGGTAAAGGAACCTTTCTCATGGCCGAACAACTCGCTCTGAATCAGGTTGGTCGGCATGGCCCCGCAATTGACCGCAACAAACGGCAACGTGTTGCGCGCGGAATGAAAATGAATCGCCTGCGCCGCCAGCTCTTTTCCGGTGCCGCTCTCTCCGGTAATAAGGATCGGCGAATCCGAGCTCTGCATCTTGCGCATGTGTTGGTAGAGCTCCTGCATGACGGGGCTTGTCCCGATCATTTGATACCCGCCGATATTTTTGTAAGGGGTCACGAACCGGCTCTTCAGTGCGGTCTTGCCGTAGGCATGACCGAGGGTAACCTGAAGACGCATGGAGTCCACCGGAAGGGTATGGAAATCGTAAAAATTATCCATTATAAACCTGCAAACTTCCGGTGACTGCAAGCAAGTTGTGGGTATCAACGCTAACCACTCCATGGATTTGTTTGCAAGAATAACCTCCTCAATGGTTTCCAGGGCAAATTCATGTGGATCGGTAAACTGTATGAGACCGATGAAGAAGTTACCCTTGCCGATGAGAACTTTGGCGTCGGCTGCATTTGTCACTGTCTGAATATCCCAACCCGCTGAGTCGAGTTCCTTTATGGGTACATGGGACAATGCATCCAGGCTAAGAATTAATATTTCTCGTGTTGCCATTGTGCAACTCCTATAAAGGACCGAATTGCGGATAATTAACAGGTTCCGGATCCAAAAGCATATATATTTGTCGGATGGGATTGGTGGTGGTAAAGAATTAATAATTATAGTATGTAATTCTTACTATACAGCTTTGTTATATTACAAATAATATGCCAAGTTGCCATGAACTGATTTTACTGTATATTTAATAGAGAACGGTTGACTTTATAACTGGTTCGTAAAGAATTCCGACGAATTACAACCGGTAAAATTATGGTAAACTTTACATTGCTATATAAAATGAAAGATACGGCTTTTAATGAATGGCAGAAAGTCATTCCCATATGTAAGATAAACCCGAGTAAAGTCAATAATGTACTGACCTAAAACAAATCTTTGCTTATACTAACCAGTTGATGACGCAATAAGGCAGAAGTTTTGCAACTAAAAGTATCTATCTGAAAAAAATTGGTGCGAATATATGTAAGGAGGAAACGTAAAGAGCTGAACATGTGAGCGGAACGCATGGCATGCCCGGCGGTCTTGTCCTTGTCGGGTGGTCCATAAGCAATTTGCAATACAATTATTGATCAGTCGGCTCTATGCGCAGGGTTAATAAGTCCCCGGCCAAAACGTCGGATTTGTTTACAAGACAAAAGTATTGGTTTTCCTCCCCCTTTCGTAAAGGGGGATTGAGGGGGATTTTTGTTCAGACGGCTGCTGGTGGGCAGAGGAGGTCAGGATGTCTGATTTAATGGATAAGAAATATATATTGTCCATGATGTTTTTTGTCGTGATTTTTCTTTTAGCCGCAAACGAGACTTATGCCGAAGCCCCGACGGCTACCAGCGCGAGCATAACCACTCAAGAGGACACGGCGAAGGGGATCATTCTTGAGGCCAGTGATGTAGATGGGGACCCGCTGACCTACAGTGTCGTAACGACACCAGTCCATGGCGTACTGACCGGCACGGCTCCAAGCCTGACCTACACACCGGAAGCCGACTATAATGGTCCTGACAGCTTCACCTTTACAGCCTACGACGGCACTGCAGACTCGAACACCGCCACGGTGAGCATCACCGTCGCCGCGGTGAACGATCCGCCGGTGGCTGCCGGTCAGAGCGTCATCACCAACCGCAACACGGCGACAGCCGTCACTCTTGCCGCCTCCGATGTGGACGGCGACACATTGACCTACAGTGTCGTCTCGCAACCATCCCACGGGGGCTTGAGCGGAACGGCGCCGAACTTGACTTACACGCCGTCAACCAGGTACAGCGGCAGTGACAACTTCACCTTCAAGGCCAATGACGGCACGGTATATTCCAATGTAGCCACGGTCAGCATCACGGTCAACTTCACCAACGTGGCGCCAGAGGCAAATGCCCAAAGCGTCACTACGGCAGAGGATACGGCGAAGGGGATCACCCTGTCCGCCACCGATGGGGATGGGGACCCGCTCACCTACAGTGTCGTAACACAACCGGCTCACGGCACACTGACCGGCGCCGCTCCGAACCTGACCTACACGCCTGCGGCCAATTATGATGGTTCCGACAGCTTCACCTTCAAGGCCAACGATGGTACTGTCGATTCGTCCACCGCCACGGTGAGCGTTACCATCACCGCGGTAAACGATGCACCGGTGGCCAACGCCCAGAGCGTCACTACGGCCGAAGACACGACCAAGGCGATCACCCTCACCGGCAGCGATATAGACGGCAACCCGCTAACCTACAGTGTCGTTGCACAACCGGCCCACGGGACGCTGACCGGCACCGCTCCCAATCTTACCTACCAGCCTGCGGCCAACTATAATGGTCCTGACAGCTTCACCTTCAAGGCCAATGACGGGACGGCTGATTCGGCCGCAGCCACGGTGAGCCTCACCGTCACCGCGGCCAACGACGCCCCGGTGGCCCAAAATGGCACAATCACCACCAATGAGGACACAGCGGCTACTGGGACTCTCGCGGCGACCGACATCGAAAATACCCCGCTCACTTACTCCATCGTCAGTCAGGGGAGCAAGGGGACCGTCACCATCACCAACGCGGCTACCGGCGCCTACAGCTACATCCCGAGCGCCAACGCTAACGGTTATGACAGCTTCACATTCAAGGCGAGCGACGGCAGCGTTGATTCCAACATAGCAACCGTCACCGTCACCATCACTGCGGTCAATGATGCGCCGGTAGCGCAAAACGGCATCCTCTCCACCAATGAGGACACTGCGGCTACGGGGACTCTCGCAGCTACCGACATCGACAGTGCCTCGCTCACATACTCCATCGTAAACCAGGGGAGCAAGGGGAATGTCACCATCACCAACGCGGCGACCGGCGCCTACAGCTACACCCCGAATGCCAACGCCAATGGTCCCGACAGCTTCACCTTCAAGGCCAGGGACGGCAGCCTCGATTCCAGCACAGCAACCGTCACCATCACCATTACGACGGTCAATGATGCCCCGGTGGCCAACGGCCAGAGCGTAACCACGGCCGAAGACACGGCCAAGGCGATCACCCTCACCGGCAGTGATACTGACGGCGATCCGCTGACCTACAGTGTCGTAACGCAACCGGCCCACGGGGCGCTGACCGGCACCGCACCGAACCTGACCTACCAGCCTTTGCTCAACTACAATGGTCCTGACAGCTTCACCTTCAAGGCCAATGACGGGACGGCTGATTCGGCCGCAGCCGCGGTGAGCCTCACCGTCACTCCTGTCAACGATGCGCCGGTGGCGGCAAACGGCACCCTCTCCACCAGTGAGGACACGGCGGTTACGGGGACTCTCGCAGCTACCGACATCGACATCGCCTCGCTTACGTACTCCATCGTTAGCCAGGGGGCCAAGGGGACCGTCACCATCACCAATACTGCGACTGGCGCCTATAGATACACCCCGAATGCCAACGCCAACGGTTCTGACAGCTTTACTTTCAGGGCCAGGGACGGCAGCCTTTATTCCAACACTGCAACCGTCACCGTCAGCATCACTCCGGTTAACGATGTGCCGACAGCTCCGACAACCAATGCCCCGCCAAATGGGACATTCAATATTAATGAAGTCACGACCCTTACCCCTGCTCTTGTGGTCAACAACTCGACGGACCTGGACCTGGACACCCTGAGTTACACCTTCGAGATAGACATGGTCGATACCTTTGATAGCTCCAACAAGCAGACATCTCCAACTTTGACCGGAGGCTATGGCACTACGAGCTGGACCCCGGCGGCCTTAAGCGACAACACCACCTGGTACTGGCGCGCAAAGGCAAACGACGGCTCGACCGACGGCCCGTGGATGACCACCGGCAGCTTCTTCGTCAACCAGTTCAATGACGCACCCGACCCGCCGGCCCTGGTCAATCCGCCCAATAATGGCGATGTGATTTCGCTTGCGCCGACGCTCACAGTTCAGGCAACAGACATTGATCACGACAGCCTCACCTATGATTTTGAGGTATACTTGGACAGTGGTCTCACAAATAGATTCGCAAGAGGTACAATGCAGGGGACAAGCTGGAGAGTCACTCCACCTCTTCTGGACAACACCCGCTATTTCTGGATAGCTTACGCAGTAGATGTGAAAATCAACCCGGAAGACGATCACGGCGCATATAGCCGCCCGATGGCGGTAAGCTCTTTCCTCGTCGATAGCAACGGCATAAACGACCCGCCGACCATTACCATAGACGCCCCGGGCGCAACCATCAATAGCACAAGCAGCCCAAGTTACACCATCCGCTGGACCGATACAGACCCGGACAGCGATGCTACCATCACTCTCTATTTTGACCACGCCAACAGCGGAAACAACGGCACCCCGATAGTCACCGGCATTAGCGAGGATGATCCCGCCAACAGCTACACCTGGAATACGTCGGCCCGTCCCGACGGGACCTATTACATCTATGCCAAGATAGAGGACGAAGCAACTTCCGTTTACTCATTATACGCCGGCCCCGTCATTATCGACAGGACCAAGCCCGCCGCGCCGTCGATAACCGGGATAACTCCGACCAACAACACCCAACCCACCTGGAGCTGGAGTTCGGGGAGCGGAGGCAACGGGCCATACCGGTACAAGCTCGACAACGACGATCTGACCACCGGAGCTGTGGAAACACCCGCCACGACCTTTACTCCGGCTACGGCATTGAACCAGGGAATCCATACCCTCTACGTGCAGGAGCGTGACGCGGCCGGTAACTGGTCCACGACCGGCAGCTTCGCCATTGATGTGGACACTGTCGCTCCGAGGATAACCGGCGCTGCCTCGACCACGGCCAGCGGCTTTTACAAGGCGGGGAGCATCATCAATGTCACGGTGAACTTCAGCGAGCCGGTTTCCTCCACCGGTCTGACCATAGTCTTTAATTCCGGCGCTTCCTTTACCACTGGAGTGTTGCCCAATGTAAACAGTTATAGCGGAACATACATAGTAGGGGCCGGGGAGAACACATCCGACCTGGGCATAACGGGCATCACCGGAACCATTACCGATGCCGCAGCCAATGGGACAGTCACTTCGCAAATTCCCGCCGGAAATAATATAGACGATACAAAGGCGATTGTGATCGACACCACAGCTCCCGTCGTAAGCGCCGGGGCGAACCAGACTAGAAACACATTTTTCACCCAGACCGCCATTGCTTCCGATATCAACTTCATGACCTATGCCTGGAGCAAGCAGGCGGGACCGGGGGAGATCGTCTTTGGAACACCGACCGTCCTGTCAACCGCGATTTCTGCGAGTGTAGACGGGACCTATACCCTGCGCTTTACGGCGACGGACGCCGCGGGCAACTCCGCTTCGAGTGACATGACGCTGGTATGGGATACCACCGCGCCAAGAGTGATCGCCGCTACTTCAACGACGGCAAACGGCCATTACAAGGCGGGAAGCGCCGTTAATGTCACGGTGAACTTCAGCGAGCCGGTTTCCTCCGCCGGTCTGACCATAACCTTGAATGCCGGTGCATCAGTTACTACCGGGGCATTGACCAATACTGCAAGCTTCAGCGGGATCTACACCGTTGCAGCAGGGGAGAACTCGGCCGACCTGAACGTAACCGGCATCACCGGAACCATTACCGATGCCGCAACCAACGGGACAACCAATCCGGCCGTACCAGCCGGGCAGAACCTTGCCGATGCAAAAGACATAGTTGTCGACACCACCGCACCCGACACTGCCATCAACGGCCAGCCCGCCAACCCGTCCGACTCCAAGACCGGGAGCTTTACCTTCAGCTCGCCGGACAACACCGTTACCTTTGAGTGCAGCATAAATGCAGGAGCTTATGCCGCCTGCATTTCTCCTTATAACTTCAACCTCAGCGCCCTTTCCGACGGCAACCACACCTTCAGCGTCAGGGCCAAAGACCTGGCCGCAAATATCGACCCGACACCGGCAAGTTATACATGGATGATAGACACTGTAATGCCGGCAGCCGCCATCAACGGCGCTCCGCCAAGCCCGACCAACGCCACGACCGCCACTCTGACTATCGGTGGAGACGAAGTTGTCGCTTACAGATACAAACTAGACGCAGGAGCTTACTCTGCCGAGACCCCCATCACAACCGGGATAAGCCTTGCATCCCTTGGCGAAGGGGAACACACGGTCTCCGTTGTGGGCAGGGACAGCGCCGGCAACTGGCAGGCTGAAGCAAACGCCACGACAAAAACCTGGATGGTGGACACTCAAGGCCCGGTCTTTGTTGAACCAATTTCAGTCATACCCAACGGATCATATACCAAAGAAACACCCCAAAACATCAGAGGAGAAGTCAAAGAGACCAACGGCGTGCCGAAACTCACTATTACGGTCGATGGCACCAGCGCTTCCAAACTCTACGATGTGATGGTGACGGCCGATCCCGATCAAACAAAAGAAAATATTTATGATTTCTCACAGGCCATTGAGCTCTTTCCCGGAGTCAATACCATTACTATCATAGCCGCAGACCTGGCCGGGAACGAGACCCTGGACACCAGAACCGTCACCTACGATACAAACGGCCCCACAATTATTCTTGAAACCCCGAAGGACAACAGCGCGTCCGCCACGTCATTTGTTGAGGTCACAGGGACCGTTGATGAAACTGCGGACATAGGGATATATATTGAAAACAGTTCAGGGAAAAAACTTGCGGCAAGCCTTGCCGGCGTAACTGCCAAGTTCCAGGCAACTGTATACTACGCCCCCGGCACCAACACCATCGAGATAACCGCCACCGACCTGACGGGGAACCCTAATACCATCAAGCGGACCGTGACCTTTGACGACCTGAAACCCTCCCTTGCCATAACCGACCCCCCCCAGGACCTGAGGACCGACCTGAGGAGTATGGTCATAAAAGGGACCGTGTCCGACGCTCTGAGCGCGGTGACCGTGACCATGACAAAGGACGCCGAGACCTTTACGCCGTCGGTTGCGGACGGCGCGTTTGCGCAGGAAGTAATATTTACCGAGGACAAGGTCTATCACGTTATTGTCAAGGCAAAGGACGAAGCGGGGAACGAAGCAAGTGTGCAACGGAACATCATTTTTGCAAAGCCGGCCAAAGGCGACATTAACAACGACTTGAGGGTGAACATGCTGGACGCCCTCATTGCGCTGCGGATTTCCGTGGGACTGCTGCCGCAAACCGACAACGACCTTATCAACGGTGACGTTGCCCCGCTGGTGGACGGCAAATCCGTCTCCGACGGCAGGATAGATGTCGGTGATGCAGTGATAATCCTGAAAGCGATTGTCGGTCTGGTCAGGCTGGAATAACAGCCTCAAGAGTCCAACAGAAAAGTGCAGAGGGTGGTGCGATATGAAAAAGCGGATATTGCTTGTTCTGATATTTTCCCTGGGGGTAATGAACCTCTTCGGCTGCGGATTCGGCGGTTTCAGCGACAGCGGCGGCGGGCCGGCGCCTGACCAGTCCGATCCATCCAATACCGACACAATAATAAACGGCGTTGTCTCCAAGGGGATATTCAAAAACGGGACGATCCGGGTCTATGCCGTAAACACCGACGGCAGCGAAACTCTGCTGAAGACGAACCCAATCGGGGCGTTTGGGAATTATTCCGCAAATATCGGCTCAAATAGAGGGACTCCTACCGGTTCCTACAGCGGGGTAGTGCTGATAAAGGCGTCCGGTACCTACATCGATGAGGCAACCGGCTCCGAATCAGCCATCGATGACAGCCATCCGCTACGGGCGGCCGTTGCCAATCCGTCCGGAGAATTAAATGCGGCGGTGACGCCCCTTACGGAACTTGCAGCGCGCAAGGCCCTTGCCGTCCAAGCGGCGGGCAAACAACCTACCGCCATAGACGTAAACGATGCAAACGCGCTGGTATCGGATATGTTCAAGGTGGACATCATAGCGACCCAACCGGTAATGCCCGACAAAACTGAGCACGGGTTCGGCAATGCCGCGACGACGCAGGCCCAGAAAGACTACACCCTGGCGCTGGCGGCCATTTCGCAGATGGCTAAGGACGCCGGGGCATTATCGAATGTTTTTGCAGCCATGGAGAGCGATATCGCCGACGGCGCCATGTCGGTTGAGACCGCCACCGCCTTTAATACGGCATTAATCAATTTTTTGAAATCGGATATAAACGGTACCGGCGTAAAAGATATTAATTCGACAAACCTGGTCAACGTGGGAGGCGCCACCAAAATAGTCAAGATTGGTACTGCCGAAAAAGTGGGGGCCGGCGCCGTAATCACCGGGATTACGGTAACGTTGCAACTCCCCCCCGGAGTGACTGTAAAGGCGGACTTTTCCGTACCTGGAAATCCGGCGAAAGTTACGCTCCAAGGGGTTGTAACGGCATCAGGCGTCCCCCCGGCAGGGACACAGATTGAAGCGGCATATACACGCGCAGCCGGTTCGCTCCCAGGCTTGGTAACGCTCTCTCTGGGAAATGCCGCAGGGTTTGTGGCCGGCGAGTTCGTGACGATAACATGCGACCTCCCGGCCGGCGCTTCGCTCAAATCTACCGACTTCATAATCTTCAAAAACCCCGATGACCCCAACGACTTCAGAAACTTCAGGGCGGTCGACGGAAACGGGGCGCCCTTCCCGGAAAGTATTGTCAGCGTCGCGATATTGCCGGAATGAGGCGAAGGGTTGCCCGGAGGCCACGATGCGCGGTTTAACGGCTGATAAGAGGCAGTGGTTCGGCATATTGATCGTCACAGTCTGTCTTTTGACTGCGGTCGAGACATATGCAGTGCCGACAGCTACAATCAGTGGCACCCCGACAAGCCCGACAAGATCAACTGGCGCCAGCCTGGCTATTGGCGGCTTTGATGTCGTTGCCTACAAGTACAGGCTTGACTTTTGGATATCCTATTCTGCCGAGGCTCCAGTATCTAAAACGATAAACCTTTCAGACCTCCCCGATGGGCAGCGCACTCTCTACGTGATTGGCAAAGACAGCGCCGGCAATTGGCAGGCTGGAGCAAACGCCACAATCAAGAGTTGGACGGTTGACACCACAGCGCCGGTCTTAACGGTTTACACCCTTTCTGACGGCGCAGGCACCGGGAACTCGCCAATCAACATCGCGGGGAGCGTCGCCGACGAAAACGGTGTAAATAACCTTACCCTTACCATCAACGGCACCGCCGTAAGTATCAATCCTGACGGTACATTCAGCCATGCTCTGTCATTGAATGCCGGAGCGAATGTCATAACTACCGTTACTACCGACCTGGCCGGGAACTGGACCAGTGATAAAAGAACCGTAACCCTTGATCTTACTCCTCCAACCCTTGTCATTATAATCCCGGCAGACAACAGCGTGACGAACAAGTCATCCATGGAAGTCACCGGCACGGTGGGTGAGGCCGCCACAGTGGAGGTGAAGGTTAACGACGGAGCGGCACAGCTTTCATCCGTGACCGGCGGCGACTTCACCGTGACTGCAAACCTTATCCCCGGTATCAACACCATCGACATAAGCGCCACCGACTCGGTGGGGAACAAATCCACGCAAAAACTGACCGTTACCTTAGACACCACGGCGCCGGAATTGACTGTTTCCGCTCCTCTTGACGGGACAGCCACCAAAAACCCGACACTCAACATTGCAGGGAAAGTAACCGATGACAGTGATGTGAGCTTTACCATCAATGACTCTCCGGTGCCACTGAAGGCAGACGGTACATTCAGCCATGCGCTGTCATTGAATTCCGGAGCGAATGTCATAACTACCGTCGCTACCGACCTCGCCGGGAACCGGACCAGCGATAAAAGAACCGTAACCCTTGACCAGACCGGTCCCGGCCTTGAAATCACCACCCCGACGGACAACAGCATGACCGCCAACTCATTTGTGGAAGTCACCGGGACCATAAATGAAACCTCGGATATCGAGGTTATGCTTGAAAACAGCCTGGGGACAAACCTGGCGGCTGAACTTGCCTCTGTAAATACCGGTTATAACGCCACAGTAAACCTTGCCGCGGGTCTCAACACCGTCCATGTATCCGCAACCGATCTTCTGGGGAACAAATCTACCACGCAAAAACGGACCATTACTTATGACAACCAGAAACCCTCCCTTGCCATAACCTACCCCCCCCAGGACTTGAGAACGAACCTGAACAGCATGGTCATAAAGGGGACCGTGTCCGACACACTGACCAACGTCACCGTTGCCATAATCCAGAAAGAAAACCAGGACGATGTCCTTCTCAAAGAGTTTAAAGCCCTCCCGTCCGGGCAGAGCTTTGAACTGGAGATGACCTTCGCCGAGCATAAGGTCTACCGGATCATTGTCAAAGCTGCGGACGAGGCGGGCAACAACGCTGAAGTGCCGCGGAACATAATTTACGCAGAGCCTTCCAAAGGCGATATCAACAACGACCGCACAGTAGATCTCATAGACGCTCTCAGGGCGCTGGGAATCTCGGTCGGCCTTGTAACACAAACCGATACCGATCTTCTTTACGGGGACGTCGCCCCGCTGGCAGGCGGCAAACCTGCCCCTGACGGCAGGATAGACGTGGGGGACGCGGTGATAATCCTGAAAATTATCGTCGGTCTGGTCAGTTTGTAGGCTACGCGCTGAATTTTCCCCGTTTAATGCGGTACATACCAAAGGACAAGTAACCGAACCGTTTTTCCTCCTGACTTCCGGTAAAATATTTAAACAAAGCGGGATTTATTAACGACATGTCTTTCTCTATCTTTCTTAACTCCGCCATATAGAGGGCGCACGGTCCGTAGTGTTCCGCCGTCTCTCCCATTCGGACAAACCGGATGCCGTATCTGTTCAGAAGCCGGCAAAGGCTTTCATTCATGCCTGCGCACCAGTATTGAATCCCCAATGCCTTGCTCTCCTGATACAGCGATTTAAACAGCCCCAGAACAACCTCCCGCCGATTGGAGCCGGACATTTTAATAGCTATTCTGCTTATGGCGAGTTTTGAGACCTCGGCGACAACTTCTCTCCGGGGGATGTTTTTCTTGCTCGACTTATCCGCCGGCAAGCCGAGAGGGATGTTCCTTGTCAACCGGATGGTTCCGACGGGTGTCAGATTGTAATGACGGGCGATGAAGTGAATGGAGTATTGGTCGAACTCATCGCGTTCGCGCCCCGAGAGACAACTGTACTCCGGCTCGTACCCACGTTCCCGGCAGTAGACTCTGAAGCGGAGCCGGTAGATTTCATCCAGGTCGGATTCATTTTCAGCCTTTTTATAGACAATCATCGTGTACTCCAATCCCGGCAGAAATCAGGGTGGAAGCGGCAAAAATTGATTGTGGATGCTAATTATGAAAGCATAACGTGTTCCATTTGGTGATTGCTTAATTTTATTGAGTAATTATAAGAATCTGGTTTCGTGGTTGTAAGATTTGCCGACATTTTTTCCCGAACGGGCACTCGAAACCTTGCCAAAACAGTTACAAATGCAGGCATAAGCGGGTAAAACCTTTGTGTAAATTAATTGCAACAGTAATTGCAATAACTTTACACTGCGCCACTGGTGACTTTTTGACTATCTTTGGTCCTGATAAATGCGTTTACTTACACAAAGGTACAGATAATGCCGGTAATATCTAAGAGTGACATTTAATATATCCACTTAATTAGAAAGAAGAACCCTTTTTTCAAATATGGTTATTTTTTTTGAGGCAGCCCCATTGATAATTATTTATTGTCTGTTAGTATTTCTAATATACCTATTCCCAAACTATTAATCACATAATGTGAATGTTGGAGTTGAACCTATGTCTCGATTAAGTCCCAGAATCAAGGCCGCTCTTCCTGTAAGGCTTGATGCGAATTCTGCAAATATAGAGATGCTTATCACCGACCTTGGTGTCAATGGTGCTTTTCTCAGGGCGCGTTCCTCTGTCTGCGACGGGAAGCTGAGAATTGATACGCCCGTGTTGTTGCAGTATAACGTGTCGGGAAAAGGGCATTTTGAACATCGCGGAAATATTAGACGGAAGGAAAACGGCGGTTACGCCGTAAACTTTTGCGACCTCGATGCTGCCACCAAACAAAAGCTCTGGGAATTTATCGCCGGCAGTCTGTCCGACATTAAGGAATGCCCTTTCTGCGGGCAGAGCTACAACGAGATGCCGGCGATCTGCAAGAGTTGCGGATGGGAACTTAACTTCGGTTCTCCCGTATATTTCGATTATCACGAAAAGATGTGCATTCTTAAGAAGTTATACGCAAAATTATCCGCTATGGGAATGGAGCAGCTACAGACCATCATCGGTTTTCTCGATGCCGGCCCTGTGAACGTCACAGGGAATGAAGAAAGTCAGGAATTCGTCGGCACCGGCAAAGCCATGCTGGAAGTGTTCTCCAATATCAGGAAGGTTGCCCCGACTGACCTCTCAATCCTTATTCTCGGAGAAAGCGGCACAGGTAAGGAACTTACGGCACAGGCAATTCATGAGAGAAGTCCTCGCAAGGACAAACCCTTTGTGGCAATAAACTGTGGCGCAATTCCCGACACTCTCCTTGAGGCTGAACTTTTCGGCTTTGAAAAGGGGGCATTCACCGGCGCGCATACCAGCAAGAAAGGAAAATTTGAATGTGCGGACGGCGGCACGATTTTCCTGGACGAGATCGGCGAGATGCCGTTCTCTCTCCAGGTAAAGCTGTTACGTTTTCTCCAGGACAAAAACGTGGAGAGAATAGGCGCCGTAAGCGGAAAGAATGTTGATGTGCGGCTTATTGCCGCCACCAACCGTGACATCGGTTCTGCAATTGCCGAAGGTAAGTTCAGAAACGACCTCTACTACAGACTGGACGAATTTACCATTCAACTGCCGCCGGTAAGAGAAAGGGGGGACGACAAGATAATCCTGGCAAGGTTCTTTCTGAAGAAATTCAGTAGGGAGATGGGCTTTGCAAAGACCTTTACGAAAGAGGCTGTTGCGGCCATTGAGGGGTACGACTGGCCGGGAAATGTCCGGGAGATAATAAACAAGGTGAGGAGGGCAATGGTCATGGCGGGCGGCAATTCCGTAACTCCGGCGGATTTGGATCTGGACGTTCCAAAAATAGGGAAAGGAGCGGGAAATATCCATCTAAACGACGCTGTAGCCCAAATTGAAATAGAGAAGATTAAAGATGTGCTTAACTATTGCGGTCATAATATTTCATCGGCTGCCGATATCTTGGGGATAACCCGCCAGACCCTTCACCGGCGTATAAAGATATACGGCATCAAAAAAACCCCCTGAATTCCTTCGGTCAGGTGGTTATTGAACAAACAGGTAGGTCTGGCTCTTTACTGCTTCGCTGTTGCCGGCAAGGTCGGTCGCGAAGTACTTCAATATCGTAATCGCTGACACGGATATTGGGGTTGAATAGACGTTCGATGACGTCGTGGGCGTTGTGCCGTCAGTCGTATAGAAGATTTTGTCGCAACCGGCTCCTGTCCCGTCGCTGCACGTCAGGGTCACCGAAAAAGATGTATTGTATGTCCCGCCAGCAGGCGAAGCGGTAGTTGCTTATATGCCCCATCGTCAAAATCGACCCGTTTTAAACGGTCCAACTCATCATAGGTGTAAGTCGCTACAGCTGCGTAAGCCATGGATGCTGACATTACACTGCATATAATCATAATCAAAGTTATCAATGCCTTGAATTTTGATTTGATTGGCATTTTATGGCCCTCTCATGCAATGCATTTGAAGTAATTGCGTTTTTGTCAATTGGGCGTGTATGCCCCTTTGCGGCTCTCTTCAGTTCAAAAAGAACCGCACACCGAAGAGGCCGACAAAGCTGATCGGGTCGTATTCGCCTGCTTTAAAATTCCCCGGAAGCGACAGGTTTCGGTTGTTGATTTCTGCCTTGGGAGCTAGGACACCTCTGAAATCGGCATTCAGTGCAATGCGTTTCGTGATAAAAAGATCAACGCCGGCATTCAGATGGTCGCCGACAACAGTCTCAATATCCAACGCATCCCTGCCCAGGTATTTGCCTTCACTGATAATGAAATCCACTCCTGCCCCCAGGTAAGGTACAAGCATGTTCGTTGGGAAGAAGCGGTACTGGAGGCCAAGAGAAACATTGGTAGTAGTGATTTCGAATGATTGTTTTCCAAAAAATTCGTAGTCAATTTGGGGGGTATGGGTAACATCAACCTCAATGGCAAAGTTGTCGGTGACGCCGTAAACAAAGCCGCCGCCTCCCACAAAGGCGGTGTCTGCTTTTCCTTTGCCGGTCTCGATCACGCCTATAGTAAATGAGGGGATAATGGTGACTGCTGTTGCTGTTGTAAATTCACTATCTGATGGAACCATAAGCCCCAGCCGTCCCGTTACTCCCAATTTGCCTTTAATGCTATCCGCCAGGGCGGTGCCTGACAGCGTGCACAAAGCCGTAGCCATAACAACGAAAACCAGATTCTTTTTCATTCCTCACTCCGAACAATCCAATTAAATATACATACTCAATCCTTGCGTACGCCATTTCAAATGGATGACATGACAGGCCCGGGTCACGTATCTACACTGTTAAAAGTTAGCGGAACACAATTGTCCTGATTATAGATATTACTTTTGTTTATTTGCTCGGAAAATTATAATTAAATAACAAATGAAACATAACAACCAGCCAATAGTCCATGCAGCTGAATCAGCAAAATCCATAAATGTTATAGGTTTATTTTTAATAAGTTTAAACCATTCTGGTACGCTCAAAATTGTCATAAAAATAAGTAGCCATTTCATTATTAACGCGACTTTTTCTATCTCTGTCATTTGCGGCTTCCTTTGGAAGGTTTAATAACTCTTAGCATGTCATAAGTTCTAACGCATTATATATTGCTTCTATCGAAGACATCGGCCCCGCTAATCCTGCATTAGAAGCACTTATTATTAGATTGTATGCGTTCTGAGTAAATTCTGCCGATTCATGGCTTTTTGTATATAGATACGCTGCATTTTTTACTAATCCTGGATTAGGAATATTTATTTTACGCGGTTGTAAATACCCAGTAATAAATTCAGTAGCCCCTAAGGCGAAGAGTTCTGTGCTAAGAAGAACAGCTGGAACTCCACAAACAGCCCCTGGAATACCACCATAGCCGATACCAAGAGATCCAGAAACAATGCCGGCAAGACCAAAAGAAGCATTCCTGAACCCTTGAGACATCATATCGATGTTCGAATTTATTGCTAAATAAAAATTGGCTGTTGAGAGGCCTGATCCAAACCCATCAGCCATTGAATTGAGAATTGTTCTACCTGTGTTGACCTCATCTAAATGTGGATATGGCATATAATATCCGTCAGCATCCCTAGGCACGGCATCCATTGGTGATTGCAGAGGGGCAGTTATAGTGAAATCGATCATCGGTTGATTGCCAAGCAACGAATTATAATCTGAATAATCATTCCCGGTAGGGTCCACATAATTCATCGGATTATTCAGCACATAAGTGTATCTGTTCAGGCTCTGCGAACTTGCAGGGTCGGGAACAATGCTGTCTGGTGAGATAAATCTCCCGATTCCCGGATAATACAGCCGCGCGTTGTAGTTGTAGAATCCTGTCTCGTAGTCCAGCTCCTGCGACGTGTATTTGTGGTCCGTCCTGTAAGGATTTGTATCAATCCTGGTTTCACCGAAGGGGTAATAGACTATATCCTCCACTTTGGCGCTGCTTTGATCTGTAGCAACAACTGTGCTTCCCAGGTGGTCTCCGTGGAAGTAGAGAGTCTGCAAAGCGTCCTTCCGGGCTATCCTGGTGTTCCCGGCAAAGATATATTTGCCGCAGGTGTCGTTAACACAATCGTACAGCTTGTCGATATAGGTGACGGTATGCGAGGGGGTGAACTTTTTCACCCTGCTCCCGGCTCCGTCGTAGACAAAGCTGATCGAACCGATTGCTTGCGGCATGTTGTCGAAGTTGTAGGTGATCGTACTCCACCCGTCGCTCGTCATGTTGCCGTTGGCGTCGTACTCGAAGCCTGTGCCGGTGACACCGAAGGCATGGGGCTTGCCGGGGTAGGGTGCATAGGTCTGGCTGATGACGTTGTGAAAAGCGGAGCCGTTGACATAATCAGCAATGCTATCGATATTCCCTTTGTTGTCATAGGAATAGTTGAGGCTGACCAATGTCAGACTTGGTGTGGTGGTTGTTATACTGGAAAGCCGTTTGTCCAAGGGGAAATAGGTGTAATTCGTTGTGACGCCATTGCCGAAGGTCACACTCCCCGGCTGGCCGAGGGCGTTGTAACCCGTATAGGTGGCGTAGCTCCCTGCTTTGTAGAGGTTGCCGCCGGTGTCATATTCGTAGGTAACTCTATCGGTATCCGGGTAGTCGATGTACCAGATCCTGCCGAACGACGGCACGTGGGGTGGATGTGCCGGCCTATGCCACATGGAAGCAAAAAGGGGACAAATTTCCCATTTTGTCCCCTTTCTAAGCGGGATAATCCGCATTTTGCCCTTGGGTAAGGTTACTTATTCTAATTTGCTTTCAAGATATCATATATCCCATAAACGGCAATTGGACACGGATTAACACAGTTAAATCAAAAACATATGCCAACGCACTGCTACAAGTGCCACAATTTATTGGGTTAATGTACTCTGGTTGAATCCGTGAAAATCCGAATGAATCGGATTTGATCCGGGCCTGCGCGCTACAGCGCTGCCTACTCCGCCAAAGCAGCCTTTGCTACGAAGGCTGGGTCGGCGCGCAAGCGTGTTCACATGCTTTTTCTATCTGTTGCCCGCGACGGGTAATGTGATGCTCTGGTAAACTTCCGGGCCCTTGGGAAAGTCGATCTTTACAATCCCTCTGTCTGCCTCATCCCATAGCTTAATCCTTGAGCTCGCCGTCTCTATCCTTCGGGGAAAATCCGCAACCGAGAAGGGTAGTGCATCAAGCCCATGTCCGACTATTTGCAGCAACTCCTCATCTCGAACCTTCTCCTCCGAAGGGAGGGTGACGCGACGGAACTGGTCCCCATTCACGGGAAAGAACTGCAGGTGTTTGAACCACCCTTCTGAAGTTACAACCGATTCCTCTGCGTTTCCTCCGGCAGGGATCAAACATATAATCAGCCAAGCTATCGCGATGATCTTTTTCATTTTTCAAAAGTCTCTTAGTGACAAATTGTTTCTACAGAAAGCGATTATTACGGTTAAACTTCACCCTTAGCCGTGTCAAATTAACTGAATTTTTGCAAAGCGCATACCAACTTATAACTAATTGATTTTATTTGCTGTCTCAAGAAAGTGCGTTGACAGATGTAAACAATCTGTACATGCAGTGGAAGAGGGTTTGCCCTAAATAACAGGTAATACGCAATAATTTAAACTAGTTAACCGGTTGGGAGATGAAAAATCTTTTTGTTAAGAAAATGATACAGAATGTGTGGGCTTTCCTTTCGGTTCGTTGCGTTTCAGTTGTTTATTGCGTTTCGGTATCACGCCGCACTTCTTCCATCAGGCGTATCCTCAGTTCATGCAGTCTCCGGCTTATGGAGACCTTGTAGATATGTGGGTTGATGAAGCGGAGGCACCCCTGGGGAAGGGCGGAAAGCTGTTCAGCGCAACGGTCGGCCATCTGATCAAGGGGGGGATATCCGCAGGTAATCCTCTTCCCCTTGTCCATGACCACGGCGCGGAGCTCTTCAAGATGGGCGTCCGGAGGAATGGTGGTGTGCTGCAAGGGGTTTGCCGGATTAAAGACCGTTTCACCGGGCATGACGGTTTCGTCCGCGAGGGTGATGATGTCCATGAGAAATGAGCCGTCAGAAGCGATAGCCCGCAAAAGCCTCTTCCTGTCGGGGAGAGTTGCCTTGGAAAGGTCGCTTGTCACCTTCAGCTTCGGTTCGCTGCCGATCCTCACCAGCTTGTAGACCCCTCCCAGGGCGCCGCCGCCTTCTCCCATGCACGTAGCCAGTTTTGTCCCCACCCCGTACATGTCCACTTTTCCCCCTTCGGAAAGGATCGATTCGATGACGTATTCGTCGATTTCATTGGAAGCGAGGATCTTGGCGTTGGGGAAGCCCGCCTGGTCCAGCATGCGCCGCGCTTCCCTGGAGAGGTAGGCAAGGTCGCCGGAATCGAGCCGGATCCCCACGAGCTCATGCCCCCGTGCCCGGAGCTCGCGCGCCACGGTGATGGCATGGGGAACGCCGCTCTTCAGGGTGTCGTAGGTGTCAACCAGCAGTATGCAACCGTCCGGAAAGACCTCGGCATACTTGCGAAAGGCGGTGAGCTCGTCGGGAAACGCCATGATCCAGCTGTGGGCATGGGTCCCCCTTACCGGGATACCGAAGAGCTTCCCGGCCATGACGTTGCTCGTGCTCCGCGCCCCGCCGATATAGGCGGCACGGGCGACGCTGATACCCCCGTCCGGTCCGTGGGCGCGGCGCAGGCCAAACTCTATGACCTTCGCTTCTCCCGCCAGGTGGGTGATGCGCGAAGCCTTGGTGGCGACGAGGGTCTGGAAATTGATGATGTTCAAGAGCGCCGTTTCCGCGAACTGGGCCTCCGCCAGGGTTCCCTCGACGGTGAGGAGCGGTTCCCTGGCAAAAACCACGCTCCCTTCGGGAGGGGCGGTCACTCGCCCATTGAAGCGGAAATTGCGGAGGAAGTCGATGAAGGGCGGACGGAAGATACCGAGGCTTTGGATGTAAGCGAGCTCGTCCGCGGTGAAGGCAAGGTTTTCCAGATAGCTTAAGGCTGTGTCCAACCCGGCGAAGACGGCATACCCCCCTTTGAAGGGGTTCTGGCGGTAGAAGAGGTCGAAGACGGCCGGTGTTTCGTGCATATCTTCTTCCAGATAACCGGCCAGCATGGTCAGTTCGTAGAGGTCGGTGATGAGGGGGGAATAGCGCATGAATGCTCCTACAGGTGCGTGAATACGAGGTTTACGTGGCATGACAAAATATTACCACCTATCTTCAAATCTTCAAGGTCTGACCCGATTGCTCCCAGGGGCAGAAGCTTCAATCGCCAGAAATTCTTCCTTCCTCATCATTTCCCATTGAACGTTCTCATCAATCGGCTCGGAGGAAATCACACAGGAGTTCTCCGGAAAGGCTTTGTACAGAGAGTAATAATCAGGTTCTTTGGTGTAATCACGATAAGCAAACAACTTCACTCCATCGCTGAAAAGGCAATTCAGTGCTGAATATTTATATTCCCGCTGCTTTATTATCGAAACGGTATCGAGAAAAGCCTGCCCCAGGTCATCAGACTCAGCACTCATGAAATGATGAAAGAAAACTTCCGTATCGAGGGCATCTTCTCCTAGCGGTGTGGTTATGGCAGGAATCAACGCCTTGTAATCATATACAACTCCGTTATGACAGAAAGCGACGTTGTTGTAATGAAAAGGATGGGCGTGTCGGGTGGAGGCGGTGTCGGCCCAGGCGGACTTGCGCAGATGAAGGATCACGACCGGCGAACTCCCCGTCGCGCTCAACATGCCGATGACCTTATCGGTTTCTTCCAGAAGATTCGCACCACTCTTATGAACGGTCAACTCCCCGCCCTGATAGAACGCCAACCCCCAGCCGTCCACGTGCCCGGGAGGATCACCGGTCATAACCGTGCCGGTGCGTGCGAGCCCGCAGAAGTTTTCGACTATTTTACGATGTCTCGAATATTCAAAATTGGTTATACCAAGAAGTCTGCACATCTAGAAAATCCACCTCACGACTGAAACGGCTACGATTATTCCGATAAAATCCGCAACCAGACATACCGGCACCAGATAACGGGTTTTCTTGATACTTACAGCGCCGAGATAAACTGCAAGCACATAGAAAGTGGTCTCGGCGCTCCCCATGATAACGGCCGACATTTTGGCGACCATCGACTCCGGACCGGTGGTTTTGACGATATCGGTAAAAAGTGCGGTCGAGGCGCTGCCGGAGAGAGGCTTGATTATCGAGATGGAGATTACTTCTATCGGTATATCCAGAAAAGAAAACAGGCTGTAAAAGGCATCCCTGATAAAGTCGAAGGCGCCTGAAGCCTGAAAGCCCTTGATGGCGACGAAAATAGTTAACAAGTATGGAAATATGCTGAGAATGATGCCCGGTCCTTCTTTGGCCCCCGCAACGAAAGAGTCATAAACCCTGACCTTCTTGAAAGCTCCGTACAGGATCGTAAACAGAATGAACAGCGGAATGATGAGCAGTGATGCATATTCGAAGTACTTTATCATTTGAGTATCTTCCTGAAGGCCGCCAGAACCAGTAACGCCGCCATGGCAGAGATAACAGTGGCAATCAGCACCGGAAGCACGACGGCAGCAGGGTTTGCGGCGCCGTTGCCGACAAGTATTCCGATCACTGAAAACGGGATCAGCTGGATGCTCGCAGTATTGATCACGATGAAGATCATCATTTCGGGGGTGATCGTACCCTTGTCCTCATTCAGACTGTCGAGCTCCTGCATCGCCTTGATCCCCAAGGGGGTGGCGGCGTTGCCGAGACCGAAAAGGTTGGCCAGCACGTTGAGGGTAATTGCCGTAATCGAAGGATGATCGTCGGGTATGTTTTTGAAGAGGCGGGATATGAGCGGCTTGAACAGGTGCGCGATCCGGTAGATCAGCCCGGAGTCTTCGAGAATCCTGGTGATCCCCATCCAGACCGATACGATGCCCAGCAGGAAGAGGGATATCTCGACCGCCGATTTGGCCCCTTCGAAGATCGATTTGGTAAAGGCGTCGAGGTTGCCTGTGAAAATTGCGAAGACGATGCTGACGGAAAGCAGGACCAGCCAGATGACATTCATCGTCCGGCACCGGGAAAGGCCATCTCGCATATCACCATTTGCTTCCGGTCGGTGTTCAGCTCGACCTCGGCACCGACAGGCAGAGTGATCTTGTTCTTCACATGGCCGATGTAGGGGCAATGAACGACCGGGAAATTCAGCTCCATCTGCGAGGCCAGGATGTCGTAAACCTGCCTGCTTCTGATCCCGCGAAAATCGCCGAGAACAAGAGCTTTGACCTTCCTGAATTTGCCGGCGAGTATCCACTGGGTCAGGTAGCGATCCACCTCATGCAGTTTTTCATCGACATCTTCGAGAAAGAGTATCGAGTCGGCGGTATCGATCTCCCAGTCCGTATCGATCAGGGCGGTCAGGGTAATAAGATTCCCTCCCTTGAGAATGCCGGTGGCGGTACCGGGATTGTAGACCTTGACGGGGGCACCTTTGAGCAGGTTTTTCTCCGGGTAACCTTTTACCGCGTTCACAAATGATCTGAGTGTGAAGGGGGTCGGCGTGCCCAGGTTGATCACCATCGGGGAATGCAGAGTGACAAGTCCGGTACGCTCGTAGATCGGATTGAGCAAGGCGCTCAAGTCGCTGAAGCCGGCGAGGACTTTGCGGTGTTTTTTTATCAGCTCGAAATCGATGTAGGGGAGTGACTTCATCGCGCTGTACCCGCCGCGCAAGGCGAGGACAATGTCTATCTCAGGATCGGCGAACGCCCCATGGAGTTGGTCCGCTTTCTCTCGCGGCGAGGGGAGAACCTTCGGGAAATCGGGGTTGATCACATGAAAATTCAACTTTGATAGTTGCTTGATCCCACCTGTGAAGTCGCTTTTTTTCTTTATGAGATAGCTTGGCGTGACAATAAAGACTTTCTTCAACAGAAAAACCTCCGACAGTTCCCAAGGGAACCTCAAGGACAGGCTGTTATTTTGCTGAGGACTTCCAGGCGACAGGCACGAATTTTACCCTGTAGATACAACCAACTGCAAGCAAATTTCTCCTCGCCCCTCGGGAAGAACTCTGGGGGCACGTGATTCCCGTGGTCGTTCGGCTTCAGAGGCCGAATTAAGCGAGCAACTTTGGTCAGGCCTGCGTATTCCGATGATATCGGCCACCTATTACGATTGAACTCGGCCACCCCCTGAGGGGGTGCGCCGCTGGGTAAAAGTTAATGTCTCACAAGTTTTCGGTTGCGTCAATCTTCGAGCGCAGTTTACGCATCGAGTCTCCTTCCAGATCGATTTTATATGCGTTGTGCAGCAGTCGGTCGAGGATGGCATCAGCCATGGTCGGGTCGTTGAGAGCTTCATGCCAGTTTGCGACCGGCAGTTGGCTGGTAATCAGCGTAGAAGACTTATGGTAGCGCTCGTCGATGATCTCAAGCAGATCTCGCAGCTGCTCCGATGACAAGGGCGCGATACCCCAGTCGTCCAGGATGAGGAGTTCGGCCTTGGCGAGCGTGCGCATGATTTTCGTGTAGCGGCCGTCATTGCGTGCAAGATCCAAGTCCTGCATGAGCGTGGGAAGCCTATGGTAAACGGCGGTAATTCCGTGTCGGCAGGCGTTGTGGGATAAGGCGCAAGACAGCCAGGTTTTCCCGACGCCGGTTAAGGGCGCGTTATTTGGGGCTAAGAGAATCGCAAAAGTGATTTTTCAAAACCCCCATGATGTGCCAGCGGCACATATCAAGAACGGAAAATGCGTAACTATTATTAGTTGCATAATGCTCTCTAGTCCGATATACTCCAACCACAAACCGCACCCGACGCAGGTGCTCAAGTGGTACCAGATGGAGCAGATTGCCGAAACCTTGAAAAATTAGGGACTGTTATGAAAGACATGATGCGCTACAAGGATTATTACGGGTCGGTTCATTTCAGCGACGAGGATGACGTATTTTATGGCCGGATTGAATTTATCCGGGCACTGGTCAGTTATGAGGGGACCGACGTTGCCATGCTGCGGCAGGCCTTCCGGGAAGCGGTTGACGATTATCTGCAGACCTGCGTTGAGCAGGGCAGGTCGCCCGAGAAACCGTTCAAGGGGAGCTTCAACGTCCGGATCACTCCGCAATTGCACCAGCGGATAGCGGCGAGCGCCGCCAGCAAGGGGGTCACCATCAACAAATACATCGCCGATATACTGGAACGCAATGTGGATAATGCTGCGTGAA
>WSYB01000066.1 GCA_009773645.1 Geobacteraceae bacterium
ACCCGCTCCGCCTCCTCCGGCTTCATCCCTTCCGCCACCTCATAGAAATAGCCGAGGCTGAGGTCTTCGGATGACGGGCGCATGATGCGCCGGATGCCATAGCTCGCCGGATCGCTCATGATGGGCGCTTCTTTTTCCAGGTCAAACAGGCACGGCTGGCAGGAAAAACCGTAGGACGAATTCAGCCGGGTATGTCCGACCACGAAATCCGATGTCTCCAGCGCCTCGGCCTCCGTCTCGGTGGGAAACCCAACCAGGACATAGCAGTGTACCGCGATGTCAAGATCCAGGCAGTCATCCACAATCCGATTGACGTGCTCGCGCTTGATCCCCTTCTTCATGAAATCCATCACCCGCTGGTTGTAGGACTCCAGCCCGAACACGATCTTCAGACACCCCGCGTCCCGCATCAACTTGAGGAGATCCCGCGTCAGATTCTTCTCAAAGCGCATTTCGCAGGTCCACTGGGCATTGACGCCGGCCTCGATAAGCTGGCTGCACAGGCGTTTGGTCGGCGACAGCGCGAAGCATTCGTCGGTAAAGAAGAAGAAAGGCGTCTGGTAGCGCTCCATGAGCATCTTGACATCGTCCACCACCTTTTCCGGCGACCGCTGTCGAAAGTTCTGGTGATCCAGCGTCAGAGCGCAAAACGCACAATCCTTGTAATAACAGCCACGGGAGAACTGAATGGGCAGAACCGACTGGGGCGCAAGGTACTGGCGGAAGGGGAATCCATCAAAATTCGGCGCCGCCAGCGCGTTGATGTTCTCCGAAAAGAACGGCTGGTTCACGATGATCTTACCGTTCTGCCGGTAGAGCAGATTCGGCACCTTGCTGTAATCACGCTTCCCCTCCAACTGGTGGATCAACTCCAGGAGAGCCGTTTCGCCTTCAAACACCACGAAATCATCGGCGAACTGAAACATCGCATCCGCCCGCCGCAAATTGTCCACCAACCGGGTAAAGATGCTGCCGCCGATCGTCAGATGCACATCCGGGTTGGCCTGCTTGATCAGCCTGCAGAGGGTGAGGCCCGGCATGATCTGCGATGTCGCCGTGATCGAGACACCGACAAGGTCGGGGGCCTGCCCCAGGATGTCCGGAACCAGTTTATCGCGGAAGATTTCCAGGTATGGATTCTCCTGCTCGTCCGCCACCGCCTTCAGAATTTCCTTTGAGGAGTAGATGGAATACCGCCACTGATTGTCGACCACCGAAATCCGCGTCGGGAAATACAGGGTGGAGATGAAGGCGAGCCAGCGATCGATGAGAAACAGACTCTCCCGATACTTCTCCAGATCGTAGAACTGCTCGGAACGCAGCACCCGCTTGGCGTCCTCGATCCGGTCATAGAGCGGCGGAAACCAGTCGAGGGCCTCCTTCATACGGGCAAGGTGTTCCTGACTGGAAGAGCCGGTTTCTCCTTGCGTGCCAAGCCGCTCCAGTGTTCTGACCTTGTCCTGCATCCGCTCATAGGTCTCGCGGCCGGACGGCTGGCTCAGAAAACCGTCGAGGACCTCAATGCCGAGGTCGCGCTGCACAACGTTGGTGACGCCCGCCTGCTTGAGAAACCCGGTCAACGACGGGAGACTGAGGTACGGCTGGGAAGGATGCCACGTCGGGGGAAACAGTAAAACCGTTTTCATGATAAGGAGCCTCGCTCCGGCAAACTGCGTGCAAAGGACACGTCGCAGACCACCTTCAGGGAGTGCCGCCCCCCTTCACCCTTCAGATTTTATACACCCTGCGCGCAATGAAATGCAACTGCATCCACCGCCTTCGCGACCGCTCTTCCGGGCCATTTCCGCGACCTGATATCACCCCCAATAGGCATAAAAAAGCCCCGGGGGCGAGATTAATCCCCCGGGGCTTTTTCTTGTTCGCTTACTTTACGGGATCTGCAGGCTGAACCAGGTGGAAATTCCCTTCATGCCGTCACGTTCCACGTTCTGTCCATCCCACACGGCAAAGGCAGCCGGAACGGACGATCCGCTCTTGAACTGCACATCGTTGGGATCCGCGGTCGTCAGCGCGCGCTTGTACACCACGCGCCACGTGGGACCGTTGCAGCAACCGCCCTTGATCGAACCGGAATGCTCCCAGAGGCCGTTGCCAACCACATCCTGGTGAGCCTGAGTCGTCAGGGTGCTGAACCCGTTCGCATTAAGATCCTCGACCGACCCGATCCGCATTTCAGGATCGGAGAGGATGTTGCCGGACCAGATGCCGGTGTTAAACGGCCCGAGGCTCCGCCCGATACGATCCATATAGGTCACACCGCCGGCCGGCTCCTCGTAGTAGTAGTCCCAGAAAATGGCGGGATACTCATTGTCCACATCCCAGATTCCGGCGCTGTCCTTGCCAAGATCCTTCTGCCATTCGGCATTCCACCGCCAGATGTTGACCGTGCCGCCGGACTGGCCCATGCACTGGAACGGCGGGGCCCCACTGGTGTTCACTGGAAATTGAATGGCCGCCTGGTCGCGGAAATGCTGCGGCCCAATGGTGGTGTCGTTCTTAGACTGATCGCCCCAATCCAGGCGAATTCCGATTTCCTTGCCGTTCGTGATCGCCTTCACAAAGACCGACTTGACGGCGATGTTGGGATGCATCGGCGTGGTAATCGTCTGCCCGCTGAGCGGCACGACAACACCGGGGACATTTTCCCAGCTCGGATTCGCTCCGTCCATCGGGATTGGTCCCTTGATCGCCTTGGCCTGAATGGCGACCGGCTGGCTGACAGCCAAAGGGACCTGTCCCAGCGTCAGGACCACGCCTACGACGAGGGCACTCAAGAGCACCCCCCATACGACGGCCCTGTTCCTCGTGTGAATGATTTCCATAGCGATAGCCCCTCCTCTCTAAAAAAATTAACCTTAAAACGCCCTGTACGCTAAGATCAAACACTCCATCGAGTTCCTGCCTTCACCCTGGCCGGCTTTCCCGCTATGCATGACCGGCCTTCTGCGAATCTTCGCCTCCCTCGCTGCCTGTATTTTCCATTTGAGAACGGCCCCCGACTTCATCCAGGAGCACGGATAACTCGTTGCCGAGATCCTGCGCTCCGCATTCAAACGTCGCACCTTCAGGGGGAGTGAACGTCGCCGGCTTGTAATCAGTTTCCTTATACGGCTGAGGCTTCACACCGAGGTAGGCGCATTCGAACTTGAGATAGGCTTTGCAGAGTTCGCAGAGGTAATGAAAGAACCCCCGCTGAGCCTTCTTGGACGCCATATCGGCAAACAGGGGCGCCCACCGCCCAACGTGGTCACGAACAAATTTCTTTTCCGCGTCCGTCACGATCTGGAGTTTTGCGTCCCCATCGTGGCACAACGCATACGACTCTTTATAGGTCAGGAAATGGAGAAACTCAAACTCCACGCTGAGGTGATCGAGCCGCTCATGGACAACCTCGGCCAACTCCAGTCCGAACGCCTTGTAATACCCTGCGATGTCACCCATGGTATGGGACTGTTGGAAGACGTGCTCGTTGCCGAACAGGGTTTCATATGGAGGGGCGTCCAAGCTGATTACGTTGGAGAATACCCGCCGGTGCTCGTCCTGCAGGTCGCTGAACTCCCATGTTTTGAAATTCTGCTCCTCCCACTCTCCGATCTTTTCAATGAGCCTTCTGATCGGGACGACCAACTCACGCAAGGCGGGATCCGTCTTCGTCGCATCAAGGCTTTTTTCCAGCGATTCGACGGCTGCGAACGCGTCTTCCACAAATTCGCCGTCCTGAAGATAATTGTAGAATTCGTCTTCTTCGGGGAAGAGAAAACCCCAGGAAAGCAACAGGTAGAACTTGCTGCGAGACAAGGCCAACTCGACGACCGGAGCGTCGGCCAATCCCGTCTTCCCTGTCGGACTGTCAGAGACTGCCTGTATTGCCATTGCCCATCGCCTCCTTAGCTCTGAGCCCGGTAAGAATATGAAAACCCGACTAGGTTGTCAAGGCCTTTTTGTGGCCTCAAAACGGCCCGAAATGACCTTGATCGCAATACGGTCATTTACTCCTGAACACACCTGTTCACAGACCCCGCACCCCACGCATTTCTCATGATCGACGACCGGGTAAGCATCGATAAAATCAACCGAAAGCGCTCCAACCGGACATTTGGCCAGGCAAAATCTGCACCCCTGGTCGCCCATGCAATCAGCTCGGCTGACGACGGCCATTCCCATTCGAACTTCGGTCCGGTCCCCTACCGGGAGAAGCGCCTCTGTCTCGCAGGCTGCAATGCAAGGAAAGTCGTCGCAGAGGTAGCACGCGGATTCATTGGCAAAAAGAACCGGATAGCCGTTCGCCTGGTCCTTCTTGATGCTCCCGTACGGGCAGGCCGGGAGACAATCACCGCATTTCGTGCAGCGGTCGAGGAAAAGCTCTTCTTCGACGGCGCCGGGAGGCCTGAGCCAATCCGCCCTGACCTTGACCGGAGGCACCGGGGGGCCGACTTCGACCTGGGCTTCCTTCTGCTGCTCATAGTACTCGTAGACAGTCTTGCCCACCGACAGCACAGACTGCTTGAGGAACTCCCGCCGTTCCTTGTCGAACTCTTCCGCCATTGCGCGTGCTAATCTCCGTGGACGCCGGCAGCCCGCAGCTTGTACACCTCGATACACCGATCGCACCCGCCGTATTCAGAATCCCATCCCGGGTGGTTTTCACGGATAAAGTCCAGGACTTCCGGCTCCACGTCCCGATCAAGATTTTCCACCCAATTGTATGTGGGAAATCCACAGAGCGGGCAAGGGAAACCCGGCATGAGCATGACCTTTTTACGTTCTGGAACCTCGGCTCCTTCGACTTCAATCGCCCGGTCGATCACCTTGAGCGTATCAGTCGCCAGTTCGACCAGTTCGGGGTGGGTAAAGAATTCAGTCGCCCACAGCCCCTCAAAAACGGCCACAAGCTGCTTCCCGGGAATCTTCCGGTACCACGTGGAAAATTCCCGGAATCGCTGTTCCTTGGAGGATACCGGCTCTTTGCCCCACAGCCCCAGCCGTTTGTCGATCCATTGACACCAGAGGACCCGATACCGGGCCAGGATGAGGCTCTCTTCACCGGGTGTATTCCCGACCTTGATGTCCGGGTCGTAGAGAAAGGCCGGGTCGAGCATATCCTTGATATGAATCAACTCGTGACGGCAAAACCGGGCCAGTGCCGGGTCATAGAACCGCCGGGGCAGGAGCTTGATACCAACGCCCTTCTGTCCCTTGGCCTCAAACGTCTTGGCCAGGTCCTCTTCGACGGTGCCCCACTTCCGCAGAACGTCGACCGATTCCTGGTCCTCCTTGAGCACGCCCCGGACCAGAACGATCCCGATCCGCTCCCTCAGGTCAGGAAATTCATTGAACGCCTGATCGATGATGTCGGCAAATCCCCAATGCCCGAACAGGTACTGGTACAGCTTTTGAAACTCCGGCTCCCGGTCGTCCAGGGGGAAGTTCTCATAGATAGGGTCGGCCAGCTCATGGAATTCCTTGTAGAAGGTCGGATCGCCTTCCCGTTCGGTTTTCTCGATGAACGCGTCAACGACCTCCTGGATGAGGGCCGGCTGAAACCGCAACTCCATGACAGGCCTCCTTGACTTCCCTTTTTAGCGTCCGTTATAGTTTCAACATCGTGAGAAAAGACTCTTCGTTATTATAGGGAGCGGTCCCGTTCTTTTGCAAGGCACGCGACTCTGACGATTTTTTGAGGACAATCTGATGGCCGACAGCGCAGCAGCACCCGGTTATATGCCTCCCACGCCGACCCTTCCACCTGGTATGCCCGGCGCCCCGCCGATCAACATCGTGGATTGCCACGCGCACTGGCGGGCGGGAGCCCGTGAGGTGCGAGTCTTTCGCGGACACCACGATCCAATCTGGACGGTGGCATATCACCCCGACGGCACGCTGGTGGCCAGCGGTAGTGTCGACCACTCGATCCGGATCTGGGAAGCCGAGACGGGCCGAATGGTCAGAATCCTGCGGGGCCATACCGACTCCATTCACTGCCTTGCCTTCGCGCCGGATGGGCAGATGCTCGCATCCGGGTCCACCGATCGAACCATCCGTCTCTGGAACCCCAAGACCGGCGAGTTCATCCGGATGCTGTTCGGGCGCTACGACCACGCCATTCACTCCGTTTCCTTCTCCCCCGACGGGCTCATGCTGGCACGCGGGAACGAGAACCGGGACATCAAAATCTGGGAGGTCGGCACGGCCACGGAGCTCCTGTCGCTCCTGCCCCAGGACGTCTATGACCAGCATTGGAACATTTGCACCGTGTTCTCTCCCGACGGCCGGCTCCTGGCCAGCGGGAACGACATCGGCGGCATGACCCTGTTCGAAGTCCTGCCAAGCGGCCAGGCGCTCTGTACACTCGAAGGGCACAAATCAGACCCCTTGGACGGCACAATCGAGCGGCGCGGCCAATGGTTCGAAGAACAGGCCGGATGGGAGACGGCCTTTGAGAACTGGATCGGGGGGATCGCCTTCTCTCCGGATGGAAGCTCGCTGGTCAGCGGCAGCCGTGACACCACCATGAAGTACTGGGAGGTGCCGAGCGG
>WSYB01000019.1 GCA_009773645.1 Geobacteraceae bacterium
TCATGGCACATAATAGCATATTTAATTAATTATTGCTAATAATATGTGGCAATTTTGGCATGATTTTACATGCTAATTGTCTTAAACTAGTGCCATTCAATCCTGACCCCATTGACTTCCAGAAGAGTTGTTGGCTGACATTAATGCTTTGGAAACATGGCGGCTGGAAATACATGAGCGAAGCGAAAAATTACATAAGAAACGCAAGTCAGCCGGAAAAATAACAAGAGAAAAGTAACTTGAGAAAGAAGCAATATACTGGTCGCTCTCCAAATTCCAAAATCAGGCAACATGAAGCAATGAGCAGTAGAGACTAGTGTTTCCTCAAGGGGCCCAGGATGCAATGTCCGTTCTGCAAAGAGGAGATCATCGATGGCGCAATCAAGTGCAAACACTGCGGGTCGATGATCGGCGCTGACCCGCTTCCCCGGACCGCTTGTCAGCCCGACTTTGCCGCCCTGTTCGGCAACGCGGCGCGGATCTGGAAGGAAAACCTGGCGGACCTTGTTCTCCTGACACTGGTCTTCATGCTGGTTGTCTGGGTCCCCATCGCCAACATCGGCTTCATCGCCGGATATGCCCGCTCGCTCTTCAAGGTGGCGCGCGGCCAGGGAAAGGCCCGGGTGGGTGACCTCTTCGATGCCTTGGGAATTCGAGGGACACCAACCTTAATTCTGTAATCCTGCACATGTCCCGCCGATTTTCATTCAACATGAACTGTAACCCGTACTCGACATCGGCTCGCGGGGAGGAATATATCGATGAAAGCGCAGATTATCAGAAAGAACGGCAAACCGGAATACGCCGTGATTCCCTACGACGAATACCGGCGACTGGTGGAAGATGCCGAGATGCTGGCCGATGTCAGGGATTTCGACGCGGCCCGAAACGCCTTTGCAGCCAGCGAGGAGGAGCTGATTCCCGCTGAGGTGGTGGATCGCTTGCTGGACGGCGCCAACCCGGTGCGGGTCTGGAGGGAATACCGCGGACTCTCCGCCGCGGAGTTGGCGAAGGCCTGTGGTGTGACGGCTGCCGCCATATCCCAGATCGAGTCGGGGAAACGGAAATCGTCGGTGATTCTGCTGAAAAAAATTGCCCGTATTCTCAAGGTAGACCTGGACACCCTGACTGTCACCGAGGACGACTCGCAGGCAGCGTAAGTTAATTCACCCCATATTGGAGGTCAAAAATGAGCCCAGCAACCGCTCCGATGCAGGTCTTTCTATTTCTGTGACCTGATTGGTTCTTTTCGCCCGCAACGATAAAGCCCGCTTGACGCGGGCTTTATCGTAATTCATCCTGCTACTCCCCGATATCGAGCTCTTCCGCCAGGCCGAGCACGAAATTCTTCGCCAGTCCGGACGGGGCGATGATCCCGTAGGCGAGGGCCTCTTTCAGTTCCGCCGTGGTTGCTCCTGCTTCCTTCGCGGCCGCGAAGTGCTTCTTCAGTCAGGTGGGACACCCCACCGCCACCGCGCAGCCGACCCGGATCAACTCCCGGGTTCTGGCGTCGAGCACCTCTTCGTATTCAAAATCGAGGATCTTCTTGCGAATCTTCATGCCGCGTCTCCTTTCCTGGTGATTGCCGGCCACAACCGGCCGTTTTTGGTGCGTTGAGGTGAATGAAAGTTTAGCACATGCGGCGGCCGGCGGAAACCGGAAGATGCTCTCGGCCTGGACAGCCTTGACACTTTCCCCCGGAAGGTGTAGTTTTGACGGGCGACAACAGTTCTGACGAGGGGGGGAAGACGGCCTCCAAACGTTCAATGGGGATTATAATTCATGACACATGACAAGGACGAACGAAAACGGCCGCACCTGCGGCTGGTGGTGGATAACGTGGAGAAGCGGAACCCCCGCTCCGCCGATAAAGAAGAGGACTTTATTCCCCTCGAGACGCTCATCGCGCAGCGCGACATCCTGCGCCCCCAGTTCTACCATGACCTGGACCTCTTGCAGGCGAAGGCCTGCGAGGCGCTCGAACAGTTTCTGATATACAGGGAGTGGCCCTATGGCCTTGATCCCCACGGCCGGCTGGTGATCCTCCCCGCCGGGGTTGTCTGTCCGGAAGCGGCAGAGTGCGGAGGATATTCCCATGACGAGGTGATTCTTTTCGTGGCGGAGGACGCAACGGGAAAGGGGCTCTGCCTCTCTCTGGAAATGATGCTGCCGTACTGGAGCGAGGACGAGGCGGTAATGGAGGACGCGCTTCTTTATGCCCCGGTGTTCCAGTACGGGACCCTTTTTATGGAGGAAAACAGGCAGGACGGCCTCCTGGACCTTATTTACCGCCTGGGTTTCCCCCTCTATCCTCCCGCCCCGACGGAAAGACTCCTCGACCGGCTGTTCTCTGTTGCTGCCTATGAGCTGGCGGAGACTCTTCGGAGTCTTGCCGAGTATCCGGAGGTCTGATATGAGTTACGGCACGGTAATCCGCCTTGTGGCGATCATAACATGGCTTGTCCTTGGGGCGCCTGCGGCCTTCGCTCTGAATATCCCTGAAAAGCTCGTCTACGATATGACCTGGACCGGCATCAAGGCCGGTACGGCGATCCAGGAGATAATCGATGACGGGGATTCGATCAGGGTAGTCTCGACCGCCCGTTCAGCCGATTGGATTTCGGTTTTTTTCCCGGTCGAGGACAGAATCGAAAGCATCCTGACCAAAGTGCAGGCGCCACTGCTGGGCTTGCCGCGCCATTTTCGGATGAAGATCCGGGAAGGAAATCACCGGCGGGACAAGGAGATTATCTTCGATCATGAAAAGGGGAAAGCCCGCTATATCGACCACCTGAACGGCGAAAAGGTCGTTATAGACATTATGCAAAACACCTACGATACCTATTCGAGTTTTTACTACTTGCGGACGTTGAAGCTGGAAGTGGGCAAGTCGGTGTTCGTCAATATTCTGGATAACAAGAAGCTGTGGAACGTGGAAGTCCAGGTTCTCAAGAAGGAAAAGGTGGATACGATCCTCGGCGAGGTAGATACGATCTTGATCAAACCCCTCATCAAATCCGACGGGATTTTCCAGAAAAAAGGGGCCATCTATATCTGGCTGACCGACGACGCCAGGCGCATTCCGGTCAAGATGAAGACGAAGGTTGCGATCGGCAGTATAACCGCCACGCTGGTAAAATACTGAAACCCCTCAGCCCATCCCCAGGCAAAGCGCCGCATAGATGCGGGCAGCAGCCGACACTTCGTCAAAGATGACCTGTTCGTCGGGCGTATGAGCGGTTTCCAGTGCCCCGGGGCCGAGAATGAGAGGCTTTGAACCTGCCGCAAAAAAGAGGTTGCCGTCTGAATGGGAACGGAAGGCATCCAGGCGTAACGGCAGTCCCAGGCCCGGATAGATTCCCCGTATAATCTGCGCAGGACGGCTGTCGGCGCCAAGGTCGTAGCCGGATGATGCGAAATCAAAGGTGACGTCCAGATCCAGGCCGGGAATGAACCGGTCGGCATCGGCGACTATGTGACGGATCGCCTCCTGGAGGGCCGACGGCTCTTTGTTAGGTGGCAGATGCAGGTCTATCCATGCTTCACAACGATCAGGCACCACAAACCCTTCCCGCGACGAACTCATCTCCCGAATTGAATAGACGATCTCCGATTTGGCCCGGTCGAAGAGGGTGTCGTTCCCCAGGAGCAGAAGAACTCTCAGCATCGATTCCACGGCGTTGTGCCCCAGTTCGGGGAGGGAGGAGTGACTCCGGCGGCCGCGGGTGACGAAGCCTGCCTCCAGGTAGCCGTAATGGGCGAAACAGGGTGCCAGTCCCGTCGGTTCGCCGATGACGACCCAGGGAGGGCGGCAGGAATCGAGGAAGGTCGCGCTGCCGTCGCCATTTTCTTCCTCCCCCACCGCCAGCAGAAGACCGACCGGCGGAAAGTCCGCCGGTTGAAGGGCGCAGGCCATGGCCAGCCAAGCCTCTACCATGGCGGCGCACCCTCCCTTCATATCGGCGCTCCCCAGCCCGCGGATGATGCCGTTTTCTTCCTGCGGCCCGTAAGCCTCCAGATCCCAGGCCGGAACGGTGTCCACATGCCCGACCAGGTAGAGCTGCGGTTCTCCACTCCCCATGGTGACGCGCAGGTTGTAGCGTTCGTGCTCCACTTCCTGACGTTCCACGGCGAAACCGGCCCGGGAGAGGACCCCTTCCAGGTAGAGCTGGATGTCCTCTTCTTTGCCGGACGGTGAATAGATATCAAGGAGGTCGAGGAGCGTTTTCCGCAGCCGCTCGGGGTTGATGGCCCGCCAGACTTTTTCAATACGGGCGGTCACGGCTTCTTCCCGGGCTTTTTCCTTGCCTTGCGTGTCAGGTTGAGGGACATGTAGATGTGTTCCTGGACATCATCGAACCCCTGTTTCTGAAAGAAGCGGATCGCCGGCTGGTTGTCGGCGGAGGTGTCGATGATGATCATCCGCACCCCCTGCTCCTTCATGCGGCGCTTGATCTCCTTGAACAACCCGCTTCCCACGCCACCTTGCTGAATATCCTTGCGGATCCCAAGCCAGACCAGATAACCGTATTTCCATGGCGAGTTGTGCTTCTTGACGGTAGTCCCCAAGGCGAACCCGAGGATCTTTTCCCCGGCTTCCGCCACCAGGCAGAGTTCGTTGTCCGAGTTGAAGAGGGTGGTGATTTCGTATTCGTCCCAGGTGCGATAGAGGCTTTGGGAATACTCGGCGGTAAAGACCTCCTCGCCGATATGAAAGACCTCGGGGAAGTCGTCGATGGTCATTTCCCGGATGCGTGGCGTATCTTCGCCGGCTATAGGCGTTTCTGACATGGCGTACCTCAAAGGGATTGGAATGGCTGACTATAACTATACCAAATTTCAGCCGTCGCGCAGGTTACGGCACCGCATCGGCAAAAAAAAAACAAAAGGAGCATTTCTGGTCTTATGAATTTGTCTCCATCCTCAGGCCACTGCTGTTTTTACTCCCGATGCTTTCCAGTGCCCCAGGACAGGGAGCGGGTAAAAAGAGATTGCCGCTGGGATGGCAATAGTGCTATACATACGTCGTGCATGAACCATAGGGGTCACCCCTGTGGTTTTTTATTTGGAGGTTCAGCCCATGGCCCTTCCCTGGAAAATCATCGACAGCCTCGTCACCACATCGGGTACCCTTGAACTGCGCCAGCGCGGCGAACGGGATTTCCTCATCACCGTGGGCGGTCTTGTGCTCATGAACAGCTCGGCCCATCGGTCCGAGGTGGTCCTCGGCCAACTGGCATGCAGCCACCTGAAGCACCAGGCGAGCCCCCGCGTGCTCGTCGGCGGCCTGGGAATGGGGTACACGCTCAAGGCTGTTCTCGACATCCTGCCCGCCACGGGCCGGGTAGTCGTAGCGGAGCTCAACCCCGTTGTCGTGGAGTGGTGCCGGGGCCCTTTGGCGGGTCTCACGGACCGTGCCGTTGCCGACTCCCGGGTAACCGTGGAGATTGCCGACGTTGCCGACCTCATCCGCAGCTCCGCCATGGACAAGCAGTTGGCGGGCTTTGACACTATTGTTCTCGATCTTTACACAGGCCCCCACACCCACTCCCATAAGCGCGACGACCCGCTCTACGGGAGCCGCGCCATCGAAAATGCGCGAGCCGCTCTTAAGCCCGGCGGAGTCTTTGCCGTGTGGGGTGAAAACTACGACGCCGGTTTTGTCAAGCGCCTGTGCGCTGCCGGCTTTTCGGTGACCAGTGAGAGGCCGGGCCGGGGGGGCCTCCGGCATGTGGTATATGTGGCGAAGCTGTCAGCGCCGCACCAATAAAAAAAAGCCCGCGGATGCAGGCTTTCACGTCAATCGAGAGATCATTTTCCCCGCGGGTGGGGATAAACCTATTTCGTCCGTTTCCGTGGTTTGGCGGCCGCCCGGGTTTTTACAGCCGGCACGACTTCGGGAGGAGGCGAATAAGAGGCCGCGTCTGCCGGTTGGAGAGCAATGAAATGGGATGCGGCAATTTTCCTGCTTTTCCCGTCACTGAACTCAATCGTCGCCCTGTCGGCCGT
Organism: Geobacteraceae bacterium; assembly: GCA_009773645.1. Taxonomy (GTDB): domain Bacteria; phylum Desulfobacterota; class Desulfuromonadia; order Geobacterales; family Geobacteraceae; genus WSYB01. Next base: position 6,010 of record WSYB01000019.1, read on the forward strand.
CACTTCCATTACCTTGCCGGCACCCCATTCCAGGGCTCCGGTGTGGTTCACAACGCTACCGGTTCTGATTGTCATTGGTTCATACCTCATTTCTTTGAAGGAACGAATTTTGCCGTGGCAAAATGAATATTTCAGTAAGCAGTGTTGGAATGAATAGTTATAACGTGTTTTTTTAGGGAGCATTGTTTCTATTTCAGCTACTTTAGTATAGAGTAATATGCTTGAAATGCAAGGATAGATTTATTAAACTTGTTTGCTGAGAATATTTACGCATTAGTCCTTGGTATATTTGGGGATGGCTCTTACTAATAAATTAAAGGATAAATTCAATGCTATACCGGTTGTGTTGTTACTCGTGTCAAGATTCAGCAGGGCCGCCGACCAGTTCAATCCATGGGTGGGAAAAAAGGATTGCCGCCGGGCGGGCAAAAGTGTTATACATAAACAGTACCCGAACCACAGGGATCACCCCTGTGGTTTTTTATTTTTTTTAAAGAGGAGTCAATAAAAGCATGATAAGCGCTTCAAACGTAACCCTTTCCTACGGCAAGAGGGTTCTCTTCAAAGACGTCAACATAAAGTTCACCCACGGGAACTGCTATGGACTGATCGGCGCCAACGGCGCAGGAAAATCCACCTTCCTGAAAATTCTCTCCGGCGAGGTTGAGGCGGACAAGGGGGAGATCGTGGTAGGTCAGCGGGAGAGGATCGCGGTTCTCAGGCAGGACCAGTTCGCCTTCGACGAGGAGACGGTGTTCAACACCGTCATCATGGGTCACAAGAGGCTGTACGAAGTGATGGCCGAGCGGGAGGCGATCTATGCCAAGGCGGATTTCTCTGAAGAAGACGGGATTCGTTCCGCGGAACTGGAAGGGGAATTCGCCGAGATGAACGGCTACGAGGCGGAGTCCGAGGCGGCGGTGCTCCTGAATGGCCTCGGCATTCCTGAGGAACTTCGCCACAAGAAGATGAAGGAGCTCGAAGGAGGGGATAAGGTGCGGGTCCTCCTGGCCCAGGCCCTCTTCGGCAACCCGGACGTGCTCCTGCTGGACGAGCCGACCAACCATCTGGACCTGAAGTCCATCGCCTGGCTGGAGGACTTCCTCTACCGTTTCCCGAACACGGTCATCGTGGTTTCCCACGACCGCCACTTCCTGAACCAGGTCTGCACCCACGTGGCGGATATAGACTTCGGGCGGATCCAGGTGTATGTGGGGAACTACGACTTCTGGTACCAGGCAAGCCAGTTGACGCTCAAGCAGAAGCAGGACGATAACCGGAAGGTTACCGACAAGGCCAACGAGCTGAAGGAGTTCATCCAGCGCTTTTCCTCCAATGCCTCCAAGGCGAAACAGGCCACCTCCCGGAAGCGGCTCCTGGAGAAGCTCACCATAGAGGATATGCCGGTCTCTTCACGAAAGTACCCGTACGTGGTGTTCAAGCCGGAGCGCCCCTGCGGCGATATCATCCTGGAGATACAGGGGCTCTCCAAGGAGATCGACGGGGTGCCCGTCCTGAACGACCTGACCCTCACCGTAAGAAAGGGTGACAAGATCGCCTTTGTGGGGGGCAACAGCCTCGCCAAGACGACCCTCTTCCAGATCCTGGCCGGGGAACTGGAGCCGGACAGCGGGAGCTTCCGCTGGGGGGTGACCATCACCCCCGCCTATTTCCCCAAGGAGAACAGCGCCTACTTTGACAACGACCTGAACCTCATCGAGTGGCTCGGCCAGTTTTCCCCCCCCGCCGAAGGGGAGTCTTTTGCCCGCGGCTTCCTCGGCAGGATGCTTTTCTCGGGGGAAGAGGCGATGAAGAAGATCAGTGTCCTTTCCGGCGGGGAACGGGTCCGCTGCATGCTGTCAAAGATGATGCTCGCCGGCGCCAACACCCTCATCCTGGACGAACCGACCAACCACCTTGATCTGGAGTCGATCACCGCCCTGAACAACGGGCTCATCGCATTCCCGGAGGTGGTGCTGTTTTCCTCCCACGACCATGAGTTCGTATCTACCGTGGCGAACAGGATCGTGGAGATCACACCTGGCGGCATCATCGATCGGGTGATGGGGTTCGAAGAGTACCTGGGAGACGGGGAGGTGGCCAGGATAAGGGACGAGCTTTTCCACGGCCACCGGGAGTTGAGCCTGTAAGGGGGAAGTCCATCCCTTTTTCATACGCGTTGCATTGCAAAGGTATGCGTGCTCGGTTTTCCCGCAACATAATCTTGACAACGGTCAAGATTAATGATCTTTACAGGAAGGTACTGACAGGAAAAGCATCGATCGGTCATCGGGCCTGCAACATAAGAAAGTGAACGCACATCATGAACCTGTTGGCTAAACTGGAGAAAAAGATCGGCAGATTTGCCCTGCCGAACGTGACCGTCTATCTTATCGCGGGTCAGACGGCCTTTTATGTCCTCTTTATGACCGGCAAGCTGGATCGGAACTTGACCTATCTCTCTGCCGATCTCCTCATGGAGGGACAATGGTGGCGGCTTGTCACCTTTCTCTTCGATCCGCCGGTGCAGAGCCTGTTTTTTGCCTTGTTCGCCTGGTACCTCTTCTACCTCATGGGTTCGGCCCTGGAAGAGCACTGGGGAGCCTTCCGCTACAACGTTTTTCTTCTCATCGGCTGCCTCATGACCATCGCCGTCTCTTTCCTCACGCCGGCGCTGCCGGTGAGCAATGCCTTTATCGGCGGCTCGGTCTTTCTTGCCTTTGCCTTTCTCTATCCCGACTTCATCCTCCAAATCTTTTTCATTCTGCCGGTCCGTATCAAATGGCTCGCCCTGATCACCTGGGTCGGTTACGGCTACCTGATCCTCTTCGGCGGGTGGCACAGCCGCCTCCTGGTCTTTGCCTCCATCTGCAATTTCCTCCTCTTTTTTGCCGGGGATATCATCTGGATGGTGAAGAGCGGAAAGCGGCAGCTGGCGAAACATGCATGGCAGCCTGCCAGGAGGGATGACGAGCCGTTTCATAGCTGTACGGTCTGCGGCATCACCGACAAGACCCACCCGAAGATGGATTTCCGTTACTGTCCGCAGTGCGCTGGACAGCGCGGCTATTGCCAGGAGCATATCTTCAGTCATGAGCATGTGAAAAACGGCTAGGCGCATCCGGGCGTGAAAATCCCCCGCCTCCCCCGCCGCCGCCAAGCGGCAACATGTTACAACATCTTTACAAAGCGCCTTTTCTGTTGAGCTCTCCCCCCGTTTATGCTACCCTTTTTCGTTGCATGTGAAAACTTTACATTACGCCGGGAGAACTGCCTAAATGTTTGGAGCTATTATAAAGAAGATCGTCGGGAGCAAGAACGAGCGGGAGCTGAAAAAGCTCTGGCCGGTGGTTGAGCGGATCGGGGCACTGGAGCCGCAGATGGCCGCGCTTACCGACGATCAGCTCAAGAATAAAACCTTCGAATTCAAGGAACGTTACGGTCGGGGGGAGGCCCTCGACTCGCTCCTTCCCGAGGCCTTTGCCGTCTGCCGCGAGGCGGGCAAAAGGGTTCACAACATGCGCCACTTCGACGTGCAGCTCATCGGCGGCATGGTCCTCCACCAGGGGAAGATCGCCGAGATGAAGACCGGTGAGGGGAAGACCCTGGTGGCTACCCTTCCGGCATATCTCAATGCCCTGACCGGCCGCGGCGTGCACGTGGTGACGGTCAACGACTACCTGGCCAGGCGTGACTCCGAGTGGATGGGGCGCATCTATGACTTCCTGGGCCTTTCCGTCGGCGTCATTGTTCACGGCCTGGACGACGACGAGCGGCGCGAGGCCTACGGTGCCGACATCACCTACGGTACCAACAACGAGTTCGGTTTCGACTACCTCCGGGACAACATGAAGTTTTCCCTCGACGACTATGTGCAGCGCCCCTTCCATTTCTCCATTGTGGACGAGGTGGACTCGATTCTCATCGACGAGGCGCGGACCCCCCTCATCATCTCCGGCCCCACCGAAGATTCTACCGACAAGTACTACGTAATCGACCGGATCATCCCGTTCCTGAAAAAGGGAGAGGTCCTCGAGGAGGAGGCCAACACCCTTTCCGGCAAGCGCAAGCGCTACACCGGCGACTTTACCATCGACGAGAAGGCGAGGAGCGCCACCCTCACGGAAGAAGGGGTGCTCAAGGTGGAAAAACTCCTCAAGGTGGACAACCTCTACGACCCACGCAATATGGAGATCCTCCATCACGTGCAGCAGGCCCTGCGCGCCCACGCCCTCTTCAAGCTGGACGTGGACTACGTAGTGAAGGAGGGGGAGGTGCTCATCGTCGATGAGTTCACCGGCCGTCTCATGCCGGGACGCCGCTGGTCCGACGGCCTCCACCAGGCGATCGAGGCAAAGGAAGGGGTGGAGATCGAGAACGAGAACCAGACCCTGGCGACCATCACCTTCCAGAACTACTTCCGCATGTACGAAAAGCTTTCCGGTATGACCGGTACGGCCGACACCGAGGCGGAGGAATTCCACAAGATCTACAAGCTGGACGTGGTGGTCATCCCCACCAACCGCACCTTGCTCCGCCCCGACTTCCCCGACGTCGTCTACAAGACCGAGAGGGAGAAGTTCAACGCGGTTATCGAGGAGATCAAGGACCTTCACGCCAAGGGGCAGCCGGTGCTGGTGGGTACCATCTCCATCGAGAAGTCGGAAACGCTTGCGTCCCTTCTCCAGCGACAGGGTATCCCCCATAATGTCCTGAACGCCAAGCAGCATGAGCGGGAGGCGGAGATCGTAGCGCAAGCGGGACGTAAGGGGATGGTCACCATTGCCACCAACATGGCCGGCCGCGGCACCGATATCCTCCTGGGTGGAAATCCCGATGCGATGGAGAGGCAGTGGAGGAAGGGAAACCCCGAGGCAAACGATGAGGAATACAGACAGTTGATTGAAAAATTCAAGGCCCAGTGCGCCGCCGAGCATGAAGAAGTGGTGAAGCTGGGGGGACTCCACATCTTAGGTACCGAGCGTCACGAGTCACGGCGCATCGACAACCAGCTCCGCGGCCGTTCGGGCCGTCAGGGGGACCCCGGCTCTTCACGCTTCTACCTTTCTCTTGAGGATGATCTCCTGCGCATCTTCGGTTCCGAGCGGGTGGCAAAGATCATGGACATGCTGAAGATCGAGGAAGGGGAGGCGATCACCCACGGTCTGATCACCAGGGCCATCGAGAACGCCCAGAAAAAGGTGGAGGCCCACAACTTCGATATCAGGAAACACCTGATCGAATACGACGATGTCATGAACAAGCAGCGGGAGGTGATTTACACCCAGCGCAAGGAGATCCTGGCTGGGGAAGAGATCAGGGACAGCTTCCTCGAGATGGTGGACGAAGTGGTTGAGGACCTGGCAACGGCCTATGCCATTGAAAAGGTCCCCGCCGCAGAGTGGGACTGGCAGGGGATCAGCGAATCGGTGTACAAGATATTCGCCCTGCATCTGGATATTCCTGCCGAGACTGTCGGGAGACTAAGCCCCGTAAGCTTCCGCGAATTGCTGAAGGAAAAGGTTCAGGAGATTTTTGCCGGGAAGCTTGCCGAGTTCGGCGAAGAAGTGATGGACCACCTGATCAAGGTGTTCATGCTCCAGACCATCGACGCCCAGTGGAAGGACCATCTCCTTTCCATCGACCACCTGAAGGAGGGGATCGGGCTCCGCGGCTACGGCCAGAAGGACCCCAAGCAGGAGTACAAGAAAGAGGCGTTCAATCTCTTCATGAATATGATAGTCCGCATCCGCGAGGAAGTGGTGGATAAGATCTTCTGGGTGCAGCTTGCCCGTGAGGATGATGTGGAGAGGATGGAAGAGCAGCAGAAGCGGCAACGGCTGGTCTTTAACATGGGTGGTGAAGATGTCGTCCAGCAGCCGGCAAAGAGCAAAAAGGTCGGCCGCAACGAGCCTTGTCCGTGCGGGAGCGGCAGAAAGTACAAGCAGTGCTGCGGCAAATGAGTTCGCGCTGAAAAACGCCCATCTGCGTTGTTGCCTTCGTCGCTCGTCGCTGCGGCGTAGCGCTGCTACGCCTCACTCCTTGCTTCTTGGCGCCTAGCATCTGGGCATTTTTGAGCGCGAACGGACTGATGAGGTGATAAATGGAAATCAAAGGCTTCAAGTTCTCCGCCGTGGAGGCGGCCATTAAGAAGCCGGGTCGTCTCGACCTGGCGCTGATCTTTTCCGAAGTGCCGGCGGCGGTGGCTGGAGTCTATACGACGAACAAGGTGAAAGCGGCGCCGGTCCTCGTTGACATGGCTCGGACGAAATATGGCCTATGTCAGGCGATCGTCGTCAACAGCGGCAATGCCAACGCCTGCACCGGCGGGCAGGGGATGGACGATGCCCTGACGACGACCCGGCTGGTGGCCGAGGGGCTGGGGATACCGGATGAGGCAACGCTGGTGGCGTCTACCGGCGTTATCGGCGTTCCCATGCCGATGGAGCGTCTTCGGCCCCGTATTCCAGCCTTGATCGAGGGGCTGGAAGGGGGTACCCTGGAAGACGTGGCAGAGGCGATCATGACCACCGACACGTTCCCCAAGCTGGCGATAAGGAGCGGCGAGGCGGGCGGGAAGCGGTATACCCTGGCCGGAGTGGCTAAGGGTGCCGGGATGATCATGCCCAACATGGCGACCATGCTCGCCTTTCTGGTGACCGATGCGGCAGTTGATCCGGCTTGGCTGCAAAGGGTATTCCGGGAGGGGGTCGATCTCTCCTTTAATATGATTTCCGTGGACGGCGACACCTCCACCAACGATACCGCCCTTGTCATGGCGAACGGCGCGGCCGGCAACCAGCCACTGACGGCTGGTGACCCGGACGCGGAACGGTTTGTGCGCCTCTTGCGGGGCCTCCTCCTTTCCCTGGCCAAACAGATCGTCAGGGATGGCGAGGGGGCCACCAAGTTCGTGGAGATAAATGTCAGAGGCGCCCGCTCCAATGCCGAGGCCAGGCAGGCAGCCATGGCCGTCGCCAATTCTTGCCTGGTGAAGACCGCCTTCTTCGGCCAGGACGCCAACTGGGGAAGAATCCTGGCTGCGGTCGGTTATTCCGGAGCCAACATCGATCCTTACCGGGTTGAGCTGTCTTTTGACGATGTGCGGATGGTCAGAAACGGAATCTTCGCAGGAGGCGACGCCGAGGCGCGGGGCACTGAGGTACTGAAGAAACGGGAATTTTCCGTGACAGTCAACCTGTGGATGGGGGAAGGGGAAGCGACGGTCTTTACCTCCGACCTTTCCTACGACTATGTGAAAATCAACGCCGATTACCGGACCTGACGACGTGAGGAGTAAAGGGTAAGGAGTGAGGAGTGAGGAGTAAATCCGAAAACCTTCTGGCGTATTCTTGGGAGGCAGTATGAGACGTCTAAAACCTTTTCTCAGGATTGGTCTTTTTTTGCTGCTGATTGTTTCGCCCGCTGGGTGGGCGATGGCTGAAGATGCCGGCCTGAGAATCACCGAGATGGCGGTTACCACAAAAATCGTTCGGGGGAACCCCATAGATTCCGTTCGCCGTATATCCTCCGCTTCGGTTAAGGCGCTCTACTGCTTCACCAGGATCAACTTCGCTGACGATGAAGAGACAACCGTCACACATATCTGGTATCGCGACAATGTGAAAGTCGGCGAGTATGAGCTCCCGGTCAAGGGTAAGCGCTGGAGGACATTCAGCAGGAAGACCATAGAAAAGGGGTGGTCCGGCGACTGGCGGGTTGAGGCGCTTGACAGCGAAGGGAATCTGCTCAAAACGGTGACATTCAGGATGAATTGAGGTGAAAGGGGGACTTCATCCCAGTCCTTATTTACGGACAAGTTCTTAAGTTTGTAATGGTTCTGTCCGATACTGAACAATATGGATTCAGAGTGAAGAGTTGGAGCGGACCGTGTCTTTTTTCAGGCGAATCTTCGTTGTAATCCTGCTCATTATTTCTCAGCCGGTCTTTGCCGGCGATTCGCTACCGAACCATGCGGATCGGGCCGCAAAAATCGATCTTTTACTGGAAAGCGCCATTACCAGAGGGCTCATAGCCGGCGGGGTGGTCCTGGTCGGAAACCGTCACGGGGTCTTGTTTGAACGTGCTTACGGCCGTGTTTCCTCGTTGCCGGATGCCCGGCCGATGACCGTTGACGCGATCTTTGACACCGCCTCACTTACAAAGGTGGTTGCCACCGCCCCCGTGATCCTGAAACTTGCCGAGGAGAGGAAGATAAGCCTGGTCGACCCGTTGGTGAAGTGGTTCCCGGAATTTGCCGGCAAGGGGAAGGATGACCTCCTGGTGCTTAACCTTCTTACCCACACCTCGGGTCTTGACGATTTTCCCCTCTCAGCAGCCAACCCGCTAACTAGCGCCATAGCAGGCGCTGCTACCCAGAGAGTGAAGGGTGGGATCGGCAGCCGTTTTAAGTACGCGGATATAAATTTCATCCTTTTAGGTGAAATGGTTAAAAAGGCTACCGGGGTCGGGCTGGATGCTTATGCCGCCGTTCATTTCTTTGCTCCGCTCGGGATGAAGGATACCGCCTTCAACCCGGATCGGGAGAAGATCGAGCGTTGCTCTGCCACGATTCTTACCAATCGGACCCTGATGGTCGGACAGGCACAGGACTACCTGGCCCGCCAGCTTGGAGGCGTTGCCGGGCATGCAGGGCTATTCAGCACGGCTTACGACCTGGCAAGGTTTTGCCGCATGATCTTAAACGAAGGGGTGTTTGAGGGGGGAGAGGTTCTTTCTTCCCGTGCTGTGCGCCAGATGACGGCGCCCTATTTTTCCCGCGGAGGGAGCGTAGTACGCGGTCTGGGGTGGGACATCGCCTCCCCCTACTCATCCCCCAAGGGTGGCGGTTTTTCCGAGATATCCTTCGGCCATACCGGTTATTCAGGTTCCTCGATCTGGATAGATCCCGAGACGGACCTCTTCGTGGTGCTTCTTACCTCCCGGCTGGAGTATAGGAAAATCAAGGAATTCAGTCAGTTGAGAAGCGACATGTCGACCCTTGCCGCAGAGCTTTTTGCCGCCTCTCCCCTGGCGGGAGAGGTCGCTTTCTCCCATTATGACCGCCTCATCAAGCCCGGCAAATAGCTTGACACCCCCCCCGGCTTTGTGCTAGTTTCTTCGCACCAGTTCGCCGTTTGCCCGATATCGCAGGCTTTCTCAACGCTCCCGACAGAGGAGGGACAGATGGGCTATAAATTGCTCCTCGCCGATGACAGCATTACTATTCAGAAGGTTGTAGGGATAATCTTCGCCAACGAGGATTATGAACTTACCGTGGTGGACAACGGTGATGCCGCTTTGGAAAAGGCCGGGGAGATTTTGCCCGACATCTTCCTTGTTGATGCGCTGATGCCCGGCAAAACAGGCTACGAGGTCTGTGAAGCGATCCGGCAAGATCCCGCCTTGAGGCATATCCCTCTCCTCCTTTTAAGCGGGGCCTTCGAGCCTTTTGATGAGGAAAAGGCCCGACAGAGCGGGGCTGATGATTATATCTCCAAACCGTTTGAATCCCAGCACCTGATAGACAAAGTCAAGAGGCTGATTGAACTTGGGAAAGAAAGGGCTGAATTGGCGCCTGTTCACGAACCAGCTGTTCCCCCGCCGGTTGCGCCTCCTCTGGCCGGTTTCACGGCAGGGATTCCTGAGACTCCGGCAGCGGCGATCCTTTCAGCGCCAGTTGCCGATGAACCGGCGGAATCCTTTTTCTGTCCGGAAGAGGGCCGTGGTGAAGGAGCCAAAGAAACGATCTTTCCTTTTGCGGAAGAAGTGATTGAAGCCTCGCAGGAAGATGACCTCTGGGGGGTCTTCGAGCTTGAGGAAGTTGAGGAAGAAGAGAGTGGCGCTTTTGCCGAGTGCATAGAAGAAGGCCTGGCAGGTTCTGGCGAGGAAATGGAGGCGGTCGAGGCGTTCTCTTTCGAGGAGGATGAAGAGGCCGAACCGTCGGGGGCGGGAGTGGGAACAGCCGCCGCGACAGCTTCTGAATTTGGCGCTGGGTGGGAACCCGCTGGGGAACAGACCTTTAGCTTCCAGGAAGAGGAGACAAGCGGGGAGGTCCGGGTTTTTTCCTTTGACGAGCCTTGCGTCGCTCCGGTTGAAGGTGAGATCCAGGCGATTGAAACAGCGGAGATCCAGGCGGCTGGATATTTTACTGAAGCGGCGGTGCCTGCCGCATCGGTATCCGGGGTTCCTGAAGAGGAATCCTCTGTGATTTCCCCCATGCCGGAGGCTGACCGGCAGTTTGCTCCCGAAGAGGAATACGTTCCGGTTTTCGCAGCCGCCCCCCCCGCCGGTGGGCCTGCCGCAGCATCATCTGTATCGGTTTCCGGGGCAACGGCCATAAGTGAAGAGCAGCTTGCCGCGATTGTCTCGAGAATTTCCCGTGATATTATCGAAAAGATTGTCTGGGAAGTGGTTCCCGACCTGGCGGAGACCCTGATTAAAGAAGAGATTCGCAAGCTGAAGGAAGGTGTCTGAAATCCGGGAACCGGGAATCGGGAACCGGGGTCAGGCAAAGACGTAAGGCAAGAAACGGGGATAGTTCATCCCCTTTTTTATTATGTGACACTTATCGTTGAGAGGGTGGATGTATGGCAGAGAGAGAACTGGCAAAGGTTTACGAGCCGAAGGCCGTTGAAGAAAAGTGGTACGGGGAGTGGGAGGATAAGGGGTATTTTCACGCCGACGCTTCTTCGTCAAAGCCTCCCTACAGTATCGTCATCCCGCCGCCGAACATAACCGGCGTGCTCCATATGGGACATGCGCTGAACAATACCCTGCAGGACATCCTCTGCCGCTGGAAGCGGATGAGCGGTCATAATGTCCTCTGGATGCCGGGGACCGACCATGCCGGCATCGCCACGCAGAACGTGGTGGAGCGCCAGTTGGCCTCCGAAGGGAAGGACCGGCACGAGCTTGGACGTGACGCGTTCATCGAAAGGGTCTGGCAGTGGAAAGCGGAGTCGGGAGGGCAGATCATCGGCCAGTTGAAAAGGCTGGGAGCTTCGTGTGACTGGGAGCGGGAGCGCTTCACCATGGATGAAGGGCTTTCTAAAGCGGTACGCGAGGTCTTCGTCCGGCTCTACGGGGAAGGGCTCATCTATCGCGACAACCGGCTCATCAACTGGTGTCCCCGCTGTCATACGGCCCTCTCCGACATCGAGGTGGAGCACGAGGAGAAGGGTGGCCACCTCTGGCACCTGCGCTATCCGGTGGCAGACTCGAACCGCTATCTGGTGGTCGCCACCACCAGGCCGGAAACCATGCTCGGCGACACCGCCGTGGCCGTGAACCCTGCGGACGAGCGTTACAGGGGTCTGGTCGGCGGCGAGGTGATCCTCCCCCTGGTGAACCGGCGGATACCGATTATTGCCGACGAGTATGTGGACATGGAGTTCGGCACCGGCGTAGTCAAGATAACGCCTGCCCATGACTTCAACGATTTTGAGGTGGGGAAGCGTCACAATCTCGATCTCATAAACATCTTCGACGAGTCGGGGGTGATAAACGCCGCCGGTCATCAGTACGAGGGGCTGGACAGGTTTGCCGCGCGCAAGACGATCGTTGTCGACCTGGAGGCGCAGGGCCTTCTGGAAAAGATCGAGGACCACCCCCTTGCCCTGGGTGGGTGCTACCGCTGCAAGACCGTCGTGGAGCCGTACCTCTCACTCCAGTGGTATGTGAAGGTAGGCCCCCTGGCAGAAAAGGCGCTGGCTGCGGTCAAGGAAGGGCGGACCAGGATCGTGCCGCAGCAGTGGGAAAATACCTACTACGAGTGGATGGAAAATATCCGTGACTGGTGCATATCCCGCCAGATATGGTGGGGGCACAGGATTCCCGCCTGGTTCTGCGACCACTGCGGAGAAGTTACCGTGGCGAAGGAAGACCCCACTGCCTGCGCAAAATGCGGCAGCGACGAGATCCGGCAGGAGACCGACGTGCTCGACACCTGGTTCTCATCGGCCCTCTGGCCCTTTTCCACCATGGGGTGGCCGGACAAGACCCCGGAGTTGGAAGCGTTTTACCCCACCTCGTGTCTCGTCACCGGCTTTGACATCCTCTTTTTCTGGGTGGCGCGCATGATGATGATGGGGCTCCACTTCATGGGGGAAGTCCCATTCAGGGACGTTTACATCCATGCGCTGGTGCGGGACGCCCAGGGGCAGAAGATGAGCAAGTCCAAGGGGAACGTCATCGATCCCCTGACCGTTATCGACCAGTACGGCACCGACGCCTTTCGCTTCACCCTGGCAGCCTTCGCCGCCCAGGGGAGGGACATCAAGCTTGCGGAAGAGCGGATCGCCGGCTACCGCAACTTTGCCAACAAGATATGGAACGCCTCCCGTTTTGCCCTGATGAACCTGGAGGGGTTCGACCCCGACAGTGTCCGTGAGACGGAACTGGAGATTTCCAACGCCGACCGGTGGATACTGTTTCGCCTCAACGAGGCGTTGCGGGAGACGAACGAGGCGCTTGCCGCCTACCGGTTCAACGATGCCGCCGGCGCACTCTACCGCTTCACCTGGAGCGAGTTCTGCGACTGGTATATTGAGCTGGTCAAGGATGACCTGTACCGCGGGGAGGAAGCGCGCAAGAAAACGGCACAGTACGTACTCTGGTTCGTCCTCGAATGCCTCCTGCGCCTGCTTCATCCCTTCATGCCGTTTATCACCGAGGAAATATGGCAGACCTTGCCCAAAAAGCGGGAAGCGGGAAGCGGGAAGCGGGAAGCGGAAAGCATCATGGTTGCTCCGTATCCTCAGCCAAGGAGTGAATGGGTGGCTTACCGCGAGGGGGCAACCGCTATGGAGCTGGTCATGGAGGTGATCAAGGGGATCCGCAACATCCGCGGCGAGATGGAGGTGGCTCCGAGCAAGGAGATCGCCGCAATTCTCGACTGCAAGTCGGCAAAGAGCCTCGACCTCCTGAAAAAAAACGAGGTTTATGTGATGAGTCTTGCCCGCCTCTCCGATCTTGCCATCGGCTGTGGTCTGGAGCGGCCGGAGGACGCGGCCCTTCAGGTAGCGGGAGATGTGGAGATCGTGGTTCCTCTGAAAGGACTCGTCAATGTGGAAGAAGAGGAAAAACGGCTTTTGAAGGAGATCGGGAAGATCGAAAAGGATATGGAGTTCCTGGGGAAAAAGCTGGAAAATCCCAGCTTCGTGGAACGTGCCCCTGCCGACGTGGTCGCCAAGGAGCGTGAGAAGCTGACGGAATTTGCGAACAAGAAGCGTCTTCTTGAGGATAGCTTGATAAAGATCAGAAGGCTTAAATAAACGGTTCCAGGTTCTACGTTCAAGGTTCAAGGTTATACACCGATAATAACATAGAACGTAGAACGTAGAACGTAGAACGGTTCTCATGTCCCAGTCGGTCATATTCCACATATTCGCCTTCATCCTCGGCGCGGTGGTCGGATCGTTCCTCAATGTCTGCATCTGCCGGCTCCCCCGGAAGGAATCGGTGGCTTACCCCCCTTCCCGCTGCCCCTGCTGCGGTTACCGGATCCCCTTTTACGACAACATACCGATAGTCAGCTACCTGTTCCTTGGCGGGCGATGCCGCTCCTGCCAAGCCCGGATATCTCTCCAGTACCCCCTCGTGGAGCTTGTAAATGCCCTGTTGACCCTGTTCCTGTTCATGAAGTTCGGCGTTTCCCTCACATTCCTCGTCCTTTTCGTGTTCTGCTCGGCCCTGGTGACGATAACCGTCATCGATCTGGAACATCAGATCATCCCTGATGTCATAAGCATTCCCGGCATTGTCGTCGGCTTTATTGCCGCGTTTTTTCTTCCATTGCTCGGATGGCGGGACTCCCTGATCGGTATTCTGGTCGGTGGCGGCAGCCTCCTACTGGTCGCGTACGGTTATCAGCTCCTGGCCAAAAAAGAGGGGATGGGTGGTGGTGATATCAAGCTCCTTGCCATGATGGGGGCCTTCCTTGGCTGGCGGGCGGTCCCGTTCATTATCTTCACCGCTTCCCTGATCGGCTCGATCATCGGCATTGCTTTCATGCTGGCGCAGAAGAAGGATTCCAAGCTGGCCATTCCTTTCGGCCCCTTTCTCGCCTTCGGGGCAATTCTGTACATCTTTTTCGGCAGAGAGATAATCCATTGGTATTTCAACCTTGGAGGGGGCGGCAGGGGATGACGGCTTCGTTTCGATTCAGCCTTACTTTTGCAATCCTTTCCTCCCTCGCCGGCCTGCTTGTCCTCACCTGGGTTCTGTTCAGCCTCATATCGTTCAAAACCGCCGAAAATGATCTCTTTTCCCAGAAAAATGAGGAGGGGCGGGTTCTTCTTGCCTCGTTTATCAGTATCCTTCCCTCACCGTTAACCGATCCGGGGACAGGGTCGGCAGCTGCCGGATTTGCCGGCAAGCTTGCTCAGGAGCACGATTTTGCCGGTCTTCTGGTCGTGGACGCAAAAGGTGGGAAGGTTTTCGCACGTTCCGACGACAGAGGCGCTGACACCAAGCTCCTGGAAACCCTGAAAAAGGGGACGGAGTCGCACTCATTCTCCGGTAACGGCCGGTTTGTCTCAAGATATGCGCCGATCTTTGATGCCGGCAGGATTGCCGGTGCTTCCCGTCTTTCTCTCTCGCTCGGCAGTGAATTCGAGAAGCTTGCGAGATCGCGGCGGATGTTCCTTGCCTATTTTATCCTCGATTTTCTCCTCCTCTTCGGGCTCGGCTCTTTTCTTCTTTCCCGGATCGTGGTGGTCCCGATCAGAAAGCTCCTTGCTGCTACCGAACGGATTGCCGCCGGCGATTACGGCCAGACGGTACATGTGCCGGGAAGCGCCGACGTGGCTGAACTGGCCGAAGCGTTCAATAAGATGGTCACCGCGTTGCAGGCAAAGCGGGAAGAGGTGGAGTCCCATGTAAAATCCCTGGAAACTGCCAATGCCGACCTGCATGCGGCCAGGGAAGAGACCATCCGTTCTGAAAAAATGGCGTCGGTCGGTCTTCTGGCCGCCGGGATGGCCCATGAGGTCGGCACGCCGCTTGCCGCTATTATGGGATACGCCGGCATTCTGCGTGAAGAGTTGCATGAAGATCCGGTCAGAGGCGACTATCTGCGCCGCATCGAGGATGAATCCTGCCGGATTGACCGCATTGTCCGCGGGCTTCTGGACTATGCCCGTCCTTCCAAAGCGGAATGTGAGAACGTGGATATCGGCGTACTTCTGAAGGACACCCTTGACCTCCTTGCCGGACAGGGCGCCTTTAAACGGGTGGAAACCATACTATCCCCGGAGGATGGCCTGCCGCCGGTATACGCCGACCGGCATCAGTTGCAGCAGGTGCTGATAAATCTTCTGATCAATGCCAGGGATGCCATGCCGGACGGAGGAAGGCTCGGTATGAAGGCTTCTGCGGGTGAGCTTGAAATACCCCCCGTCAGGTTCCCTGCCTTGCCCAACGGCCGGGTCATGGGGCGCCGCAAGGAAGATTTCCACGGTGTCTTTCGTGCTTCCTTTCCCGACGGCGATGCATCCCGCTGGGTAAAAATTGAAATCAGTGACAGTGGGGTGGGGATCGCGGCAGAAAATCTGGGGAATATTTTCGATCCCTTTTTTACCACCAAGGAGCCGGGGAAGGGGACCGGCCTGGGGTTGGCCATCTGCGCCAGGATCGTAGATTCCTTTGGCGGCAGGATCATTGCGGAGAGCGAGGCGGGGAAGGGGACCACGTTTGTCGTTCTGCTGCCGACAGCAGTGGGTCGTGGCGCTGGGGGGGGGACATGAACCGGAAACCGGGCGAAAAACAGCGGATACTGGTGGTGGATGACGAGGAAAATCTGCGCCATATGCTCCAGCTTATGCTCCAGAAGCAGGGATACCTGGTCGATCAGGCGGCCCATGGAGCTGCGGCGCTTCAGATGGCTTCGCAGGGGAGTTACGACTTCATCCTGTGCGATATACAAATGCCGGTCATGGACGGCGCCGACTTTCTGAAGGAGGCGGTTGCCGCCGGCACAAGCGGCACTATCATAATGATGTCGGCCTACGGCACCGTGGATACCGCCATCGAATGCATGAAGCTCGGGGCCTACGACTATATATCCAAACCCTTCAAAAGTGATGAGATAGCCCTGGTCCTGAAAAAGGCGGAAGAACGGGAGCGTTTGAAGAGCGAGAACAGGCGCCTTAAAGATGAGATCGGCAAAGAGTACTCATTTGCCAGCATCATCAGCAAGAACCCGCGCATGCAGGAGATATTCTCCCTCGTCAGGAAGGTCTGCGACTTCAAGACAACGGTGCTGGTCCTGGGGGAATCGGGTACCGGCAAGGAGCTCGTGGCCCGCGCGATTCATTATAACAGCAGGCGCAAAAACGCGCCCTTTGTGGCGGTGAACTGCGGCGCCATACCGGAAAACCTGCTTGAGTCCGAGCTGTTCGGTCATGTGAGGGGAGCCTTCACCGACGCGTCCGCAGACAAGGCCGGGCTGTTCGAACAGGCCGATGGCGGCACCCTCCTGCTCGATGAGATCGGGGAACTGCCCCTTCCGCTCCAGGTCAAACTGCTGCGTGTTTTGCAGGAGGAGGAGATCCGCCGGGTAGGGGCGTCTGCTTCGAAAAAGGTTGACGTGAGGGTTATTTCCGCCACATCGAAGGATCTGGAGCTGGAGGTTGCCGGGGCCCGGTTCAGGGAAGACCTCTATTTCAGGCTCAATGTGTTCAGCATTAACCTTCCGCCGCTGCGCGAGAGGATGGAGGACATCCCGCTCCTGGTTACCCATTTTCTGGGGAAATATGATGAAAAGTACGACAAACGAGTGGTCCGGTGCGCACCGGATGCCCTGAAGGCCCTGATGAATTACCGATGGCCCGGCAATATCCGGGAATTGGAGAACTGCATTGAAAGGGGTATGGTCCTGTGTGAAGGGGAGACCATGGAGCTGGGGTGTCTGCCGGAAAAGCTGCGGGGAGCGGCGACCGGCGACCGGGGACCCGTCGTCCCGCCTGATTCCCTTTCACTGAAGCTGGCGGAGGAATTACTGGAAAAGGACTTTATCCGGCGGGCGCTGGAAAAGACCGGCGGCAACAGGACCCATGCGGCAAGGCTTCTGGAGATAAGCCATCGGGCGCTTTTGTACAAATTGAAGGATTACGGGATGGAGTAGCCATAGTTCCTGTGCATCATAGTTGACGGTCGGGACTTCAAAACGTTGAAAAGTTTTAAGACAAGCTATGCAATAATTGCATAGCTTTTTTATTTTTGTCTTTGGGTGGTATAAAAATGTTAAGAGTTTTCAACACGTTATCTTGCGACAGGAAATGGCATCGGTTTTGCTCTAAACTTTCCAGGCGCTTTCCCGATGAATATTACTTAGGGCGCTTGGCACAATATCGATAGTGTTAGTAGGAGGAAGGTCGTGAAAAAATTAACGCTTATTCTTTTGGGATTACACCTTTTCTGGGCGCTCGGGACATCGACCGTTGAAGCATCGGAAAACAGGATGACGCGCGGCTTTTTCGGCGGAGTGAAAAATTCCCGGATGCTGGTGACCACACCAAGCGGCGGCAAGGAATACTTTGGCGTAACCGGTGAGACGAAATTCGTTAATCCTGGAAGGCCGGGCGATATTTCCAGGCTACCCCGCCACTCCGTCGTGCAGGTAATCTGGAAGGACGGTGTAGCTCTGCAGATCGTGGTGGTGGAGGTGCCGAGATGAAAAAGCTATTACCCCTTTTTATGGCGGGCATCTTTCTGCTGATCGTAACAACCGCCGCCTTCGCCGCCCCGACAGTCTCTTCGACCAATCCGGTGAACGGCGCAACAGAAGTCGCCGTTGCCACCGTCATTACCATCGTCTTCAGCGAGGACATGGACCCGACGACCATAAATGACACCAACATTCTCCTCCTGAAAGGGGGGAATCAGGTGAGCGGCACGGTAACGTACGATGCCGCAACCCGTACCGCGACCTTCACCCCGGCTAGCCCACTAGAGACGAGCACAACATATAAGGGGAGAACCAAAAGGTTTGTAAAAAATGTTTTCGGGACGCAGATGGACAACAGATATGACTGGACTTTTGAAACCGCCGCGGCAATGTCGGGGGACACCACCCCCCCCACGGTGACTTTTACCGATCCCGTGAGCGGAGCAACCAACGTTCCCATCAACAGCATCATTACCGCCACCTTCAGCGAACCGATGGACGCCGCAACCATAACCTCTGCGACCTTTACCTTAAACGGCGGCGTAACCGGTGCCGTCACCTATAATGCGGCGTCCAATGAAGCAGTTTTCACCCCATCGGTCAACCTGTCCAGCAACACTACCTATACCGCTACTATCACCACGGGGGTAAAGGACCTTGCCGGAAACGCGATGGCTCAAACGAAAACCTGGAGTTTCACCACAGCCAACACGGATACCACCCCTCCTACGGTAACCTTCACCAATCCGGTGAATGGGGCAACCGGCATCGCCGTCAGCAGTACCGTTACCGCCACGTTCAGCGAAGCGATGGATGCCGCTACCATCACTTCTGCGACCTTTACTCTCAGCAACGGCGTAACCGGCACGGTGGCCTATGATGCGGCAACAAATATTGCCACATTCACTCCATCGGCGGCGCTTGCCAACAGCACCACCTATACCGCCACCATTACTACGGGGGAGAAGGACCTTGCCGGCAACGCCATGGCGGCTGCCAAGACCTGGAGCTTCACCACAGTTGCGGCCGCCGCCCAGGCCCCGCTCACCAATTATTGCCAGCAACCGGCGTTCGTGGCGTCCGGGGCCAACACCCTTATGCCGAACGTCCTCCTTATGATCGACAACTCCGGGAGCATGAACGAATTCGCCTACAAAGAATCGGTAGATCAGGGCTGGTATTACGGCTATGACCTCGCGAAAGACTATTACGGCTACTTCGATTCCGGCAAGATGTATAAGTATACCTCTACCTCCGGCGGGTTTTTCGAGATCGACACCACCAAGACTCTGGACAAGGCCGGTTTCTGGTCGGGCAATTTCCTGAACTGGCTCACCATGAGGAGGGTCGATGTGGTGAGGAAGGTGCTGGTAGGCGGTAAAACCCAGCCCCGGTCGGCAAGCACCGCCAACTATCTCATCGGCATGGAAAACCCCGACCGGGACACGAATAAAAAGTACAATAACGTAAATTACATAATCGATAACGGACAGATAACGGTCCAGTCGTCGGGGACAACCTATAACATAAAGGTCTATGTGGGGAATAATCCGCCTGATGAAGGGCTTATCATCAAAATGTCGGACCGGATCAGATTCGGCATCATGTTTTTCAACGGCGGCTACCGGTTTGAAAACAGCATGAACAGTACCAAGGACGGTGGTTATGTAGCCGTGGACCTGGGGTCAACGGGTACCAACCTCATCACCCAGGTGGAAAACACCGACCCCACCACCTGGACCCCGCTGGCCGAGACCCTCTATGAGGCGACCAGGTATTTCCAGGCGACCACGAGCGCCTATAACGGCGGGACCTATTCGGGGAAAGACCCGATCCAGTACAAATGCCAGAAAAACTTCGTGCTGATCCTGACCGACGGCGAGTCAACAAAGGACCAGAACATCCCCGGCACAGCCTTTTCCGGCTCCGGTCTTGTAACGGACCCCTACGGCTTTGACGTGAAGACGTACATGGACAAGATCGCAACGAATGAAGGGGCCACAAGCCAGTGGAATATCAATCCCAACGGCAACTCAAAGGGGTCTTACTATCTGGAAGGGGTTGCCTATTACGCCCATTCCACTGATTCCAGGAGCAGCACCGTCGGCAAATCCGATATCCCGGGAAAGCAGAACCTGACCATTTACACCGTTTTTGCCTTTGACGATTCCGTAATCGGCCGCGATATCCTGAAGAAGGCGGCAAAATATGGCGGATTTGAGGACAAGAACAGCAATGACAAACCGGACCTCGCCTCCGAATGGGACAAAAACGGTAATGGTGACCCGGATACCTACTTTGATGCGCAGGACGGGGGTGCGCTCGGGCCGGCGATCAAAAGTGCTCTGGATGACATCCTGGCCCGCGTCTCTTCGGGAACGGCGGCCTCCATCCTCAGCAACAGCGAGGGGAGCGGCGCAAATATCCTCCAGGCGGTATTTTACCCCAAGAAATACTTTGCAGGCAGCACCGAAGCAAGCTGGGTGGGGGAGATGCAGAACCTCTGGTACTACATCGATCCCAAAATCGACAGAAGCACGGTACGGGAGGATTCGGATTATTCCGGGACAGGCGCACATACTCTTAATCTCAAAAAGGACTACGTTGCAGATTTCTATTTTGACACCGACCAGACCCTGGTGAAATTATCCGAGGACACCGACGGGAACGGCACCGGGGACGTGGACAAGGGAACGGTTTCGCCGGACGATGTGAAGAGCATCTGGAGGGCTGGTAATAATTTATGGGCCAAAACAGCGGCCGCAAGGAAGATTTTTACGACGATCAACGGCACGTCACTGCTCGTCAATAATTTTGACGTCGCCAATAGAACGACCCTCGCCCCCTATCTCCAGGCGGCCAACGATGTTGAATCGGAAAATGTTATCAACTATGTGCGCGGCGTCGACCAGCCCGCCTATCGGGGAAGAACCGTAAAGGTGGGGACCGACCCGACCGGTAAGGTATGGAAGCTCGGTGACATAGTTTCTTCCACCCCCCGTCTGCAATCTTCCATAAAGCTGAACGACTACGATTCAACGCCGCCCAAGGGGTACAGCGATAAATCTTACGACAGCTTCATCAAAACGGACGACTATAAGAACCGGGGGATGGTGTATGTGGGGGCCAACGACGGAATGCTCCATGCTTTCAAGCTCGGTACGCTGGATGTCACGGCTACGGGGGATCAAAGAGCAAAGCTCACCGGCGACAATCTGGGTGAAGAGGAATGGGCGTACATACCCAGAAACGCCCTCCCTTACCTCAAATACCTTGCCGACCCGAACTACAAGCACCTCTATTATGTGGACGCCACTTCAAACGTGGTCGACGCCAGCATCGGATGCGTTAATTCCAGTTACTGGAACTGCGCCAAGCCTGACGACGGCTCCACCTGGAGAACCATCCTGATCGGGGGGATGGGGCTGGGGGGCGCCTCCCGGATCGCCACCAATACCACCTGCACCGACTGCGTCAAAACCCCGATTCTTGACCCGGCAGACAATACCAAGGGTCTCGGTTATTCTTCCTACTTCGCCCTGGATGTCACTAACCAGCATTTCAATCCGACCACAGGAGTGCGGGCAGGGGACCCGGCTCTGCTGTGGGAGTTTTCCGACCCCGCTCTCGGTTATGCGACCACCGGCCCGGCGGTAGTGAGAGCCAGCTCCAAAGATGCTTCCGGCAGCCCGATTCGCACTAATAACGGGGACTGGTTTGCCGTGTTTGCCTCCGGTCCGACCGGTCCCATAGATGGCTCATGCCAGTTCCTTGGGAAGTCGGACCAGAACCTCAAACTGTTTATCGTCGATTTGAAGCACGGGCCCACGCCGGGCAATTTCTGGACGATAGACACCGGTATTAAAAATGCCTATGCCGGCGCCATTACCGGTGGCGTGATCGACACGGACCGTTGGGATAAGGACTCACCAGGCAACTATCAGGACGACGCCATATATATCGGTTATGTACAAGCGAACTCAGATCCGGTTACCAGCACCACCACCTGGACGAACGGGGGAGTGCTGCGGCTGATCATCACCCATGACTATAATCCCAATAATGCGCCAACCAATGCGACGTGGAAGTTAAGCAAGGTTATCGACGGTATCGGCCCGGTCACCACCAACATTGTCAAGCTGCAAGACCGGAAAAACCATAAACTGTGGCTCTACTTCGGCACCGGCAGATATTATTACAACCAGGACGACAACGCCGGTCAGCGGCGGATCTTTGCCGTCAAGGAGAAATGCTACAAGGAGATCGCCACCCATACCAGCGGCTCATCAACCAAGGATGACATCGACGATAATGACGCCACCTGCTCCGGCACCCCCCTTGTACTGACAGACCTTGACAACCGCACAACCCCATCGGATACTGCGGTAGCCAATGGATGGTATATCAATCTCGATGGGGAGGATACGGTCAACAGTTTCGGAGCGGAACGGGTCATAACCGATCCCGTTGCCCTGACAAACGGTGCGGTGTACTTCACCACCTTCAAGCCGACGACGGATGTTTGCAGCTTTGGCGGCAATACCTTCATGTGGGGAGTAAAATACGATACCGGCTCCGAGATTCCGGATAATGCCAAAAAAGGAAAGGCACTGATCCAGGTCTCTACCGGGAGCTTTGAGGAGATAGACCTGAAAGATGCCTTTACCGCCATGGATGGGAGAAAAATGGGGACTCCCATGATCGGCAAACCTCCCAGCGATCCGCCGCCGATCATCTCAAACAGTTCGTTGAAACCGGTTAAGAAGATCATCCACGTTCAGGAGCGGTGACATGGGACAGCGCGGTTTTTCCCTCATCGAGGTGTTGGTTGTTATGGGTATAATCGCCATCCTGCTGGCCGTTGCCACCATCCAGTTCAACGAGTGGTCGCGGAAGGCCGTCATGGAAGGGGAGATCAAGAGGCTCTATGCCGATCTGATGCGGGTGAGGCAGGAGGCCGTTTATTCCAAGCGGGAGCGTACCGTTGTGCTCGCGCCCAGCCGGTATGACATCTATTCTTCGAACGTGACGTCGGTCGGCGCCTTGACGCAGAATACCTTGACATATCCCATCGTCTGGAATGGGGCGGGTAACCAGATAACTTTTAACCTTCGCGGCACTACTGACAACCAGAAATCCATCTGCATCGACCCCAGCGACAACCCCGCGGCCTATGACAGTATAGTCGTTTCCCGCGCGAGGGTCAGGTTGGGGAAACGGGACATTGGAGGAAATTGTGCAACTACTCCCACTAACTATATACAGCTCAGATAACAAAGGCTTTACTCTGATAGAGGTCATGGTGGCCATGGTTATACTGACAGTGGGGTTGCTGGGGCTCCTGCAGTCGGTAAATGTCGCGCTGGAGCATAATCTCAAGAACCAGTTGCGGGACGAGGCGGTGCAGATCGGTGAAAACCGGATGCATGAACTGATAGCCAAGCCGTTCGACAACCTCTCTACAACTCCCGGCCCAGGCTATTCCCCGTTGCGGGTGGACAGCAATATCCGGGGGGGGTACAAAGAATTTTTTACCGTGGAGCGTACCGTTGACGGTTTGAGTACCGATTCACGGGAGCTTGAGGTTGTCGTCAGATGGTCCTTGAAGAGTATTGCCACCCAGCATCTGGTGAAATACACCAGAACCAGGTGAGATTGTCAGCGGCTGCGCGCCGTCAGAGGAAGTGCCGTTATGTTAAAGAACAGCCGAGGATTCACCCTAATTGAGCTTATCGTGGTCATGGGCATCTTCGTGACCGTCATGGCCATTAGCTCGTACGCCTTCCAAACCGTTCTGTCCCAGGCCGGTCAACAGGTAAAGTCGGTGGAGACCGAGATCGAAGGGGTCGTCGGCCTGGAGATCCTCCGCTCGGACCTTGCCCATGCCGGCCTCGGTCTCCCCTGGTCGCTGAATGGTGCCAGCTATCTAGAGGCGGCTGTGGCTCCGAACTTCCCGGTCACGGGGGTCAACTCAAATCTGTTGAATGACGCGCCGAATAACCCTCCGCGGGCGGTTGTGAGCGTCAACCGCGGCAACAGTGACGGTTACGATCTTAACGGCGCAGATTATCTGGTCATCAAAACGCCCGCGGTCGGCCTGAGCGAAACGGCGAAAAAATGGGGAGATTACACCGCCGCGGGCGCGGAACAGAACAACTCCTCCCCTCGGTTTGTGAACACGGACTGGGTGATCGCGGTAAATCACCGATTTAACAGTGTTACGCAGAGTGACAAGATCTATCGGGGAAAAGCCATTTTCTCGCAAGTCACCTCGTTAAAGCCGCAAAGCCCGAGCGACAACATATCGCTCTATGGGGTTGACCCGGACAACGAGCCGCGCATGCCTTTCAACCGGGCCGATTACTATATCGACAGGCCCACGGAAACGAATAGTATACCGGCAACCTGCGCTCCCAATACCGGCATTCTCTACAAGACAACGGTCATTAACAGAGTTGGCGGATCAGGTGGCGGTTTTTCATTCAATCCCCTTCTTGACTGTGTCGCCGACATGCAGGTGGTCTACGGGCTCGACACCAATGGGGACGGCGGGGTTGATTTGCACGCCGACGCCCCCCTCGCGACGGCTGCCGCCATCCGCACCCAGCTCAAGGAGGTGCGGGTTTACATACTCGCCCAGGAAGGTGGGAAGGACAGGAACTTTACCTACCCTAATACGAAGGTGATGGTCGGAGAGAAGATAGCGGGAGTCGACAGGGGGAGGGAGTTTGACTTTACAAATGCCAACATTACGGAGTGGCGCAACTACCGGTGGAAGATCTATACACTGGTTGTACGGATGTATCTCTGATGAATAAACAGGGGTGACCTATGCAATGCTTAAGAAACGAAAACGGTGTGGCCTTGGTTACGGCGCTTCTGCTGACCCTGATCGCCCTGGCCATAACCATGACCCTGCTCTACTTCGTCACTATGGGGGCAAAGATGTCCGGCGCCCATAAACAGTATAAAAGCTCGCTGGACGCAGGTTACGGCGCTGCGACGGAAGTTGTCCCCAAAGATGTCCTGAATCAGCTTGTTATTAATTTTTCCAATTATTCATCTGCTGCAACTGCAACAGGTAATGTAACGCCGCTTTTCGCCAGCATCGGGCTGCAATTTCCTGTTACCAGCGATATCCTGAAACAGAAGATAATGCTGCCGCGGGCAGATTGGACCATGAGCGATTCCAATAAAAGCGCCGACCCGAAGGTAAGGCCGGATGTAACGTTCAAACTGACTGGTTTCTCTGCACAACCGGGCTTTAACATATATGCCAAGATAATAGACACGATCCCGGGTAACTCGGACACGAGCGGCGTCGAACTTGATGCGGGTCTGGCTGTTACGGGTGTCGGCGCCGGGGTTGCGATGCAACACCTTCCGTCCATGTATACCATCGAAGTACAGGCCGAGCGTGAAACCAACCCTCGGGAAAAGGCCCAACTATCGGTGCGTTACGCTTACTGAGCCTGTGTTCTGTTTGATTCCATCTCGTCGAAAGACAGGAAGGTTGCCTTACCGATAAGAAATAATATTTTTTTCATAAAGTTTTCTCTTTTTTTGCCGATTAGGTTTAATAAAATAAACGCGCCACTATACCGCTTTTGACAACGTCCCTCCTTTACTGTGTAGTCAAAATTGATTGCACGTGCACACAAAATCAATATTTTGATAACTGCGTAACCTCTTGCTCGATAAAGGAATCTCGCCCCTTGAGAAAGTAGATGATAAAAATGACATATAATTTTACAAAATTTCTTGACATTTTACTTAAATATTGTAAATTCTGCCAAAATACCTAAAAGTTAATTAATAATGGGATGATGGCATGAAAACCAAAAACAATGTGAAGAAGATCAGGGAAGCCAAACTCATGAGCAAAGCAGAGCTTGCCCGACTCGCAGGCGTGTCGGCTGTTACTATAGATCGTATTGAACGTGGCGAGGATTGCCGCATGGAAACCAAGAGAAAGATCATTCTTGCTTTTGGTTTTTCTTTGTCTGAGAAGGGGAAGGTGTTTCAGGATTAAAATCCGGGATAGGAATTAATCATGTTCTTTCAAAGGAAAAAAGAAATAGTCGGCATAGACATCGGGTCAAGTTCGGTAAAGCTGGTGCAGCTTAAGGAACAGAAGGGGCTCTATTGTCTGCAAAATGTGGGTATATCGCCCCTTCCGCCCGAGGCTATTGTCGACAATACCCTGATGGACAGTTCCTCCGTTGTTGAGACAGTAAAAAATCTGCTGAAAAGCCTGGGGGTCAAGGCAAAAGAGGTCGCCTGCTCGGTCTCCGGTAATTCAGTAATTATCAGGAAGATTGTTTTGCCGGCGATGCCGTCGGAAGAACTCGAAGACCAGATACTGTGGGAAGCGGAGCAGTATATACCTTTTGATATAAATGACGTGAATATCGATTTCCAGATTCTCGGGCCCAATGAAGGCGATCCGTCAAAAATGGACGTGCTGCTGGTTGCCAGCAAGAAGGACATGATTAATGATTATCTGGCGGTGTTCAATGAGGCCGGGCTTAAGCTTGTTGTCGTGGATGTGGATGCTTTTGCACTGCAAAACGCTTTTGAGTGTAATTACGATGTCGATCCGGAAGAAGTGTGTGCATTGATAAATATCGGCGCCGCCATAATGAATCTCAACATCGTGAAAGGCGGCGTTTCTCTGTTTACCCGTGATGTCCAGATGGGGGGGAACCTCTATTCCGAAGAGATCCAGAAACAGTATGGTTTGAACGGGGAAGAGGCCGAGAGGCTCAAAATTGCCGGAGAACCTCCCGACGAGGTACGGTTGCAGGAGATATTCTCCCGCATTAATGGAACGCTTGCCTCCGAGATAAGCAGGTCGCTGGATTTTTATAATTCCACTGCCGGCGAAGGGAAGATCGACAAGGTTTATCTGAGCGGCGGCTGCGCCAAAACGGCCTTGCTGACCGATGCGGTCAATGAGAAACTTGGCCTGCCGGTGGAAATTTTGAATCCTTTTTTCAAGACTTCTTACAGCGATAAGGAATTCGACCCTGAATACCTTCAGGAAATAGGGCCTCTTGTGACTGTTGCTATGGGGCTGGCGACAAGGAGGTTGGGGGATAAATGATAAAGATCAATTTATTACCCGTCAGGGCGGTAAAAAAGAAGGAGACGGCAAAGCAGCAGATTTCCATCCTGCTCATTTCTGTGGTTGGTGTTCTGGCAATAGCACTGGCAATTTATTCGGTGACGCTGGCTAAAATCAGTGCGGCAAAGGATGAGATAGCCCGCTCTGAACAGGAGATTCAGCGCCTTAAAACAAAAATTGGAGAGATTAATAATATAAAGAAGCTTCAGGCAGAGGTTAAAAAGAAACTGGACGTACTAAATCAGTTGAGAAAAGAAAAAACCGGTCCTGCCAGCAGGCTGGCCAAACTTAGCGACGCCGTTCCCGACAAGCTCTGGCTGACGAAATACGCCGAAACCGGAGGAAACGTCTCCATCGCGGGGGTTGCTCCCAATGAGGATTTAATCGCAGATTTCATGCGAAATCTTCATGCGTCGGGTGAATTTATCAATGTGGAGCTGATGGTGTCGGAACAGACCGTGATCGGCGGTGAGAAGCTTAAAAAATTTGAGGTCACCTGCAGTCTTAAGAACGTGAATAAAGAAGAACCCGCAACTCCGCAGAAAAAGTGACCGAATCTGTTTTGAGACCCGTAACGGACATCTGAGGATATTTCATGGACCCGAGAATAGAAAAGGTATTGAAACTCCCCAATAAACAGAAAGTTGCACTTTTGGCGGTTGTTCTGCTGCTGGAAGGGGCCGCTTTCTTTTTTGGATTGTATCAGCCGAAGCTGAATCAGTTAAAGGAGCTGCAGTTAAAAGTGGACGACCTTCACACGCAGGTCCGGGAAAATAAAAAAATAGCCGATAACCTTCCCAAATATAAAAGCGATTATGCGCAGTTACAGAAGGAATTGGAGAGCGCCCTAACCGAACTGCCGAATCAAAAAGAGATTCCGACGCTCCTTACCAGTATCACGAGCGCCGGTAAAAGTGCCGGCCTGGATTTTCTCTCGTTCAAACCGAAAGCCGAGGAATCTAAAGATTTCTATTCCGCTGTGCCGGTGGATATTTCCGTTGCCGGAACCTTTTACAGTGTTGCCAATTTCTTTGTTGCCGTCGGGAATTTGCCCCGCATAGTAAATATGAATAACGTGGCATTTTCCGACATAAAGAGTGAAAAGAGTCAGACCCTGGTTAAAGTCAGTTGCCTGGCAACAACCTTCCGTTTCCTGGATAAGAAAGAGACCGCTAATGAAAAAAAAGGGAAATAGCACGAGATTAATGCTGGCGCTCTTCATTGCAGTGCCCCTGGTTTTCCCCGGCTGCAAGAAGAAAGAAGTGCCGCAACCCGCGTCTGCGCCACAGCCAAAGCCGGTTGTCAATGCAACGCTACCCATCCAACAGCAGCCTTCTTCGGCGAGAGTAGTGCTGAGTGCGGCACCCCAGCTTGATTTCAGCAGTAAAAAGGACCCCTTCAAACCCCTTGTGGCTGAAAAACAGCCGTCTGCCAAGCCCGAAGCGGTTAGCAAAACGTCGGAAGCCCTGCCGTTGCAGAGTTATGATGTAAATTCCTTCAAGGTTTCCGGCATAATTGTCGGTATGAAAGAGAACAGGGCGTTGATTGTAGACCCCGCAGGCAAGGGTTATGTGGTTAAATCCGGCATGCAGATCGGCAATAACGACGGTCGCATCAGCAAAATATCCGCTTCGGCAGTCGAGATAGTTGAGCAGTATCGTGACGAAAAGGGTCAAAGTCAAAAAAGAACCGTAAAGCTTACTCTGGCCAAAAAAAGTAAGGAGACTTCCAGATGAGACTACATCCCTTCAGAATAATTTGTAATTCAATTGTGCTGATGTTTTTTCTGGTAGTTTTTACCGGTTGTGCACAAAGCAAGGCCAACCTTAAAGAGGGCATTTCGGCGGGTGAGGTTACATCTGCGGCCATACAGAATATAAAAGTTTCCGGGGATGCCTCTCAGATAGAGATTTATGCCGACAAACCGCTCACATACACTTTCTATAAGACAACGGAACCGCCAAAAACGATTATCGACCTTGCTCAGACCGAGCCCGGCCTTGTGAAATCGCCAATTGAAATAAACACAGGAAATATCAACCAGATAGAAGTCACCAAGCACAGTTTCGGCGGCGGTTTTCTGAGTCGCATCGAAATTTCGCTGGCAAAAGATGGAGAGTTCTCGGTAGCTGCGGACCCGGTCGATAAAGGGAAGCTGCTGGTCACGTTTGAAAAGCCGCAGACTGAGATGGTGCAGGTAAAAGCTGATGTTCAGAAAGAAGAGCAGAAAGATCAGCCAAAAGCTGAAGAGGCAAAGTCCATTCCTGCAGTTGAAGTGGCTGAAAAACAGGAAAAGGCTGAGGAGAAACAACCGCAGCCCGAACAAACGTCCGAGGAAAGGATTGCAACTCTCCCTGTGCCTGCTGTTGCGGCTGAAGTAAAATCTGAAGAGAAGTTACAGGCAGCAGCGGAGGCAAAGGCGGAGGAGAAAGAAACTCAGGCAAAAGCCGAAGAGGCGAAGCCCGCTCCTGTTGTAGTGACCGCCGTCAATGTGGTTAAGGATGGTGTGGAAATAAATGTAACCGGTGGCGTTGAACGTTTCAAGGCGTTCAAAATGACCAAGCCGGATCGCCTGGTGGTGGACATGTTCGAGGCGAAAAGCAGCGTTAAAGCCAAGTCGGTTGCTGTAAACAGCTTTGGTGTCGGAATCGCCCGGCTGGGGCTTACCCCGGACAAGGTCAGGATAGTTTTCGATGCAACCGATGCCTTGCCTCCTTATCAGGTGGTAAAGAGCGAAAACGGGTTAAAGATTATTTTCACCGAAGTGCCTGCCGCTGTGACAGGAAATGGTGGAAAAGAAACGGTAAGCGAGTCGGTCAAGCCGAAGGCAGAAACTAAGAAGGCCGCCAGACCCAATACGCCTGCCGTGGAGGCAATTGACTTCAAGCTGATGGACGGTTATTCCCGGATCGCCATCAAAGTGGGCGATGGATGTGACGTCGGCAAACCCACCAAAGTCGCGCAAGGATTGTCCCTTACCATCAACAATTGCCGGATTCCCAGAAAGCTTCAGCGCATGCTTGACACCAGCTCCTTTGCCAGTGCAGTGCGGGAAGTTACCCCTTACCAGGTCAGGGTGAAGGGTGGCTACAGTGCGAGGATACTCGCGAAACTGCGTTCCGACGCACCTTTCAACCTGAAGCAGGAAGGTGATACGATCCATTGGGACATAAAGAACCCGGACATCTCCGAAACGCCCGCTTTGATTTCCGAGGTTGTCAAGACCTCGCCTGTCGATGTTGCGGCAGTGGCGCAGGAAGAGAGGTCAACCGGAAACGGAGAAATTCCCAGGTCGCAACGTATCATTGAGAAGCCCGGCGACAAGAAGGTTTATACGGGGAGGAAGGTCAGCCTGGAATTTTCCGACGCGGACATCAGAAAAATTTTCCAGTTGATTGCAGAGGTCAGCAACCTGAATTTCCTGATTGCCGACGATGTTTCCGGCACCATCAGCATAAAGCTGGTCAATGTGCCGTGGGACCAGGCCCTGGACGTCATTCTCGAGACGAAAGGGCTGGAAATGAAACGGGAAGGAAATATTGTCCAGATCAAGCCGGCCGGAAAATTTAAAACGATGGAACAGGATGAAATCGAGGCGAAAAAGGCCCGTGAAAGGGCGATGGATCTGCATACAGAGATTTTTGACATAAATTATTCGACGGTTTCTGATGTGGTAACCCAGCTTAATAGCTTAAAGACTGCACGTGAGGGTGTCAGCGTTACCCAGGATGCCCGTACCAACAGGGTAATCGTGACGGATATCGCCCCTGCCATTGAAAAGATGAGATCTTTGATAAAAAGCCTCGATACACCGGAAAAGCAGGTTATGATCGAGGCGCGCATCGTTGAGGCAACGTCGACGTTCACCCGTGACCTCGGCGTTCAGTGGGGGGTTCATTATAAAGACGGATCGGCTTCCTTTCTGGGGATAAACCAGTTGGACACCGGTTTTGGCGGGATTGTGTCCACCCCGGTTCCGGCGGCCGGAACATCCGGTCCCGGCGCGGGGGTAGGTGTCTCGTTCGGCAAACTGACCAGCAATATCCAGCTTGACCTGCGGCTGTCCGCTGCAGCCGTCAACGGCCAGGTAAAGATCATATCGACACCGAAGGTGGTTACCCTGAATAACAAGGCGGCCAAGATATCCCAGGGGCAGTCGATACCGTATCAGACCACATCGGCGGAAGGGACCAAGACCGAATTTGTCGAGGCGGCCCTCACCCTCGAAGTGACGCCGCACATTACCGCCGACGGCAATATCGGGATGAAAATAAAGGCATCCAACAATTCGGCGGGGACCGGTACCCCGCCGCCGATCAACAAGAAGGAAGCCACCACCGAGTTGCAGGTAAAGAACGGCGAGACGACGGTGATCGGCGGCATCTATGTGGATAGCGACACCGACGAGGACCGGGGGGTCCCCTTCCTGCAGGATATTCCGCTGTTGGGATGGCTGTTCAAATCGAACACCAAGACAAAGACCAAGACTGAACTTTTGATATTCATTACGCCCAGGATAGTAGGATAATTTATACAACCTTTACATCAGGTACTTGATGGCACGTGATGTGGTAACAGGAGGGTTTATGCGTTTCTTAAAAAAATTACTGTGTCTGACTTTACCCACTCTTTTGCTGGCGGTCTCAGGTTGCGGCGGAGGTTCATCTGATTTGTCAGGTACGCTGGCTTTAACTGTGACCGCGCCGGCTGATTCGACCCAGTCAGGCACGGCTACCGCCACATACAGCCCCGCTGCTTCCGGGAAAAATCCGGTAGGGCTCAAAATAAGCTTTTCGACCGACTCGTCAATTATCGCCCTGGACAGCACCAGTGGGGAGGTCGGTTCGAACGGCACAGCGACCATTACGTTCAGGGCTCTTACGGTTGGAACCGACACTCAGGCAAAAATTATCGCCTCAACCGGCGGGCTTTCACAGTTCCAGGTGGTGACGATTAAGGCAACACCTGGAACTGTTGCGGCGCCGGTGGCCCCTCCCACTGTATCCGCCACGCCAAATTCCATTTCGTTCAATAAGGCCGAGCCTCCCAATATAACCCTGAAGGGAATGGGCGGGGCAGGGCTCGTTGAGACGTCCATCGTCTCGTTTATCGTCAAGGATACTGCCGATCAGCCGCTGGCCGACCAGACCGTGGATTTCAGCCTCAACACGACATTGGGTGGGCTCACCATTACCCCGACATCGGCGGTGAGCGATTCAAGCGGCATTGTCCGGACTATCGTCAGTTCAGGGATCATAGCCACCCCTGTCAGGGTAACGGCGTCAGTGCGCGGGACCAGCCCCCTGATATCCGTCCAGTCCGACCAGCTCGTGGTCTCCACGGGCATCCCGGCCCAGGACAGCTTATCCATCAGCTTTTCCAACTTAAACTCCGAGTCGTGGGATGTTGACGGCGTAAACGTGGATGTCACGGCGCTTCTGGCCGACCACTTTCACAACCCGGTGCCGGACGGCACGTCGGTCTATTTCACGACCATCGGCGGCTCCATCCAGCCCTCCTGCACCACGGTGGGCGGTGCCTGCACCGTCAAGTGGACCAGCCAGGACCCCCGACCCGGGACGTCGTCTGCCCCGACAGCGGATATCGGCAGGCCCGTCATCCTGGCCTACGCAGTCGGAGAGGAGAACTTCATCGACTCTAGCGGCAACGGCCTGGCTGATGCCGGGGCGTGCACTCCCATTACCATCAAAGGGGTCGGACAGGTTCAGCAGTGCGGTGAATTTGTCGACACCCCGGAAGCCTACCGGGACGACAATTTTGATTGGGAAAAGAATCCCCTTGAGACGTACATCGACTTTAATGGTAACGGCGTCTTCGGCGGTCCGGATGGCTCTTACAACGGCGCCCTCAGGCCCGCGTCCGTGCCTGCGACTGTTTCAAAAACAAAACACATCTATAAAAATTCGCAGATCGTCATGTCAACGAGTGGCGCCATAATAACCACCGTTCCTACTTCTCTCGCTGGTCCCGGTACGCTCGTGTACACTGTCAGGGACGAGAACGGAAACACCATGCCTTCCGACACGACGATCACCGTTACCGCGCCGTTCGGCAAATTGACCGGCACCACCAGCTTTAAGATCGCGCAAAACACCGGCGATGGCGAGACGCTGTCGATCAATCTCGCGGCTACCGACTCGCCGAAGCCTCAGTCGGGGTTTATCGAGATCGCCGTGAAGACTCCCCGCGGACTGGAGACCAAGGAGACGGTCTTCGTATCCGGCAATTTCTAGACAGTTTATATTTCCGGTAAAATATGTTATGTATCACGACAAATGCCAGGGCTACCCTGGCATTTGTTTAGCAACAAGGAGAAAAAATGCTGCGCTATCTCACCGCCGGCGAATCGCACGGCCCGCAACTGACCGCGATAGTCGAAGGGGTCCCGGCTGGGCTCCATATCTCGGATGAAACGATCAATGCCGATCTGGCCCGCAGGCAGATGGGTTACGGCCGCGGCGGAAGGATGCAGATCGAGACGGACCGGGTCGAGATCCTTTCCGGGGTGCGGTGGGGGGAAACCATCGGCTCTCCGGTCACCCTCGGCGTCAAGAACCGCGACTGGGTCAACTGGCAGGAAAAGATGTCGCCGGACAAAAGGCACCGCGACGACACGATCCGGGTGACCCGCTCGCGGCCGGGGCATGCAGACCTCCCCGGCGCCATGAAGTACAATCACCATGACGTGCGAAATATCCTGGAGCGCTCCAGCGCCAGGGAAACGGCGGTT
The DNA here is from genome assembly GCA_009773645.1 of Geobacteraceae bacterium. Lineage (GTDB taxonomy): Bacteria > Desulfobacterota > Desulfuromonadia > Geobacterales > Geobacteraceae > WSYB01. Next base: position 39,556 of record WSYB01000019.1, read on the forward strand.
CGCGTCGCGGTCGGGTCCCTGGCAAAGGCCTTCCTCGCCGGCTTCGACATCACCGTCTGCGGATTTGTGACGGAAGTGGGAAAGATCAAGGCGTCGCGCCCCAGGCTTCCGGTCGCATCCCTCGTGGAACTGGCGGCAAAGTCGGAGCTTTTCACCTACGATGCCGGCGCCGAAGCGCAGATGAAAGCCCTTATCGACAGGACGAAAGAGGCCGGAGACACCCTCGGCGGGGTCATCGAGGTGGTCGTCACCGGTGCTCCGGTCGGTCTGGGGAGCCATGTGCAGTGGGACCGAAAGCTGGACGCCCGCCTTGCCATGGCAGTCATGAGCATTCAGGCGATCAAGGGGGTGGAGATCGGCATGGGGTTCGATGCGGCCAGAACTCCCGGCTCCAAGGTCCACGACAAGATTTATTACGATGCGGCAAGGATTGCGCGGGGAGATTCCAGCGGCTTTTACCGCAAGAGCAACAACGCCGGAGGGATCGAGGGGGGAATCACCAACGGCGAAGAGATAACCGTGCGTGCAGCCATGAAGCCGATTCCGACCCTCTATAAGCCCCTCAAGTCGGTGGATATCGTGACAAAGGAGCCGTTTGAGGCGACTGTGGAGCGGTCTGACGTCTGCGCAGTGCCGGCCGCGTCCGTCGTTGCCGAGGCGGTGGTGGCCATCGAGATTGCCAACGCCTTCCTGGAGAAGTTCGGCGGCGATTCCGTTGCAGAGATCCGGCGCAATTATGAAGGGTATATCGAATATTTGAGATCGTTCTGACATTGGAATTGACACCACCGGGAAAAAGGTGGAAGATATCGTGGCATAAATTTTAGTATGGCTAAAAATGTGAGGGGTGAAGGGTGAAGAGTGAAAAAAGCCGTTTTCACTTTTCACCTTTCACCCTTCACGGTATTTGTTATTATTTCACAATTGCTACAAGAACAGGTACAAAGAGGAATATTGAAATTGGATAATATAACCGTCGGACTGGGGGAACGGAGCTATAAGATTTTTTTCGGCCATCAGGTCCTTGCCGAGACCGGTCCCCTTTGTCGTGATCTGAAGATGGGGAGTCGTGCGGCGGTGGTCACCAATCCGACCGTCGGCGCTCACTATTTCGAGCCTGTCCGGGCTTCTCTGGCTAAGGCCGGTTTTACGGTGCACAGGATTGAAATCCCAGATGGCGAAGAGTATAAGAACAGTGAGACCTTGAAGGGGATCTACGATCGCCTCATAGACTTGGGGCTGGACCGGGGCTCGTATTTAGTTGCTCTCGGCGGCGGCGTAGTGGGTGATATTGCCGGATACGCGGCTGCCACCTACCTCCGCGGCATCCCGTTCGTGCAGGTTCCAACCACCCTCCTTGCCCAGGTGGACAGCAGTGTGGGAGGGAAGACCGGGATCAACCACGAAAAGGGTAAAAACCTTATCGGCGCATTTTACCAGCCCGGCCTGGTCATGATTGATGTGGCCACGCTGGATACCCTACCGGAACGTGAGTACCTGAGCGGTTTGGCCGAAGTGGCAAAATACGGCATAGTTCTGGATGGGGAACTGTTTGACTTCATCTTTAACAATACCGATAAGTTGCTGGGCCGCGACACGGAAAGTCTCCTTTTTGTCATACAGCGCTCCTGTGCCATCAAGGCGTCGGTGGTGGAAAAGGATGAACGGGAGACGGGCTTGCGCGCCGTCCTCAATTACGGTCACACCGTTGGTCACGCTGTGGAGACCCTGACCGGTTACACAAAATACAAGCATGGAGAGGCCGTGGCGATCGGCATGGTTGCAGCAGCAAAGTATGCCGAGTCCATGGGGCTGGCCAATAAGAGCGAGACGGAAAGGATCATAACGCTTCTCAAGGCATTAAGACTTCCGGTGGAACTTCCGGAGTTCAGCGTCGCAGCCTATACGGAAGCCCTTTTGCGTGACAAAAAGGTACGAGACGGCGGGTTGAACTTTGTTTTTAATAAGGGGATCGGCGGCTTTCACTTTGCCAGGGTTACCGACCTTTCTCCCCTGCTGAAAACCGGAGGGATTGGGGGCTGACTATGGAACTGGACACTACGTCATTTTGGGCGGACATTAAGAAATATGAAGACACGCTCGCCAAGGATCCGCGTTCCTACTGCTTTGCGCCGCTGGCCGAGATTTATCGCAAATTGGGACTCTTGGATGACGCGATACATGTGGCCAAACGTGGCTGCGAAATCCATCCCGAATATGTGGGCGGGTATATGGCCTTGGGCCGCGCGTATTTCGAAAAGGGGATGAAGAAGGAGAGCAGAGATGCCCTTGAAAAGGCGGTCAGGGTAACGCCCGATAACCTGCTGGCCCATAAACTCCTCAGCCAGGTCTATATGGAGGCTGGGGAGACCGCAGCTGCCGAGAACTCTCTGCAGACGGTCCTTTCCCTCAATCCCGCCGATCCGGAGGCTCAGATGCTGCTGGACTCCCTGAAAGGCGCTTCCCCCTTAAAATTTGAGCCCGCATCGGCATCGACTGCAGAGCCCGTGGTTGGAGCGGCTGCGGAAGCTGAAGAGTACATTGCCGAATCTCTGGCGGATGATGAATTCATATTGGAAGATCTGGAGATCATCGAAGAACTTGCCGAGGAGGAGCCGGAGGGGAACGGGGATTTTGTTTTCTCCCCCGTGCCGGCGGGAGAAACGGCCTTCGGAGCGCCGGAAGAGGTTCTGGTAACGGCAAGAGACCCTCTAAAGACTGCAACACTGGCAGAGCTTTATGTGTCGCAGGGGTTTATAGAGCGTGCCGTTGGCATTTACAGCGAGTTGCTGGAAGGCGCTCCCGATAACGCCGAGTTAAGGAACCGGCTGGCTGAGCTTAAGCTCACTCTGGATAATGAGAAAGCCCAAAAGGAGGCGCCGGCTTTTTCTGACTTGGAAATTTCGGGTACAGAACCGTGTCTTCAGCCGCCCGGAGAGGGTATGACTCCTCCGCCCGACGCCGAGGGAAGAGTGCTTGATACACTGGAACAGTGGCTGGAGAATATCAGGAGGAGGCGGTGATGTCGTTCAGGGAGACGCTGAGAGACGTGGTGGAAAATGTCGGCGGGGGGATGGGCGCGGTTATTATGGGCTATGACGGGATAGCCATTGAAGAGTATATCAAAGCGGACACCCCCTTTGACGTGCAGCTTCTGGCGGTTGAGTACGCCACGCTGCTGAAGGAGATAAAGCGTACCGTCGAGGTGCTGAAAACCGGGGAAATGGAAGAGATCGGCATAACGACCGGTTTTTCACGTGCCATAGTACGGGTTATCAACGATGATTTTTTTCTTGTCCTGGCGCTCGACAGAGACGGGAACTACGGCAAGGGGCGCTATCTTCTGAAGCGCGTAGCCCCGAAACTGCAGGAAGAACTGTCATAGGCTAAAGGCAAAAGGCGAAGGGCTAAAGGTTGATGCTTTTCTTCCTTTTGCCTTTAGCCCTTTGCCCTTAGCCAGTTTGGGGAGAGTCATATGAAAATACTCGTGCTGCATGGCCCGAATCTGAACCTGCTGGGCACCCGTGAGCCTGGCGTCTACGGGAAGCTCACCCTTACCGAGATAAACTCGGCCGTTACGTCATTGGCCGATGAGCTGGGTGTTGAGGTGGAAACATTTCAGTCCAATTCAGAGGGGTGCCTGATCGACAAGATCCACTCTGCTGCCGGTTCATTCGACGGCATTCTCATAAATCCTGCTGCCTATACCCATACCAGCGTCGCCATTCGTGACGCTCTCGCTGCTGTCGCGTTACCGACAGTGGAAGTCCATCTTTCAAACATTCACAGCCGTGAAGAGTTTCGAGCCAAAAGCTTTGTCGCTCCCATAGCCCTGGGACAGATATCGGGTTTCGGGCTGGAGAGCTATCTGCTGGGTCTTAGAGCCGTTTTTAATCACATTAAAAAAGGATTGTAATAAGGTTTTGATTATGCTAAAAGACAGAATCTCTTCCGCCCGGAGATGTCTGGAGAGGTTTGGCGTTGACGCCATTGTGTTTGTTAACCTCATTAACATCAGGTATCTCGCAGGGTTTACCGGAAGCGACGGCGTGCTGGTGCTGGGGAAGAATGAAGGATGGTTTCTGACCGACTCCCGCTACACCGCGCAAGCCGCCCTTGAAGTTACGGAATTCAAAACCATTGAATATCGCGGCAAACTGGAAGGAGTCAGTTCGCTTCTAAAGGAAGCGAGAACCGGGAAGATCGGCTTTGAAGCCGAGCATACCACCGTATCCCTATTCAGGGCGCTTTCCGAGGCGCTTCCTGGGATGGAGCTCGTTCCCATAGGGGTTGAGCTCGATGAGCTGCGGATAATCAAGTCCCCTGGGGAAATCGGGCTCCTTGCGAAATGTGCCGAAATTGCCTCCAACTCGCTGTTGGGCATCCTGGATAAAATAAAACCCGGCGCCGTCGAACGCGACCTGGCCCTGGCGCTTGAATTTGCCATGAAAAGCGCCGGCGCGGATGAAAAGTCGTTTGATTTCATTGTGGCCTCGGGTGCCAGGGGGGCGTTACCCCATGGCAGGGCCAGCGACAAGGAGATTCAGGCCGGGGAACTGGTTACGTTTGATTTTGGGGCCGTTTACCGGGGATATCACTCCGACGAAACCGTAACGGTTGCCGTCGGAGAGCCCGACAGCAGACAAAGAGATATCTACGGCATCGTCAAGGAGGCCCATGACCGGGCCGTGGAGGCGGTCAGGCCGGGGATAAGCTTGAAGGAACTGGACGACCTGGCGAGGCGCTTTATCGAAGAAAAGGGGTATGGGCAGTATTTCGGCCATGGTCTGGGACACGGGGTCGGACTTGAAGTGCATGAAAAGCCGGTCGTTTCGTTTAAGAGCGACGGGGTGGTCGAGGAAGGGATGGTCTTTACCATCGAACCTGGTATATATATCCCTGACTGGGGCGGCGTCAGGATAGAGGATACCGTGGTTGTGACCACCGACGGCTGCATGCTGCTCACTAAGGTTCCCAAGCAATTGATGATAGTCTAGAATAAGGCTGAGGGTTAAGGGCGCAAGGCTGAGGGTTTTCAAGTCTTTGATTCAGCTTCTTTTTGAAGCTGCTGATAAATTTTGCATGAACAGGAGAAAAGCACATATGGATATCAAAGATATTAAATCCTTGATAAAGATGGTAACGGAAACCGATATCAATGAGTTCGAGCTGGAAGGACCTGAAGAAAAGATCAGGATCAAGCGCGGCGTGGTTCCGGAGTTTGTTCAATATCAGGCGCCGCAGCAGCAAATGATTGCCGTGCCCCAGGCTGTCCCAACCCACCTGGTTCCTCATCCCGTGGGCTCAACAGCTTCCGAGGCTCCTGCTGCCGCACCGGTTGCAGCGGAAAAAGGGGAGCAGATTACCTCCCCCATCGTCGGCACATTTTACCGGGCTCCGGCTCCTGATGCGCCCCCCTACGTAGAGGTCGGGCAGACCGTAGAAAAGGGGCAGGTGTTTTGCATCGTTGAGGCCATGAAACTGATGAACGAAATTGAGGCCGAGTACCGTTGCAAAATCGTCAAAATCTGCAAAGAAAACGCCCAGCCGGTGGAATTCGGTGAGCCGTTGTTCATTGTGGAGCCGCTCTAAACATCGGGCGCAAGGCTAAGGGCAAAAGGCAAAAGGGAAAGTCTGTCAGCCCTTTGCCTCTAGCCACGTCATAATTAATTGGAGATACCAATAGATGTTTCATAAAGTTCTTATAGCAAACCGAGGGGAAATCGCCCTTCGTATCATCAGAGCCTGCAAAGAACTGGGGATCAAGACCGTAGCGGTTTATTCCACAGCGGACAGCGACTCCCTCCATGTCAGGCTCGCCGATGAGAGTGTCTGTATAGGCCCTCCTCCCAGCATCCAGAGCTACCTGAACATCAACGCCATTATCAGTGCCGCCGAGTTGACCGATGCAGAAGCCATCCATCCCGGTTACGGTTTTCTTTCGGAAAACGCAGCTTTTGCCGAGATCTGCGAGAACTGCGGCATAACCTTCATCGGCCCGACTTCAGAGAGTATGCGGATCATGGGGGACAAGATCAGCGCCCGGCAGGCGGTAATCAAGGAAGGTGTCCCCATTCTCCCCGGGACCAAGGAAGGGGTGAACGACGTCAATGAGGCGGTAAAGATTGCTAAAAAGATCGGTTTCCCGGTGATTATCAAAGCTACGGCAGGGGGAGGCGGAAGAGGGATGAAGATAGTCCACTCTCCGGCGACCCTTCCGAACGCCTTTGCCACGGCCAGGGCCGAAGCGCAGGCCGGTTTCGGCAATCCGGAAGTATATATCGAGAAGTACTGCGAAAATCCCCGTCATGTGGAGATTCAGATCCTGGCGGACAAGCACGGCAATGTGATTCATCTTGGGGAACGGGACTGCTCCATCCAGCGCCGACATCAGAAACTCATCGAGGAAGCCCCCTCCACGGTGAGCACCCCGGAGCTTCGCAAGGCGATGGGTGACGCTGCCGTCCGCGCCGCCAGGGCTGTGAGCTACAGCAGCGCCGGCACCATGGAATTTCTGGTGGACAAGAACAACAACTTCTATTTCATGGAGATGAATACCCGGGTCCAGGTGGAACACCCTGTCACGGAAATGGTTACCGGTGTGGATATCGTCAGGGAGCAGATTCGTTCAGCAGCCGGTCTTAAGCTTCGTTACAAACAGAGTGACATAAAGATCAGCGGGCATGCCATCGAGTGCCGCATAAATGCTGAAGATTCCGTTAAGTTTACCCCGTGCCCCGGCAAGATAACCGCCTATCATACGCCCGGCGGCCTGGGGGTGCGGGTGGATTCCTTTGTTTATGACCAGTACTCGGTACTCCCCCATTACGATTCGCTCATTGCAAAACTGATTGTTCACGCCGAAACCCGGGACGATGCCATAAGACGGATGGCAAGAGCCCTGGATGAGTATATTATTGAAGGGATAAAGACCACGATACCGTTTCATAAGAGAATCATGGCCAATAAGGATTTTATCGAGGGGAATATCGACACGAGTTTTCTGGAAAGGATGGTGTTGGAGTAGGTATGGATTTTCCTGAGGAGCTGAAGTACAGTAAAGAGCACATTTGGGTCAGGGTCGAAGGGAAGAAGGGGGTAATCGGGATAACTGATTACGCCCAGCAGGAGTTGGGCACCGTAACGGCGATCGAGCTTCCCGAGGCGGGTGATGAACTGGAGCAGGACGACTCGTTCGGTTCCGTGGAAGCAAGAAAGACGGTTGCTGAACTCTACGCACCGGTGAGCGGGCCTGTGCAGGAGGTGAATGAGGACCTGCAGGAGGCTCTTGAGCTTCTGAATGATGACCCTTATGATGGCGGCTGGCTGGTTGTAGTAGAGATCACCGACCCTGAGGAGCTCAATTCACTGATGACGGCGGAAGATTATATGGATTATGTTTCGGAAAACGAGTAGCGATTTGATTTATTGCATAACGGCTGGCAAGGCGAGATATGATTCTCGCCTTCTTTTTTGGGCAGGAGGTATGTCTGCCATGAAGGGATACGTGGATTTTCCATGCGGGAGGAAGCGGTGATGCTCAGGATCGGCCATATAGAATACGCCAACTGCACCCCGATTTTTGCGTCGTTACTAAACAACTTCAGTTGTGCAAATTACCAGTTTGTCAAAGGGGTTCCTTCCCGGCTTAATTCCATGCTCAGGCGCGGAGAAATTGATCTGAGTCCTTCTTCTTCCATTGAATACGGCAAATTCCCGGCAAAATACTATCTCCTCCCCAATCTTTCTATCAGTGCTGTGGGACCGGTTAAGAGTGTGCTTCTTTTCTCCCGCCTCCCCATAGAGGAATTGAATAACCAGACCATCGGGCTTACCACCGACTCCGATACCTCGGTTAACCTGCTGAAAATCATTCTGAGAAAAAACTACGGCTTTGTAAATAGATTCGAGCACTCAACTTTCTCGCTGCAAGAGGCCTTGAATTCTTTCAGCGCGATCCTTCTAATTGGTGACGCCGCTCTCAGAGAGGGAATGCGGGACAATGGACTGCACGTTTACGACATGGGTGATCTCTGGGACAGGTTTACCGGCCTTCCATTTGTCTTTGCCCTCTGGATAGTGACGCGGGAAGCCGTGGAAGGAAAGGAAGCCGAGGTCAGATCCCTCTGCAATGAACTCCTTGAGGCAAAGCGGCTTGCCTATGACTCGTATGAGGAGATTGCCGCCGGCTGTCAAGAACAGGGATGGATCGGTCGTGAGGCCCTTGTCGACTACTGGAGGACCATTTCTTATGAATTGACTCCCAGACATGTGGAAGGGGTGAAGACCTTTTTCCGCTACGCTGCAGATATGGGGATACTGGCAGATGAACCGGATATTCATATCTTTTCCTGAACCGATGGATGGAAACAGCGGCTGATGTAAAGCTCTCAGATCAATCCTTTGCTTTTCAGTTGCTTATAGTCTTCCAGAATCTTCCCGTGATCGAAGCAGAGGGTCTCCGGCAGGCCAGTCGGAGGGAACACCGACAAGTTTGCAGCGTCGTCACCGGCCTTGGGCGTTCCATCTCCTTCCGCCACAAAAACCGTGGAGATGTTATGCTGGCGCGGGTCCCGCCCGGGGTCTGAATAACAACCCAAGAGACGCAGGTTAAAGATAGCGAGCGATGTCTCCTCCCTTGCTTCTCTTACGGCCGCCTGTTCCAGTGTCTCACCGTAATCCACAAAGCCGCCGGGAAGAGCCCAACCCAATGGAGTATTCTTCCTCTCAATAAGGATTATTCCCCCGGCAATTTCGATGATGATATCGACCGTGGGAATGGGATTGCGGTACGATTTGACGTTTCCCCCACATTTTGGACAGGAAAGGTAGTCGAAAGGCATCGGCGTTCTCCTGATACCCGTTTTGGAAATAAAAAAAGGGAGGAAAAAATCCTCCCTTTTTGAGACAGGAAGAAACAGGCTGTTATTTCTTTTTGCCACCGGCGGCTTTTTTGGATGCCTTGAGAGGATTGACCTTGGTTTCTTCGCTCTTGATTTCCACTTTTACATGGGTGGCGAAGTTGCAGAGACCGGCCGTCCACTTCTTTTCCGGAGCAGGATAAGCACTGCAGACCTTGCCAATGGAGCCATTGACAACCCGTTCACATCCTTCACAGTTCTCCACTACAACCTGACAGGACCCGTCAGAAAATATGCATCCCTGTTTTCCCCAGAAGGTACACTCGGTACCGGGAAGAACCGTTTGACACTGCATGATAAAACCTCCTCTTTCTTTCTTCTGCGTAATCGTGCAACAAAGTTACTCTAACAATTTTGAAAGAAAAAAGTCAACAGGAAAAATCCTTTTCAACAGGCCGTTTTCCTTGACTGATGGATACCTATATATTAACCTTAACACGGCTTCGCCAAAAGTCCTTCTGTGGCGTTGCGCTGTATCCTTTGTCTTTGCGGCGTGACTTCCGTACGCCTCATTCTATAGGATTTGCGCGCCTTGCATGTGGAGCTTTTTGCTATGCCGTGGCTTATAAGCAATTATGAGAGTTTGAATCATGGGGAGGGCTTTATGGGAAGAATTACCTTCGGGACATCGGGGTGGCGCGGAATTTTATGTGAGGACTTTATCTTTGAAAATGTAAAGGTTGTTACGCAGGCCATAGCTGACCACGTGATTGCCGGGGGAGAGAAGTCCAAGGGGATAATTGTCGGGTATGATTCCCGCTTCATGGGGGAGCGCTTCGCCAGGGAGGCCGCCAGGGTCCTTGCCGGCGCGGAAGTTAAAACATATCTCTGTAACCGTGATACTCCGACACCGGTGATTTCTTTCGAGGTACTGCGCCGTAAGACAGCCGGAGCCATCAACTTTACCGCCAGCCATAACCCTTCCGAGTACAACGGCATCAAATTTTCTCCTGCTTGGGGAGGGCCTGCCCTGCCGGAGACAACTCGCGATATCGAACAACGGGCCAATGCAATGATGGGCGAAATCTGCTACAAGGAGCGCCATCTGGATGATGCCCTGCGCAGCGGCCTTCTGGAAGAGATAGATCCAAAAGCCCCTTATCTGGAAAGCCTTGCAGAGAAGGTCGACTTCGCCGCCATCGCCGGACTCGGCACGATTGCGGTCAATCCTCTTTATGGTACTGCCCGCGGCTATCTGGAGGAACCCCTCAATGCCCACAAGGTCGACGTGAGGTTGATAAACGCCCATCGCGACCCATACTTCGGCGGATTCCCGCCGGAACCCGCCGAGAAATACATAATGGATTTCATCGGACTGGTGAAGGGGGACCCCTCCATAAAACTGGGGATCGCCACCGACGGGGATGCGGACCGCTTCGGCATAGTGGACGAAGACGGTGCGTATATCGAACCGAACTATATAATTGCCCTGCTCCTCGATTATCTCATCAGAGAGAGGGGTATGAAGGGCGGGGTTGCCCGCAGCGTGGCTACTTCCCACCTGATCGACGCCGTTGCCGCGAAGCACGGGGTGGAGGTTTATGAGACCCCGGTCGGCTTCAAATATATCGGCGAACTGATCAGCCAGGACAAGATCATCATCGGCGGCGAGGAGAGCGCCGGGCTTTCCATAAAGGGTCATGTACCGGAGAAGGATGGGATCCTTGCCTGCCTGCTGGTTGCCGAAATGGTGGCCCGTGAGGGGATGTCCGTAAGAAGCCTTCTGGAGAGGCTTTATGGCCGGGTGGGGCGTTATGTCACCAAGCGGGAGAATATAACCCTTTCGCCGGAACTTGAGGCGTGCTTTCCCGAAAAGATCAAGGCGACTCCCGATGCCTTTGCCGGGGTGAAGGTGAAAGAGACGGTGACCATCGACGGGAGCAAATTCGTCCTGGAAGACGGGAGCTGGCTCCTGTTCCGCAAGTCCGGGACAGAGCCGGTGGTACGGGTTTACGGTGAAGCGTCATCGGAAGAACGCCTGCAGGCAGTGATGGCCGCCGGGCGGGAGTTCATTTTAAAATAACGGGTCTTTTGTAATCTACTACTAAAATAGTCGGCATTTTCTCTCTTTTGGCTGCTGACAAATACAGAGCTTTTGGGGTATAATTCCCCCTGATGCAAATAACCATTGTGGAGGATTTATGTGGGATTACACGGACAAAGTCAAAGAACATTTCTTGAACCCGAGAAATGTCGGAGAGATAAAGGATGCTGATGCTGTGGGAGAGGTGGGGAGCCTGGCCTGCGGAGATGCGCTTAAGCTTTTTGTGAAGCTGGATGACGGGAAGGAACGTATCGTTGATGCCAAGTTTCAGACCTTCGGCTGCGGGAGCGCCATTGCTTCCTCTTCGGCGCTGACGGAAATGATCAAGGGAAAGACTCTTGATGAGGCTCTACAGATCACCAACAAGGAGATAGCCGATTTCCTCGGGGGGCTCCCCGAAGAGAAGATGCACTGTTCCGTCATGGGACAGGAGGCACTGGAGGTGGCCATTGCCAAATATCGCGGCCATGCGGTCCCCGCCCACGGCCATGACCATGAACATGAGGCGATGGAAGGGGAGATCGTCTGCAAATGCTTCGGCCTTACTGACCAGTTTCTCAGGAAGGTCATCGCCGGAAACCGCCTTCACACCGCCGAGCAGGTGACCCATTTTACCAAGGCGGGAGGCGCATGCGGCGGATGCATCCCGAAGATCAAGGCGCTGATCGCCGAAGTTTTGGGGGAAAAGACGAAAGAAGAGACAAAAAAGCCGGAAAAACTTACGAATCTTCGCAAGATGCAGCTTATCCAGGATGTCCTCGAGAAGGAGATACGGCCGCAGCTCTGGGCAGACGGCGGGGATCTGGAGCTCATCGACATAGACGGCGGTAAGGTGCAGATCGCCTTCCGCAAGGCGTGCGCCGGCTGCGTCTCCTCCGGTTATACGGCCAAATTTGTGGAGCAGAAGCTGCGTGAACTGGTTGCCGATGACATCACTGTGGAGGAGGTGGAGGGATGAAAGAGCTCTATGTGGACAACAACGCCACCACCAAGGTCGATGAAGCGGTCTTCGAGGAGATGCGCCCCTATTTTTGCGAACTGTACGGCAATCCCAGCTCCATGCACTTTTTCGGCGGCCAGGTGCAGAAAAAGGTCGATGAGGCGAGAAACCGGGTGGCCGCTCTGTTGGGCGCCTCTCCCGACGAGATCATCTTTACTGCTTGCGGCACGGAGAGTGACAATACCGCAATCCGCTCGGCCCTCGAAGTCTTTCCGGAAAAGCGCCACATCATCACCACGCGGGTCGAGCATCCAGCGGTCCTGACCATGTGCCGCAACCTCGCCAAGCGCGGCTATCGGGTTACGGAGCTGAACGTGGACAGCGCAGGAAGGCTCGACATGGACGAACTGCGGAAGGCGATTGATGACGACACGGCCATCGTCTCCATCATGTACGCCAACAATGAGACCGGCGTGATTTTTCCGATTGAAGAGGCAGGCGCGATCGTCAAGGAGAAGGGGGCGCTCTTCCATACCGACGCCGTCCAGGCGGTGGGAAAGATTCCTCTCGATATGGCAAACTCCGCTATTGACATGCTTTCCCTGTCCGGGCACAAGCTCCACGCCCCCAAGGGGACCGGCGCCCTCTACCTGCGGAAGGGGGTCCCGTTCAGGCCGTTCATGGTGGGGGGGCATCAGGAGAAAAACCGCCGGGCCGGGACCGAAAACACCGCCTCCATAATCGCCCTGGGCAAGGCCTGTGAGCTGGCAGCCCGGCATATGGAGAAAGAAAACACTGCGGTGAAAGGGATGCGAGACCGGCTGGAAAAAGAGCTGATGCGTCTAATCCCCAATGCGCGGATTAACGGCGGGGGCGCGGAGAGGCTCCCCAACACCGTGTCAATCGCCTTTGAGTTTGTGGAGGGGGAGGCGATCCTTCTGCTTTTGAGCGAAAAGGGGATATGCGCCTCGTCCGGGAGCGCCTGCACCTCCGGGTCCCTGGAGCCCTCCCATGTGCTGCGGGCCATGGGGGTGCCGTTTACCTGCGCCCACGGTTCGATCCGGTTTTCCCTGTCAAGGTTCAATACCGCCGGGGAGATAGACCTCATTATCCGTGAGGTCCCGCCGATCATCCGGCGGTTGCGGGAGATGTCGCCGTTCGGCAGGGAGTTCCTGAGAGCGTAAGAGGCGCAGGCCGGTTACCGAACGCTGTTTTCGTGACCTTTCCCGGTTGGGAAGGTGCACAGATAGGAGTTGACCATGGGGCCTTTGGCGGTTGATCTCAGAAAAACCTACGTCTACCGGGATTACCTGGGGTGGGACGACGGCGAGCGGTGGGAGCTGATCGACGGCGCTCCCCACAACATGACGCCGGCGCCATCGCGAAGGCACCAGGAGATGTCCGGCGAGCTTTTTCGCCAGTTTGCCAACTACCTCTCCGAAAAGCCGTGCAGGGTCTACGCCGCACCCTTCGACGTCCGGATTCCGGCGGGAGAGGAAGCGGATGACGACATCACGACGGTCGTGCAGCCGGATATCTCCATTGTCTGCGACCGATCTAAGCTGGACGACCTGGGATGCAGGGGCGCCCCTGATCTGATCGTGGAGATACTCTCCCCCGCCACCGCCAAGAAAGATATGAAGTACAAGTTCAACCGCTATGAGAGGGCGGGGGTCAGGGAATACTGGCTGGTCGATCCGATGGCCAATACCGTAATGGTTTTCACCTTGACCGCTGACGGCAGGTATGGGAGGCCCGAAATTTACGCTGAGGAAGAGCAGGTGCGAGTGGGTATTTTCGAAGACATGACGGTCGAACTGCGGAGCGTCTTCAGGGAGTAGGGAACATCGGGAATCGGGAAACATCGAAGATCAAAGGACCTCGCAGGTTTCTCAAAACCTGCGAGGTCCTTTCGTTTCCGGCTGGCCATCATTTGCCGTATGTCTGCACCGTCTTATTGCTCAGGGTATTCACCTTCATGACCTTCCATCTTCCCGAAACGCGCTCACAGGTGTAACGCATGCCCATATCTGCCGTAAACAGAGGCCTCGGCGGCATGTGTTGCCGTTAAAGCTGTCATTAATGACAGATAGCTCCGCTGCAGTTGGGCTTGCCCCAGTTGGTGGCTTTGTTGCCCGGATAGCTCTTGATCCGCAGGCGGGAGGCAGAACCCGGATTTGCCACATAGGGAGCAATGTCCGTCACAGGCGCAGGGGGGACCCCTGCGTCAACACCGGCAGGGGCGACAAGGAGCCCCGGCCGCTGGCTTCCATGGGGGATCGCCGAATGACAGTCAAAACAGAAGAACGTCGCGTGATTTGGATTGGTATGGGCAGGAAAGCGGCTGTTGGCAAAGGTTGAATCATGGCAGTTGGCGCAGAAGGTGTCGGCGGGCATACCCGATGTAGATAATGTGAGAGTTGCATTCCATGAAGTGTTCGGCCCCTTGAGGATGAAGCCGGCCGCGGAGCCGTGGGGTCCGCTGGGGTCGGTATTGTTGTCCGAACTGTGGCAATCGCTACAGGTCATGAGGTTTCTCGTTGTTCTGCTGAAGCCGGAGGCAACGGTGAGGTTTGTCAGATGGATTGCGCCAAGGTTGTTTCCTGCCGTGGCCAGCACCGGATGGAAGGAGCCGGCTGTTTCTGGGGATGGAATATTAACGTCCCAGTTAGCCGTTCCAACTGTTAAATAATTCCCTACGTTGTTCGGGTTGAACTCTTGGGCCTGATCGGTCGATGTCTGGCCCGGCACTTGTGCTGCGAGCGATGCCGAGGTAGGGAGGACCCCTGCAAAGGCGCTGTGGCACCTGAAACAGAGGGTGGCTTCCAGATCGGTGCCCGACACGGTGGTCCTGGCGGTGAAGTTAGCGGCAGCAGGTGCAGCGAAGAAGAGCGGATTGACGGTAAGCTGAGCCCCCGTGCTGCCGTTGATGGCATTACCGGCAATGTTGGACCCGACCGTGTGCGTACCAGCCTTGGCGCTGTGCTGGTTATGACAGTCCTTGCAGAGGGCGCCGGTATGGTGGCGGGCCTTGCCGAACAGCGGCTGGATGGCGGGCGCGGTGCCGACCGGTATAGCCCCGTGGCAGTTGTAGCAGAAGTTGGCCGGGGCCGTGTTGGCGGTTGCGGCCGGGTCAAAGGGCAACTGCAGCAGTTTTGGTGTGGCCGAACCGTGGCCGTTGAACCTGGGGCTGTTCGTGGTGCCGGACGCGGTATTGGCTGTCCCGGCCGAATTGCCGTGGCAGTTATAGCAGGCGTTGCCGAAACTGTGCGCCATGGCGCCAACGGTCCAGTTGATGTTGGGAGGCGCTGTGACGTCTCCGGAATCCTTGAAGGGCTGGAAGGGAACGGGCTGGATCGCCGCGCCGTTGCCGTTGTGGCAGGAAACGCAGAACGGCTCCAGACTTGCGCCGGTGCCGTCATAGGCGATCTGGGCGCCGGTGTCCTGATTGGTCAGGAGGACTCTCACCCCATTGGCCGTGTCGACGCTCTTGTGATTCGCCTGGTCATGGCAGACATCGCAGGTGGCCATCTTGACCGGGAAGTTCTTCACGTGATGGGAGGCGAGGGCGAAATCACCACCAGCGACACCATCGGCGCCGATAATGATCCGGCGGCCGATCCCCTGGGTGCGGCTATGGCAGTTCGTGCAGTCTCCCAGGTTGGGGTGACAGAGGGTATTGTTGAAGCACCCCGGCGAGCCTGCCGCATAGGGGCCGTATTTGGTCAGTGGTATCGATGTCAGGTTTGCCCCCCCCGTGTGACAGATGCTGCAGACCACGGCGTTCTGCTCACTGGCATTGGTGTGGGACAGTGATGGCCCGAGCCATGGCTTTTTGGGGTGAGGCGAAGCTGCCTGGTGGCAGGCGTCGGTTCTCAGGCACGAGGTGAGGGCAGGGCCCCCCTGAAACAGGGGGAATTGAGCGCTCCCGTCGCCATGGCAGCCTCTGCAGTAGTCATAGCCGCTTTCGGGCCCCGGCGCCGAACGGGCCTTGACTCCGTGGTTGGCGGGGAGATCCCAGCCGGCCGGATGCCCCACGATGCCGTGGCAAAGGGTACTGTTGAAGCAGCCGGTTCCCGCAGGCACGGCGACCGGGGTCGTGAGACGCTGGTTGTTGAGATGACAGCCCGCGCATACCGAGGCGTTGCCCGGGTCGGTAGCGCTGTGGGTGCGATTGGTAATGGGCGGCACGGTCCTGCGCCACGGCGGCGGCGAGTGTGGAGAGTTGGAGTGACAGGGAGCGGCGGAGAAACAGCTGTCGGCAGAGCCGCTGCCGTGCAGGTCGGCGCCGTGGCATAATTTGCAGTAGGCCATGCCGGTATTGCTGTTCGGCGCCAGCTTGGCAGCGGCGCCGTGCTGTCCGGGGTTGGCCCACCCCTCAGGGTGGCCGACCTGGCCGTGGCAGAGGGTGGCGTTGAAGCAGCCGGTGGCGCCTATTTCCTCGGTCGCCGAAGGTTTGCGCGCGGAGTTGGCCCCGCCGGTATGGCATTGGGCGCAGACCGCTGCGTTGGTCACATCGGTATTGGTATGGCTTCTGACTCCGCCCAGCCAGGGCTTGGGCGAATGGGGGGCGTTGTTGACGCCGTGACAGAGGGCATTGTTTAAGCACGAGGCGCTCGCTGCGCCGCGTATCGTTGCCCCATTGAAGTCGGCGCCGTGGCATCTCCGGCAGAAGGCAAAGCCGTTCACCCCGGCCAGGGCGGCCTTGGCCTTGGCGCCGTGGGCGCTGGGGTCGGCAAATCCAGCCGGGTGCTTCAGGGGGCCGTCGGGATGGCAGGCGAATCCGGCGAAACTGGCGGCAAAGCAGCTGACATTGGCTATCCCCCCCGTCTGGGGATTGCCCGTCAGGTCACTGCCGTGACACTCAAAACACTGGTCAGGGCTGTTCAGGTAAGCGCCCGGGTGGTTTCCACCCGTGGCGGCTGTTACCCAGCCGGCCGGGTGCTTGCCGCTGCTGTCGATTGTCGGCGCGTTATCGTTGGCCTTGCTGCACCCCCAGGCAACGAATGCCAGAACCGAGATCACCAAACCCCTGAGGAGCATATTTCGGCTATGCATCATGTTTCTCCTGTCGTTTATCCTCATACGAAATTTGCATGCTGCCGGAAGGCAACGCCTTCTAGTTTTTCAGTTTACCATAAAGTGGCGAATTTAAAAGAAGGGATGCTTGACAACCTTCATCCCTCTATTTTCTGAACATAAAGCTGTTATGTACCGTTGGAAAGACAAATGGCATGATAAACAGCGAAAATACCGTCACGGCAAAGGCAGCGAGTACGTAAAAGGAGGCCCTCATCCCGGTGAACTTGCAGGTAAACCGCAAGTGGAGATAAAGGCCATAGACCAGCCACGATACCAGCGACCATACCTCTATCGGGTCCCATCCCCAGTATTTTCCCCAAAGCTGGTTTGCCCAGATCGAGCCGGAAATGATCATGATCGAGCAGAAAAACAGCGCACTTGCGATCAACCTGTAACTCAGCAAGTCGGCGCGCTCCGGTTCAGGCAGCCGCTTCAGGAAAAAAAGCTTTTCAACGTCCGGGTATTCTCTCAGGATCACCGTAGATGACAGGGCTGTGGCAATGAGGATGCTTCCGTAGGTGAGCTTTGCGAAGAGAACATGCGCAATCAGCCAGATGCTCTTGTAGGAAGGGGTAAGGCGGGAAATCTCCGCCGGCGACATTGCAACCGCCCCTATCGAGAGGAGGATGATCGGCATGGCAAACACACCGATAACATTGAACTCTTTGCGTCTGCTGACAAATATCAGGTAAAAGACCGTGGCTACCCAGACATTGGAAAGAAGCACCTCATAGAGGGTAATGTACGGCCCGTGCCCCTGATAATGCCAGCGCGCGGCTATTGTGGCGGTGTTGAGCATCAGGAACAGCCAGATCAGCCCTTTTCCCCAACTGAACAGCCTCTCTTTGGAGAATATCCAGCCGTATATATGGAAGATGGAACTCAAGGCGCAGGCTATGATGGAAGCGAATAAAAACGTCTTTTCCAGGTCAACCATTACTTCCCACTCCAGAAGAATTTAGTCCCGTAATAGATTGCAAGCCCGAGCAGGAATAATGAAAAGCCCGCGTATGTTATCCATTTGCCGGAATCGGTAACCACCGTTAACCCGTTCCAGATTTTTATGTCCGTCAGGGTCAGTTTCCCGGCGCCCAAGTCGATACTGTCGCCAATTCGCATGACTCGTTCAATTGAATCAAGTTCGTTAAGCCGGACCCTTATCCGCACTCTCCTGTCGGTCAAATCCCTGTATGATACCTGCGCCTTATAGTTAACCAGAGGAATGGCGAAGTTGTTTGTCTTTGCCGTGCTGCTTATGTACACATAGCCGGAATTTGTCGCATCGGGGGTGGTCAGTCTGAAATGGGGCGCAAGGCCGTAGTAGCGGGCAAGGTTGATGAGGAGACTCCCGTATTTAACCGAGCCGTTTACATTAACGGTCGCTTCCTGATCTTTTATACCATCCCTAATGACAATATTGTTGAAATATTCCCTTATTTGGCCGTTTTCCCAGAAATCAAGGTGAATTTTCCTGACTGCGACGTTTATCCCTGTTCCGCTTCTGGTGCCGAATCTCTGTTTCCAGCCGGCATAACTTTCACGGCTGTCGGTAAAACTACCCCCTTCCACGACCTCCGCATAGCCGATGGAATAGGTTAAATAGGTTGTAATGCCCCCTGCAATGATTATCAGAAAGGCGACATGAAAGAGGATGAAACCTGCCTGCGCCATATCCCATGTTTTTGTCCTCTTTATATGGTGAAAAACGCAAAACAGAAGATTCAGGACCAATGGCGCCGCAAGACCAAGGAACGCATAGCCTGATACCTTCTGTGTTTCTCCTTCCATGACAAAAAGGGCAAGGAGCAGCAAAAACAGGACTATTGTGAGTTTTTCGCTTTTTAGTGCCTCTGTAAGCATGAGCCCATTATAAAAACAAGGCCTGACATAATCCAGGCTTTTTGCGAGAGTGCGGTATTAATTGCAGTTCTGATGGCTGCCGCAACCACTTTCCTGCCAGGCGCCGCTCTTGTTCCAATTGGCGCTGCCGAGTGGTATATCGATGCCGCCCGTACCGCCCGTGCCGTTGTACCGGGCGTTGTCCGCCGCGTAGTTCGCCGGCATGTTGTACGGCTTCAGCAGATGCGGTATCTGCCAGCCGTGGGGTACCTTGATATGGCAGTCCATGCACTGATAGCCATTGTGCTTAGTTGTGTGATAATTGCTTCCCCCGGAGCTGAAGCCGGTGTTGGTGAAGGTCGAACTGTGGCAGTTGTAGCACCAGATATTGGTGTCGCCGTACTTGGAGGCGCTGTTCCAGACGGTGTATAAGCTCCCGACGGGAACCTTGAGCATCTTCGCGTAGGCTGAGCCGTGGGGACCGTTCGGGTTGTTCTCCGCGCTGTCGGAGCCGTGGCAGTCAGAGCAGCGCATTTTCACCCCTCTTAACTGCGCGTCAGTAAAGCCGTTGTACCTGGGCATCATTTTGAAAACATAGGTTGTATTGAAGTTGCCATAGGTGGTATCGGCCTTGGCAGCCCCCTTATCACCCTCCACCCAGTGATACGAGGCGTTGTTAGTGCTGAACTCCTTTCCGCCGTCCGTCCAGGCGGCATTCCAGGAAGTGAGGCCTGTGTTGTAGCCGCTGTGGCACCTGAAACAGATTCTGTACTCATCGTCGCCGCCGTTAACACTGACCGAGGCGTAACCGGTAGGCGCAGTCCAGTTGCTGACACTGTTGGTCGGATCCACTCCCGGCGCCCCTCTGGTTGGGTTTACAGCGGTGGCGCTGTGGACATTATGGCAGTCGGCGCATTCCACGTGCTTGTTGGCGGAGTTGGAGATATACGTTCCGTCCTCATTCCCTGCGGAGGTGCTCGGTTTGTGCCGCCCGGTGTAGCCAGCCACATTGTGCTTGTTGGTCTTTGCGAAGAGGGCGAATATCCCTTCCGCGTCATTGCTCATCGTGGCCGTCCTGTAGTAATCTTTGTTGGCCACGGTCTTGACCGGGCCGCCGCCCGGGTTGGTATCGCCCGTCTTGCTGTGGCAGCGGTAGCAGAAGTTCTCGTCGTTGCCGTCGGCCAGGTTTGCCCCGAGCGAGGCATAGAGCCTTCTGACGTTCCTGTCGTGGGTGGCGGTCGTCAAGGAGGAGAAGACGGACGGCTCAAGCGTTGTCCCGCTACCCCTGCCGTTGTGGCACTTGGAACAGTTGGCCTGGAACGTTCCGCCGTTCGGCCCGGTCATGGTCGAAGCGATTGCGTATTCATGGGCTGAGCCGGAGTAGCTGGTGAACGGTATCGCCGCGCTTTTGGTGGAGCTGGTCTCGGTCAGTATCCGGGTCGTGCTCTTGGTCAGTTCGGTGGTGTGGCAGGTTATGCAGATGCCCCCCGTCCCCCCCGATGTGCCGATGTAGTCGCTGTTGGTGTAACCGCCGGTAACGGTCGGAACCACGGCAATGTCGGTCCTCAGGTTGTTCGCCCTGGCGTTGCTGTTGATGTTGAGCATCGGGCTGAAGATGCTGTGGTCCACGTGGCACATGGTGCATCTTCTGTTGTTGGAGTTCGTGCCGGAGGTGGCATCTCCCTGGGGCGCCTGCGTCGGGTAGGCGGCGCCGCTGCCCGAGTAGTTTCTCATGGCGTGGTGGTAGCCGCTTGTGTTGACCAGGTCGATTTTATGACAATCGGCACACTGATGATTGTTATTCCAGTAGGCAACAGTAGCAGCCTTATTCGCGTCACCAAGCCCGGTCGGATGGCAGGAGACGGTGTTGCAGGAGCTGCCGCCGGCGTTGTAAGTGTAATTCACGGTTACTGCTACCGCTGCGCCGCCGACATTGTCGCCATCCCTGTAGGTACCGCCGGCTGCGACGTTATACGACTCGTTCACGTGATTGGCATAACCGGTGATGGATGTATTGGTCGTTGTTGTCGCACTATGACAGTGCAGGCACTGCGGTTCGTTAGCAGGTGTAGTTCTGGTGTCGGCGTGTAACTGATGGGCATTTCCCTTTGGAGCGCCGGAAACATACAACGGGAAGGCGTTACGATATCCCGTGTAGGTGGAATTGCCGTGGCAGCCGTCGCACCCCAGGGTCTGGCCACCGCCCCATGTTACGGCGGTGCGCGGCGCTTTCCCCGCGCCGGTATAAGGCTGGGGAAAGGTCGTTCCCTGGCTGTGGCAGTAAATGTTGGAGCAGGCTGTTGAGGCGTTCACATAGGCCGTGCCGTCGCTGTTTGTCGCATCCCATACCACGTCTTTGTCCTTATTCACATGCCTTGACTTGTCGGTGATGCCGGTGCCGTTCGTGGTGGTGGCGTTGTGACATTTGGCGCAGCTGTAGCTGTAAGTTGTGCCGTCCACGTGCTTGCTGTGTTTGCCGGTGGTTATCAGCGCGCCGCTGCCGGTGGTGTAGTTGTGGCAACCCTTGCAGCCGATGGTCCCCTGCGCCGTCGCCCATGTGTAAGTGGCGTTGTTACCGTTTACGTTTGTGCCGCTTGAGTGGCAATAGGTGGTGTTGCACTGGCCGCCAGTCCCGTTGGTATAATTGAAACCCTGGGTATCTGTGCCGGTGGTCCCGCCGGGGGCCCAAGCCGGGTTGCGCCCGGCGGAGCTGAAACCGAAAAAGATGTTTGCTGCGGAATTGGCCGCCACCGGACCGTTGGCGTGGCTGCTGACGTTCCGCGGATGGCATGAGGGGCAGGCAAAGATGTAGTTGCCGCCGCTGCTCCGGTTGCCCGGTGTGGCAGTGTAGGTTGTGAATACGGTTGCCGTGGCAAAGTGGATCAGGTGGCCGGCGGAGAGACCGGAAGCGGCGTTGCTCGCCTTGTGGCAGGTCTGGCAGTCGGTTGTCCCG